>JBDSEV010000079.1:0-24254 GCA_039919885.1 Chitinophagaceae bacterium
TGTGCCTGCATACAGGCGGTTGCCAATAATGCCAGCAGTGCAGTAGTAATTAATTTCATGATGCAGTCTTGGTGTTTTACCGGCTAAATATAATTAAATAACCGGCTTCACGGCGGTTCGGTTAAAATTTTCCGGTAAATGCAGCAGTGTGATGACAGTTCGTGCTCAGGAAAGGGTGATGATGAAGATGTTTTAAGATTGCCTGTACGCTTCCGCTAAAATATTGCAGGCCAGTTGCCGGCGAACGGTATCGGCACTTATCACCAATTTCTGCAGCTGCGTTGTATTGCCACCTACCAGCAAGGACTGCAGTGAGACAAAAGTTTTCACAGCACGTTTTTATTCCGTTGCGAATGATTTCAATTTGTACAGTTTTTTATAAAATCGTTGTGCAAAAGGCCAGCGCTTACGGTGCCCTAGTGCGTAGATAAATGAACGCCCTTTACGCAACATTTCAAACTTTTAGGGCGCGGCTCAAAATCCTTTTTTGATCGTTTTTACTTCTTCTTTTACACTGGCGCTTTCGGGATACATCACCGACTTGACCATATTGTTGACTGTGAGGTATTTTTTTGCAACGTTTTTAAGATCTTCAACGGTAATGCTGTCAATCATTTGCAAATAATTCAATATGTTTTCAGGATCTTCTCCATTTATAAATGCGCCCGACAGGCTCTGCAGCCAGGTTTCATTTTGCTGCATGTTTACACTGTATTGCTTTTTTATGGTTTGTTTTACTTTATCGAGATCGTTTTGCGAAACACCAGTTTCCTGCGCTGTTTTTATGATTCCCAGTAAAGCTTCGGTCAGCTTGTCAACATTCTCAGGCCCGCACGGAATATTAGCCCGGATTGTATAATGTTCATACGGACGTTTAACAACCGCTCCACTTATGCCACCGCCGTACATGCCGCTCATTTCTTCGCGGAGCTTTTCAATAATTTCGATGTTGAGGGCTTCCAATAATACAGATAGTTGCTGCTGGTTCTCCCGTGTATAAGTTGTTTCACCTTCAAAAATGAGGTTGATGACCGCCTGCTGTTCTTTTCCTCTTTTGATGACAATGTCAGTGTACCCGTTTATCATGCGGGCGCCAATGTCTTTGTTTGTATTTTCTTTTGCAGCAGCAGGTAAAGCGCCCAGGTATTTTTCCAGCAGGGGTGTGGCTGTTGCCGGGTCAATATTGCCCACAAAGGTGAAATGAAAGCCATACGCATTGCCATAAATTTCTTTGTAAATAGCCATGCTGCGGTTGAGGTTTATTTTATCGTAATCTGCCGCTCTCGGAAAAGCGGTCTTCCAGGGATTGTTGTTGTAAATAATCTTATTCAACGTATCCTGGTAAGATGCGTTGGGGTTTTTGCTTAAAAATTCAATCGCACTTTTTTGTTTGCTGATGTAAGCGTTAAAAAGTGCTACATCTTTGCGGGGCTCCGTAAAATACAGGTAAATCAATTGCAGGAATGTTTCGAAATCTTTTACGCTACTGCTCCCTTCAATACCTTCTTCATCTGCATTGATATACGGGGATACGTTAAAATTTTTGCCGGCCATGAACTTGTCCAGTTCGGTAGGGGTTAGATCCTTTACGCCCATGGTAAGTGCCAGCTGTGCCGCGTTTTCCGCATTGCCTTTATCGTCCAGGCTATATTTGTGCGCACCACCCAAACGCCACGCATCCAGCTGAATGTCGTCATTTTTAAATTTAGTTGGTTTGATGGTGACGGTAACGCCGTTGGACAAACTGAAGTTTGTAGTGCCCAGTTTTTCATTGACGGTTTGCGAAGTTACTTTTCCCGCAACTGGTTCTTTGTCTAACAACGTGCTGGCTACTGTTTTTTCTTCATAGGGTTGTACCGCAATATTGTTTGCGGTTACCAATGCCTGGAGCACCTGGCTGCTGTCTGGCAACTGGCTTTTTAGTGCTGCGGGTGCCTGCACCAGCGTAAACGCGTTGGCAGTAGAAGGCATGTTTTTAGCAATGGCATTGATTTCCTGGAGACTGATGCCGGCTAGCGATTGTTTGATGAAATTATAGCGGTGTGTAATGCCTGGCACCGGCGATCCATTTAGAAAACTGCTTACATATTCGCCAACGCGCTGGCCGGATGGTGATTTCTCCCTTTCGTTATAAGCTTGTTGCGTACTAGTTAAGAGGCTGGCCTTTGCGCGGTCAACTTCTGTTTTTAGAAAACCAAACTGCCTGGCGCGGTTGGTTGCTTCTATTAAAGCATTGATAGCATCCTGAACCGTACCCTTGCTTAACACCGCAAACGAGTTAAAGGAATTATATCCGCGGAGGAATTGGCTGAACCCGGTACTGGCAAAAAGAAAAGGTGGATTTTCTTTTTGGGTTAATTCCTGCAACCGCTGGTTAATGAGTGCGCTAACCAAACCTTCCATAACAGCGTTGCGGTAATCGCCCCATGTTTTTACAGGCCGCGCCGGTTTCACAAAATTGAAAATCTGTATAAAGGTATTGGTGGCTTCTTCGTCAGTTAGTACCATCGCATCCGGTTTAACCCGGGCAAGAATAGGTGTAATGGAAGGTCTCACCGGTGCGCCTCTAGGATTAGTAAACTTTCCAAAATGGGCTTTTACCAGTTTCTCAACTGCTGCAGGATTAATGTCTCCCACCACCATAACCGCCATTTGGTTGGGCCGGTACCACGTTTTATAAAAAGTTTTGAGTGTTTCGGGTTTAAAGTTTTTTAGCACCGCTTCTTTGCCAATCGGCAATCGTGTTGCATATTTAGAACCGTTGAAAAGCCGCGGAAAATACAACGCACTCATTCGCTCACCCGAACCTTTCCCTAAACGTGCTTCCTCCAGCACAACACCCCGTTCTTTTTCAATTTCTGTCTTGTCAAATAGATTATTGAAAGCCCAATCCTCCAATACCAATAAGCCCTGCTCAAGCATTTTTGGGTCATCGGTTGGTACAGGTAAGATATAAACCGTTTCATCAAACCCGGTATAGGCATTGAGATCTGCGCCAAACTGTATACCTGATTTTTGCAAAAAATCAACCAGCTCGTTTTTAGGAAAGTGCTTTGTACCATTGAAGCTCATGTGCTCCATAAAATGGGCGAGGCCGCGTTGGTCTTCGTTTTCCAAAACTGAACCGGCATTGACTGCCAGTCTGAGCTCCACCTTTTTTTCTGGCGTTGCGTTTTTTGCTATGTAATAAGTCAGGCCATTGTCTAGTTTACCAATTTTAACGTTGGGGTCTGAAGGAATAAGATCAGCAGGCTTATATTGGCTGCTGGCATTTAAGTAAAAAAAGCCTGCGAGCAACAAGCTGGATAAAAATTTTGGTGTGCTGGTCATAGATAAGATTTTTTGATAATCAAAGATAATGGCATGTTCGGTTGCTGCTGCTGCCGTTGATAAAATTGCAGGGCGCTGGAGAGCAAAAGTCGTTGCGTGTTGCTAAGGGCCCGGCGCACCCAATTGGTTTCTCGTTGCGGACCAGGTACGCTCAGCCATTTGGCTTTATCGCGCCAGCATTTTATACAAACCTTCTTTTTTAAACAATATCCGGCCAACCCGCATGTCGGACCAGCCTTTTTTTAGTTTGTAGTTGAACACCGGCAGGTCGTTTTTTAATTCACAATCGATGTACCAGGTCGCTGCCTTATCTTTTTGAACCGCCTCAATTTCTTTCAGTTGGTGGAGGTGGGTGGAAATAAAAAAAAGGGATGCAGGAAAATTCGCAAGTCCCTGGATGGTCGCGGTACTTATTTCCAATGCATCTTCAATATTGGTACCGCGGAACAATTCATCAAACACCGCAAAACATTTTTCTTTGCCACTGGCAGCGGTGACCACGTTTTTAAGTGTTACAATTTCAGACATGAAATGGCTATAGCCGCTCACAATGCTGTCGGTAAGATTGATGGCCACGGAAATAGTACTAAAATAAGGCATGCTTGCTTTCGATGCCGGCACTGCAAGCCCGGTGTGACCAAGGTAAACGCAGATGCTGATAGCTTTCAGCAGGGTCGATTTGCCGGACATATTGGGACCGGTTAGCAGGATGACATTGCTTTCTGCATTAATATCATTCTTTACCGGGTTTTTTAGAAATGGATGATAAATCCCTTCTACTGAAAAGGGGCCGTTGGTAAAAGAAGGAAAAACGAACCCGTGTTTTACAATCCCATTGCTGATAGAAAGGCAAGCCTCAAATACAAACCATCTTTCCCAGAAAGCGCCGATCTGCCCATTGGTCATTTTCTCGGAAATAATCTTCATCAGTTCCACAATATCGCCCACCCCCAGTTTTGTTTTTTTCTGGAAGATTGCTTCATAATGAGCGAGGTTAAAACCGTCGAAAAACTGGTTGATTTGCTGTAGCTCGGTCGCATAAGCAGGCGGAAACAGCGATCGGTCAATCTTGCTGGTATAAGTGGTTTGAATTTTATAAAAAAGCCGGATAAGAAGAATTAGGCGTCCTCTTTTCTGGAGCCGTTCTTTTTCGGAAAAAGTGAGTTTCCAACGTAGCTTGCGGCCGGTAAGTGACCCTACTGCAAAACTTTCCAGGAAGTCATGAATTTCCGTAAGGTTGAAACGGGAAAAAGAATAATCTTTCAACACATTGCGGTTAGCGATAAAGCCGTTCAGCAGCTGTTGCCGCGCCAGGATGGCGGCTTCGGAGCCCAGCGGGCTACCCAGCATGGAACGCACGGCCTGTCCTGAATAAAAATTGAAAGTTGAATCAAACAAAGGCATTATCTCTTCTTCTATGTGGAGGTCATTGATGTTTAGCATGGAGCGTTATCTGTTTTGTGCGCGCGGGGTAAAGATATTATTAATTTTAGTCCAGCCCATGACCGCTGGCGCGGCAGTTACCGCCCGGTCAACACAATGGTCAATGTGTTGCAGCCGCCACCGTATAGATAGCAATTAGCAAGGGCACGGATAGGCTATTTGGTCACAAACTGTTGATAACTAATGTACGGTGCAATGTTTGTGTATAACAGGTTAATAATTATAACCGCCTTCCTGCCAAACCAGATTTTTTGTTAGCTGCAAAAAAATATATTTGCCCGTTCTACTTAAAACTTTTCACTGTGAGATTAAAGAGTTTAGAAATTAAAGGATTTAAAAGCTTTGCCGATAAGACCGTGCTCAATTTTGACGAGGGCATTACCGGGGTTATTGGGCCAAACGGCTGCGGCAAAAGCAATATCATTGATAGTATCCGCTGGGTAATTGGCGAGCAGAAGATCAGCCACCTCCGCAGTGAAAACCTGGACAGCCTGGTTTTTAATGGTTCCAAGACCCGCAGCGCCTCCGGTTTGGCAGAAGTGAGCCTTACTTTTGAAAATACCCGCAATCTGCTCCCAACCGAGTTTAATACGGTAACCGTTACACGCAAATTTTATAAAAGTGGCGAGAGCGAATACCGCCTGAACGACGTACAGTGCCGCTTAAAGGATATCCAGAATCTTTTTATGGATACCGGGGTGAGTACGGACAGCTACGCCATTATTGAGTTGGGCATGGTGGATGAAATTATCAAGGACAAGGAGAACAGCCGTCGCCGAATGCTGGAACAGGCAGCGGGGATCACTATTTACAAAACCCGCAAACGCGAGGCTAAATTGAAGCTGGATGCGACGGAACAGGACATTGCCCGCATCGAAGACCTGTTGTTTGAGATAAACAACCAGCTTAAAAGCCTGGAAAACCAGGCAAAAAAAGCCGAGAAGTACCATGAGATAAAAAAGGAATACCGCGAACACAGCATTGAATTGGCCAAAGCATCGCTGGAAGGATTCAACGTTACCTACCGCACCCTGAATGAACAATCTGAAACAGAAACGAATAAGAAAATACAGTTAGAAGCCACCATTGGTACGGCCGAAGCGGCGCTGGAACAGGAGCGTATCAGCTTTATTGAGAAAGAACGCGCTTTGCAGCACATGCAGCACGACTTCAACGATTTGCTGCAAGTACTCCGCACAAAAGAAAATGAAAAAAACCTGGCCGGTCAGCGATTGAATTTTCTGCAGGAGAAGTCTGCCAGCCTGGAAGTTTTTCTTAATAAGAGTGAAGGGCAATTGAAAGGCCTGGAAGAAAGCATTTTGTTCACAGAACAACAGGGTGCAGAAGAATCGTCCAAATTGGAAAACCTGCAACAGCAGCTGGAAGAACTTAAATCCAGTGTAGAAGACAAACGCAAGGTTTTTGATGAAAAAAGAACGCATGTTGACAGCCTGCGCAGCGAGAACCTGAGCGTACAGCGCAGCCAGTTTGAAGCCGAGAAAAAAGTGGCGGTAGCAGATACGTCGATTCAAAATTTACAGCGGGCGGTAGCTCAGATTGAGGAAGAAAGGGAATTGCGTAGCAGCCAGCTAAAACAACTGGAAGAAGAACGCGGTACCAAAGAAGAAGAACTGGGCAGCCGTAAAAGGGATTTGCAGCAATTGCAGGACCAGCATGATCACACCAAGGAACAAATTTTACAGACACAAAGTGAAGTGGAAGTACTCCGTCAGCAGCTGGCAGATGAAAACAGGAAACTGGATAGTCGGCGCAACGAATACGATTTGTTAAAGAGCCTGGTGGATTCGATGGAAGGTTACCCGGAGAGTATTAAATTTCTCCATAAAAACACTGGCTGGAACCATACTGCACCAATACTGTCAGATATCATTTACGTTAAGGAGGAATACCGTGCGGCAGTTGAAAATGTGTTGGAGCCCTACCTGAACTACTATGTGGTAAACAATTTGCAGGAAGGCTTGCAGGCGGTGCATTTGCTGGACGATAATAAAAAAGGTAAAGCGAATTTCTTTTTGCTTGACAAGCTCGATAATGAAGGAACCGATTTTGGTGGTTCACACGATATACCAGAAACCATCCGTGCTATGGATGTAATTGAAGTGGATGAAAAATACCGCAGCCTGGCCAATTATTTACTGGGCAATGTATTTATTGCCGAAAGCGAAGCAGCGCTGGCAAATAGCAATGGTTCTATTGTTTTGGAAAAACATGGCAAGTATGTAAAAGGAAAATATTCGCTGACTGGTGGTAGTGTGGGTTTATTTGAGGGCAAAAAAATTGGCCGTGCCAAAAATCTTGAGAAGCTGGCTGGAGAAATTGCTGGGCAGGAAATTATTGTTAATAACCTTAAGGCAGCTATACAGTCGAAGCACAACGAGGTGATTGCCTTCAACGACCAGTTAAAAGAAACTGCCATTAAGCAGGCACAGGAAGATATCAGCAGGCTTACAAATCTCGTTTTTTCACTGGAGAACAAGACCGAAAACCTGCATGCATCGCAGGGCCTGTCACAAAACCGGGTGGAAGAATTGCAATTGACGCTTGAGCAGACCGCCGGTGGTGTGGAAACGGTGCGCAGTGAATGGATGCAACTGGTTACTGCACTGAATGAACTACGCGACAAACTGAAGTCAAGCGAAGATGAATATAAATTGGTAGAAGGCGCCTATAACCAGGTGATGGCTGGGTACAATGATTTTAACCTCCAGGTTACAAGACAGCACAGTAAGATAAATGCGTTGAAACAGGAGCATGAATTTAAAAGTAACCAGTTAAATGATTTGCGTGCACAGATAGAAACCAATGCATCTCAATTAAAACAAACGCAGGAAAGTATATCGGAGGGCAGCGAGGTATTGCAAACGGCTGAGCAGGCACACGTTGATTTGCTGCACAAAAAGGAAGCCGAAGAAACCATGCTGAATGAGGCAGATCAGTCCTATTACAACCTACGCAATCGCTTGAATGAAAAAGAGAGCGAGTTGCGGCATACCGTAAAGGAAAAAGAACACGCTGAACACTTGCTCGCGGAGATAAAAGATAACCTGAACGAACTCAAACTGCAATTGGCAGGAATGAAAGAACGGCTGCAGGTAGAGTTCCGGATTAACCTGGACGATATTATTGATCAGCCAAGAAACACGGAAACACCGGTTGCCGAATTACAGGAGAAGAGCGACAGGATGAAGAAAAGACTGGAGAACCTGGGGGAAGTGAACCCTACTGCCATTGAAGCGTTTACAGAAATGAAAAAACGCTATGATTTTATCCTGGAACAGAAAAATGACCTGGTAACGGCTAAAGACAGCCTCATGCAAACCATCCAGGAAGTGGAAGCCACTGCCAACCAGGCATTCCTTGATACATTTAATAAAGTGCGGGAGAATTTTCAGAAAGTTTTTAAAGCATTGTTTACGGAAGACGATACAGCCGATATGGTGTTGGATAATCCGGACAATCTTGCGGAAACTGGCATTGACATCATTGCCAAGCCAAAAGGTAAAAGACCTTCATCTATTAGCCAGCTGAGTGGGGGAGAGAAGACACTAACTGCAACGGCGCTGCTGTTTGCAATTTATTTAATTAAGCCGGCGCCTTTCTGTATACTGGACGAGGTGGACGCACCGCTGGACGACGCCAACGTGGGCAAGTTTACCAGCATGATACGCCAGTTTAGCGAAGAGAGCCAATTCATTATTGTGACCCACAACAAACAAACGATGGGCGCGGTAGATGTTATTTACGGTGTAACCATGCAGGAACCTGGTGTAAGCAAACTCGTGCCCGTTGATTTCAGAAGTTTAAGCAATTAATGGTGCTGTGGTTAAATATTATCAGCGGAAAGCATTTAGGTACAGCGTTTGCCCATTATTGTTGCAACGGCGAAACTGCCTGTGCGTTGGTGTTAGATAAATGGGCAATATACCAGTGGCGTGTCGTTAATCTACTATTGGGTTGAATTGACGCTGCGCATATCTTTGTAATCTTGTAAGGTTGTTATACTTGTTAATACAGCAAGACGGGTGCCGGTCAGGGGAAACTGTGACCGGCATTTTATTGCTTTTTACAGTGCCTGTTTATCGGTGGGAGGAGAGGTAGAACTTCAAATCAGTGGCAACAATCAAAATCACAACAATCATAAAAAATTGCGTTCTATTTTTCCGCCAGTTGCGTTGATTAAAGTGCGAAGCATTTTCCAAAAAAAAAGTACTAAATCATAACAATCTGTATTCCATCTCACCGGGATGTCTACGAAATTAAAGTATAAAGGATTTTGCAACACAAAAAGAAATCATTCAAATCGGAGCAATCATAAAAATCTGCGTTCCATCTCACCGCCAGTTTAGTTTTGCAATTTTTCCATTGCCAGCCAGGAATACCGCTTTTCCTTTTTTTGCCTTCCTGCATACGTGAAAACTTTCCGTGCTGATCAACTCCCAATTCATGCCGGCGTCCGTAGACACATCAATACCACTGGTGCCGCAGGTAATCATCTTTGTTTTTGTAATAAACTCTACACATGACCGGTAGCCATGGGGTGGGGTAGCAGGCGGTCGCCAGTTTTTTCCTCCATCACTGGATAGAACACAGTTCTTTTCGCGCGCTGTATCCCTGGAAAAATCGCCTCCCACCACTACGATGTACTGGTTGTTTTTTCTGGTTTTATTATTGCGCACGGCGATGGAATTTGCGCCGGAGGATCCGCTACCCTGCAGCAATGGCAGATCTACCGGTGTGCCTTTCCAAAAAAACCTGGATCGCAATCCCCCGCTGATAAAACAGGCTTCTGCCAGGTTTAAAGCGCGGATATTGGTGCCGCTGGAAGCAAAGCAAGCTTCGCCGGAATCTGCTGCCGGCAGTTTTGTTGCGGACGTTTGATGCCAGCTGTTGCCATTGTCGAATGTCCTGGCGATAAAAAATTTCCCGTTGATGGGGTCTCCGATAACAATACCGCTCTGATCATTCCAGAATTCCATGGCATCCAGGAACATACCGGGTGTCTTGTTTTCATACACGGTTTTCCAGTGCAGGCCGCCATCCACCGTCTTTAGTATCGTGCCGGGCGTGTCAATGGCCATCACAATAGCAGTTACCGCGTCAAAGGCTTCAATATCCCTGAAATCTCTTTTTTCAAAGCCGGGTATGCTGATCCATGACCAGGTGTTGCCGCTGTCGGTGCTTCTTGCCACCGTACCCTTGCTGCCACTGGCCCATATAATTTTATCGGTTACAACACTTAAGCCACGGAAGGAAACGCCTTTGTTTGTGTTGAGCAATGTTATTTTTTGTGCCGTAAGGGAATCGTACCACGAGATTAAAAGAACGAAGCATACCAGTTTTATCATAGGAATTTTTAAGCCATTGTAATTAGATAAAAAATAATGAAATAGTCTTCCAACGCATGCACCACTGCAACTATCAATTTTATGGTTTTTTTCGTTCAGTTACCAGCGTGGCGCCATCCGGCGATTTTGACCATTGTACAGTTGCTTTTTTTGTAGTGGCCGAATTGGTGCCCACCTGAATTATAAATTCGCCTGCCTCCCAATCGTACTTCAGGTTGCTATTGTAAAATTTCAATTGATCTGGTGTAACGGTAAAGCTTACTTCTTTTTTTTCGCCTGGCTGCAGCACGATTTTTTTAAATCCTTTTAAATCCTTTACTGAACGGGTAACGCTTGCCACCGGATCAGAAATGTACAATTGCACGGTCTCTTCTCCGGCATATTTACCTGTGTTGGTAACTGCAACCGTTGCGGTAAGGGTTTCGTTACCTATCAGTTTGCTTTTGCTGAGTATCAAATCGCCGTAGGCAAAACTGGTATAGCTCAAACCATATCCAAACGGGTACAGTGGATCATTGGAAATATCCATATAATAGGATTTGAATTTGCCCGATCCATTTCCGTCGTAAGGGCGGCCTGTATTTTTATGATTGTAATACACCGGAATCTGTCCTACGCTTCTGGGAAAAGTGGCGGTTATTTTTCCGGAAGGATTGTGGTTGCCAAACAGCACGTCCGCAATGGCATTGCCCGCTTCGGTACCCGGCGCCCACGCTTCCAAGATGGCCGCTACGTTATCGTTTTCCCAGGTGAGTGTAAGCGGCCTGCCGTTGATAAGCACCAGCACAATTGGTTTGCCTGTTTTTACCAGCGCTTTTAACAGATTTTTTTGGCTTTCCGGGATGTTGATGTCCGAACGGCTGGATGATTCTCCACTCATGTCAGCGGCTTCACCCAGCACGGCTACCACCACATCGGCTTTGGCGGCAGTTGCTACCGCCTCAACTATCAATGCTTCGGGGGACGCTTTATCCAGCACTACTTCTACACCCAGGGCGTTTGCATTTTTCATCAGCATGGAATCGTCCGTTATATTGGCACCTTTGGCATACAATATGTTTACGCCTTCCCCAGCCACATTTTTAACACCATCCATGACCGTTATAGACTTCGTCCAGTCGCCGGCCACTACCCAGGTGCCTAACATATTGCGTTGGTTATTTGCCAGCGGGCCGACCAGTGCGATGGTACCTTTCTTCTGCAGGGGCAGCACCTGGTTATTGTTTTTAAGCAACACACAGGAATGGGCGGCTATTTCCCTTGCGGCAGTACGGTTGGCCGCGGTTAGAATGTCTCTTGCAGGCCTCGACTCATCAATGTATTTATAGGGATTATCAAATAGGCCGAGTTTATATTTTGCTTCCAAAATACGGGTGCAGGCAAGATCAATTTCAGCAAGTTTTATTTTACCCTGTTGCAATGATTTTTTAAGGGTATTCAGAAATCCTTCTGCAACCATGTCCATATCAAGACCGGCCTTCAGCGCAAGTGCGGATACGGTGGGCAAATCGCCCACACCATGATTGGTCATTTCGCTCAGCGAAGTGTAGTCAGACACTACAAATCCTTTAAAGCCCCATTGCTTGCGGAGCAGATCGGTGAGCAACCATTTGTTACCAGTAGCAGGTACGCCGTCTATTTCGTTGAAGGAACTCATGATACTGCCGGCACCTGCATCCAGTGCAGCCTTATACGGCGGTAAATAATACTCGTACATTTTGATACGGCTCATGTCAACGGTATTGTATTCGCGTCCGGCTTCCGCACCGCCATACAAAGCGAAATGTTTGACGCAGGCCATGATATTGGTATTGGAAGAAAGATCTTTTCCCTGGTAACCCTGTACCATGGCCCTGGCTATAAGGCTGCCCAGGTATGGGTCTTCTCCACTGCCTTCAGAAATCCTGCCCCAACGGGCATCCCTGGCAATATCTACCATGGGGGAAAAAGCCCAGGCGAGTCCGTCTGCACTTGCTTCCGTTGCGGCGATGCGGGCGCTTTTTTCAATCAAATTAAGATCCCATGAAGCCGAGAGGCCCAACGGTATCGGAAAAATGGTTTTGTGTCCGTGTATAACATCGAGTCCAAAAATTAAAGGAATATGCAGGCGAGAATTTTTAACAGCCAGGTCCTGCGCCTGCCGCACTTTTTCCGGTCCCCAGATCCCAAACAGGCCGCCTACCAAACCTTTGCGAATATTGTCTTCCACGCCCTGGCTTACCACCGCGCCCGTTACCGCACCGCCAGGCGTCACCAGGTTTAGCTGACCAATCTTTTCTTCCAGCGTCATTTTTGCCAGAAGTGCTTTTGCTTTTGCCTGGTAGCTCGTTTGTGCGTGGATAGGGAGTGTTATAATCAGCAATAAAAACACGGTACCGGTAAATTTCATATAGCAAGTTTGTAGGGTGAATGATATTTTCTATAAAGTAACGTTAAAGATCGACTGGTTGCTGGTAAAATAGTTGGGTACCTTCATCAGCCCGGGCTAGCACGCAGGAAGGCTTGCATCCTCCAGGGCCAGTACCTGCATCTCTTAGTGCGCAATGATGGCCTGGCGGTGTTCAAATTTGGTAAAACAATGGGAATGGCAAGGTTCACAAAGGCAACGACAGCCTTGCCGTTCATTTGTTTGAAGGTTTCGTTTGGCCAGGGCCAAACCCGTAATGATAATGGCGGCTGCGCTTTTGCCTTTATACTTGCAATTAACAATGCTGCGTTCGAGAAGCCGGGCGTGGCCAACAAATCGCCTTACCAGTATTCATTTGGGCTCCGGAATCACCCCCAGGGCGCGAAAGGGAGGATTTAAAGTGGGGTGGTAGCAACCGCCTGCAGTTGAGCTGGCAGACACCCGTGCACGCGCGGTTGAAAACCTGCATCAAAAAAAACGCAGCATAATTTTTCAAATAATTACATTTGCACGCAGTTTTGTGCGATTTGATCGTTGACCAATTTTTGTAAAAGCATTCTTCACCCGTAATTACAGTTGCCTTACATGAACAATTCTTATTTAGACCTGGTGAAACAGACTTTTGATTTTCCCCAGGAAGGTTTTGAAGTAAAAGATGAATACCTCCAATTCAACGGCCTTGACATAAAGGCATTGATAGATAAGTACGGAACACCTATGAAACTTTCTTACCTGCCTAAGATTGGTATGCAGATTAAGAAAGCAAAAAAAATGTTTGACAACGCTTTTAAAAAGCACAAGTATACAGGCGAATACAATTATTGCTATTGCACCAAGAGCTCCCATTTTTCTTTCATAGTGGAAGAGGCGCTTAAACAGGATATCCACCTGGAAACTTCCTACGCCTATGATATCGAGATCATAAAAAAATTATACGCCCGTAAAAAAATAAATAAAGACATTTTTATTATTTGTAATGGTTACAAACAAAAGCCTTACACAAGCCGTATTGCCAGCCTGCTAAATACGGGGTTTAAAAACGTTATTCCAATCCTGGACAATAAAGACGAGCTGCAGGCATATAAAAAAACTGTTAAGACCCCTTTTAAACTGGGTATCAGGGTGGCTGCGGAAGAGGAGCCCAATTTCCCTTTCTATACCTCCCGGCTGGGTTTTCGTCCGCGTGATATCCTGGAATTTTATGTAGATAAAATTGAGGGCAATGAAGATCGGTTTCAATTAAAGATGCTGCACATTTTCCTGAACAAGGGTATCAAAGACGATATTTATTACTGGAGCGAGTTGAACAAAGTGATCAACCTCTACTGTCAGCTAAAAAAGATTTGCCCGGAACTTGATTCAATTAATATCGGCGGTGGTTTTCCTATTAAACATTCACTGGGGTTTGATTATGACTACCAGTTTATGATAAACGAAATTGTACGCAATATTAAAACGACCTGCAAAAAGAGCAACGTACCGATGCCGAATATTTTTACAGAGTTTGGCAGCTATACCGTTGGTGAGAGCATGGCGCATATCTATAGCGTCATTGGTCAGAAGATGCAGAACGATCGTGAAACCTGGTATATGATTGACTCTTCATTTATTACCACGCTGCCAGACACCTGGGGCATTGGTGAACGATTCCTTATGCTGCCCATCAACAAATGGAATGAAGAATACCACCGCGTGGTGCTGGGGGGTATCACCTGCGACAGTCATGATTATTACGATTCCGAAGAACACATCAATGAAGTTTTTTTACCGAAGATCACGAATGGCGAAAACCTGGTAGTGGGCTTTTTTCATACGGGTGCTTACCAGGACCAGATAAGCGGTTACGGTGGTATCAAACACTGCCTGATACCCTCGCCCAAACATATTATTGTGGGGCACGATAAGAATGGTAAACTGGTGGACTGGGTACATGCCAAAGAACAGACGGCACAAAGCATGCTGAAGATTTTGGGCTACATGTAGTTGGGTAACCGGGGTCGTTATCCCGAACCGATTGGGACCGATTGCCGATCTCCATCCGTCTTATATTGCTTGTCTTTATAGTCTTTCCCTGTTCAGCATCATCAATCATTTTTGTATGAAATCAATTGTTGTTTTTGCCATCTTCTTGGGCCTTGCAGCCGGCACAACAGCACAGACGACTGAAGATTCCGTAAAAGCCGCTGTAACTGCGTTGTTTGATGGTATGAAAAATGCCGATGCAAATGCAATTCAAAACGCTTTTGCAGACAGTGCCGTGCTGCAAACGATTTCCAACAACAAAGAAGGAAAGTTGATTATAAAGACTGAACCGGTGGCAGCTTTTGCATCCTCCATCAGCAAAATGGCAAAAGGGAATGCGGATGAACGAATTCAGTTCGAAAGCATTAAAATAGATGGTCCACTTGCATCGGTGTGGACGCCTTACAAATTCTACTACAAAGGCCAGTTCAGCCATTGCGGCGTAGACGCTTACCTGTTGGTGAGAATAGCGGGGGTCTGGAAAATACAATACCTCATAGATACGAGGAGAAAGACACCCTGCGAGTAATCGATTTGCCCGAGCTATCGGTTTGTTTTACATCCTGTCCGGCACTTTAATCCCCAGTAGGCCCATTGCCGAAGCGATAATATTGGCTGTCATCTGGCACAGCCGCAAACGCAATTGTTTTTTTTCTGCTGATTCCGCATTGGCAACTGAATGCACGCTGTAAAAAGAATTAAAAGTTTTAGCAACCGCATACGCATAGTTGGCCAGCAACGATGGGTTGTATTCTGCAGCAGCTTGTTCAATGGTGCCGATGTATTGTTCCAGTGTAACCAATAGATCTTTTTCCAACGGCAATAAATCACTTTCAAGTACAGTGTCATCCATCAGCTCTTTCCGAAGTATGGATTTTATGCGTGCATGTGTATACTGTATAAACGGCCCGGTAAAACCGTGAAAGTCGATGCTTTCATCCGGGTTGAACAGCATTTTCTTTTTGGGGTCTACACGGAGTAAAAAGAATTTCAACGCACCGAGTCCGATGGTATCATACAATTCCGTCAATTCATCCGCAGTGAAATCTTTCACCTTTCCTAATTCTTCTGTTTTTTGGCGCGATACATTCACCATTTCATCTATCATATCATCGGCATCTACCACTGTACCTTCCCTGGTTTTCATTCTACCACTGGGCAATTCCACCATGCCGTAGCTTAAATGAAATATACCATCAGCCGCAGGCAATTGCAGTTTCTGGCAAATTAGTTTCAACACTTTAAA
The DNA here is from genome assembly GCA_039919885.1 of Chitinophagaceae bacterium. Classification (GTDB taxonomy): domain Bacteria; phylum Bacteroidota; class Bacteroidia; order Chitinophagales; family Chitinophagaceae; genus JACMLD01. The sequence continues at coordinate 15,815 of JBDSEV010000079.1, forward strand.
ATGATAGTCTTGTTCATTGCCTACCACATAGATACTTTCATTGCATTTATATTCTTCGTATTTTCTCACGGCGAGCCCGATGTCCTGTGTCATATAGACTGCAGTACCATCTTTTCTGCGCACAATTTTTTCATCCAGCCCGTCAGTGGTCAGATCAATCCAAACACTGCCATCGTCTTTTTTGAAAAAAACGCCTTTTGTCAAGCCAAGCTCCACCAAATCCTTACCCAGCAAATACGTGTCACTCTCGTAATACGTCTTGTCAAAATCACTTCCGATTCTTTTATAGGTAACATCAAATCCTGCGTACACCCACGCATTCATTTTTTTCCAGAGATCGATCACAGCCGGTACGCCGGCTTCCCAGTCTACCAGCATCTGCTGGGCCAGCTGCATAACAGGCGCTTGTTTCTCCGCGGCTTCCTTGTCAACACCCTGCGCTACCATGTCGGCTACCTGTTTTTTTAATACAGTGCCAAAAAGCACATAGTAGTCGCCAACAAAATGATCGCCTTTGGTGCCGGTGCTTTCCGGTGTGGCGCCATTGGCAAATAGTTGCCACGCTACCATGCTTTTGCAGATGTGGATGCCGCGGTCGTTGGCAATGCAGGTTTTGATGACTTCATACCCGGCGGCTGTGAGGATGGATGCGGCGCTCCAGCCCAGAAAATTATTGCGCAGGTGACCGAGGTGCAATGGCTTATTGGTATTGGGCGAGGAATACTCAATCATGATGCGTTTCCCTTTTACGGGTTGCCTGCCGTAACCAGCGTCCGCATAATGCTGTTGCAGCACTTCCAGCCAGTATACTTGGGCTATGGAAAGGTTCAGAAATCCTTTAATAATATTATATGCGGAAAATAGTTGGGGGTACTGTGCTACAAGCGCGGTGCCCAGTTCATTGCCCAGCGCGTCCGGCGATTTTTTTAATTTCTTTACCAGCGAAAAAAGTACAATGGTATAATCGCCCTCAAATTCGGGTTTAGTCTGGTTTACCTGGTAGTCGGCGTCTGTGAAAGCTTGCTGGTAAAGGGAAACGAGGCTTTTGGTAACGGCATCTCTTAATATTGTGGCTATTGACATATTGTTATTTCTGGGTGGCAAAAATAAGCAACTTGCAAGCACGGAAGACAACAACAAGCCGATGCGCCGGTTTTTACAAAAAAAGCACACAGGCTGGGGGCACCATCGCCGTTCTTCGTGTATATTGTAATGGCTGGTTAATGCTTTAACTATTTAATGGAAATAATGCAGGGCAGTAATTATCTTCGCGGCAGCTAAAAAAAAATTGTGGTTCACAACCAGGTTACCGCTATAATTGATTTTTTTTATCAGCCGTTTAAAAAGTGGCTGCCACTGCAAACCTTTAGGTATGCCTCCTGTGGAGGTGCTAATATGGTATTGGGCTTTTTCCTGTATACGTACAGCTATAAAATCATTTTTAAAGAGCAAGTATTCAACCTTGGGTTTTATGCTTTTAAACCGCACATTGCATCGCTTATCTTATCATTTCTCGTTACTTTTCCGGTAGGTTTCATACTAAATAAATACGTGGTATTTATAGACTCCAATATCAGGGGACGGGTGCAATTGTTCCGGTACTTTTTTGTTTTTGTGTCCAACCTTTTCATCAACTACCTCTTATTGAAAATACTGGTGGAATTTATGCATGTCAATGCCATTCTCTCACAGGTAATTGCCACCGTAGTGGTGGTTACTATCAGTTACCTGCTGCAGCGGCATTTTACCTTTAAAGTGGAAGACACCGGTATAGATTGATTTTATCCACACCAGCTCCATGAAATACAGGCAAAACGGCAGTCCTTCAGGCTGTTGCAACGTTTCTGAGCAATATTCGTGTCTGAAAAATGAATTGGATACCGATGGCGAACTGACGTAATGCGCATCCTCCGTAAAATACCTGCAAAGCTTACCGGTAATACCTTCTTATTTGCGTCTTTTCTGCCATTTTTTCATTTTAAACGGCATGGCATAATGATTGACTACCAAACGTAAACATTAAAATCTTTAAATATGGGAAAAATCATAGGAATAGACCTGGGAACCACCAACAGTTGTGTATCCGTAATGGAAGGGAATGAGCCGGTGGTAATTGCTAATGATGAAGGCAGGCGTACCACCCCGTCTGTTGTGGCTTTTCTTAAAAATGGCGAACGCAAAGTTGGGGATCCTGCAAAACGCCAGGCCATCACCAATCCGCAGAACACCATTACCAGTGTTAAGCGTTTTATGGGCCGCCAGTTCAATGAAGTAACAGAAGAAATCAGTCATTGGAGTTATAAGGTTGCCAAAGGTGACAATAATACCGTGCGTATTGATATAGATGGTCGTTTGTATACACCGCAGGAAATTTCTGCGATGGTGCTGCAGAAAATGAAGAAGACAGCGGAAGATTACCTTGGCGCAGAAGTTACCGATGCGGTGATTACCGTGCCAGCGTACTTTAACGATGCGCAACGCCAGGCAACTAAAGAAGCAGGTGAAATTGCTGGTTTAAATGTTCGCCGTATTGTAAACGAACCCACGGCAGCAGCCCTGGCGTATGGTCTTGATAAAGGTGGAAAAGACCACAAAATAGCCGTTTTTGACCTTGGTGGCGGTACATTTGATATATCTGTACTGGAGCTGGGCGACGGCGTATTTGAAGTGAAAAGTACCAATGGTGATACCCACCTCGGTGGTGATGACTTTGATAAAGTGATCATGGATTGGCTCGCTGAAGAATTCAAAAAAGATGAGAATATAGATCCCCGCAAAGATCCAATGGCATTGCAGCGTCTAAAAGAAGCCTCTGAAAAGGCCAAGGTGGAATTGAGCTCATCTTCAGAAACAGAAATTAACCTGCCTTATATCACCGCTGTTGACGGTGTACCAAAGCACTTAGTGAAGAAGCTGACCCGTGCTAAATTTGAGCAGCTTGCGGATGCGCTTTTTGTACGTTGCCTGAAACCTTGCGAACAGGCGCTGAAGGATGCTGGTTTGAGCATCTCGCAGATTGATGAAGTGATCCTGGTGGGTGGTTCTACCCGTATTCCCAAAGTGCAGGAAATTGTAGAAAAGTTTTTTGGCAAGAAACCGAATAAGGGCGTAAACCCGGACGAAGTAGTTGCCGTTGGTGCTGCAATACAGGGTGCGGTTTTAGCCGGAGAAATAAAGGATGTATTGTTGCTGGATGTAACGCCGTTGTCGCTTGGTATTGAAACGATGGGTGGGGTGATGACAAGATTAATAGACAGCAATACAACGATACCTACAAAGAAGTCAGAAACTTTCTCAACTGCAAGTGATAACCAACCCGGCGTACAGATACATGTATTGCAGGGCGAGCGCCCGATGAGCAGCCAGAACAAAAGTTTAGGTACGTTCAACCTGGATGGCATTCCGCCGGCTCCCCGTGGTGTACCACAGGTGGAAGTAATATTTGACATTGATGCCAATGGTATACTGCATGTAACCGCTAAAGACAAAGGCACCGGCAAGGAGCAGAAGATTCGTATTGAAGCCGGCAGTGGCCTGAGCAAAGAAGAAGTGGAAAAAATGAAGAATGAAGCCCGGGCCAATGAATCAACAGATAAAGCAGAACGTGAGAAAGTAGATAAGGTGAACGCGGCTGATAGCCTGGTGTTCCAGACTGAAAAACAGATTAAAGAATACGGCGATAAAATTCCTGCAGATAAAAAAGCGCCCATTGAAGCGGCGCTGGCTAAACTGAAGGAAGCGCACAAGAGCCAGGATGTTACAGCCATTGACGCAGCCACCACAGAGATGAATACCGCCTGGGCTGCTGCCAGTGAAGAAATGTACAAGGCTACCCAGGGCGCAGGCCCGCAGGCTGGTGGTAATGATGGCAATGCTGGTGGTCCGCAGGAAAATGCGGCCGGTGGCAGTGAAAATGTAACCGATGCAGAGTTTGAGGAAGTGAAGTAATTATTCGGTTTTATAGCGTCTACAAGGCATTCAAACAATAATAAAGTCCCCGCTGCTGAAGCGGGGGCTTTTTGTTTCAGTGCCTACAGGGGACTTTCCTATTAAGTGGAATCGAAAAACGTCGTAAGGCGCCCTATTTTATATGATAGAGCGTACTGGGTATAGTGCTTGCGCTCCAACTGCACCAGGCTTACCTGCGCTGATGACTAATTAAACAGGCTATCGCATAAATATGGATTGCGTTCAATGGTTCGGGTTAGGAAGATTTGTATTATCCCTTATTCAAACAAGTAATGAACGAATGTTTTTTTTGGCCAGCCCAACATATTTCGGGCTAAGAATAAATATTATTTTTTGAAAGTTGTGTCATCACAATGTTGCCGAACCGTATTTAGTGCGCAACCCATTAACAGTTATTAACAGATAAATCGTTGTTTCCGCTTGCAGGAGAAAAAAATATGGTGTATATTTGCGTCGTCAAAATGAGCATATAGTTCGTACGTACTACTACAGGGTAATAAAAGCTTGACCACTTCTTACTAACGATTCTTAGTTGTTTTCTTCCCGTGTTGCTCAGCCCATTAAATTGTAATAAACAAAAAACAAATATTATGAACAGTGATGTTATGCCATCCCGTGTGCGGATGGAGGCGATTCTATTGCAACAATTGGTTGCTGAAGTACAAGAAACCGTTGCTTCTGGCGCTAAAGTGTCCGAAACCCTTCGACTCGATTCGTTTAAAGCAATCGATTTGTGGAATATCCAGCGGAGAGGCAGGTACGCAAACTATGGTTCAAAAAGAAAAAAGAATGCTTCTTTATCTGTTTCCCATGTTTCATTCTAACATTGAAGGACGCTTTTACAAATAGAAAACACCGGCACTTCGTGACCGGTGTTTTTTTTGTTCTTTGCCGCATGCATTTTCCAGAGAGAACCATTTATCAGGCCTGGGTGGCAACAAATAAATACCATCGATATGATTGCCAAACAGGAGAAATCTTTTAAACACCCTGTAAACCAGTCAACTGTAAAGTATATAACCCTTACAACCAGCAGTTTTTTTTACCAGTTCATAACCCGATATTATTCAACAAATCGCTTGCAGCTTATTTTTCTGCAAACTAATTTTGTAGCACTAAATAACCCAATCGAATAGTTATAAAGATGAAATAAAGGTGAACTGTTTTAGTCGAAAATACGCAGGCGTTTCACTGGGTTAGTTAAAATAAAAAAAATTATAAAAATCACATAAACTCAAATCTAATACTATGAACACTCAATTAACGACATCACGTGTACAAATGGAAGCAGTACAATTGCAACAACTGGTTGCGGAAGTAAGAGAAACCATCGCTGCTGTTGAAGCTGCGGGAATCCCGGAAACAAACTTTAAGGCAATCGACTTATGGAATATCAGGCGCACGGGCAGGTATGCTAAAATGGTTACAAAAAGGAAAAAGAGTGCGTCTTTGTCCGTTACCCACCTCGCATATTAAAAAATAAATCTTTGCAGCACATACACCGGCACTTCGTGGCCGGTTTTTTTTTGCCGGTATGAAACGCTGACTGATGGCCAGCCTTTGGCCGTTGGCTGTATTTGTAGCTAAAAATATAGGTTTAATGATTGGAAGATGAAGTTAAACTGCATCGATAGTTGACCCATGTGCAGGTTTAACTTATGCAAGCCGTTCGGGTAGGGTAGACAGGGAAAACCTGAAACCGAGATAGATGGCTTTCACTAACGTAAACCTTCTGGCCTCCGACTTCACGATGCTGAAAATAGGTTTGCCGGCTTTGAACGTTTTAAGGTAGCTGATTGAATTGCCGCCACCAGGAAATTCTGTAATCTTATATAGAATAATTCGTCTTCTCATTACCAGGGTATAGAATTAGGGCTGTTTAGTATTTCTACTGCTAAAATTACAAAAGCTGTCCTTTTAAGCAAAAACACTTAGATGAATGATATGGATCACCCGATGGATGTCTCCAATCTGTCTTTTTCTGATTGTGGGGGAGGTAATGGTAAGGAAAAACCCCTTTACCCGCATACAACGGGGAGGGGTTTTTTTATAGAAAGAGGTGATAATGAATTACATAATATCCATGCCTTTTACAAAAGCAGTGCACTGAAAAGGAAGGATTAAGGTCAGCCACTCCCAATGCAGCACAATTGCCGCTACCAGCGCAACGGTAGAAGCGAAAAATAATAACCACCAGCGGCCTGTATTCTTTTTCTGTGTTTCCATGCTATTAATTTTGTGCGAAAATAAGGCAAAAACTTAAAAATCATACACTTTGGGTGAAACAACCGCACTGATAGTGTAATAAATATGCAAAAGATGTTTTTGTGTTATTTTCGCGCTTCTCTAAAACTCCAGGGAAATGAAACTCCATTTTTACGTACGTTTTCACACAAAAGCAGGCGAATCATTGAGCGTATCGGGCAATATTCCTGAACTGGGCGGTGGCGATACCAATGCAGCGTTGCCAATGAACTGGCTGAACAATGATTTTTGGCAGGTAAGCGTAGAAGCAGATACGTCAAAATCGGCCAGGATTAAATATAGGTATATATTGACCTATGCAGATGGCTTCAAAGTAGTTGAATGGAGCAACGACAAGGATGCAGACATATCAAAAGCCGGAGTAGACGAAATACAGTTGGTAGACCGGTGGAATAATGCAGGTGATTTTGAAAATGTGTTTTTTACAGATCCTTTTCAGCAGACGCTGCTGGCAGAGAATGAAACCAGGATTAAACCAAAATTCCCGAAAATATTTACGCATATTTTTAAAGTAAAAGCGCCGTTGTTGCGTAAAAATGAAGTGATATGTTTAGGTGGCAGCAGCCCTGCTCTGGGCGAGTGGAATGCGGATGCACCGGTGTTAATGGCAAGAGATGGCAACTGGTTTACTGCGAAAGTAAATATACCAAAGGAATCATTTCCTCTCCTGTACAAGTATGGCATTTACAACATTAAAGAAAAATCACTGCTTCGGTTTGAAGATGGAGAGAACCGATTTCTTTTTGGAGACGCAGTAAATAAAATAACAATTTTACATGACGGTTTTGTGCAAATGCCCAATAATACCTGGCGGGGAGCGGGAGTAGCCGTTCCCGTATTCAGCCTGCGTAGCAAAGATGGTTTTGGTACGGGGGAATTTAATGATATAAAACTGCTGGCCGACTGGGCAAAAAAAACAAACCTCCGCTTAATTCAGCTCCTGCCGGTAAACGATACGTCCAGTACATTCACCAACGCCGACTCTTATCCATACTCCGCCATTTCCGCCTTTGCCTTGCATCCTATTTACGTAAACTTAGCAGAGATTGCCGGAAAAAAAAATACGGCCACCATCAAGGCGCTACGCAAAAGTCAAAAACAGCTAAACGAATTGCCGGATCTAAATTATGCGGAGGTAATGAAATTGAAACGCGCGGCACTTAAAGAATTGTTTATTGCGCAAAAAGAGACATTTCTTGCTGACGAAGGCTTCCTTTCATTTTTTGAAAGCAATAAAAACTGGTTAATCCCCTATGCAGCTTTCTCTTACCTGCGGGATAAAAATGGCACCTGCGATTATAACCAATGGAAGATTTATAGCATCTACAACAAAGAGGCGATCGAAAAATATGTTGCACCGCGGGCAAGGCACTACGAAGAGATAGCACTGCAGTATTTCATTCAATACCATTTACACCTGCAATTAAAAAATGCCACCGACTACGCACGAAAAAATGGGGTGGTAGTAAAAGGAGATGTCCCGATTGGTATCGGGCGGCACAGCTGCGATGCATGGATTCAGCCTTCATTGTACAACATGCACCTGCAGGCTGGCGCCCCACCGGATGATTTTGCCATCAAAGGCCAAAACTGGAATTTTCCAACTTATAACTGGCAAAAGATGGCCGAAGATGGTTATGCCTGGTGGAAACAGCGCTTTGATTCAATGAGCAAATATTTTGACGCCTTCAGGATTGATCATATCCTCGGTTTTTTTCGGATATGGTCCATACCAATAGACGCGGTGGAAGGCATTATGGGATATTTTGTACCGGCCATACCAGTTCATGTGGTAGAGTTTTCGGAGCGCAATATCTGGTTCATTAACCAGCGTTATACCCAGCCATTTATTAATGATGCTGTGCTGGATGAATTGTTTGGCCCGGAAGCCGCCATGGCAAAAGAAAATTACCTGGTTGCAGATAACACAGGTCTTTACCATTTAAAGCCCGCGTTTGATACGCAGCGAAAAGTAGAACAGTATTTTTTTGAAAATGGTAAGGGAGACGACGACTATTATAACAAAGTGAAGCAGGCCCTTTTTGATTTGGTGTCAAACGTAATATTGTTTGAAGTGCCGGGCAGCAATGGCACCCAATTTCACTTCCGGTTTGGCGTGGCGGCCACTGCTTCTTTCCGCCATCTGGAGTGGAACACCCAGCAGCAGCTGAAAGCGCTATATGTCAATTATTTTTTTGAAAGGCAG
>JBDSEV010000040.1:0-16880 GCA_039919885.1 Chitinophagaceae bacterium
GCTGCGCGAAACCCAAGCTACCGGCATTTTCCATCCATTTATCGAAACAAATACACCAATACCCGAATTCATTTCATTCTCCCTTACCCGTATTGCATCTTTGTATCAGCAAGAACGAAATATCCAATTCCCCTGAAAAAATTACCATCCAATCCTTCGAAAACCAATTTATCCAAATCCTGTAAGAAAAATCATCCGTATCCTTAGAAGTACCTGACCAATCCATTGAAAAAACCCGACATCCAGTAATCCTGAAAAAATCAACCTTTTACCTGTTTCCAATCCAGGTCCTTACAAAAACCATAACCTTTCCTGATCTGTTCCACCAAAAATTTTTCTGAGCAAATAAAAAGAGCCGTCTAACAATGGTTCTTTTTCATTTATAGACATGCCGGTGCTGTTCTCCAACCGGGTGTCTTTTATCCGGCAGTAAGCCGATGCGTACAAACCGCTGCTGTAAATATCTTACCTTACCTGTTCAACCATTCAACGATTGCTGATGAACAAGAATAAACTTTTTCAATGGTCCATAGTGGCCGCACTGGCCGGCTTTATTTTCGGTTTTGATACCGTGGTCATTTCGGGCGCCAACCAGCCAATAAAAGATCTGTGGCATACCTCCGCATTGTTTCATGGCATTTTTATTATGTCCATGGCGCTTTGGGGAACAGTAGTAGGCGCAATGTTTGGTGGAATACCCGCGGAAAAATATGGGCGCAAAAAAGTATTGCTTTGGATCGGAATCATGTTTGCTATTTCTGCATTCGGGTCAGCATTTGCACCCGATCCCTATACATTTTCATTGTTCCGCTTCATTGGTGGAATTGGCATTGGTGTTTCCTCTGTAGTGGCACCTACTTATATTTCAGAAATTTCCACGCCGGCCACCAGGGGTCGCCTTGGCGCGATGTACCAGTTCAATATTGTATTTGGAATTCTGATAGCATTCCTTTCCAATTATTTTCTGCAGGGGGTGGGCGGTGCCAACGACTGGCGCTGGATGCTGGGCGTGCTGGCGATACCATCTATTATCTATACAGTCATGGTGTTAGGTGTGCCCGAAAGCCCGCGCTGGCTCATTACAAAAAAGAATGATTTGCTGGCCGCCAAAAAAATATTGGCGCAGATAGGCGTTGCAGATGTGGAAGCAGAAGTGGCTTCTATCATAGAAAGCAACAGGAAGGAAGCAACGGTGGGCAAAAAGGTTCAATTTTTTAATGCAAAACATTCGAAGATTATCTGGCTGGCTTTCTTCATTGCATTTTTTAACCAGTTGTCGGGGATTAACTTTATTTTATACTACGCACCAGAAATTTTATCACGGATAGGCCTAGGTGCAAAAGAGTCACTGCTCAATTCAATTGCTATCGGCGGTACTAACCTTATTTTTACTTTTGTAGGATTGTACCTCATTGACCGCCTGGGCCGCAAAACGCTGATGGTAATTGGCTCACTCGGTTATATCCTCAGCTTGTCCATGGTAGCCTACGCCTTTCATGCGCACGCAGGCCCGGGTTTTTTAATGGCCTTTTTGTTGCTCTTTATTGCATCGCATGCCATTGGGCAGGGCGCAGTAATATGGGTTTTCCTGTCGGAGATATTTCCCAATAAAATCCGCGCCATGGGGCAATCATTCGGTGCCAGCGTACACTGGATTTTTGCCGGCATCATCACTTTAATCACGCCTGTGTTTCTGGATGAGAAAGACGGAATTCTCAGAGACGCACCGGGCGTAATTTTTGCATTTCTTGCCTTTATGATGGTACTGCAACTAATATGGGTACTTACTAAAATGCCCGAAACAAAGGGGGTATCGCTGGAAGCGCTCGAGAAAAAACTAATGAAGGAAGAGCCAGCTTAGCAGCGCCCATGCTCTGGCAGCAAGTGGCCGCAAACTGAATGCTTTTTGGTTTGCTGATGCAGCTGGTACGCATGTTATAGGGCGCCCCATTCATGTTTATTCTTGTAAATTCGCATCTCTAAAACAGTTTTTATGGCATTCCGTAATTTTAAAATGGTGAGTTACGTGGTTTACGGTCGGGGCAGTTTTAACCAGTTAGATGAAATCCTGCAGCCACAACGCAAACCCGGTAAACCCATGATTTTTTTGCTGGATCATTTTTTTGAAGGCAAACCTTTGGCGGGGCGTATACCCCTGCGCGAAAACGATCAGATCATTTATGCGGATGTTACCAATGAACCCAAAACAACTTATGTAGATGAACTGGCTGCGCAGCTAAAAGCCGATTTTGGATCGGTGAGCGGTGTAATTGGTATTGGCGGCGGGTCCACCATGGACCTGGCCAAAGCTGTGGCGTTGATGATGACCAATTCCGGTGTAGCATCGGACTACCAGGGTTGGGATTTGGTGAAGCAGCCAGGCGTCTACAAGGCAGGCATACCTACGCTTAGTGGTACGGGCGCCGAAGTATCGCGTACCACAGTACTCACCGGCCCAACAAAAAAACTGGGTATGAATTCCGATTTCACCCCCTTCGACCAGATTGTGCTGGATCCCGAACTAACGGCCGGTGCGCCGGCTAACCAGCGTTTTTATACCGGCATGGATTGTTATATCCATTGTATTGAAAGCTTGCAGGGAACTTACTTAAACGAGTTCAGCAAGAGTTATGGCGAGAAGGCGCTGCAACTCTGCCAGAAAATATTTGTAGAAAAAAAAGGTTGGGACGAAGAATGTGATGACATGCTGATGATGGCGTCTTACGCAGGTGGAATGAGCATTGCGTACTCACAGGTAGGGGTAGCGCATGCCGTCAGTTATGGCCTCAGCTATTTGCTGGGCACCAAACATGGCATCGGCAATTGTATTGTAATGAACCACCTGGACGAATACTATCCCGAAGGAGTAAAAGAATTTAAATACATGGTGGAAAAAAATAAGATTGATATACCACAAGGCATCTGCAAAGGCCTCACCGACGACCAGTTTGAAAAAATGATTGACGTTTCCATGGTAATGAAACCACTCTGGGAGAATGCGCTTGGCAAAGACTGGGAAAAAATTATGACCCGGGAAAAACTAAGGAAATTGTACGAACGATTATAACCGCAAACAAAACATGGCGGCTTGTTGATCCTTAAAACAGGTTCCTTGCGCTAAAGCGTAAAAATAAAAGCAACTGTTGGAGCGTTGGTACCGGGGCATTATTGTTGCGCTCCTTAACAATTGCCGCAAAAAAACCTTTTAACTTTATTGCATGCAGCCGAATAAATATCTCCGCTATCTTGGTGTACCCGCCCTGTTTGGTACAGAGCGCACCAAGGAAATCCTGAATGTAAACCCCACGGCTGCGCCCGAGAGAGAAGAGCCGGATACCGTATGCGTCTCTATTTATGACTATACTGCCGACAACATAGAAGAACAAAAAATGGAAAGCGTGGAAGGTTGTTTTGTATATAAAAATACGGGCGGCACCGCGTGGATAAACATAGACGGACTGAGAAAGGCCGATGTGGAATCGATTTGCAATCATTTTGATGTGCACGCCCTGGTAATAGAAGATATTCTGAGTATAAACCAGCGGCCAAAGATGGACGAAGTGGAGGGTCTATTGTTTTGCCTGCTGAACATGATGTATTACAATGAAAAAACAAAAACTGTAGAAACAGAACAGATAAGCATTGTGGTGGGCGATCATTTTGTGCTGAGTTTCCAGGAAGATGCCACGCGCGATGTATTTGACCCGCTGCGGACCAAGTTAAAAATTGCCAAAAGTAAGGTACGGCAGCGTGGTGCCGACTACCTGCTGTATGCTATGCTGGATATGATTGTAGATAATTATTACCTGGTGATGGAGCGGCTGGGTGAGCAGGTGGAATTGGTAGAAGAAGAAGTCATCAGGAGCAGCAATACAAAATCATTGGCAAAAATCAACCAGCTGCGCAAAGAACTCATTGTATTAAAAAGAAATATTGCGCCGGTGCGCGAACTGGTCAATGGTTTTATAAGAAGCGAAAGTGATCTGCTGGAAGACCGTACCACAAAATATTTTAAAGATGTACACGACCATATTATACAGGCTTTTGATCTCACGGAGAACTATCGGGATATGATGATGAGTATGCAGGATCTCTACATCAATAATGTAAACCTCCGGATGAATGAAGTGATGAAAGTGATGGCCGTGGTAACTTGTTTAATGGCGCCTGCCACTGTTATTGGTGGTATTTTTGGAATGAACTTCGACCGTATACCGTACCTGCACAACCGCTATGGATTTTTTATCGCCGTTACCCTGATGCTGATCATTCCGATCTGGATGGTACGGATGTTCCGGAACAAAGGATGGTTTTAATAGCAGGACAATCCTAAAAAACGATTGTTTAAAAATACTGCTTTGCTGTAATTAGCCAGGTAGTATATTGAATTGACCGGTCTACGCCTCCGCCCGCCGCGCGTAACCGGGTTAATGACCTTATTATTGATTGGCCAGGGGCAGTTCATAAAAATAATCGGATATTTTCTTCCATCCATTTTTTTCATATACAGACTGCGCGGTATAATTATCATTGCCCGTCTGCAGCATCAGCCATTTTGAATTGGTTTCCAGCCCATGCGTGCGCGCGGCTTGCAGCAATTGCGCGGCCACACCCTGTTTGCGCACAGTAGCATGTACATATAAATCGTTCAGCAGCCAGGTTTCCTGCAAACTCACGGAAGAAAAGATGGGGTAAAGCTGGGTAAAGCCAACCAGTTTTTGATCCTGTTCAGCAACAAAAATTACAGACTGATTTTTTTCCATTCTTTGCAACAGGAATTTTTTGGCTGCCATAATATCTGACGGCTGGTGATACCACGTGCGGTACAGGTCAAACAATACAGTGACGGCTTCTATGTCTTCTTTGCCTGCTTTGCGTACGGTAATCATGACTAATTTTTTTTAACCAGCAATACAGTTTCAAAAATAACCATTCAGCAACACAAAATGCGGTTGTCCTGCGCAGCAAAAGAAGTCTTGTTATCTATGAGTAACAGGATAAACAATTTTTCATGGAACCCGTTGCACTCACAAAATCAGCCGCCAGAAAGATTATCCTCCATGCGGCAGGCCTTTGCAAACGCGGTCAATTCGGCGTACGCCAAGTATCGGCCAAGCCATCAATTTTTACTGTGCATAAATAATGCTGTATTTAGCCGCATTGAAAACAACAACCAGCAACACATAGCTATCATTTTTTTTGAGGTAGAATTTTTGTGCAGTCGATGATTGGGGATATAATTTTAAGCAAAATTGCAATATGACATACCTAATCATAAGTACCCACAACAGTAAGCAAATTTTGAATGTAACGGATGAGATCAAAGGCCGAAAAGTTTTTTTCACAGTTAAATCAGCCAAAGAAGATTTTGGGGAGTTTAATTTTATATATACTACTGAAATGGGTGTCCAACCAAACGGCGACATGGAAAGAGAGTCAGGTTGGTTCTACTTTATATACACGGAACTAAATCTGTTAGTTGAGCGATGCGGGTACCATCTACAATAGACTGCTTAATTATCTGACGCCTTATAAGAATCAAATTAGTGAAAAAACTGTTCTATTATTCTTTTTGCCAATGACTGTGGTGTGCGGGAGAACATCACAAAAAACCCCATCATTACTGACAGGGTTTTTAAAGCTGTGGTGTGGGCCGGGGTTGAACCGGCGACACATGGATTTTCAGTCCATTGCTCTACCAACTGAGCTACCGCACCATCCTTTTCAAAATCGGTCGATTATTTTGAGCGGGCAGCAAAAATAGTATTTTACGCGGTAATTCGCACCAATACCCATGAATTTTTGCAGATTTTCTAAACACCGCCCATTTTCACATTTCCACGCGTCCCGATTACCACAATATTCCTACATCCCGTATTCGCTCAAAAATTTAATTCGCATAATTTTTAACTGCTCCCAGCTGTAATTGCCTTCATTCAGCTCCTGTTGCGCAATCTGCAAGGAAGAGGTTTCGCAACCCTTAAAATAATCAATGATTTCTTCCTGCTCGTATTCATCCAGCATATCGTCTATTGCATAATCCAGGTTTAGCTTGGTTCCGCTTGCGGCAATGGTCTCCATCTCTTCCATCAGCGCATCCATGCGCCAGTCCTTATTTTTAGCAATCACCTCCAGCGGCATTTTTTTGTCTACCTGCTGTATGATAAACACTTTGCTCATGCTCTTATTAGCCACCGTTTTCATCACAAAATCGTCCGGCTTCTGCACCTCGTTTTCTGACACGTATTTAGCAATCATTTCCACAAATGGCTTTCCGTAACGCAGCGCTTTGCCCTTGCTCACCCCCTGGCATTTTTCCAGTTCCTGTATGGTGGTGGGGTACATGGTAGCCATATCCTGCAAAGAATTCTCCAGGAAAATTACAAAAGGGGGCAGCGCCTTTTTCCTGGCCTCCGCCAGCCTCAGTTCTTTCAGCTGTTCAAAAAGTTTATCATCGGCGGCAGCGGTTTCTGCAACGGGTTCCGCCTCTTCGTCATCGGCATTGGCTTCTTCAAACAGGTTGTTCATCACAATTGGGAAGCTTTTTGGCTTCTTCATAAACGCCTCGCCCTGCCTGGTTATTTTCAACACACCGTAATCCACAATATCCTTGCTCAGCAGGTTTTCCAGCAGCATCTGGCGCACTAGTGAATTCCAGAAATGGTGCGGTTGATCATTGCCGATAGCAAATTCATTCAGCGCATCGTGCCGGTACATCTGGTTTTGCGGTGTAAGCCTTCCCGCAACAATGTTAACGGTGTAATCCGTGGCAAAACGTTCGTCCAGCGCCCGCACCACTTTCAACACTTTAACGGCTTCGTCTTTTGCCTCTACCCGTTCTTTGGGGTGTAAACAATTGTCGCAGCTGCCGCAATTCTCCTGCCCATAAGTCTCGCCAAAATAACTCATCAGGGTTTTACGGCGGCACACGCCGCTTTCTGCATAAGCCACAGTTTCATTAATGAGCTGGGCGCCCACTTCGCGTTCGGTCAGCGGCTTGTCGCGCATCAGGTGCTCCAGCTTGCTAACGTCTTTATGCGAATAGTATAAAATGCACTTGCCTTCCAATCCGTCGCGCCCGGCGCGGCCTGTTTCCTGGTAATAATTTTCTATCGACTTGGGAATATTGAAATGAATGACAAAACGGATATCGGGCTTGTCAATGCCCATTCCAAAAGCAATGGTGGCCACAATTACCTGGGTATCTTCCTTTAAAAAAAGATCCTGGCGGGTAGCCCGCAGCTTGCTGTCCAGTCCGGCATGGTAGGCGACTGCTTTTATGCCGTTGGATACCAGTAATTCTGCCAGTTCTTCCGTGGTTTTGCGGTTCAATGTATAAATGATACCACTCTTGCCTTTGTTGGTAACGATAAAACGGACAATGCTTTTTAAGGTATCTTCCTTCTTCACCTTCGGCAGGATTTCGTAATACAGGTTGCTGCGGTTGAAAGAAGAAATAAATATACGGGGTTTCCGCAATTCCAGGTTTTTCACAATATCGCTCTGCACTTTTGGGGTAGCTGTTGCCGTGAGGGCAATCACCGGGATATCAGGGTTAATAACATCCATCATTTCGCGGAGTCGACGGTATTCAGGACGGAAATCGTGCCCCCATTCCGAAATACAATGCGCCTCATCCACGGCAAAGAAAGAAATGTTGAGATCGCTGAAAAAAGCGCGGTTGTCTTCTTTGGTCAGCGTTTCCGGCGCTACATACAGCATTTTGGTCTTGCCGGATTTTAAGTCGTCGTGAACTTCCTTTATTTCTTTTTTGTTGAGGGTAGAATTGAGAAAATGGGCTACTTCATCGTTGCTGCTGTAACTGCGCACCAGGTCTACCTGGTTTTTCATGAGGGCGATCAGCGGCGAAACGATAATGGCCACGCCTTCGCTAATCATGGCCGGCAGTTGGTAACACAGACTTTTGCCGCCACCGGTAGGCATAATTACAAAAGTGTCCGTACCCGCCAATAAAGAACGGATAATTTCTTCCTGCTCACCCCGAAAAGAATCAAGCCCGAAATATTCCTGCAAAGGCGTAAGTAAATCAATTTTCCCTTTGCTTTTTGCGGCGGGCAATTTGGGGGTTTTAACCGCCCCGGTTTTGGCGGCAACTTTTGCAGTAGATTTTACTTTGGAAGAACTTGTAGCCATGCTCGTTGGTTTTCTTTCACACAGGGTTAAAACGGTGATAATTAAGGTACTTAAAAAACCCGAACCGGAAGCAAAAAATTACACCCCTGGTTGGTTGCGCTGATAAACAGGCGGGCTGCGGATTTCGCAGTATTTTAAGGTGGGCGAAGGTAATAAAAATCAACCGTTATCCATAGTAATAGTTGTTAACTGGCGTTAACGAATTGGCCAGTTTTTCTCTGTTAATGGGCTGATTTTTTGCGTCAAAAGCAACCTTTTTTTGGTCAAAAAAGAAGTCGCCGGTTTTGCCGGTTACGCGCATTGGCCGCCTAAGGGCTTCCGCCCCAAAATTCTGTGAAACCAGCTGGCTACCCTGCTCCGTGCTGCTGAAACAACTACCTTTGCACGTTGAAAATGAATGCAAAAGCCATATTAGAGAACGCGCAGCGCACCATAGGCATGGAAGCGGCCGCCATTGCCGGCTTACAGGCCTATCTTACCGAAGATTTTGTAAAAACGGTTGAACTGATTTACAAAAGCACCGGCAGGCTGGTGGTGAGCGGGATCGGCAAAAGCGCCATCATTGCCCAAAAAATAGTCGCTACGTTTAACTCCACCGGCACGCCGGCCCTATATATGCATGCGGCGGATGCTATCCACGGAGACCTGGGCATGATACAGCGATCGGATGTGGTAATGGCGATAAGTAAAAGTGGCAACAGCCCGGAAATCAAGGCGTTGGCACCGCTAATTAAAAATTTTGGCAATATCCTGATTGGTCTCGTGGGGAATATGGAATCTTACCTTGCACTGCAGGCAGACCTGGTTATTAATACCACCGTGTCCGCAGAAGCCTGTCCCCATAACCTGGCACCAACTACCAGCACCACGGCGCAGCTGGTGATGGGCGATGCCCTTGCTGTCTGTATTATGGAACTCAGGGGATTTAGTGGCGATGATTTTGCAAAGTTTCATCCCGGCGGTTTATTGGGCAAAAAGCTGTACCTGCGCGTAGCCGATCTCTATATTCAAAACCAGCAGCCTGCTGTGGGCGCCCACACTTCCCTGCGGGATGCTATCTTTTCGATCTCCGGCAGCCGGCTGGGGATGACAGTAGTGGTAGACGATAAGAAAGACGTATTGGGTATTATAACGGATGGCGACCTAAGAAGAATGCTGGAAAAAAACACCGCGCTGGATGGGATAGTGGCACGGGACATTATGACCATTCACCCAAAAACGATTGCTCCGGAAGCCCTTGCCGTGGAAGCCCTGGATGTTTTGCGTCAATTTGATATAACACAACTGGTGGTAGCCAACCAAAAGCAATATTTAGGTGTATTGCATTTACACGACCTGGTACGCGAAGGGCTGCTTTAACATGGCAGACAGCATTCCGCTCAATGCGTGCCAATGACCGCCACCCGTAAAATATAGCGGCACCGGAGGCGTTAAGAAAAAGGATACGGACCTCAGGAGTCGATCTTCTTCTGCGAACAATCCAGTTATTTACCGCAAGCTTGCCAGGCTACAGACAAAAACAGCAGCAGCACAACAATCAAAAAGATATACCAAATGATGCTGCCTTTTTTAAAACCGGGATATGAAGCGACTGTATGTTTCAATATTTGCTTTATTGTTTGTTGCGGGATGCTATTTCTTTCCGCATAGCGCAGATATTGTTTCAGAAAAATACGACGCGCCAAAATTGGAGCAGGATTTTACCGTGTTCAGGGCGGTACTGGAAAAAGCACATCCGGGTATTTACACCTATGCAGACAAAAACGAAATGGACGCCTGTTTCGACAGCATCTACAATACACTCACTGCGCCCACCGACATGCGCGGTTTTCACCACAAGCTTTCCTTTATTATTGATAAAATAGGTTGCAGTCATACCAACCTTTATTTACCCAAAACCTATTACGATACCATACTGCGGCGAAGTAATTTTTTTCCCGTACCCGTTGTTTTTGTTGATGGCGGCCTGTATATTAATTCTGACGCATTTCCCCTGCCATTGGGCGCGCATATTATCAGCATCAACGGTAACACCGCGGACCAAATCATGAAAAGAATTGTTGATTACAATGTACCTGATGGCCGCAATAAAAACTACAATCTTTCACAGGCAGCCGCAGAATTTGCTTACAACTATTTCCTGGCATACGGGCCCGGCGCAAATTTTAAGGTGGAATATGCAATACAGGGCGCTTCCAGAAATGAAAAGGTAACGCTGGCCGCAGTTACATTGGAAAAACACCTGGGCGAGTATATTTACAATACGTATTATAACTATTCCTCCGAAGTAGGCTACGATTTTGAAATCATCGACTCCATCCATACCGCTGTTTTAACCTTGCGTTCCTTTGGCTACGGTACCTCCGCCACGTTTGCTGCCTATAAAAATTTTATTATTAATTCGTTTACGCTGTTGAAGAATGAAAATGGCATCAATAATCTAATCATCGACTGCAGAAATAACATTGGCGGCGAATACGAAAACATTTTTCTGTTGTACCGGTTCCTCAGCAGGACGGCCTTTAGAGAAGTTGATTCGGCCACGGTGCGGTTCGATAAAACGCCTTATACCAGGTTTTTGGATCCGGATTTTGCACTGAACGAGCGTTCATCGCTGGACTCTATGATTAAAACCGAGTTTTGCCGTATACCCAATGGCAGCAATGCCATGAATGAAGATGAAAATAACCTGCGCAGGCCGCATCCCATGGCTTTTGGGGGGAACGTATTTGTAATTACCAACAACAATGTATTGTCTGCTGCCTCAAATTTTGTTGCCATGATGAAAGACAGTAAACGGGGAACAATAGTAGGAGAAGAAACCGGCGGCGGTTACAACAGCCACAATGGCTTTACCAGGTTATTGTATAAAATGCCCAATACGGGCCTGTTACTGGAATTTTCAGCCGTAAAAGTGCAGCATTTCCTTCACCATCCGCAGCTGAATAAATACGGCATTGAACCAGATTACCCGGTCAGCAACACCTTGAATGATATAATTGAAAACCACGATCCGCAGATGTCATTTATCATGGACAAGCTCATTAAAAACGACCGGTAATTTAATTTGCGTATAGTGCGGCTTTCGATACTTTTGCGCTTTATTTTTTTACGTTATTTAAAGCTTCACCCCTTCTTATGAATCAACACAACTATGTGGCTATTATGGCGGGAGGAATTGGCAGTCGTTTCTGGCCAATGAGCCGCGCCGCTTTTCCGAAACAGTTCCTGGATATACTCAACTCCGGGAAAACACTTATACAGTCAACATACGACAGGTTTGCTGAATTTATTCCCGAGGAAAATATATACGTGGTTACCTCACAGGAGTATATTTCAATCGTAGAAAAACAACTACCTAAAATAAGGAAGGAGAATATACTGGGTGAACCGTCCAGAAAAAATACCGCCCCTTGTATTGCTTATATTTCCTGCAAGCTGCACCAGATGGATCCGGAAGCATCGCTGATAGTGGCGCCCTCTGATCATTCCATAGAAGATACCAAAGAGTTTCAACGGGTTTGTAATGAAGCGCTCCAGTTTGTGAACCATCTTAATGCCATTATTACATTAGGTATAAAGCCTACCTATCCCAATACCGGGTATGGTTATATCCAGTTTGAACCAACGGCTGTAAGTAAGGATGTCTATAAAGTAAAAACGTTTACTGAAAAACCAAATCTTGATCTTGCTAAAACATTTTTATCGAGCGGCGAATTTTTATGGAACGCCGGTATTTTTGTATGGCAGGTAAAGAACATACTCGCGGCTTTTGAAAAATACCTTCCCGAAATGTATGATGTGTTTATGGCGGAAAAGGATAAGTTTAATACGCCCGCGGAACCGGAAGCGCTCAAATCGATCTATCCTTTGTGTACCAATATTTCTATTGATGTAGGTATCATGGAAAAAGCTTCCAATGTATACCTGATACCATCTTCTTTTGGCTGGAGCGACCTGGGCACCTGGAACAGTGCGTATGAAAACATTGCTAAAGACTATTTTCACAATGCGGTGGGCGGCGATAATGTAATGGTAATTGACGCAGTAAAATGCATGGTGCACGTACCAAAAAATAAACTGGTGGTATTGCAGGGACTGGAAGATTTTATTATTGTTGATACTGATGATGTATTGCTGATCTGTAAAAAAGAAAAAGAACAACAGATAAAAGATTATGTGGCGGAAGTAAAACGGAACAAAGGCGATAAGTACTTGTAGGAAAAAGTAAAAAGGTATAGGGCATAGGGTATGGGGTATGGGGTATGGGGTATAGGGTATGGGGTATAGGGTGTAAGGTAAAAGGGCAAAAGCTATTGCGGCATTGATGGTTTTTAATTTTGACTTTTAATTGTTGCCCTTTAATGTATAACTTCCTGTATCAGGACTGAATTAACACAGCATGGTACCACTCAGCAATATTTTATTTCTTGATATAGAAACCGTATCGCAGCAACCGTCTTTTGATGGGCTGCCGGAAGAATGGAAACTGTTGTGGAAAAAGAAAGCTGAAATTCTCCTGCGCAATAAAGAAAACGAAACCCCGGAAACCGTTTATGGCAGGGCAGGTATCTATGCAGAGTTTGGTAAGATTATTTGTATCAGCTGCGGGGTATTGCAAGATGCGGGCCCGGATAGGAAAATAGTATTGAAGTCTTTTTGTAGCGACGACGAAAAACAATTGTTACTTGATTTTGCCGACATGATCAACAAATGGAATGTTGGTCCCACAAAATACTTATGCGCCCACAATGGAAAGGAATTCGATTTTCCTTTTTTGTGCCGGCGGATGGTCATCCACCAGGTAGCTGTACCGCCACTGCTGCATTTATCAGGCAAAAAGCCCTGGGAAGTCAACCACCTGGACACCATGGAACTTTGGAAATTCGGCGATTTTAAAAGTTATACCAGCCTTAACCTGCTGGCCTGCACCCTGGGCGTACCTACGCCAAAAGATGATATTGACGGGAGTATGGTAGGCGAAGTCTACTGGAAAGAAAAAGATCTGCCGCGCATTGTTACCTATTGCCAGAAAGATGTGATAACAGTGGCACAGGTTTACCTTCGTATGCAGGGAGAAACACTGATTGCCAACGAAAACATCTTGGTGAGGGATTAGCATGAAGCGTTTTACCCGGGCCGCAATGATGCTATGCCAATTGTCTGTCCGTTTTTCATGGATCGGATTTTTAAATTTTTCGTAATGAGCAGAACCAATTATTCTTCCGGTTCCAAATGGGAGGCCATCGTGGGGTATAGCCGTGCTGTAAAAGTAGGCAACACCATTGAAGTCACCGGCACAGTAGCCGTTGACGATAATGGTGAAACGGTGGCACCCGGTGATGCCTGTGCGCAGACACGCTTTGCCATACAGAAAATAGAAAAAGTTTTGCAGCGGGCCGGCGCCTCATTAAAAGACGTGGTGCGTACGCGCATGTTTGTAACGGATATCAGCCGCTGGGAAGAATACGGCAAAGCGCACGGAGAATTTTTTAAGGAGATAATGCCCTGCACGTCCATGATAGAAGTAAAAGGATTGATAGATCTTTCTTATTTGATCGAAATAGAAGCCACGGCCATCATTACAACACAACAATGAATATAGAATCACTCCGGGAATATTGTCTCTCCAAAACCGGTGCAGCAGAAACGCTTCCTTTTGGCCCCGACACGCTGGTGTATAAAGTGGGCGGCAAGGTTTTTCTGCTCACCAGCCTGGACGCGGACGACTTCAGGTTTAATGTAAAATGCGACCCGGACCTGGCCTTGGAACTGAGGGAACGATATGATTGCGTACAGCCTGGTTTTCACATGAACAAGAAACACTGGAATACCATTATCGTGCAGGGTGATTTGTTAAACCAGCAATTGAAAACCTGGATTGATCATTCCTACGAACTGGTGGTAAAAAGTTTACCCAAAAAAATGCGCGACCAGCTTGGGTGACTGTTGCACATCGATTACACGCGCCCAATAAAACATTGCACCTATTAATTATTCCATGTATTGACCAGTTTAAACATTACAAGCAAATTACCCGCTTCAGGCACCAGCATTTTTACCATCATGAGTGCCATGGCCACCCAATTCAAGGCGGTCAACCTCGGACAAGGGTTTCCCGACTTTGATATGAGCCACGAGCTTACTGCCCTGGTGAGTGAAGCCATGAATAATGGATTGAACCAGTACGCCCCCATGCAGGGTTATGCCCCGTTGCGCGAAGTGCTGGCAGAAAAAATTGCTTTGCTGTACAAGACCGTTGTGAGTCCGGATACAGCAATTACGATCACCCCCGGGGGCACCTATGCTATTTATACAGCACTGACTACTGTACTGCAACCAGGCGATGAAGTGATTGTATTTGAACCCGCGTACGACAGTTATATTCCCAATATAGAAATCAACGGCGCCATACCCGTACTGATAGACTTGCAGTTTCCTGATTATAAAATTGACTGGGCGGCTGTCAGGCAAAAACTGACTCCCAAAACAAGAATGATAATGCTGAATTCTCCGCACAATCCTACGGGGGCAGTATTAGCTGAATCGGATATAGCGGAGCTCCGTTTAATTGTAAAAGACACCAAAATTCTTATTCTAAGTGATGAGGTGTATGAGCACCTCATCTTCGACAATATTCCGCACCAGTCTATTTTACGTTACCCGGATTTACTGGAAAGAAGTTTTGTATGCTTTTCTTTTGGCAAAGTTTTTCACTGTACCGGCTGGAAAATGGGTTACTGTGTTGCGGCGCCCGCATTAATGGCAGAATTCAGGAAAGTGCACCAATTCAATTGTTTTAGCTGCCATACGCCCGCCCAGGCAGGGCTGGCGGTTTACCTGGAAAATAAAGATGCTTACTTGTTGTTAGGGAATATGCTGCAACAGAAGCGTGATTATTTTCAGCAGCTGATGGAGACAGAAACAAAATTTACTGCTTTGCCCAGCCACGGAAGTTATTTTCAGTGTTACCAGTATAACCGCATCAGCAATGAAAGTGATAAAGATCTTGCAGTGCGTATAACCAAAGAATATGGTGTGGCAAGCATTCCAGTCTCGGCATTTTACAAGGCAGGTACAGACAATAAAGTGATCCGTTTTTGCTTTGCCAAGAAAAAAGAAACCATTGACGCCGCCGTAGCGCGTTTGCGACTGGTAAAATAATTGGGCAGCATTTCTTTTTGATGGAACTCCCGAACAAAACAGCGACTTCGTTTGCATGCCACCGGTAGTAAAATTTTAGCAGGCGCATACCTCACCCTACTTACATTCGTACATTAATTGTACTTTATGCTACAAAATAAAATTAAGATAATAGCCATTTCGGGCAGCCTCCGTGCTAATTCTTCCAATGAGAAGATCTTGCAGGTCATCGCAACGATGATCTCAGAGAAAGTTGACTTCTTTACTTACAAAGGGATAGCGGCGCTGCCGCATTTTGATGATGCAGATCCGGTGCCCATCCCTGTTGCTGTGTTTAGAAAACACCTGCAGGAAGCAGATGCCGTACTGATTTGTACACCGGAGTATGCTTTTGGCGTACCGGGTAGTTTAAAGAATGCACTCGACTGGACGGTGGGCTCCGGCGAGCTGGTTGATAAGCCGTTGGCATTGATAACGGCCTCCACCGGGGGTGAAAAGGCACATGCCCAGTTCCTGCAGATTTTTGCCGCATTGTCTGCAAAAATTCCGAACGGCGGCGACCTGCTGATATCGTATGTTCGTTCAAAATTAGACGCCGCAGGCGGCATCAGTGATGCGCCCACGTTAAAGGCGGTACAGTCGGTGCTCGACAAACTCATTCTTGCGGTAGAAGAAAAGACTACCGGAAAAGCTTAGCCCAAATTTTATTTAATTTATTGCAACGATACATAGTAGCGCAGACCAGGCTCATTATTTCAAAAGTTAATACATCATCCTGCTGAACGGAATGCCCAACGCCAGCCCGGCGTAAGTTTTGCCGATGCGGGGAGCCTTATTGGCCAGATCAAAAAACAATACAAAACATTCTACATGCACGGCGGGTGTTTTTTTACTGTTGATTAAAACAAGCGGTAGCCCCAGTTTCATATTCAGGGTGTTGTAATTGCCAAAATTTTGCTGCGCCAGTACACTAAAACCCACGTGTGAATCTGACGGGAAATATACAACGCGTGCAGTGAGTGAAGGGGTGAGAAAAGTTTTATAGGCACCAATGTATATTCTATCATTCCCCTGATCGGCAACAGGCAAGTTTTCGGTGCCGCCAAGACTTTTGTATTCACTGAAATTCAATTTGCTGAGGCCATAACTTA
The DNA here is from genome assembly GCA_039919885.1 of Chitinophagaceae bacterium. Lineage (GTDB taxonomy): Bacteria > Bacteroidota > Bacteroidia > Chitinophagales > Chitinophagaceae > JACMLD01. Next base: position 16,449 of record JBDSEV010000040.1, read on the forward strand.
ATTTGGAATTGTTCAACAGCAGGCTTCCATCAAACGTGAGGAATAGCTTCCCTAATTTATTGTGCACCCACATCCTGGTATGCCCTAATACAACGTTCGCCGCCAGGGGATGTTTATCAGACAAAGACGCAGCAAATGATGGCGATACGGTGTAAGTTGGAAAATACAAGGGCAAACCGGCGGTCAGGCTGGTCCAACTGCTGCGCACCAATTTAAAATTACGTGTTTGGGAAAGCAATGCTGCCTGCGCTACCGCAAATTTTTCTTCGTAGGCGGCTTTTAACCCGGCATAAAAATTTTGCAACACTATATTACGGGAAGCACTGTCCGGATTGCTTTCATTCAGCGCCAGCGTAAAGTCAGTTAACCCTTTTGTTATTTCCAGCTGCAACTGCGCTACAAGGGTTTTCCGTAGCGCATCCATGGCCTTTT
>JBDSEV010000072.1:0-12832 GCA_039919885.1 Chitinophagaceae bacterium
GTTTGTGTGCAGGCAATAACAGCAGCAATCAATGCAGAGATGGCGCCCACATAACCCACCATGCTTAAAGCATTTGGAGATGAAATGGCAAATACAGGAAATAATCTTGCCACTAAAAATACACCGGCTACAACCATTGTCGCTGCATGTATCAATGCCGAGACCGGCGTAGGACCTTCCATGGCATCGGGCAGCCAGATATGCAATGGAAACATGGCCGACTTACCGGCACCACCTGCAAAGACAAGTACCAATCCCCACGTTAAAACAGAGATACCCATGAACGATGCCCCGGTAACGGTCCGTGACCAGGCAGTATCAGTATGTGAAAGGCGCTCAATTAATACACCGAAATCAAGCGTTTCCGCGCTAAATGACAAAATCAAAATACCGATTAGGAAACCAAGATCTGCAAAGCGGGTAACAATAAACGCTTTTTTTGATGCCGCTACGGCTGCAGGTTTATCAAAATAAAAGCCGATGAGCAGGTAAGAAGAAACGCCGACGAGTTCCCAAAAAATATAGAGCTGGAAAATATTGGATGAAAGCACCAATCCCAGCATGGAGAATGTAAATAAAGAAAGAAAGGCATAATAAGCGTGCAGCCGGCGCTCACCCCTCATGTAACCCAGGCTGAATACATGCACCATCAGTGAAATAAAACTTACAATAACAATCATCATCATTGAAATGGGATCAATTAAAAAACCCATGTCAATGTGCAGCCCAGGAGAAAATTGCAGCCACGTGTAGCTGAATAACACAATCTGCTGGTATACGCCGTCGGCCTTACCGGTACTGAAATAAACAATCGCAGCACCTATAGCAAGAACGGCCGTCAGCAACAACGCCAGCGTGCTGGTTACGCCCGCCGCCTTGTTGGAATATTTGCTTCCGCATAAGCCCAATAGCAGAAATACTGCCACTGGCAGCAACGGTATCAATATAATACAGGTCAGGTTAGGCATAGCACTGCAGTTAAAATTTCATTTCGCCGGCGTCTTCTGCGTCAATTGAATGATGGTTTCTATACAGGTTGATAATAATGGCAATGGCCACCGCTGCCTCCGCCGCAGCAATGGCGATGATAAAAATGGTAAAAAATATACCGTCCAGTTTTTCCGGGTACAGGTATTTATTGAATGCTACAAAGTTGATGTTCACGCTGTTTAAGATCAATTCGATTGCCATCAGCATGGTAACCAGGTTGCGCCGGGTAAACAGGCCGTACATGCCAATAAAAAACAGCGCGGTACTAACGATTAATATGTGTGTAAGCGGAATCATTTTATTTTTTAACCGGGTTTACCTTATCACTATCACCGGCATTTACTCATTTTTTAAATCGTTTTCAAATTCCTGTACGGAAGCGCGAACCGTTTGTAAGCCTTCCTTTATCCGTGCGGGCCACGCACTTACTGCTCACCGCCTGTTTTACCCTCCGTATTTACGACCCTTGTCTCTTTCATCGCAATAACAATACACCCAATCATTGCCGCCAGCAACAGCATGCTTACCAATTCAAACGGCAATACATAACCGTGTGCGGATGTACTTAGCATCTGTGTGCCGATATCTGCCACGTTTGCGGTAAAAGGCTTTTTGCTGATTTCGGAAAATTCATTGTTGTACACAAGGTAGCTGGTCAATGCAAAACCAACCAATACGGTCAGCAAGGCGACCCACGACCTTGTGGCAACCGGGCTGGGCATTTCTTTACCAGATTGCTGTGTCAGAAAAATGGAAAATATTATCAGTACCACGATGCCGCCCACGTAAACAATAATTTGCACTGCAGCAATAAAAGCAAGTTCCATCCAGAAATACAAACCAGCGATGCACATCAATGAAAACAATAACCAGATGGCAGCCCGGAATATTTTACGGGTGGTAACGGCCAGCAATCCGCTACCCAATATAAAAGCCGATAAAATATAAAACATGATTTGTGATGCGCTCATTCTATACCCTCCTTTATTTTTGAACCCGGAAGATTTAATTTTTTTGTGAGCAGGTTTCTGTCAAAGACACTGTGCTCAAAATTTTGCGCCATCTTAATGGCATCTGTAGGACACGCCTCTATGCACAGGTTGCACATGGTGCATAATTCCAGGTGATAGACAAAAGTGTCCAGCGCCTTCTTTTTTTTGCCTTCGGGAGAGATATCAAACTTTGTGATGATTTTGATGGTCCCATTGGGGCAGGCAATTTCACAGGCGGTGCAGCCCGTACAAGCGTGCTCATTGACATCGTCGTGTTTAAGAATAACTTCTCCCCTAAACCGCTCGGGCAAGTTGAGGGTGTTCCTGTTTTCCGGATATTGCTGTGTAATAATTTCTTTGTGGTGCGTGAAATAATACCCGGTCACGCGCATGCCCCTGGCCAGGGATTTTACGGCATTCACTATTTCTTTTATGTAATCAACAATAAACATAGCTATCATTTAAATTGACCCCGCCATCCTATTTTTTTCATATACCAACAAATTTCAGAAATGCCAGCCCATAATGGCCATCACCGTTACCAGCAACAGGTTAAACATGCTGATGGGCAATAAATATTTCCATTCCAATTGTAAAAGTTGGTCGACACGCAGTCGCGGAAAAGTCCACCGGAACCACATTATCAAAAAAATAAGCGCGAACGTTTTTCCAAAAAACCAGCAGGAAGACGGAATATAATCCATAACGTGGTTAAAACTTTGCCAGTGACCAATGTGCAATGGCATCCATCCTCCAAAAAAAAGCGTAGCCCCCAGTGCGCAGGCAATAAAAATATTGATGTATTCTGCCAGGAAGAACAGCGCAAATTTCATCCCTGAGTACTCCGTATGAAAACCGGCGGTTAATTCCGATTCTGCTTCGGCCAGGTCAAAGGGCGCGCGGTTGGTTTCAGCCGTAACAGCGATTATAAAAATTACAAAAGCGATGAGAACAGGTATATGGCCTTTGAATATCCACCAGCCGTTTTCCTGCGATGCGATAATATCTGATAACTGCAGGCTGCCTGTTAACACTACAATTGCCATGACTGACAAACCCGCTGAGAGTTCATAACTCACAATCTGCGCACCGCTGCGCATGGCGCCCAGCAGGGAATACTTATTGTTGCTGGCCCAGCCGGCCATTAAAATACCAATCACTGAAACGGACGAGACAGCCGCAATATACAGTACGCCGATGTTGATGTCCCAGATTTGAAAGTTTCTCGCAAAAGCGATGGGTGCCAGCAACAGCATGGCCGTAATCATCACTACAAAAGGTGCAACGTTAAATAAAAATTTATCTGCCCCATCTGGTGTCAATCCTTCTTTCATCATTAACTTAATGGTATCTGCCAGGCTCTGGAACATTCCTTTTGGACCAACGCGATTGGGCCCCAAACGTATCTGCATATAGGCAGCGACCTTTCGTTCCATTAAAACCAGCACCAGGCCCAGCGTTGCAAACAAACCAATTGCGCACAAGCCCACCAGTACAAACTCGGTCAGCAATGCCCATGCGGGGGTAAAACTGCTGTTGAGCCAGGCATGAATTGTTGCAGTGAATTTTTCCAAACTAAACATGTGTTGTATCCAATAAATAACAGCGGTTTAATAACTGTTGGTTGTAAATTTTTTTCGATGTTCAGATGCCGCCCGTTTCAACGTCCGTTATTGATTTGCAGTACAAGTGTGCGACGCAACGATGCCAGACAATAGCGCAACAGCTGGCAACAAAAAAAATCTGTTCCGCCACAGTCATCACTAGAGGCTGAAACTACCGGTCAATATCCGGTATCACCAAATCAAGTGTGCCCATTGTAGCTACCAGGTCACCCAGTTTACCGCCCTTTGCCATATGGTTTAAAGCAGAGAGGTTGGCAAATCCCGGCGATCGGAATTTGATACGGTAAGGCGTAGTAGCACCTTCACTTACAATGTAAACACCAAATTCTCCGCGTGCCGTTTCTACGCGCTGGTAAAATTCTCCCTTGGGCAATTTCAATACTGCTTTTGTTTTGGCCTGGAAATCCCCCGCAGGGATATTATCTACCAACTGTTCCAATATCTTCACCGATTCGCGCATTTCTCTTAGCCTGACCATGTAACGGGCGAATGAATCGCCGGCTGTTTCCAATATTTCATCAAACCGGATGGTATTGTAAATTTCATAGGGATACAGTTTCCTGGTATCGCATTGCACGCCGCTACCGCGGGCGGTTGGCCCGGTGCAACCATAGGAGATGGCATCTTCCGGCGACAAGTACCCTACACCTTTCATGCGGTTTTGGAAAATAATATTACCGGTTACCAGTTCATCATATTCATCTACTTTGGATTTAAAGAGCAAAATAAAATCCTTTACGCGCTTTTGGAAATTAGGATGGATGTCGGCCATGACGCCGCCCGGCACTATATAATTCATGGTTAACCGTGCGCCGCAGGTTTCTTCCATGATGTCATTAATATTTTCGCGCTCCCTGAATGCGTGAAAGAAAGGGGTAAACGCTCCCAGGTCCATGGCCATAGCGCCCCACCACAACTCATGAGAGGCAATACGCGTGAGTTCGTCCACCAGCACCCGTATCACCTGGGCGCGTGGTGGCACTTCCAGCTGCAATCCTTTTTCTATGCATAACGCGCATGCATGGTTGTTTATATGGGAAGACAGGTAGTCCATGCGGCTGGTTACATAAATAAATTGCCGGTAAGTGAGGCTCTCACACATTTTTTCAATGGAGCGGTGAATATAACCAAGGTGGGGTTCAACCTTCCTGATGGTCTCTCCCTGCAGGGTTACCACCAGGTGCAGCACGCCATGCGTGGCCGGATGCTGTGGCCCGATGTTGATAATCAAATCATCATTCTCCCCCGGGCGGGCACCGCTAACTCCTTCAGGAGAATTTACCAGCTCAGTTAGGCGATTTTGTTCAACCAATTATTTTTGTTTTTGCCATTCGTACTAAATTATCGACGTTCATTTTTGTGTTCTCGTCCCATGGTGTCTGTCTTTGCCGTGATACGAATCTACACGCACCATCATAATTTTATCATATTCACCGCATCTTCAAAATCTTTGCGCATCGGATTTCTGCCTTCCCATCCATCGGGCAAAATGAGCAAGCGCAAATCGGGATGGTTAATAAAATGTACACCAAACATTTCGTATGCTTCCCGCTCATTAAATTCCGCCGTGCGCCAGATGTCTGCTACCGTTTCTACCCGGGGTTCGTTTCTGTCGAGCTTTATTTTAACCACCAGGTTATGCCTGAATGCAGTTGAGCTAAGGTGATAGACCATGGTAAGATGTGTTTTCCAGTCAACACAGGTTACGCAAAACAAAAAATCAAACAGCAGCCCATCTGCGTACCTCAGTTGCAAGGCAAAAGGTTTCCATTCGCTGGGTTCAATCAGCACATTTATCCATTCGCCGCCGGCTTCAACAACCACTGCCGGCAGCAGTTCCGTCACCTTTAACTTAATTTCTTCATTTGTCATTGAAACAGGTAATTGAAGTTTATGGCTGTTTGATTTGTTCGCGTGTCTGGCCTGCTTTTATTTTATTCTGCAAACTTATCAGTGCATGCAACAGGGCTTCCGGTCGCGGCGGACATCCCGGTATATAGACGTCCACGGGTATAATGTGATCGGCTCCCTTAACAACAGAATAGGTGTTGTAAAAGAATGGCCCCCCGCTGATGGCGCAGGCGCCCATAGCAATAACATACTTGGGGTCGGCCATCTGGTCGTACAGCCTTTTTAGAACCGGTGCCATTTTATTAACGATGGTACCGGCAATGATAATTACGTCGGCCTGCCGGGGTGTGGCGCGGGCCACTTCAAAACCAAAACGCGAAAAATCATATTTGGAAGAGGCTACTGCCATCATTTCTATTCCACAGCAGCTGGTGGCAAAAGTGAGTGGCCATAAAGAATTGGATCTTGCCCAGTTGATCACATCATCCAGTTTGCTTAACACAATGCCGCCACCGGGCGCATCATGGATCTGCCCCGGAAAATTTGCTGGTATCGTTTTTTGTTCGGGCAATGGTCGTCGAATTATAAAGTCAAAAATTAAAAATCAAAAGTCAAAAACTAAAAAGAAAGAGGCTGCGTTTTCTATTCCTGATCCGCCGAGCCTCACCTCAATCGTGCAAAAATTTTTTACTTTTTAATTTTGCATTTTTCCTATATCCATTTTAATGCACCTTTCTTATGTGCATATAAAAAGCCCATAAAAAGTATAAAGAAAAATATAATGATCTCAATGAGGGCGGGCATGCCCGTTTTTTTCACCACCACAGCCCATGGATACATAAAAATCAGTTCTACGTCAAAAATTAAAAAGATAAGTGCAAAGAGGTAATAACCAACATTGAACTGGTTCCAGGGAGAACCTTTTGAGGGGATACCAGATTCGTACGTCTGGCCTTTCTGCGGATTGCGGCTTCCCTTCACAAATATTTTTGCGACGGCGATACCGCCGGCCGAAAACGCAATCGCTGCAACAATCAGCACCATTAAAGATGAAGCACCCATTGGCAAGATTTTAGTGCAGCACTAATATACCAAGTATAATTTAAACGAACTTCATTTTTTATATTGGTTGCATGCCTGAATAAAAGGCAGTTAGCCGATACAAATTTCCATTGGCAGCGGGGTAAAAAAATAAATGACTTATTTTAGCGCGATGCTTATTGTAAGCCACCTGTATATCTACCCGGTTAAATCTTTAGGCGGCATCAGCGTTTCCGCTGGCAACGTTACCAGCCGGGGGCTGGAATATGATCGGCGCATGATGCTGACAGATCACAACAACCAATTCATTACGCAACGTGAACTTCCGCAACTGGCACTTTTACAACCAGCTTTTGTGGATGGAGGTATTACCGTTCGGTTAAAAAAAAATCCCGCGGACACATTATTTATTCCTTTTAAGCCTGACACCACAGAAAACGTTGCGGTGAAGGTTTGGGATGATCCCTGCACGGCAACTGTATATGGTTCCTGCATCAATGAATGGTTCAGTCGCGTACTCGGCTTGCAGTGCCGGCTGGTAATGATGCCAGACGACAGCAAGCGGTACGTTGACAAACGGTATGCACACAACAACGAGATTACTTCTTTCGCTGATGATTACCCGCTGCTGCTGATTGGCCAGGCTTCATTGGACGATCTGAATGCCCGGCTTGCTGAACCCATACCGATGGATCGCTTCAGGCCAAATATTGTTTTTACAGGTGGCGGCCCTTTTATAGAAGATGAAATGAAAAAATTTACCATTAACACAATTGAATTTGCAGTTGTAAAACCTTGTAGGCGCTGCGTCATCACCACAATTGACCAGGAGGAAGGATCAAAATCGAACGAGCCGTTGAAAACACTGGCAACCTACCGCATGAAAAATAACAAAGTGTTATTCGGGCAGAACCTCTTGCACAACGGGCATGGTACTATACGGGTGGGTGATCGCATCGATGTACAAACCTACCAATCTGCGGCTATTTAATTGTCTGTTAAACCGTGGAAATTCTTTGCCGGCAATTTCCAGTACTTCCGGGTGAATTTTTTAACAAGACCACGGCCGCACGATGTACAATGCTGATTTTTTCACTGGTAAACCACTACGCAACGATGTTTACCAACTGGCCAATTCCATCGATTGTTATGGTAATCAGGTCGGCGGTTTGCAAGGTAAAATCGTTATTGGGTACCAGGCAGGTACCGGTCATCAGGTATGCACCGGCGGCAAAAGAATATTCGCGGTATAAAAATTCTACGAGTTCGCCATGGGTTCTTTTCATTTGATCAATAGAAATGCTGCCAGCAAATACGCTGTTGCCATTTCTTTGTATTTCAATTGCGATGACAGTTGATGGGGGAATCGGTTCTTCGGTTACCAGCACGCAAGGGCCAATGGATGCACTTCCGTCGTACATTTTTGCCTGCGGCAGGTACAGTGGATTTTCGCCTTCAATGCTGCGGCTGCTCATGTCATTGCCGATGGAGTAGCCAATTATTTTTCCGGCAGAAGAAATCACCAGCACCAGTTCCGGCTCGGGCACATCCCAGCTGCTGTCTTTCCTAATTCTTACTTTACCGCCGGGCGCTACTACCCTGCTGCCATTCGATTTAAAAAATATTTCTGGTCGATCTGCATCATAAACTTTATCGTAGAAACGGTCGGCGCCACTTTCTTTGCTTTCTTCCATCCGGGCTACTTTACTGCGCAGGTAAGTAACGCCCGCGGCCCACACTTCCTGGGTGCCAATGGGTGCCAGCAGTTCCTTTTCCATCATCCATTCTGCATCTCCTATTGGTGGCAGACCGTATATTTCTTTTTGAACCTGTGCCCATAAGTCATCGCGGTTAATAAATACATCCCAATCTGTTTCACCGGATACAAAATATTCACCTTTGTATTCAATAATAATTTCCGCCTTTGTTTTATAAATCTTCATAGCTGCCTGTTTGGTTTTAAGGTAAGGTTTTTAGTTCAATCGAAGTCAAAAAATTCAATAGGGAGAATTGCCGGTTACCTGGCAGCAGCCGACCTGATATTCAACCCAGGGCTTGCAACAGCGGTGAAGACCGGTTTAAATGCCGCCTTTACTGCACAACAAAGGCAGCAAAAAATGCTGCCCTTTATTGCGTCATTTATTTAGACGCGCATACGTGAAAGATCAGGCAGGCCAGTTTACAATTGCTGAAGCACCAGTTCAGCTGCTCAAACTAGGCCCGTATATAATCAACCAGATTGAAAAACAAAGAAGTATCTCCGGAAAAAATTGCTTTTTTATGGTGCTGACAACTGCGATGTACCACGCATCACCTTCACTTCAATCTTTCTCAAAATAAACATCGTTCGTAGCTCCCATAATTCCAGCGCTGCATTAAAATGAATTGAACTCAAGTATAGGGGTTTATATGGATGATTGTAGCGGAAGTAAATCTTATTGCAGAAATAACAATAATTGTTTCATTTTGAGTGCTGCAAGTATCAATTAAAATTAACCCCCATTACTAAAAAACCAATTAACTCAATTAATCAACTATATTTTTCGCTTTGTTTGAAATTATACGCTCCTTCAAAACTGCGCTATAGCCGATGGTAACCAACCCCTCAAAAACTTATACCAAAGTCCTCTTTACAATAATTCCAATATCCTTTCAAAAATTAAAAAAACCATGAAACCAGCCTTTACAAGTAGGATTATCCTACTCTTATGTGCTTTCACATTTCTCTTTCAGCCAATCAATGCCCAGCCTCCTTCTCTTGCACACAGCGCAGGCTTTCCGCAATATGCGAATGGTACGGGAGTAGCCTATGGAAACAGTGTGTACGTGAGTGTTTTTTATGGCGGCACCATTTATATTTCTCCAGATGGAATTACATGGGCAAAAGTGAGCGACCCAGGAATTGTAGCCGGCACGTTCAGCCGTATCGCTTTTGGTGCAGGTGTATTTGTGGTGGTAGGAGCTAACGGACTGGTGCTCACATCTGCCAATGGTCTTAACTGGACCAGCCGATCGGCCGGTACCAGCAACAGCTTTCTTGATGTGCAATACCTGCAAAGTGCGTTCTATGCCACAGGACGAAACGCTACGTTACGCCGTTCAGCAGATGGCATTAACTGGAGCACCATTACCATTGCTGTGGGAAGCGCAACAGATGATTTTAACTGCATCACCTATGGCAACAGTGCATTTGCTATCGGCGCCAGGCCAACTGTTGGAGGTGGCATATCTGTTTACCGGTCTACTACGGCCAATTCCGGTTCCTGGAACTATCAGAATTTTTCCCCCACGAGTTCCCTTAACAGACTCATATACTTGAAAAATAAATTTTTTATTTTTTGTTCCGGTACGGAAATATTTACTTCTGCAGATGCCAGTACTTGGACCAACAGCTCTTCTTCGCTAATACTCACCCAACCAGATAACAGTACGGCAACACTTAGCAGTCCCAACCAGATGTTTAATGGCATTTATGACGGCACTAAAATTTACCTGTTCGGTTATAGCGGCGGATACTATAGCAGCTATGGATCTATTTTCTCCTCTACGGACGGTATTAACTTTACGCTGCAGTCTAAGACAGCTTTTATCGTTTGCCAGGGCTCCGCTTACCTGAACGGCAGGTATTTTGAATACGGAAATGAAGGCATTATTTCATCTCCAAACGGTATCGATTACAAATATTCCAACGGCAGCTATTATGCCATGGCGTCCAGCGGTACCAGTTATGTGGGCGTAGGATTTGCAGGCAACCAGGGCGTTATATTTACTTCTACCGATTATAGTTCCTGGACTGATAAAACACCTTCTTCAACACAAAACCCGTTGTTTGCAGCGGTGTATGACGGGTCGAAATACGTTGCTGCAGGAGACAGGACTGTGGTACAGTCAACGGATAATGGAAATACATGGACGGAGATAGCCACACCAACTGATTATATTGTTGCTATGGCATTTGGAGCCGGAAAATATGCAGAAGGGGGCTATGATGCCAATACTTATGTTCCCAGGCTAGCATATTCTTCAGACGGTATTAGCTGGACAACTGCCAATACAGCCAATAATTATTATTTTAAAGTGAAATATGTGAATGGTAAATTCTTCGCCCTTGGTTATGACAATGATACCTACCTGGCCAGGATAATGTACTCCGACGATGCTGTGTCATGGAGCGATGTAACCCCTACCCTTGGATATTCGCCTTACTATTTTAATGATGTGATCTATGATGGTTCCAAGTATCATTTCATGGGTATGGAAGCCAGCGGCTTCTTTTCAGTTTCCACTGCAACGCCAACCAATACTGCCAGTTTTGCTAATAAAGCCACCATTGATGCGCCCAATTCAGCGTTGGGCGGCAATTTTGGTGAAGGCGCATTTGCGTACAGCAATGGACGTTATGCGGGTGCAGTAACAGATGTAAACACCGGTGCGGCGTATATAATATATTCAAGCAATGGTACAAGCTGGACCGCTATTGATGCCGGTGAATTGAGCAGTGTTTATGGCATTGTTGCTGAAGGCGATAAATTCAGGATGCTGGGTACAAGTGCCGGCGTATTTACGCTTACATTCAATGCTGCTTTGCCGGTGAAACTGACTTTCTTTAACGCTTCATCTGAAACCGGACAGTCATTGCTGCAGTGGAAAACAGCCAGCGAAATAAACAGCAGCCATTTTACCGTACAGCACAGCATGGATGCAATCAACTGGCAATCCATCGGTACCGTTAAAGCTGCCGGGCAGAGCAGTATTACTCGCGCTTACCAGTTTACGCATACAAGTCCGGGCAAAGGAAGTAATTATTACCGCTTATTACAGGTGGATGCAGACGGCAAGACCGTAGCAAGTGCGGTTAAGCAGGTATATTTTGGAAAAGCAGGCAATGCCCAGTTGTATCCCAATCCCGCACGTGCGTCTGTACAGGTGTTATTGCCCGGCACAGGTGCAGCTACCGTAACCTTGTTTAATGCAAGCGGGCAGCCGGTGTACCAACAATCGGGCAGCGGCGATAAGATGCAACTATCTATCGGAAATTTATCAAAAGGAATATACCAGGTGCAGATAAGCCAGGGTGCTGTTAAATACACGCTGCCATTGTCTCACCAGTAATCAATACGCTTTGCTTTTTATCTTAGCCCGGCTGTCTCAGTTTAATTGCTGGGACAGCCTTTTTTATGAAGTTGATTATTTTCAAATAACCATTGTGCACGCATGCCATACGCAAAGCCCGGCAAATTGAAAAAAAATTATTAGTGGAAAGCCGCGGGTTTTCTTATTAAAAAGGTTGGTACTAAACCACTGCCTTTAGGGAAGATAGCAGTATAATAATCGGGACGACCTCTTTCCCGAATGCTTTCGGGACATACAGCGCACTAACCTTTTTAAATCTTAGTTGGCGCCACTAATCAGCCACTCAATATATTTCCTGCTCTTTTTACCTTTTATAGCCAGTTCCTGTTTTTGTGCAGCTTCCCGCGTAGATAACAAAAAATCCCGTTTTCGCAGGATCCTGGTAGTAGCGTATCCCGATAATAATCGGGACGACGTCTTTCCCGAATGCTTTCGAGACATACAGCGCACTAACCTTTTTAAATCTTAGTTGGTGCCACTAATCAGCCACTCAATACATTTCCTGCTCTTTTTACCTTTTATAGCCAGTTCCTGTTTTTGTGCAGCTTCCCGCGTAGATAACAAAAAATCCCGCTTTCGCAGGATCTTGGTAGTGGAGAGTATCGGGGTCGAACCGACGACCTCTTGCATGCCATGCAAGCGCTCTAGCCAACTGAGCTAACCCCCCTTTTTAGGACTGCAAATATATAAGATTTTACCAAGCGGTTAAAAGAACATTTTTTAAACCTTGTTGTTGTCACTTTGCATTTATACCTGATCATTTAAAACTATCCACCATGGGCATCTGGCAGCAGTTATCAGAATACCTGTTTTTAAAGAAAAGAGATCCCAACGCACCCAACAGCCAGTGGATAAAATACATGCACGGCATTAACCGGTTCACCATACTTATTTTTGTTTTTGCATTGCTTGTCATTATCATAAAGACCTTCTTTTTGAAAAGACATTAAGCCGGCTGAAAGGTATTAATGACACATAACTATGCGTGCGATTGCTTGTCAGACGGCTGCGGCGCTTTTGCGAGTTTTACCACGCTCCTTGCGGCATTGGCAGAAGCAGGGCCGCCTTCGTGCAACCGGTTTTGCAGCTGCATATAGTCATCTTTTAGCTGCGCGATGCGTACCGGGTTGTGCAGCAGATCATTCAGTTCTGTACGGAGGTTTTCCGGCGTTAGCTGGTCCTGTATCAGTTCTTTTACAA
>JBDSEV010000035.1:0-31111 GCA_039919885.1 Chitinophagaceae bacterium
TTTATCATCCTCTTCAATTAGCAGGGCCGTTTTTATACCTGGATATTTTGTGTGGATAATTTGGAGCGTGCGCGGATCAAAAGATTGTATAATGGTGCGGCTGCCGATCTTTTTTTCAAGAATTACTTGCATCAGCAGCGGTACAAACACTTCTGGCGCGGGGTGATAAATATTGTCGGTTAGCAGCTGGGTTTTGGTTTCAATATTATAGAAAGGAAGTGGTAGTTGCCTGGCGCGGGCAAAGGCTTCGGCACTGTCTATAACCTGGCTTAGCAGGGGTTTGGTGGCCTTAATTTTTTCCTGCTGTGGAAAGCCGGGATGTGGTTTGCTGCCGACATCGTATTGTTGTGTTTCGGCAAATAGCATGGAATAGATATTGTATTTTCTTTCGTCTTTTTCTGCTATAAAACCACCGTCGGGCCGCGTTGTTATCTGGTGATTAAAAAAAGGTTCGTGCGAAAGAATGACCTGCTTGTCTTTTGTAATCACCGCATCCATCTCCAGCGTGGTTACACCCAGTGACAGGGCGTGGAGCATGGCTGGCAGGGTGTTTTCAGGCATGAGCCCCCGGCCGCCGCGGTGGGCTTCTTTATCAAAAACAGGCAGGTTGTTCATAGCAACTGGTTTAGCGGTATGGCAGGAAGCCGCGAGGAATGCGGCAAATATGATTATTTTTTGAATGCGCATATGATGAGAATTAGTAAACTGAAACTGATTCAATGCAGGTTGGATGCAGCAATGCGGCTTTTCGTCTGTTGGCATTCTTCCCGCTTGTCAATTACCGGTTTTCGGAAATAGCTGCTGTTCCCGTTGCTGCATTTCCTGCGCAATTTCAGCAGATTGTCCGCCCTGCGCCTGCAGGTGTTCCACAACGGACGCGAAATTTTCGGCTTTGTGATTCTGGCTAAGTTTAAAAACATTGTCGAGGTGTGTCACTTCCATTTCAAATCCCACAATGGCACCCATCAGTTTGCTTACATATTCCTCCGGCATTTTTTCTACAAGTGCTGGAGAATTCGGGTTGTTTTCAAACAGCGCGGTGGTGCGTGACAAAATATCCAGCAGTGCTGGTGTTTCTAAAAATTTAACCACACCTTTTGCGTGCACCGTAATATAATTCCAGGTAGAAGCGGATTGCGGGTTAGTGTACCAACTGGCGCTTACATAAGTGTGTGGACCAGTAAAAATGGCCAGCATATTTGGATTCTGTTCCAAAGCGAGGTAGTGATCTGTTTTGCGTTGTACATGCCCCAGTAAAAACAATTTTGATGCTCTTTCTTCCAGCAGCAGCGGCACCTGTGAAGCCACCGGGTGCTGGTGGGCATCGCAACCTGTTATGGTAGCAAAAGGATTTGCCTGCATAAACTGCTTCACAACCACCAAATCCTTTTCTTTAAAATAAGGGAAATCGTACATAAGCTTTTACTTGTTGCGCTATAAAAATTGCATAAAGCCCATTACTTGATCAATTAACTTTCTTATTTGCGTGCTTGCCAGTGCTGCATTTTTTGGTTGGAACCATTCGCCCTGCCCGTTAAAAAACTTTTAGACAACCTACACCACCACTTCTGCCACCCGTGCTGTTTCTATGTGTGCATTGAGCATGGAAATACTTCTTACGGTCTGTGATGCAAATGCATGAAATGCGCTTTTTGTAATTTCATCGTCGCTCACCATCACAGGTATTCCGTTGTCGCCGCCTTCGCGTATGTTTTGTACCAGGGGTATTTGTCCGAGCAAAGGCAAATCATATTCTTCTGCCAGGCGCTTGCCACCATTTTTTCCAAAAATGTAATATTTGTTATCGGGCAGTTCGGCAGGTGTGAAATAACTCATGTTTTCTATAAGCCCGATGATGGGTACGCGCAATTGTGCCTGTCCAAACATGGCAATGCCTTTTTTTGCGTCCGCCAGTGCCACATCCTGAGGGGTGGTAACAATAACAGCGCCCGTTACCGGCACTGTTTGCAATACCGTTAAATGAATGTCTCCGGTGCCGGGTGGCATATCAATAACCAGGTAATCAAGTTCGCCCCAGAATACATCTGTTACAAATTGCCGGATAGCGCTGCTGGCCATTGGTCCGCGCCATACCACAGCGCTTTTTTCGTCTACCAGCAAACCGATGCTCATCAGTTTGATACCATACTTTTCCAGTGGAACAATTTTTCCTTTTTCGTTGGGCCCCATATCCATCATCATTGGCCGCTCTCCGCGCACGCCAAACATAATGGGCACACTTGGTCCGTAAATATCTGCATCCATCAATCCCACTTTCGCGTTGCCTTGTGCGAGCGCCAGTGCAAGGTTAGCGGCAACCGTACTTTTACCAACGCCGCCTTTGCCGCTCATTACAGCAATAATATTTTTTACATTGGGCAATACCTGCCCGCCGTCCTTTCTGTTGGTAGTTGTGTTAGCAGAAAAATTAACTTTGGTAATCGCCTCTTTGTTCACCAGCAGTTTAATCGCATTCTCACAAGCAATGCGCATCATGTCTTTCATCGGACAAGCGGGTGTCGTTAACACCACCGTAAAAGATACCTGGTCACCGTCAATAACGATGTCTTTAACCATGTTAAGGGTTACCAGGTCTTTTCCCAAATCAGGTTCCTGCACATTACTCAGCGCACTCAATATTTGTTCCTGCGTCATTATTAGTAAAAAGGTTATGTTAAAAAACTATTTTGCCGCAAAATTAACCAATAGCGGGGGCAATTTGTTGGATTTGTGAAAAATGAAGTAATTATCTTTGAGTCGTACCCAGGGCGGTTTCATGGGTTGCCTGCCGGCAGTATAAGGCAATTAAAACCATCGGTAATCAGGCAGTGCGGTAGGGGAGCCGGCATTTTTATTTAGGATAAACAACCGACCTTTAAAAAATAACTATTACGGATGAGAAGATTGCTACTTTTTTGTTTGTTCGCCATTGCAATTGTAAGTAAATCACAGGCGCAGTTTTCGCAGTTAAAAGACTCCGTTGTACAACTCTACGGTGTGGTAATGACGGCAGATAGTTTGAAAGGTATACCTTCCGTTAGCGTAATAGTAAAAGGCCAGAACCGGGGTACTATGAGCAACGAGCAGGGGGTATTCTCCATTGTAGTACTAAAAGGCGACCTGGTAGAATTTACCAGCATCGGCTATAAACCAAAAACCATTGAGGTGCCCCGCAACCTGGAAGGCAGCCAGCAAAGCATTATACAGCTAATGGTAACTGATACGGTTTACCTTCCTGCCACGATTATTAAACCACGCCCTACACGCGAGCAGTTTGAACGCGATTTTGTAAATACAGATATTCCCGCTGATAACCTTGAGATAGCACGCAAAAATACGGATGCGGCCACCCGCAAGGCGCTGATGCGCAGTATGCCACGGGACGGACGGGAATCTGCCAATTATGCGCTTGCACAAGGTGCGAAGAAATATTACTACCAGGGCCAGACACCACCCATTGGCCTGTTAAACCCATTGGCCTGGGCAGATTTTATTTCTGCCTGGAAAAGGGGTGATTTTAAAAATAAATAGTACCAATACTGGCTAAGGGAAGAAGGGCCGATGGCATGCCCTGATTATTTTTGCGGCGGTACGTGCAAATTGCGGTTGAACAAGGCCGTAACTCGTTTTTTTTATCTTCTTATCAATGTGCCTGCTGCCTAACCCTGCGGCGCGTTTCGCGGTTATGCTGCCAACTTTTTGCACTTCTATTTTCTTTACATCACCGTGTTTTGTTGTATAAGTTTTTTACATTGTACTTCAAAACCCGCACAGCGTACAACAAATAACAATTTTATTATGGAGCATACCATTAAAACAGTGGCAGTTATTGGCGCGGGTACAATGGGTAACGGCATCGCGCATGTGTTTGCCCAAAACGGCTTTACTGTGAACCTCGTGGATTCATCCCGGGAACAATTGACCAAAGCTATTGCAGTAATTACAAAGAATCTTGACAGGCAACTGGAAAAAGCAACCATAACAGAGACAATAAAAAACGCGGCCTTACGCAATCTGCATACGGAAAGCAGTATTGAAGCTGGCACCAAAGATGCGCAGCTGGTAATAGAAGCAGCTACTGAAAACACCGCTACCAAATTGGAGATTTTTAAGCAGCTGGACGCTGTTGCTCCTGCGGGCGCAATACTGGCCAGTAATACTTCTTCTATCGCTATCACAAAGATTGCTGCGGCTACCAATAGACCCGGCGCTGTTATTGGAATGCATTTTATGAACCCGGTGCCGGTCATGAAACTGGTTGAGGTAATCAACGGGTACGCTACCAGTAAAAGCGTTACCGATACCATTGTTGCGCTTACCCGGCAATTGGGTAAAACGCCTTGCGTAGTCAATGACTATCCTGGCTTTATTGCCAACCGCATCCTGATGCCAATGATAAATGAAGCCATTTATAGTTTGTATGAGGGTGTAGCGGGTGTGGAGCAAATTGATACGGTTATGAAACTCGGCATGGCCCATCCCATGGGGCCGTTGCAACTGGCAGATTTCATTGGGTTGGATGTATGCCTTTCTATTTTACAGGTATTGCACCATGGTTTTGGCAATCCAAAATATGCACCCTGTCCGCTGTTGGTAAATATGGTCACCGCAGGAAAGCTGGGTGTGAAGAGCGGGGAAGGATTCTACGTGTATGCACCTGGTAGCAAAGACATGATACCGGGTGAGCGATTCAGGCAGGCGCCTCCGGTTCTTTAGACAAGCCCGCGCATAGTTGTGTTGTGTGAGCGGCGCAACGGCACGGAAACCAAGGCAGAGCCGAATAAAAAAAAGCTGTCCCGGGAAAAAAATCCGGGACAGCTTTTTTTTTGCGCAATTGCGCGGTAATTATTAAGTGTTTACTGTACTATAATTTTTTGTGCGACCTGTTTTCCATTCCCGGTTAATCTTACTACGTATTGTCCGCTGCGCATCGACGGCAATTGAATATTTATTCTGCCTGTACGGTTACTGATGGATGCCTGGTAGACAATTTTACCGTCCATAGTTATGATTTGCAAACCGGTATAGGCAGCGTCCAACGCTACAGAAATGCTTCCGTTCTGCACAATGGAGGGCGTAACAAAATTCTTGCCGCGGGCGCCGGCTGCGGCAACAATAATGGTTTTTGAATAAACTGATTTGCCATCAATGTCTACCATTTTTAAACGATAGTATAATTTTTGGGTACTGGTGTTGTGTATGAATTCATAATTGCCGCTATTGGCTGCGGCCACAATGCCGGCCTGTTCAAACTTCACTGCATCCTTGCTGAATTCTACCTCGTATTGTTTAAACTGAATCTCCGCCGAGGTGCGCCAGTGTAATTCATTATATCCTGTTCTGGAAATAGCTGTAAAATCCAGCAATTTAACCGGCAAAGTGGCGGCAAGGCTAGCCACTACATGGTATACTTGTCCATTTAAACAGGTGGCATACAGCTCGCCATTTTCTGCTTCGCCAAACGAAGAAATTTGTGTCCGGATATTTTTTGACTGAATGGTATCTGCGGCTGCGCCGCCCGGGGGCAGCAACCACACGTTGCCGGAAGATTCGTCTGCGAAGATATAGTGTCCGTACATCGCCGGGCTTTCCGTGCCGCGGTATACGTATCCTCCTATCACCGCCACTCCGCCGGTAGCGTCGTCATGCGTATAATCCAGTTTTGGAGATGAATATGTACCGAGCGTAATAGCGCAACCACCGTTGTAATCAAGCAATCCCTCCTTACAATGCCAGCCGTAATTTAGGCCACTGGTATTGCCGGCTGTATTAAAATCAATTTCTTCTCTCAAACCTTGTCCAACATCTCCTATCCACATATCATGTGTTAGCCTGTCAAAGCTCCACCTAAAAGGATTACGGAGACCAACAGAATAAATTTCATCCAATACACCATCGCCCACGGCGGCAAATGGATTGTCCGGAGGTATATCATAATAGTCTAAGGCAGTTGCTGCAGTACTAACAGCTATTCTGATCATTTTGCCCAGTAGCACATCGCCGCGCTGTGCATTGTTCGGTACATCGCCGCCACCGCCCCCATCGCCTGTGGCAAAATACAGGTAGCCATCGTTTCCAAAATTTAATTTGCCACCGTTGTGGTTGGTTTGCACGAGGTGGGGAATGGTGAGTAATATTTTTTTCGATGCAGGGTCAGCTACATTGGGTGTGCCGGATTCTGTGTGGTAGCGCGCAACTTCAATATCGCCTGCAGCATTGTTGTAGTAAACGAAAAAGTAACCATTGGTTTCATAGTCAGGATGAAAGGCCATACTCAGCAAGCCCTGTTCACCACCGGAAGTAATCCCGGTAACGGTTAAAAAATCGCCGAGGTAAGCCATTGACTGATCGTACACTTTTATCACGCCGCCCTGCTGTACAATAAACAACCGGTTGCTGTTATCGCCGGCATTTACAATGTCTATCGGGTTAGTTAGGAGTCCGGGTGCAGTGGTGCTGTTAATGACCGACTCGAAAGCAACGATCGGCTGTGCAATGCTGTGCATGGAAAGTGCGATGATGACAGGCAACAAATAAAAACCACGGTAAATTTTCTTTACCCGAGCGTAGAAGTAGCGCATACCCTTAAATTTTTAAAATGAAAATAATAACGGGGGAAATAGGAGTGCACTGGTTTATGAAGAAGGACATCCATGCCGGAGAATTGTCATATTCCTGTGATCCCGTTACAAGCAGTTTGTATTTGTATTCAGTCACAACCCAACAGCAGTTTTACCTTAACCATACCAATAATGAGTTACAACCTCAATAAGTGTGCCGCGGCGCAGTGTACGGATCGGTTGCGCAAATACTTGTAGAATTCAGCTGGTTCAAAGTTGTTGGGCATTTTTTTGCACAGGCGTTTTCATAATTTATAAAAGCTTTGGGGGGAACGGTTAACCTATTTTTTGTACTTCAACATTCCTTGTGTCGGCGAGCCGGTTCAGTACCTGTTCTGCGCGATTAATGGCAATACCGATTTCCATACTGCAAAACAACTGCAAATCCTGCTTCAATATGGTGCAATTGTATTGTTTGATGATCGTCATAAGATCATTCATGATGGTATAATCAAACTGTAGCCGGTATTGTAGCTCTACCTGTTTCTGCACGGCGGGCGTAACCTGCAATACCAGCGAAGCAGCAGTTTTATAGGCCGCTATTAAACCAGGAATACCCAGTAGTGTTCCACCAAAATAACGAACGACGATGATAAGTGTGTTTGTCAACGCTTTACTGTCTAGTTGTCCCAGTATTGGTTTACCCGCCGTGCCGGCAGGCTCGCCATCATCCCCCGATCTGAAATTATTACCGTCGAGCCCAATGCGATACGCAAAGCAGTAATGCGTAGCTTTTGGATGTGCTACTTTAACGGTAGCAAGACATGTTTTAAAATCTTCCTTTGCCGCAACCGGGAACGCGAAGGCAATAAAACGGCTACCCTTGTCCTTAAATTCAGCAACAGCTGTTTTCTCAATGGTGTAGAAAAATTCTTTTTCGGTCATGGTGTTTTATTAAATGCCCGGCCGATTTTTTATTTAAAAAAATTGTTTATCCAAATGCAAGCAGTGCAATTGCACAAACTGACAGCAGTATACCCAACCAGTTGGTCAATGATAATCTTTCTTTGAACAGTAACCAGGCTGCCAGTGCGCTGAATAATACAATGCTCATATTGTTCACCGGGATAATTGCCGAACTGTTACCAGCGTATTGTCTTAACACGGCCACCAGGAACCAGATAGAAAAATAATTTGGAATACCGATGGCTGCGCCGGCAAGTACTGCTTTGTACTCAAGTTGCTGGCGGCCTGTAAGCACCAGTATACCCAGCGCCAGCAAACCAAGGCCCGCGGCACTGGCAAATGCCGTTATTAAAAAATCGTTGTTGTTGGTTCCATCCAGGAAACGTTGTTCGGTGTATTTAATTAATGTATCCAGTAAGCCGCTGGCAGCAAACAGCAGTGGTGGCAGCAGCAATAGCCATGAATTTCGTTTCCTGCTGCTGGCGATACCAGGCTTTACGGTAAGATAAACGGCCAGCAGGGCAAGTACGATGCCCAGCAACTTTACTGCACCAATCGGCTCGTTGTATAAAAAGACAGAAAATATAAACGGGATTGCCAGTGATAATTTGTTGGCTACCGACGCCACCGATACGCCCAGTTGCTGCGTGGTAAAAGCAATAACATTGAATGTACAAATGAAGATAATGCCCATTGCTACCGCCCAGGGAAACCACGGTTGTTGCAGGGCAGCGTCAGTGACTGGAAAATAGCCGTTGAACAGTGAACCCGTTATAACGCAAAACAAATAATTGAACACAATTGCCTGGAAAGTATTGATGCGCAACCGTTGCGTCACTTTAAAAGAAAGGGTGAGGTAGGAAGTGAGTACAATACTGCCGATTAAAAACAACATAGCTTTTTATAATAAAGGGTTATAAAAGCTTATTGTATCGGATTGCAGCTGCAGGGTTTCCTTCAATTGCAGGTTACGGGTAACTGGTGCAGCGATGCCATTATTTACCCGCATGCTGCTGGTAATTATTCTTGCCTCATCAAATTTGCCAGCATAAATGAAGGACTGTAATAACCGGGCGCCTCCTTCTATCAGCACGGACTGGATATTTAGCTGGTACAATACGTCACAAATCCGCTGCACCAGCCTTTTGTCTTTTGTTACGCGGCAGAAGGTGGTATTGCCCTGCGCTTCCTGTTTATGGCAGTTGATTACAACGGTGCGCACGGTTCCATCAAATAAATGCAGGCTGGCGGGTAATCGCAGATCCATATCCAGCACAATCCTTATTGGATTATTGCCTTTCCATAACCGGGTAGTCAGCGACGGGTTGTCATGGAGCGCGGTATTGGTACCAACCATGATGGCCGCTTCCTCGCTGCGCCACTTGTGCACCAGGCGGTTGCTGCAATCATTGCTGATCAATAACCTGGAGTGATCGCCGTTGCCAATAAAACCATCCGCCGTTTGTGCCCATTTTAGGATGATATAAGGACGTTGTTTTGTTTGAAAAGTAAAAAATCTTTTATTCAGTGCCCGGCATTCCGTTTCCAGTATTGGTTGAATGACCGCTATGCCGGCAGCCAGTAATTTTTCAATACCCTTCCCGTCAACCTCTTTAAATGGATCGCGACAACCAATGACCACCACCGGTATTTTTTTTGTGATGATTAGGTCAGCGCAGGGCGGCGTCTTGCCAAAATGTGCGCAGGGTTCCAATGAAACATAGAGCGTGGCGGCTTCAATGAAACCGGTGTCTGCTTCAGCAACAGCATTGATACAATTTACTTCTGCATGCGCATGACCGTATTGCTGGTGGTAGCCTTCACCAATAATGCGGCCGTTATATACCAGCACCGCACCCACCATTGGGTTAGGCGCCACTGCACCGGCGCCCAGCAAGGCCAGTTCAATGCAACGCCGCATGTATGTTTCGTGTGTATTCAGTTGGCGGCAAAAATACAGGATTAACATCAGCCGCCAGCAGGCGTGAATTGAAGAATGAAAAGCTTGGTAACTCCTGTGCTGCTATTAAAAACGACCGGGCCGGTTCCGCCGTTCCCTGCACGCTCGTTTGTCCGTAAGTTTGCGTCATGACGATTCATGAAGCAGCCCTTCAATTGCGTTTCCAGTTGTTTCATTTGTATGATGAACGGGAGGCAGGTAATATTGCCGAACTGGTAATGGAACACATAACCGGCTGGCAAAAAATTGATCGCGTTGTCAATAAAACGGCGGTGCTTTCCGGACAGCAGGCGCAACTGCTGCAGTCGTTTACCGATGAACTACAAACGCATAAACCTCTGCAATATGTATTGCAGGAAGCGTGGTTTTATGGCATGCGGTTGTACGTAGACGAAAATGTATTAATACCCAGGCCTGAAACAGAAGAGCTGGTGGACTGGTTAATCAAAGAAGCGCGTAAGTCGGCCCCCCCTGTAAGAAGTGTGCTCGATATCGGTACCGGAAGTGGTTGTATTCCGTTGGCAATAAAAAAAAATCTTCCGGCCGTTGAAATGTACAGTTGTGATATTAGTGAAGGTGCATTGCAGGTTGCAAAGAGAAATGCAGCTACCCACAATCTTGACATTCATTTTCACGCGTTGAATATTTTGGTTGAACAAGACCGCAACCAGTTGCCTTTGTTTGACGCTATCATTAGCAACCCGCCTTATATTCCTGTTGCCGAAAAAGCAGCAATGGCGGCGAACGTATTAGCGTTTGAACCGTCACTGGCTTTGTTTGTTCCGGATGATCAGCCCTTGTTATTTTACAGCGCCATTGCTGAATTTGCGTTGGCACACCTGGCCGCATCGGGTATAATCTACCTTGAGATTCATGAAGCACTGGGCGCGGCCGTAGTTGCGCTGTTGAAGGAAAAAGGTTTTTCCGGTATCACTATAAGAAAAGACTTGCAGGGACGGGACAGAATGATCCAGGTTCGACGCTGAGTTGTACCCCCGATTCAACTTGCTTAAACCGTTTATTGTTAAGACTATTTAAGTAGGTCGTTAACCTGGTGCTGGTCGTTTGTGCTAATGCCTTCATGCTACAAATTCTTCTGTCGATAAATCAAGTTCTCCGCGCATCGTGTGTTGGCTTCAGTTGCCACATTACGCAGCAATAAAAAACACTGCTGCTTACAAAATCAAACCTTAAAATTGGTTGTTAAAAAAACTACGGTTCCATAGGATTTTTCTGTTGGCGCAAGAAAACTTTATTGGCTATGAAAGATAATTATTCTTTTAGCTAAGCAGTAACCCCTAATTTCAAGAATTTGCGTACTCATGTTAAAATAAATATAAACAGCTTCCGTTTCCTCCAAAATAAATCCAGTACTATGAATTTTTACACAATGCCGCACTACGTTGTGCAACCTCCAAATTTTACTAACCCAAAGACCCGCCAGGCAGTACAGCGTATTTGCAAAGCAACATTTGCTTGCTTACTGACAGTAGCAACATTTTTAACAGGCGAGCCGATAAACGCCCAGACCATTCAATTTACTTCTACGCCCGTAACAACCGGTGTTGAAAATGTAAATTACAATTACTCGTTATCAGGTATCATCAGCAACAATGATAAACTTGATTTTACTGCGGTTACCATTCCTTCGTGGTTAACACTGGGAAGCGGCGGTGCTGCCAGCGGTACGCAGGTAAATACAACCACCATGAATCCCGTGGGCGGCGTTGCCGGAGACGAAAATGGCAATTTTTATGCTGTTTCAAACGGGGCAACAACCATCTATAAAATAACACCTGATGGAACTACTACTGCATTTGCCACCCGCAGTACTTCCATTGGCACCAATAACTATGGTGCCATCGTAGTCGGTAAATATTTATATGTGTCTGGTTATAATTATCCAGCAGGCGGCATAGAAAGGTTTGACATTACAGAAACCAACCCCACCGGAACGATTATTTATACCGGCACTGCAATTCTTTCTATGACAGCAAAAGATGGTTTCTTATATGGCGCTTGTTATGCGACCGGAAAAATTTTACGTATCGACCTTTCCGATAATTCAACTTCGTATTACGTGGAAGGCCTGGCAACAACCAATCCTTTTGGCCTCGGGTTTACCGCCTCTGGTGATTTGCTGGTTGCCTACTGGGGTGCACAATCACTGGTGAAATATTCGAACGGAACAATAAGCACCGTTCTTACAGGTTTACCTGGCAATGCTACAGACGTTAAAGTAGATGCAGGAGGAAATGTATACATCAGTTTCTCCAACGCTAAAATTAGAAAGTATACGCCTGACTTTTCCAGTTTTATTGAGGTATCTGGTACTACTACTCGTTGCTGGGGTATGACGCTTACCGCTTCGGGTACGCTGATATACGGAGATAACCTTAGCGGTAATCTGTTTACGCTTCAAACTGGTGCAACCCTGTCTGGCACGCCATCGCACAAAGACGTTGGACAACACAACGTTACAATACGCGTAAGCAACGGAACGGTAAGTGCCGACCAGGAATTTGTTATTACAGTAACCGATCCCAATCCACCGGTTGTTAATGTGTACAGTCCTGCTGCCCTTGCAACGGGCGTTGCACTGGACGGCACACTTAACCTATCGTTTAGTGAAACAGTTGTTAAGGGCGAAGGAAATTTATATATTAAATCTGCCGCTACCGATGAAATATTACAGACGATTGATATCGCTGGAAGCAGTGTTTCAATTGATGATAACGTGTTATCAGTTGCAGTTTCAGGACTGCCTGCTCTTACCGCTATTTATGTAACAGCAGACGCTGGTATTTTAAAAGATGTAAACGGAAATGATTATGCAGGAATCAATTCAGCTTCAGTATGGGCATTCCAGACTATGGAACAACCAAAATCAGAACAGGTAATTACATTTGTTGCTGACAGCGCGGTTGTTTATGGTGTGGCCGATTTTGTTCCGTCCGCAAATACTTCCTCAGCGTTGGCAATCACCTATACAAGCGGCGATGAGGGTATCGCAACGGTTATAGACGGAAAATTGCACATTAAAGCAGCAGGAACGGTTGCTATTACTGCAAGCCAGGATGGCGATGATGATTACCTGGCCGCAGTACCCCTTATACAACAACTAACGATTACTAAAAAAGATATCACGGTAAGCCTTAATGCACAACCCGCTATTACCAAAGTATATGACGGAAATACAGACATTGCTTTAGCTAAGACCAATTATACCTTGAATGGCATTATAAATGATGATGATGTTCGTGTTACTGGCACCGCAGTATACGCAACGGCGAGTGCCGCAGTTAGCAACACGGTAACAGTCAACAATTTTGTATTGAAAGGTGAAAACACCGGTAATTATAATCTTACTACCGCAGCAGGAACCGTAGCTGGCGTGATTACACCAAAAGAAATTTCGGTTGCACTGAATGCAAGTCCGGCTATCACTAAGGTGTACAATGCAAATACAACCGCCAGTTTACAGGCTGAGAATTATTCACTTTCAGGCGTTTTAGAAGGCGATGAAGTGAATGTTGCAGGTACTGCAGCTTATGCGGATAAAAATACTGGTGCCGATAAAGATATTACCGTTAATTCCTTCGTGCTTGGTGGAACCGAAAAAGGAAATTATACCCTTCTTACCGCTTCCGCAGTAGTGAAAGGCGCAGTAACGCCCGCAGCTTTAACAATAACTGCAGAAGATAAAACTAAAAAACAAGGTGCGGTTAATCCTGCATTTACTTTTGCGTATACCGGACTTGCCGGTAACGACAGCCCGTCGGATTTGACGACAGCTGCCCAGGCGCAGTCAACCGCACTTGCAAGTTCACCCATTGGCTATTTTACTATCGCAGCAAGCGGCGCAAGTTCTGACAACTATAGCATTACTTTCAAAAATGGTAAGTTAACCGTTACGCCAGCAGCAGGTGATCACCTCAAAGTATGGAGCAGCAGTGTATCTGTATTGCAAATCAGGGTGTATGCTGAAACAGCACAGGAGTCATCCTTAACCTTGTTCACCGCAACTGGTCAGCCGGTAATTGTTAGTCCAATGCCATTACAGGTGGGTGTCAGCAGTTCAACCATGGCAGTCGGCAGCCTTGCGCCGGGTGTGTATGTGTTAAATATTCAGGCAGGTAATTTTAAAGAATCGGTGCGCGTTAAAATTAAATAAACCAATACCTAAAAAATTAAATTATATATGACACATATTTTCAAGAATTTGTCACTGGTGATGCCGGCGGTAATGGGAATGGCCCTTACCGGTATGGCACAGGTCAAAAAAATAAACGTAACAACAACAGCGGTTCCTTTTCTCCGCATCTCAAGTGATGCACGTGCCGGGGCAATGGGCGAAACAGGTGTTGCTACTTCAGCAGATGTAAATTCACAATTCTATAATGTTGCCAAGTATGCGTTCGCAACAAACAAGACTGGTGTTGGTATGACGTATACACCCTGGCTACGCAAACTTGGATTGAACGATGTTTATCTTGCTTCGCTGGCGGGCTATTACAAAGTTGATGACAACCAGGCAATATCCGTTTCAATTAAATATTTCAGCCTTGGTAATTTGCAGATGACTGATAACTCCGGAAACGATCTGTACGTGCAACACCCGCGTGAAATGAGTATTGATGCAGGGTACTCCAAAAAGTTGTCTGACCATCTTTCGCTTGGAATTGCATTGCGGTATATCAACTCGGACATAGCCGGAACCGGATCGTCTAACGGTACTACCTACAAAACAGGTAAGGCGGTTGCTGGAGACCTGGGCTTGTATTATACAACCGTTAAAGAAGGAAAAAATGGCTGGAGTGCAGGTGCTGCATTCAGCAACCTCGGTTCAAAGGTTTCTTATTCTTCAGATGCAAATAACCAAAATTTTTTACCTGCTAATTTGGGTTTAGGTGCAGGGCATACCTGGTTCACAAATGAAGTTCATAAGATATCTGTTACCGGCGAAGTAAATAAGTTACTGGTTCCTGCTGCGCCATCAGGCGGTTCAGAGGAGGATATGAAGACATACAATAAAACGGGTGTTGTGAGCAGCTGGGGCAAATCATTCAGCAATAATGCAATGGCTTATTCGGCCGGCGCAGAATATGTTTATGATGGTCAGTTCAGTGTGCGTGCAGGGTATTATACAGATAGCCGCAATATGGGTAAAAGAAATTATTTCACAACTGGTGTTGGCGTAAAATACACAGCGTTTGATTTCAATTTTTCTTACCTGGTTCCTTCAGGCAGCGGTGCAAATACCAATCCTTTATCAAACACTATTCGGTTTAGTTTATTAATAACGCCGGGAGCAAAGTAAACCAGGCTGGCCTGCTAATTTCCGCAGCCATCATTGCACAAAAGAGCCTGTTGTATCCATTTGGATGCAACAGGCTCTTTTAGCTTTAGCACTGCCTCCTCTGAACACCGATGCAACTGTATTAAAGAACGTGTATGGCACCCCTGACTTTTCCATGAAAAGTACCGGACTAATTCCGGCACGCAATACTAGAGATTATTCTTCTTTAATTCATTCACTGCAAAATCACAAGCGCGTGCGGTTAGCGCCATGTAAGTGAGCGAAGGATTCTGGCATCCGCCGGAAGGCATGCAGCTGCCATCAGTTATAAAAACATTTTTGGCGGCGTGTACCTGGTTGTGTTCATTCAATACAGATGTTTTTGGATCGCGGCCCATTCTTGCTGTGCCCATCTCATGAACTGCGGAACCGGCCGTGGTGCGGTAATCAAACGGGAGCACATTTTTAAATCCTGCGTTGCTGAGCATTTCGGCGGCACTCTCCTGTGCATCCTTGCGCATGGCTGCTTCATTGTTGCCATATTCAAAATGAATGTTTACCAAGGGTAAACCCCATTTATCTTTTTTATCTTTTTCCAGGCTGATCCTGTTTTCAGGATTGGGGAGGCATTCACCCCAGGCACCCATCCACATTGACCACGGACCTGTTTTTGCAAGGTCCTGTTTATAGGAAGCGCCAAATGCGTCATTCGCCAGCATCGTATCCCTCCATTCTCTTTTTTCACCGTCTGCCTGGTAGCCATAGCCACGGATAAAATCGGATCTTTTGGTTTGTTCACTGATATTCCGGAAGCGTGGAATGTAGATGCCGGTAGGCCTTCGTCCTGCGTAGTATTGGTCAGCAAAACCATCGTACCGGCCCGTTGCGCCAGCGCCCATGTGATGGTCCATCAGGTTCAGGCCTACCTGCCCGCTGTCATTGCCAAAACCGTTAGGAAACCTGTTTGAACGTGATTGTAATAATATGGAAGCAGTTGCCACTGTAGACGCATTCATAAAAATAATGCGTGCAAAATAATCGGTCGTTTGTTTGGTGAGTTCATCAATAATGCGCACCCCGGTGGCCTTGTTTGTCTTTTCGTCGTAAATGAGCTCGTACACAATCGCGTGCGGGCGAAGGGTTAGGTTGCCCGTAGCAGCAGCAACCGGCAGGGTAGCGGCATTGCTGCTGAAATAGCCACTGAAGGGACAGCCCCTGTCGCACAGGTTGCGGTACTGGCAGGGGCCACGGCCATTCCAGCCTTTCGACAGGTTGGCCACACGGCCATGTATAACCGTACGGTCCTTATAGTGATTTTTAATTGCCGTTTTAAAGTGCTTTTCGATGCAGTTCATTTCCATTGGTGGCAAGAAAACACTGTCGGGGAGATGCGGAATGCCTTCGGCCTGGCCGCTGATGCCAACAAATGTTTCTACATAGTCATACCATGGTTCGATGTCTTTATATCGAATGGGCCAGTCGACGCCAAAGCCATCTTTTGCGTTCGCTTCAAAATCCATCTCGCTCAGCCGGTAAGTCTGCCTGCCCCACACGAGCGAACGGCCACCCACCTGGTAGCCGCGGATCCAGTTAAACGGGTTGGATTGTATGTACGGATGTTCCTGGTCGTTTACGTAGAAATGCTTGCTGCCTTCATCGTAGGCCTGGCATTGTACCGGGTTCTCAGCACGGTCTTTTTCAGTAATTTCCAGGCGGTGCGGAAACTCCCATGGATGCATAGACGCAGTGGTGTAGTCTTTTATGTGTTCTACGTTGCGTCCGCGTTCCAGCAATAATGTTTTCAATCCTTTTTCGCACAATTCTTTTGCTGCCCAGCCACCACTGATACCGCTTCCGACTACAATTGCATCGTATGTATTTTCTGCCAACCCCTTATTATTTAGATTTACCTGTTTCGGATCTCCCATGTATAGCTATTTTGTTGCCCATGATTTTTGGCCGGGCGCCATTGGCATACAGGCATTGTACCGGCCTGGAATGAAATCATACGCCAGGGTTTGGGTTGCACCAGTTTTTGACGTGCAAAATGCCGTTGTTGTATATTCTTTCAGCACATGAAAAAAAGATTTTCCCATGAACTTATTTTTAACCTTACCCAAAATTCCTGCATAATTTTTTCCTTTGTCCCTGAAATGACTAACGACTTCTTTTTGCTGCACCGGGGAAAGTAACGTAAATGATTTGCTGAAGTGACTGCCGGCATACGCCTCCACCTCTTTTAGCCCGTCAATAAAAATATTTTTTGTTTTTCTATCGGCCACATCTTTGATCATCGTTATAATCGTTGTATCCACCATGGCGGCCTTTGCACCGGGGGTGTCTGATGCAGGTATAATTGTTTCGGCAAGATCTGCAATAAGTGCTTTATTGTTTTCCAGAAACAGGATATCCGGTGTTTTATGAATATTGTACCATTTGTACCCGGAGAAACCGGCCGTAGCACCGCCCCCGATAAGAAAAAAGGAAAGAATGGCTTTTTTGCGGTTCATAAGTTTGCAAAATAGTGTATTTGGCTGATTGGTAAAAGCGGGCGGTTGATTAGTTTAATGTGCCGTGTTGAAGAGGAGGGATGCAACTGGTGTACGGTGGTTAAGCATAAAAATCCGTCCAGGAAGCGCGTAAATAGCTGTCGCCAAGGGTAATAAAGCGTGGCAGATCGTTTTTCAGATGGGCCAGCGGCGACGGCACCAACCACCGGGTATGCTATTGTTTCTTGTTGTCTACCAGCAGGGTGGTCCGTGCGCCCATATCGCGCGCAATGCGCATTATTGCCACCACATCATCCAACGGAACTGTTTTATCGGCATTAATGGCAATGGTGGCCTGGGTGGAATCTTTTGTAATATAAGGTTGTATTACAGCTTGTATATCGTTTATGGTGAGGGTTTTGCCGTTAACGACGTATTGCCCGTTTGGCTTAATGTTTACGATGACCGTTTGCTTGGCCTTTGTATCACTTTTTGCTTTTGGGGTAGATAATTTAATTACGTTGGGGTTGGCCAGCGTAGAGACAATCAGGAAAAAGAAAAGCAGGATAAACAGGATGTCGTTCAACGCGCCTGCATGCAGTTCCGGATGTGATCTAAGTCGCCTGTTTAAATTCATTGTAAAATTCAATATGTTAGACTCAAAAAAAAAAATTACAAAAACAGCATCAGCGCTTATTCGTGATTTTTAATGTTATTTATTCGTTTTTAATCACCGGGTAGGCTCCTGCAAGATATCTATAAATTCTGCGCTGGAAGCTTCCATCCGGTTAATGGTCTTGTTGATTTGGGTATTCAGAAAATTATAACCTACGTATGCCAGCAGGCCAATGATTAAACCAGATGCTGAGGTTACAATTTTTGTATAAATACCCCCGGCAATTGAGGCGGGGGTAAAATCGCCGGTAGTATTAATTTCAAAAAATAATTGCAGCATTCCAAACAAGGTTCCCAGGAAACCAAACATCGGCGCAATGCCGTATACCAGTGTTAAAACCGATAAGTTGCGCTCCATTTTATAAATTTCCAGTTTGCCTACACTTTCCATGCTCTTTTCAATGTAATCTATAGGTTTGCCAACACGCTGCAGGCCTTTGTCTATCATCCGGGCCACGGCGTTATTGGTGTTCTTTGCAAGTGCCCGTGCAGCAGTAACATTTCCGCTTAGAATATTATCGCGGATCATATTCATGAAATTGCCATCTAGTTTACTGGCTTTGTTGATAGCAATCAGGCGCTCAAAGAAAAAGAAAATAGCCAGCGCAAGCAACAATGCGAGTGGTATCATGATGACGCCACCTTTGGAAAGCAGGTCAAGTAAATTCATTTTTGGAGCAGCAGCGCTACCCGACGCAGTGGCCTGGGCAGACAGCATGGAGTCTGTCAGGTGTCTTGCCAATGCCGTGTCCCTGATAACCTGGAGAAGAAATAAATGCATGGGTGTTGTATGTTTTACTTACAAATCTGGCGTATATCGCAATTTATAACGGACTATCACTGAACGGTGAAAATAGTATGATTATTTCTTTAAACGCTGCATGGTGCCGATAGCTTAACATTTTGTATAGATTTCGATGCCACGGCTTTAATAGCGTCCCGTAATGCATTCTTTTTCAGTAACAGGGCTCACAGCATCAGAGATGAAACGCCAACCTGACAAGGTACGGTAATCAAAATTTTTCGGTTCTCCTGCTTCGCCTGCTTTTGATAGCGGACGCGGCTTGATAAGCCGGATAAATCGTGGCCATCATAAAAAGGCATACCGCCTGCAGGCTGTTTACAAGGTTCCGCTTTGCTTTACCATCATAGCCTGTATCTGTTTCATGGTTTTTTCCATGCCTTCGGCGCTGCCATCCAGGAAAATAACATTTCCCTTTCCTATTTCAGCAAAGTTCTTAATGGCTTCGGTCCACATACTAAAAAGTATCACATTGGTATCCAGGTTCGCCTGCTTCATCTGCTCAGCTGCCTGGCTCATACCTTTGGCTACTTCTTCACGGAAGAGTGCCACACCCTGCCCGCGCAATTGCGCAGCCGACCTTTCTGCCTCGGCCGCAATCTTTATTGCGTTGCCCTCTGCTTCGGCAAATTTTGTTTTAGTAATCAGCAAGGCCTGCCCTTCATTTTCCGCTGCTGCTTTCAGGTTGCTGCTGGCCACAACTTTGCTCATGCTGTCTATAATAGCCTGGTCGAATGTAATATCGTTGATCTGTAAATCCAGCAGGTGATAGCCCCATTCTTCCAGCGACTGATCAATCTGGTCTTTTACAAATTCCACAATTTCTTTACGCAAGCCAAGAATTTCTGCCTGTCTTTTAGTAGCCACAAAAGCACGGATGCTGCCTTCAATGGTGCGGGTGAGTGCCTGCATCAAGTCGCGATCACTGATAAATTTGAAAGCCACACGCATAATCGTTGCTTCATCTGCATTCTGCACAGCGTACAGCAACATACTCTTAAAATATACATTCGCCTGGTCCGCAGTTACCGCCTGAAACTCCAGTTCAACAGAACGATTCTGTATACTGATGCGTTTGGCTACGACTTCCAGGAAGGGTATTTTGAAATTTAAGCCTGGTCTTAATATCCGGCGGAATTTACCGAACATGGTAATCACATTGATAAAACCCTGGTTAACGGTGACCAGCCCGCTAAAAATAAAAACGATGACCAGTATCAGCCACCAGTAATGGACAATGAATTCAGGCATAGCATGTAAATTTGTGCGCTGAAGTTAGGTGATTTTGCAACACGATGGCTTCTATATCCGGAAGGGCTACAGCAGACGCCGCACTGCAGGCTGCCTTTCTTGGACTTGTGCCGTTAATACCAATTTCTTCTTATCTTTTCTGAAAAATATAAAACCCTACGATATGCAGAAAATTTATTTATTCTTTTTTTTACTAATCATTGCGCAGGCATCCGATGCGCAAAAAACAGTAGCTCTTTTTAATGGCAAAGATCTTAGCGGGTGGACCATCAATGGCACTGAAAAATGGTATGTAGACAATAAAACACTGGTATGTGAAAGCGGCCCTGACAAACAATACGGCTACCTCTCCACCAAAAAGAACTACAAGAATTTTATATTAACGCTCGACTTCAAACAGGAAGCCAATGGCAACAGCGGTGTATTTTACCGTTCTTCCATTGAGGGTGTAAAGATCAGTGGGTGGCAGGTAGAAGTAGCGCCACTGAATGCGCATACGGGCGGCATTTACGAATCTTATGGCCGCAATTGGTTGATACAGCCAAAACCCGAAGATGAGGCACAGCTGAAAACCGGCGAATGGAATACCCTGAAAATAAAAGTAGTAAATGATGAAACCACTACCTGGCTCAATGGTCACCAGATGGTCTATATCAAAGATGAAAAAATTGGTGCCGGCACCGGTTTTATTGCTCTACAGATTCATGATGGCGGTGGCATTAAAGTGAGATGGAAAAATATTAAAATTCAGGAACTGCCATAAGTACCAGGCTTCGGTTACAGCCATGATATGCACAACCAATAATAGAACGCTTACCAACTGAGTGATATGATTACAATACGGGTGCTTTGCCTTTTTGCCGCAGTTTCTTTTTTTGGCTGCAACAACAATACAGCGGAGAAGCAGCCCGCAGCAGTAGTTGCAAATGATACTCTTCAGTCAACAGCGTTGCAAGCGCCGCTGCCTGCCTGGGCACTTCAATCCAATATTTACGAAGTGAACGTACGGCAGTACACCAAAGAAGGAACTTTTAATGCTTTTGCAGCTTCACTGCCAAGGTTAAAGGAGATGGGAGTGCAAATTCTGTGGTTTATGCCCATTACACCGATTAGCGTCACCGATAGAAAAGGCAAGTTAGGAAGTTACTACGCTGTGCAGGATTACAAGGCCGTGAACCCAGAATTTGGCAGTATGCAGGATTGGAAAAACCTGGTAGCGAAAGCGCACGCCCTGGGCTTCAAAGTAATCACCGATTGGGTGCCTAACCATACGGGTGCAGACAATGGCTGGCTTACCCGTCACCCGGATTTTTTTGTAAAAGATAGCACTGGCAAGGCCAAAGCCGCCTTTGACTGGTCGGATACCCGTGACCTGAATTTTGACAACAAAGAAATGCGCGATAGCATGATTGCGGCTATGAAATTTTGGCTGACCCAATCGGACATTGACGGGTTCCGTTGCGATGTTGCCTGGGGCGTTCCCGATGATTTTTGGAAGGATTGCATTAAAGAACTTAAAAAAGTAAAAAATGTATTCATGCTTGCTGAAGGTGACAACAGCAACCTGTACCGCGATGGTTTTGATGAAACATATCCCTGGGAAATGTTTCACGTGATGAATAAAATTGCTGCAGGTGAAACCAATGCACTGGCAATTGACACGGTGCTGAGAAAACAGGACAGCACCTATCCCGCAGGCGCAGTGCGCTTGTACTTTACCAGCAACCATGATGAAAACAGCTGGAACAAAGCCGAGTACGGCACCATGCCAGGTGCCAAACATGCTCCTTTTGCGGTTTTTACCCAAACCATGCGCAACAGCCTGCCGCTTATCTACAGCGGCCAGGAAGAGCCCGTACTGGACAGCATCAGTTTCTTCTATAAAAATCCCATTAAGTTTGGGAAGTATGCCCGCGCAAAGTTTTACAAGACATTACTCGCATTGCGCGCGTCTAACCCCGCGCTGGCAACCGATGCTGCATTTAGAAAAGTAGATGCCGGAGATGAAACAGCGTTGTATGCCTACGTGAGAGAAAAAGATGGTCATAAGGTGCTGGTGATACTGAACCTGTCTGCAAAAGAACAAACCATAAAAATAAATGACGCATCACTGGCCGGTGCGCCAATGAATGTATTTATGGGCGTAAAAGAAGCGCTGAGCCTGGGCCACTCTTTTAATATAGAGCCGTGGGGGTATGTGGTTTATAATTACGACGTGAAATAGCGCATAATAAACCGTGTATCGCAAGTCGTTAATTATTTGCGTCTATTATCGGTGGTTTCCGCTAGCAACGTGCGTACTTATTTCCCGAAAGTATACACATAAGAAACCGTGCCTACCAGTTGTTTTTGCTTATTGTAGCAGATTTCTTTTTCTTTTAATCCCTGCTGGTTGTAGACGTATTTCCAGATTTGGTATTCATTGCTCCCTTCGGGTACCAGCATCATCTGTGCGGGTAAGGTGCCCTCATTGTATTCAAATATGTAATTGGGTAGAATGCGGTCGGCTTTTTTATTGTACCGGGCTACGTCGGTAAGCCGGTGTTGTGCATCGAAGTAATAAAATGTTGTACCCAGGCTCACTTTATTTCGTACCGCTTTTTCTTCTCCTGTATTGCCTTGTTCATCGGGCATAAACGATACTACCGTACTGTCGTTGTTGTTCCTGATTTTAATCATTTTTAACGGTTGCCCACTGCCGTTATAGCTCCATTGGTGTACCTCGGTTTCTGACGCGCTGTTAACCGGCACAGACTTGCTGCTGATGCTAGCCAGCCTGTCGTTGGCATACTGGTAAACGGATTTCGTCACTATTTCCTGCGTGCTGTCTGTGGTTTGTACCAGCAACGCATTCTCATTGTAATAAGATTTCAGCCAGGATTCTCCTGCATCGGGTGTCTTAGTGTAGGTGACCACCAGTTTTTGTGCAGGGTAAACGGTTTGCTGCAGCGTTATTTCTGCGTTTGCAGCCGGTCCGGGGGCTGTGGTGGTAAGCGTAACAAGGCTCACCTTATTGTCGCGTAATGCACGGTAACCCGCATTTATTTGGCCGGTTACAACAATGTCTTTATAATAATACTGGGCATTTACGGTAATGGCCAGGCAGGAAAAAGCAAGCATGCAGGCAGTGCAACGGGTTATAGTGAGCATCTTCATGGTTTTATAACGTAATTGGCTGCTAATTAATGTATTTTCGGCCAGTAAAAAATTGATATTTATTTTTAAGCAAATTTACTGCTGTGTCACATTCCAAACAAAGGGTAGAAAAAGTTTGCCTAAACTGCGGCGCAGCGCTCACCGATCGTTATTGCCAGCAGTGCGGCCAGGAGAATACGGAGCCAAAGGAGACAGTATGGGCCCTTGTCTCGCATTTTTTTAACGACATTACCCATTTTGATGGTAAATTTTTTAATACGGTAAAATACCTGGTTACAAAACCCGGTTTTCTATCTGCGGAATATATAAAAGGACGCCGGGCTGGCTACCTGCACCCGATTAGGATGTATGTGTTTACCTCTGCGTTTTTCTTTATTGTTTTCTTCTCGCTCTTTAACCCCAACGACCTGCCAGCGGAAAACAAAAGCCCTGAAGAACAGCTAAAGGAATTGGCAACCGCAAGCAGCTCCCTCAAAGAAAAATTACCATTAGCAAAAGACACAGTACAAAAAGCTGCGATATTGCGTGCTATAAAGGGGCTTGATAGCCAGATTGCAGCAAAGGAGAAAATGATGTTCGTGGCGGAAAAGGAAGATTCATTGAAGGGTGGAAAAGAGAAAATTGCGCCGCCGCAACGTGCTGTAAAAACAAATATCAACCCGGGGTTTACCAATGAGACTACTGATTCTATGGCCGCGAATGCCAATAACGCACCGTTTCAAGTGGACGATGAGTCCATGAACTACCGGTCAAAAATTGCTTATGACGCCGTTCAGCAAGCATTGCCCGTAGGTAAAAGAGATGGCTGGTTTAGAAAGGGTATCATAAACAGGGTTATCATTTATAAAACAAAGTATAAAGATGATGCCCGGGAAGCCCGTGTATTAATCATGGAAAAGCTAATGCATATGGTGCCGCAGGCGCTCTTTGTATCGCTTCCTGTTTTTGCGCTTATTTTGATGATGTTGTATGCAAGGAATAATTTTTTTTATGCCGATCATGCCATTTTTACCATTCATTTTTACTGTGCTGCCTTCCTCATCCTGATTCTATATTTTAGTATCGATCGAATGCAATCAGCCACTGGCTGGGCCGCGCTATCGCTGTTCAAAAACATTTTTTTGCTGGCATTGTTTTTTTATCTCTATAAAGCATTGCGTAATTTTTACCAGCAGGGGAGGATGAAAACCATTTTCAAATTTATGCTGTTGAACCTCTTTTCTTTGATAGTAGTTATCATTCTAAGCGTTACGTTAGCAATGCTGAGCTTAGTAAGGTTTTCTTAATTTAATAAAATAACTGTATGCAAATACCTGTTGATGCTTTTGCCCGCCTTGTAACCATCATGGATGAGCTGCGCGAAAAATGTCCCTGGGATAAAAAGCAAACAATTCATACACTCCGGCAGCTGAGCATTGAGGAATTGTATGAACTGGCGGATGCCATTACAGAAGAGGACTGGAAAGGAATTAAAGAAGAGCTCGGCGATCTGATGCTGCACATTTTGTTTTATGCCCGCATAGGAACAGAGCAAAATAAATTTACATTGGAGGATGTATTGGAAGGCGTTGCAGCAAAACTGATTGCCCGGCACCCGCATATTTACGCCAGCAGCGGGAACAATGGTGAACTGGTAACGGTAAACAACGAAGAAGATGTTAAAAAAAACTGGGAAAAATTAAAACTAAAAGAAGGGAAAAAATCTGTTTTGAGCGGGGTTCCAAAGGCACTTCCTGCAACTGTAAAAGCCATGCGCCTGCAGGAAAAAGCCCGGCAGGTAGGCTTTGAATGGGACAACCGCGACCAGGTCTGGGATAAGGTGGAAGAGGAGATGGCAGAATTGAAAGAAGCGATTTCATTAGGCGATGCTGGTAGAACCGAAGAGGAATTTGGCGATCTCTCGTTTTCGCTGGTCAACTATGCACGGTTTTTGCAAGTAGATGCCGAAAATGCACTTGAAAAGACAAACAAAAAATTCATCTACCGGTTTACCAAAATGGAACAAGTGGCCGCTGATCAAAATCGATTGCTGGCAGACATGAGCCTTGCAGAAATGGATGATATCTGGAACAGCATCAAAAAGCAAAACCCGGCGTCTTGAAAAATTTCTTTCAACAGGTAGTACAAAAAAACATCTTTTTTTTCCTGGGTGCAGCCTGGTTATTTACCATTGCATTTATAATAGACAATTACTGGTACTCTTCTTCCTCTGCCAAGTACCTGCGTAAGAATATTGAATATGATATACAGCAGCAGGAAAAGGATTTTGACGCGTTGTTAAAGGATACCGCTCTGCTGGGCCGCATGGTAGACCAGCAATATTCTGAGACTGAACTGGATGAACTCACGGTAAAAAGGCCCTACTGCATATTCCTCTACAGCAGCCCGGATAGTTTAAAATTCTGGAATACACAGCTAATCTTGCCCCCTCCCGGATTAACGGCGGGTACACAAATAAACGAACTGGTAAAACTTGCCAATGGCCAGTATGAATGCATCCGCAGGGAAGTGACCATTGCAGACAACCGGAAATTGATTGCACTCGCCCTGGTACCGGTACGCCGGGAATATTACCTGGAATTTCCCAACTTGAAAAAGCAGTTTATCAATTACCCGCAGGCAGAAAAAAGTGTAAGCATCGTGCTCACCGCCACCGATTATCCCATAAGAAGCATCACAGGCAAAACACTATTTTACCTGCAGGCGAAATTTCTAGCCGAAAAGGATGATACCAACTGGCTGACCCTTACGCTTAACATTGTTGCAATTTTGCTGCTGCTAATTATTGTTCACAACGCCGCTCACTATTTTTCGGTCACGTATGGGTACCTGACGGGTATTTTCTTTCTAACGGGCATGGTGCTGTTTTTACGGGGGCTGACCTATTTTTTCCCTGCCGTGTTAAACTTGCGGCAATATGATTTGTTTGATCCGGTAATCTACAGTTCCAGCGCGGTCTTAAACTCGCTGGGCGACTTGTTGATCAATGCATTTTTATTTTGCTGGGTGGTTTTATTTGTGCGACGCGAAGTAGGCGAACGGCGGTTCAGGATCAGCCGGAATAAAATATGGTACTGGGTATCGCTTATTTTACCGGTAGGGATCCTGGTGGCTACTACGTTTATATTCTCCAGTATTATTAAAAGCCTGATTGCCGATGCCCGCATTTCTTTTAATGTCATTAACTTTTTTAGTCTTGTAAATATCAATAGCCTGGGTGGTTTTATTGTCCTCGCTACGTTGTCGCTGAGTTTTTTCTTTTTGTCGCAGGTGATTTTACAGCTGATTACGCCCCTCCTCAGAAAATCGAAATTTATATTGTACGTGCTGATTGCAATAACAGGTCTTGTGTTGCTGACCATTATCCGTAGTTATTCTTTTGTGGAGCTCAATATCTATGTGCTCGTCTGGTTACTGGCCTATGTATGGTTTATGCAGCAGCACATTATTGCCGGAAGCAAATTTAACCTGGCCATTTCTGAAGTGCTCGTATGGCTTTTTATCTTCTCCTTTTCTATTTCGGCCATTATTGTAATAGAAAACCAGCGGATTGAATTGCAGCAGCGTATGCGAATGGCAGGAAAATTGTCGAACCAGGCCGACCCGGCAAGCGAACGTTTACTCAGTATTGCACTTACTTATTTCGACAATGATTTTCTCTACGATAGCTTTGAACGATTTAAAGTACGCAGCTCTAACCACCTGCTGAAAGACAGTTTAATAAATAAGAATTTTTCGGCCTACCTCGATAAATACGATACCTGGATTTATACGTTTGATTCTTCCGATAGCCACAAGCCACTGTTTAATGATGAAGAGCCGGTATCGTATGACTCTTTAGACATTATTTTCCGGATTGAAGGCCGGCCTACCATTGTGCCGTATCTAAGGTATTTTTCAAAATCGTTCGACAATTTTTCCTATTTGTATAAGAAAGCCGTGAAGGATACCACCGACAATACGGTGGGGTACTTTTTTGTGCTATCCAAGCCCAAGCGCTACAAAACCGATGCGCTCATACCTGAACTGCTACGGCCAAAACAAGAATACCTGCCTGAATATTCTTCTAGTTTTGCGTACGCGGTGTACCGGGGTGGGCGGCTGGTGGACTACTATAACGAAGGCCAGTTTCCCACAATATTATCTCCGGAGCAGGTGCCTAAAATTGAATTTGAACAACGGAAGCACAATGGATCGGATGAACTGTGGTACAAGAATAATGATAAAGTGGTGGTGATTGTAAGAAAGGACAATTATATTATTGAGGGCATGACCCTCGTTGCTTACCTGTTCAGCACTTTCCTGATACTGCTGGCCGTCTTCCGTATTTTTTCCGTGCTGATACAGACCAGGTTGCGCTGGCATTTGCTAAAACTTGTTTTCCAGGTTAACCTCCGATCGCAGATACATGGCACGTTTATCTTTATCACCCTTATTTCATTTATTGTTATCGGTATTGCTACCATATTTTTCTTTATCAACAGGTACAAAAGAAATAATATAGAACGGCTCAGCAAAGCCATCCAGATCATGAACAACCAGGTGCAGACAGAAGTGAAAAAAGGTGAAACGTTTGATGATTTGGTAAAATTTTACGAGGCCAGTACCAGTTCCGAGCTGGAAAACATGGTACGCCGCGTAGCAGAAATACATGGCACCGATATTAATTTTTATGATCGCACCGGCAACCTGGTGGTGTCTTCCAACCTGATTGTATACAGCAAAGGAATATTGAGTGAAAAAATGAATCCGCAGGCTTATTACCGGCTGCACAACATGAAGCTGATACAATACATTAATGATGAACAGATGGGCAAGGTGAGCTACCAGAGCATTTACAGCCCGGTGCGGGATTCCGGTGGAAATGCGTATGCCTATCTGAATATTCCTTCTTTCGACTCTCA
Source organism: Chitinophagaceae bacterium (assembly GCA_039919885.1). GTDB lineage: Bacteria > Bacteroidota > Bacteroidia > Chitinophagales > Chitinophagaceae > JACMLD01. Next base: position 28,063 of record JBDSEV010000035.1, read on the forward strand.
AGTAGAGTTAAAACGGGAGATATCCAATTTCCTGGTAACCATCATCAACCTGAATGCCTTTATATTCCTGATAGCTGGTGCGATTGCGCTTTTAATCACGAACCGAATTACCGCTTCTTTTACGCTCATCAGTAATAAAATGCGCGCCATTAACCTGGGTAAAACAAATGAAGAAATTCCATGGCACCGCAATGATGAAATAGGCGGGCTGGTAACTGAATACAACAAGATGCTGAACAAGCTGGAAGGCAGTGCGGCGCAATTGGCAAAAAGTGAACGCGAGGGGGCCTGGCGCGAAATGGCCAGGCAGGTGGCGCATGAGATCAAAAACCCGCTTACCCCAATGAAACTGAGTATACAATACCTGCAAAAAGCCATCGATAATAATTCGCCCAATGTTAAAGAAATGACATCGGCCGTGGCCAAAACACTGGTTGAGCAAATCGATCATCTTTCTAAAATAGCTGCCGACTTCTCCCAGTTTGCAAATATCGGTAATCCAAAAAGTGAAGTGTTTGATGTGCACGATATGTTGCATTCACTGGCATCACTCTATATGGCTACAGACAACCTCGAGTTTCTATGGAACCCCGTGCCGCAGCGGGTAATTGTATTTGCCGACAAAACACAATTGAACCGGTTGTTTACCAACCTGCTTCAAAATGCGGTGGAAGCCAGCGATAACAAAGAACACAAGAAGATTGTGATGTCTGAAGAGCTGGAAGACGGTTATATCATTATAAAAATAGCGGACAACGGAGACGGTATTCCCATACAGGTACAGGAGAAAATGTTTACGCCCAATTTTACAACCAAAACTTCTGGTACGGGGCTGGGACTTGCCATGAGCAGGAATATCATTGAACAGGCGAAAGGGGAGTTGTGGTTTGAAACAAAGGAGCATGAGGGAACGACTTTCTTTGCTAAGATCCCGCTCTTCCGCGTGTCGGGTTAAGCAATGCTGGTGTTGAATGTTGCGTGTTAACGGTTTACTTCAACTTCCACAAGCCGCCTGTCGTTATATTCCTTTAAGTTTTTTTCTTTGCAGGAGATACGATTCAAATTGAGGCAGCGAGAAACTGCTGAGGTTATTGTGGCGGGTGAGCCCTCCTTTTTGTGCAGCCAGTACACCATAGCGGCAATCGTTGAAACCTTCTGTGCTGTGGGCATCCGGGTCGATGGAGATCAGAACATTTTTTTCTATCGCTTCATGAATCCAGTACCAGTCCATATCCAGCCGGCGCGGATGGGCATTCAATTCTATTACCACCTGGTTATCGGAACAAGCTTCAATAATTTTTTTATGATCAACCGGGTATCCTTTGCGGCTTAACAACAATCTTCCGGTCATGTGTCCCAGGATAGTGGTATAAGGATTTTTTATTGCGTTCAATAGTCGCAGCATTGCTTTTTCCTCTGTCATTTTCAGATTTGCATGCACGGAGGTTATCACCAGGTCGAACGATGCTAAGATATCAGCTGCATAATCAAGTCCGCCGTCATTCAGAATATCGCATTCAATGCTTTTAAAAATTTTGAATGGTGCGTATTTCGCGTTCAGCTCATCAACATAACGGTGTTGTTCGCGGATGCGATCTTCTTTAAGACCGTTTGCATAAAAAGCACTTTTACTGTGGTCGCTGATAACAAGGTACTCGTAGCCCTTTGCTATGCAGGCTATGGCCATGTCTTCGATGGTATTGGTGCCATCGCTCCAGTTGCTGTGCGTATGAATAATTCCTTTTATATCATTTTCTTTAATTACATCCGGCAGCGCCTGGCTGCTTGCTTTTGCCAATATGCCGGTTGCTTCGCGCAGGTAAGCGGGAACATAGTGAATACCTGCAGCGGCAAAGATGGCATCATCATCTACGCCGGTAGCGCCGCTGAAACCAGCCGCCGGATAATTTTTTGCTACTTCATCTGTAAAGCTGGCCGGCCCGGTAGTAAGAAATAATTTTTTATGCAGGTTGCCCTCGCCGGTATGCAGGCGGAGTTTTAAACCATTCTTTAATTTATATAGCAGTCCGTCTTCTTTTTCGGCTAAGAGTTCTGGGGGCTGAGCAGTTTGGAACGCAGGCTTTATTGCAGCATTATTTTTCGCAACAATAAATTCAAGTTCGTCAATGGTAAGATCCTGTCGGCGGTAGGCACCGGTAACGGCAACGGCTTCCGTGGAAAAACATTTTTCCAGGTAATTTTTTATCGAAGGAAACATCGCGGCCACTGCTGCGTATAGAAAACTTCCCTGGTTTTGAGAATAATATTCAATGGCTTCGCGAATTGAAGCCTGTGTTTTTTCTCCAAAACCTTTATACATCAGTAAGCGGTTTTCATTACACGCGTATAATAGTTCTCCCAGGCTTTCTATTTCCATTTCTTTCCATACGGTTGCTATCTTTTTTGGCCCAAGTCCCTTAATATTTAACATTTCCAAAACGCCCGATGGGGTGGCTTTTACCAGGTCTTCGAGCACCTGTAAGTGCCCGGTTTCCAATATTTCGGTAATTTTTCGTGCTGCGGAGTCGCCGATGCCTTTTAGCAAAGCAATCTTTTCCGCGGGTGTTTCAGACAACTGCATGGGCAGTTGTTCAATATCAAATGCCGCTATTGAATAAGATTTTGACTTAAAAGAATTGCCCCCATGGATGTCCATCAGTTTGGAGAGCAGCGAAAACTGGTCGGCAATAAAATTATTGTCTTTCATATTAGTTCGTTGAGAATAGAAAAGACAAAAATAAACGTTGTGCCTTGTATTTCAGGCTGAGCAAGGGTTTAAAGTGAATATGCATAAAAAAAAGTCCCGGCAATTTGCCAGGACTTTAAAGTATTTACGAATTTGAAGAAGCTTATTTCTTCTTAGCTGCTTTCTTTTTAGGAGCAGCTTTTTTCGCAGCCTTTTTCTTAGGGGCTGCTTTTTTAACTGCTGCTTTTTTCTTAGGTGCAGCTTTTTTCTTTGCGGCTTTCTTTGCAGTTGCCATGTTTTTTTGAATTTAAATGGTTAGTAAAAGAATTTAACGAAGTTAAAAGTATAAACTTCTTTTAGAAT
>JBDSEV010000008.1:0-76614 GCA_039919885.1 Chitinophagaceae bacterium
CCAGGCCGCCAACGCTATTTTATGGAAAGATGCGTGTCTTCTGTACTTTCAACAGTTTAGTAAAATGCCCATACCGTTTGAAATAGAAAGGCCCGTACACAACCTGGATGATATCATCAAGAATGATATGGATAGAAAAAATTATAATGAATCGCTGTGATCAAAAAATTATTTACGTAATAATGTACATAAAACCTGTAAACATTTATGAATCGAAGTTTTTATTGTTTGCTGACGATGCACATTTTATGCTGCGTCGGTTCAGCAGCGGTTGCTCAAAATCCCATTATTAGAAATCAATACTCCGCGGACCCTTCGGCCAGGGTTTTTGGTGATAAAGTTTATTTATTTCCTTCGCACGACATATTGGCCACCGAAGGAAAAGGGCGGGTTGGTTGGTTTTGTATGGAAGATTACCATGTGTTTTCGTCATCCAACCTCACCGACTGGACAGATGGCGGTGTTGTGGTAACGCAAAATGAAATTGATTGGGTAAAGCCAAACAGTTACAGTATGTGGGCACCGGATTGTATAGAAAGGAATGGCAAATATTATTTTTATTATCCTACAGTACCAAAAGATACGCTTGCATATGGAAGAGGCTTTACCGTTGGTGTTGCCATTGCTGATAAACCTGGCGGGCCTTATATTCCACAGCCCGTACCCCTCGCGGGTGTTCATGGTGTTGACCCGAATGTCTTCATTGATAAAGATGGGCAGGCCTATCTATATTGGTCAGCAGGAAATATTTACTGTGCAAAACTCAAAGCAAATATGCTTGAACTGGCATCGGAAGTGAAAATACTGGGCGACCTTCCTTCAAAAGGATTAAAAGAAGGTCCCTATCTTTTTGAGCGTAACAATATCTACTACCTTACTTATCCGCATGTTGAAAATAAAACGGAAAGACTAGAATACGCAATTGGCGATAACCCGATGGGGCCGTTTAAAGTATCGGGCGTTATAATGGATGAAGCGGAAAATCATTGCTGGACAAATCATCAGTCAATAATTCAGTTTAAAAAACAATGGTACTTGTTTTATCATAACCAGGATTACTCACCGGGTTTTGATAAAGCCCGGTCTGTAAGAGCAGACAGTTTAGCGTTTAACCCGGATGGCACCATTAAAAAAGTGATGCCCACACTGCGTGGTATTGGTGTTACAAAAGCCAGGGCCGATATACAGCTGGACCGTTATACGCAGCTAAGTGGTAAAGATGTTTCAATTGAGTTTATTGATACAGCGGACCGTTTTAAAGGATGGAAAGCGAATTTCAATCAACAAAATGCCTGGATACAATATAACAGTGTAGATTTTACTGCAAAAGGAGTCAGGACGGTAGTAGTAAATGCCATATCACCAACAGGTGGTACAATAGAGATGCGTACAGGAAGCTTAACCGGTACGGTTGTGGCAAATGTAAAAATTCCGGCATGCACTAATTGGAAGGCCGTAACAATGCCAGTGATAAAATCCGCTAAGGGAATACAAAATTTATTTGTGGTATTGAGGAGTGACAATCCCGTAACATTGGATTGGGTAAGGTTTGAGTAATGATTTGGATTAGCGAAAACAACCTGGCTATTCAAACTCGCTCAAACCAGCATCGAAAATCCGGTTGCGTAAGATTATATGAAAGATACTTGTTTAGTAAATAGTCGTTATTAAAAAATGCTTCGTATGAAAAGAATATTAATTGCGGTGATGTTTGCTTTGCCTTACACTGCACCTGCCCAAAACGCTACAATAAAAATTGATGTAGAAAGAACGGTAGGAGAAATCGATCCAAAAATCTATGGCGTGTTTATGGAGCCCATCCAGATAAGCGGGCGAAGGGGCCTTCCGGATTCACCGAGGCAGAATACTTTATATGGTACGTTGTATGACCCGGCTTCACCGCTTGCTGACGCGAATGGGTTTAAGACAAACTACATTGAAGCCATGAAGGAATTAAAGGTTACCAATATGCGGTGGCCCGGTGGAAATTTTTTAATGGGGTACAACTGGATGGATGGTATTGGGCCAAAAGACAAACGCCCGGCCCGTATTAATATGGCATGGGGAGGTATAGACAGCAACCAGGTGGGTACAGACGAATGGTTTGCATTAAATAAATCTATTGGAAGTGAAAATATTGTATGTGTTAACCTGGGTTTAGGCACTATCCAGGATGCAGCATACTGGCTGGAGTATTGTAATTTTAAAAAGGGCACCTACTATTCGGACCTGCGCGCTAAAAACGGTCATCCTGAACCTTATAAAGTGAAAATTTGGGACTTAGGCAACGAGGTGGATGGTAAACCCTGGGAACTGGGTCATAAAAATGCGGAAGATTATATCGAAATAGCAAGAGAAGCTGCTAAAGCCATGAATGCGGTAGACAGTTCCATTGAACTGGTGGGTTGTGGATCATCGTGGTATAGTAAGAATGCCTGGGACGACTGGAACAGGAAAGTGCTAAAGGGCATCGGCGATAAAATTAAATACCTTTCAATTCATAGTTATTGGGAGAATGCTCCTGAGTATTACAGCTATATGGGATCGAGCGCCAGAATTTTTGAAGATAGAATCACCATCACTGCCGGACAAATAAAAGCAGTAGCCGCAACGGAAGGATTTAAAGAACCCATCTATCTTTCTGTAGATGAGTGGGGCGCTTTTGGACGAAATTTTATGAGTGTTTTACCCGTCGCACAATCGTTCAATTCATTTATACGACATGCTGATGTGGTAAAGATGGGTAATTTCACCACGATGACTTCGTTGCTTTCCAATGATCCTAAAAAAGGTACTTATAAATCTCCTTTGTTCTACACATTTAAACTTTTCTCAAATAATTGCCGGGGAAGATCAGTAGATACGTATGTACAATGCGATACATTTAACACGGAGAAATATACAAACATTCCGTATTTAGATGTAACCACAACTTTCTCTAAAGAAGAGAATGCCGTATTTATTAACGTTGTAAACAGGCACAAAGACAAAGCTATCACGGCGGATATTATAAGTAGTGCCGGCACCTTTACCGGCAAAGCAGCAGCCAGTCTTGTAACCGCCACTGATTTGCAGGAAGCGTTCAGTTTTGACAAACAAACCCAATATGTTCCGGTGATAAAAGAAATACCTATTAAAAATAATCAGTTGGCGTACAGTTTTCCACCGCATTCATTTACGCAAATCAGGGTTGCAGTGAAAGATAAATAGCGTGCTATATTGCCGGGGGGATACGCGTCAACATAGTATTGGCATACATTTAAGCATTGTATTCAATAGTGGCGGAATAAATACTAAATAATAAAACTGGTGATATGATAACACACAAAAGATTAATTGTTCTGGCAATCACGATCCTGATGATAGGTGGATGCACAGCGGGCAAAAAAAGTAGCACTTCAAAAGGGCCTGTCTCTTTGAAAGAAGTCTTTAAAAATGATTTTGGTATAGGCACTGCGCTAAATACCCAACAAATAGAAGAGAAAGACCCTAAAGCGGCTATACTTATTCCACAGCAATTTAATATGGCCACGCCCGAAAATATTATGAAAGCGGAAATTATTCATCCGCAATGGGGCGTGTACAACTATGAACTTGCAGATAAGATGGTGGCCTATTGCCAGAAGAACAACATTAAGGTGAATGCGCACACGTTGATCTGGCATAGCCAATTGCCCGCCTTTGCACGCCGGCTGCAGGATACGGATTCATTTAAAACGTTTTTTTCGGATCATATTAAGACTATTGCAGGCCGTTATGATGGAAAAGTTTATTCATGGGATGTGGTGAATGAAGCGTTGAATGAGGACGGCACCATGCGAAAATCCGTTTTTCTTCAAAAAATCGGGGACGATTTTGTTACAGAGGCTTTCCGGATTGCACAGGCAGCGGCGCCTAACACGCAGCTTTACTATAACGACTACAACAATGAACAGCCTGCAAAGCGTGCCGGATGTATTGCACTCATTAAAAAAATACAGGCAGCCGGCGTTCGGATTGATGGCGTAGGTATCCAGGGTCACTGGCATTTAGGTAAAATACCGTTGAAAGACATCGAAGAAAGTATTGAGCAATACGCGGCGTTGGGTATAAAAGTAATGTTTACAGAAGTAGACATTGAAATATTGCAGCGCAATTTCCAGGGTGCAGATGTAAGCCAGCGCGTTAATCCTGCTGCAACAGCAAATCCATATCCAAATGGGCTTCCAGACAGTTTACAGCAAAAGCTGGCAAATGATTACGAAGCATTGTTCCGTCTTTTCTTAAAACATAAAAAAGATGTAGCAAGAATTACTTTTTGGGGTGTTAATGACGGACAAAGCTGGTTAAATGGCTGGCCGGTAAGAGGACGGACAAATTATCCATTATTGTTCGACAGAAATTTTGAGCCAAAACCGGCATTCTATAAAGTGATAGCGGTAAAAAAGGAATTCGACAAAACGAAATGATATGAATAATAAAACTTCGCAGCAATTATCCGTACTGGAGAAAGTTGGTTATAGCCTCGGCGACCTTGCAGCTAACCTGGTCTTTCAAACACTCATGACGTACCTGGCCTATTTTTATACCGATATCTACGGATTGGAGACCGGGCATGCGTCTGCCATTATCTTAATTGTAGGCCTTATTGCAGCATTCGGGTTTAACCCGATTATTGGCGCGCTTGCTGACCGCACGGTATCAAAATGGGGGAAGTTCCGCCCATGGATTTTATGGACTGCAATTCCACTCGGTGCTATTGCCTTACTCGCGTTCAGCACACCTGATTTTTCTTATAAGGGAAAAGTAATTTATGCAGTAATTACGTATACGCTGTTGTTGTTGTTCTACGCTGCCAATAACCTGCCCTATTCCGCATTGAGTGGCGTAATAACCGGAGACATGAAAGAGCGGAACAGTATGTCCTCGTACCGCTTTGTGGCCGTAATGTTTGCGCAGTTTTTTGTACAAGTGTTTATGCTTCCAATTATTGAATCTGCCGGTGGCGGAAATAAGGCCGTTGGCATAGAAAAAGTAATGACCTGGCTGGCCATTATTGGTTCAGTCATGCTGATTATTACTTTTCTAAGTACAAAGGAACGGATTGTTCCAAAACCTGAACAGAAATCAACATTGCGGGAAGACTTGGGGGATTTATTTAAAAACAAGCCCTGGATTATTATGCTTACGCTTACGCTGCTGGTATTTATTACCCTTGCCATGAAAGGCGGCTCGTATGTATATTATTTTAACAATTATGTAGACAAAGAAAGGCTCACCAGTTTCATTACACCTTTGTTGAAATTTTTCTCGCGAATTGGTATCAATTTCTTCGGCGAAGATCCTGTGTCGGCTGGCTTTGGTCTGTTTAACGCAGGGGGGATCATTTTTATGATTGTTGGTATTACATTATCCAAAGGCTTAGCAGATAAATATGGCAAACGTGATGTCTTTGGAATATCATTATTTATTTCAACCTTGTTTATACTCTTTTTCTGGTTCTTTGCGCCGCAATCGGTTGAATTGATGTTCACTTCGCAGATTCTTCATGGATTTTTCTACGGTATTACCATTCCACTGCTCTGGGCTATGATTGCTGACGTTGCGGATTACAGCGAATGGAAGAACAACCGCCGCGCCACGGCCATTATTTTTTCGGCGATGATGGTGGGTTTGAAGGGAGGATTGAGTATTGGCAGCGCATTGCTTACCTGGATTCTGGGCATTTACCATTATGTTCCCAATAACAACGGCGCCCAAAATGCTTCTGCCATTCACGGTATTAAAATGCTGGTGAGCGTTTTTCCTGCCATTCCTTTTTTGATAGGCGTTGGCATACTCTTTTTCTACACCATAAATAAAAAAATGGAAGTAGAGATTGAACGTGATTTGAAAGAAAGACGCAGCAAATAAGTTATTCACCCAATGCTAAAAAATATATATGCCCGAAGATAGTATTGAACACATCAACTTTGAAAACCTGAATAAGGCTGCCATTTCGCAACCCCTGGTACAGCATATTTACACGGCAGATCCTTCTGCACATGTCTTTAACGGAAAGATTTATATCTATCCATCTCATGATATTGATGCCGGAATTGCGTTTGATGATTTGGGTAGTCATTTTGCAATGGAGGATTACCATGTATTTTCTATGGACAGCCCGGATGCTGTTGCAACGGATAACGGGGTAGCATTGCACGTTAATGATGTACCCTGGGCAGCAAAACAAATGTGGGCACCGGATGCAGCTTATAAAAATGGAAAATATTACTTGTACTTTCCTGCAAAAAAGGCGGACGGAATTTTTCAGATAGGTGTTGCGGTAAGTGATTCTCCAACCGGGCCTTTCGTACCTGAACCGGCGGCCATAAAGGGAAGTTATTCCATTGACCCCGCGGTGTTTGTTGATGACGACAGAATTGCATACATGTATTTCGGAGGGTTGTGGGGAGGACAGCTTCAATCTTATCGCGACAACCAATACAGTGCAAAGAACAAAGAGCCGTTACCTGAAGCACCTGCTTTAGGTCCATTGGTGGCGATGCTTGGAAGCGATATGTTGCAATTTTCCGGGGCAGTAAAAGAGATTGTCATTACTGACGAAACTGGTGTGCCATTGCGCTCCGGTGATACCAACAGGCGCTTTTTTGAAGCCAGCTGGATGCATAAATACAATGGGAAATATTATTTTTCATATTCAACGGGCGATACGCATTTTATTTGCTACGCAATTGGCGACAATCCGTACGGGCCATTTAAATACGCGGGTAGGATTCTGGAGCCAGTCATAGGCTGGACATCCCACCATTCCATCTGCGCGTACAACGGCAGGTGGTATTTGTATTACCATGACAGTAGCTTAAGCAAGGGAGTAACCCACCTGAGAAGTATTAAGGTAACCGAACTTACCTATGACGAAAGCGGCAACATTCACTTGATCTACCCATATGGCAAGTAAAAACACACAAAATTGAGCGCCACGAGGTGAGCAACGGCTGCCTTTTACCAAAGGCGGCCGTTGTATGTGGAAATTAATACCTTGAAGACGTGCTGGTTTGATTATTCAACCGTATTTACCAATTGGCCGATGCCGTCGATGTCAATTTTAATTTCATCACCGCTGCGCAATGTGAAATTATTTTCAGGAACGATGCCTGTACCGGTCATAATAAAACAACCATGTGGAAATGAGCATTCCCGAAATACAAACGAAACCAATTCTTCAAACTTACGTTTGATTTGGCTGATTTCTATTGCTCCGGAAAAAACATTTTTATTATCCCGGAAGATGTTCAACTTTATTTTTGTGGTAGCAGGCAATGGTTGATCGGTAACATAGATACAAGGCCCGATAGCTGCGGCGCCGTCGTATGTTTTGGCCTGGGGCAAATACAAAGGATTTTCACCTTCAATGCTGCGGCTGCTCATATCATTTCCGATGGTATACCCAACAATTTTTCCGGTTGAACAAACCATTAAAGTTAATTCCGGTTCTGGTACATCCCATTTAGAATCTTTACGTATTCTAACTTGCTGATTTGGTCCAACCACCCGATGCGCGGTAGATTTAAAGAAGACTTCGGGTCTTTCCGCATCATATACTTTACCGTAAAAGTCGCCACCACCAGCATCTTTGCTTTCTTCCTGCCGCCCTATTTTACTGCGCAGGTAGGTAACACCACAAGCCCATACTTCCTGGTTGCCAATTGGCGCCAGCGCAACGGGAGGGTTGCTGGTTGACTGCGGTGCATGATTAGCTGTAATTGCATTTAATTTTGAAAACAGGTGCTCATCATTAATGAACGCATCCCAATTGTCATTTTGAACAGCAAATAATTGATTGTTTTTTTCTATAACGATGCCGGCTGCGGTTTTATACAATTTCATAATTGAAGTCTTGTGCTAATCTGGCTGTGACCAGGTTATGGACACGGGTTAATATTTTAATTTCTCTTACCAATTGGTGGTGCTCCATTCGCCGTCTACCAGGCGCAGCGCATTTAATGGATTTTCATTTTTCAAGGCATCCGGTAAAAAATCATTGGGAAAATCCTGGAAAGTTACCGGGCGCAGGAAGCGTTGAATGGCTGCAGTACCAACAGAAGTTGAACGTGCATCCGTGGTAGAAGGAAAAGGACCGCCATGCTGCATGGAATGGCAAACCTCTACACCGGTTGGATACCCACCATAAATAAGTCGTCCTGCCTTTTGTTTCATGATGTCAACAATTTGAACGGCGAGTTTTTCGTCGCCCTTGCCAGCATGAATCGTTGCTGTTAATTGACCTTCCATTCCAGACAATACCTGCAATAGCTCGTCTTCCGTTTTACATAGAACAACGAGGCTGGCAGGTCCGAAAACTTCCGCAGAAAAGTCTTTATTCGCCAAAAAATCTTTTGCGCTGATTGAATGCAATACCGGCCGCGCTTCTGAATACTCCTGCACCGCGTTTTCTTCTGACTGGCCCAATAAATTAATTGATGAAGAAGACTGCAAGAAGTCAACGCCAGCTTTATAGGCTTTACAAATATTTTTGTTGAGCATACTGGCCGGCTTAATTCCATTAATTTGAATGGACAGCTCCTTCAGGAATTTTGTTGATGTATCATTGTCAATTACAACTATTAACCCAGGGTTGGTACAAAACTGGCCAACACCCATTGTGATTGATGTTGCGAGGTCTTTGGCTATTTTCTCATTATTAACCAGGATGTTTTCTAATATTATCAATGGGTTTACAGAACTCATTTCTGCATACATGGGTATAGGGTCTGGTCGGCGTACTGCTGCATTAAACAATATCATTCCAACAGTTCTTGACCCTGTAAAACCTACTGCTTTTATGGTGGGGTGTTCTACCAGTTTAACAGCAGCGTCATGAGAAAGGTATACAGAAGAAAATACGCCTTCCGGCATGCCTGTTTTTTTTGCCGCTGTTATGATGGCGCTTGAAATAAGTTCATTGGTGCCAGGGTGAGAAGAGTGCGCTTTTACAACAACTGAACAACCGGCGGCAAGAGCGGATGCGGTATCGCCACCCGCGGTTGAAAATGCCAATGGAAAATTACTGGCACCGAACACTGCTACAGGTCCAATACCAATCAGCATTCTGCGGATGTCAGATTTAGGCAAAGGTTTCCTATCAGGCTGCGCCTTGTCTATTCTTAGATCTGCATACCAGCCGTCGCGCAGTAGCTGTGCAAACATTTTCAACTGTCCGCAGGTACGGGCACGTTCGCCGGAAATACGTGCTGCAGGCAGCGCGGTTTCCAGTGTGCATCTTTCAATCAGGGTATCACCCAAATTCATGATCTCGTCTGCAATGGCGTCTAAGAAATTAGCCCTTGCGTTGTCGTTAATTTTTTGGTATGCTGCAAATCCTTCTTCGGCGAGTAATAGTACTTTTTCTAATTCTGTACTGGTTGCATAATGGAAGTTGCCTGGCAGCGCAGCGTTTTTACCGGGGGCAAAAGCGTTAAATGAAGATTTGCCTTCCGCACTTATACCAAACCCGATGAAATTTGAGCCTTTCAATTCGTCAATCATATTTGTATTTTATTTTCTTTATTCAAAAAATGGAATTCCGGGGGTGGCATATTTTTTCATGGCGTCTTCATTAATGTCTACACCAATACCGGGTTTTTCAGAGACAGAAATAAAGCTGTTTTTCACCCAGTCGCCATCGTAATGAACAATCTCTTTAAACATTGGATCTGTATGAAAATACGATTGCCATTCCAGAATTAAGAAATTAGGAACAGCGGCACATACATGACAGGAAGCCATGCAGCCAAGAAAAGATGCAACCATGTGCGGTGCAAACGGTGTGTAATACAGATTCGCCAGGTTGGCAATCCGCTGGCCTTCCCCTAAACCGCCTGTCTTCTGCAGATCGGGCATTACAATATCTACTGCGCCAATCTCAAGCATCCGGCGGAAGCCGTAAGCGAGGTATTGATTTTCCCCTGCGGCAATCGGTGTAGTTGTTGAGTCGGTGATAGATTTATATGCTTCTATATTTTCTGCCGGAACAGGCTCTTCAAGCCACAGGAGATTTAATGGCTCCAGCCGTTTTGCTACTGCATGACCGGTTGGTGCGTCGTAGCGGCCATGCATGTCAACAAGGATGTCAATGTTGGGTCCTACAGCCTCACGGGCGGCCGCAATCTGATCATACATACGTTGCAATTCGGCGGGGCTTGCAGTCCAGTTATAACGATCATATTTGTTGGGATCATTTGCCTGGTCAAGATCAAACTTCATTGCGTTAAAACCCATGCTTTTTGCTTTGGTTGCAGCATCTGCAAAATCTTTTGGAATGGGCAGGCTGCGCTGGTACAATGCCGTATCGCAATACACCCGGATTTTATCCCTGAACTTTCCGCCAAGCAGCTGGTATACGGGCAGGTGCAGTGCCTTGCCGGCAAGATCCCACAATGCGGTTTCAATTGCGGATAAAACCGCAACATACATCCCTGCCTGTGCCCCCTGGAAAAAACCGCCTTTGCGGATATCTTCAAACAGCCGGTTTACCTCCAGCGGGTTTCTGCCTCTTAACCTGGCCCCGAAATTTTTCACGAGGTGATAGGTTCCGCTGATGGCATCCACGCCTTCGCCACAACCCCAGATATCCTGGTTCGTATAAATTTTTACGAAGAGACTGCCTTTAACATAACCACACTTTACGTCTGTAATTTTTAAATCTGAAGGGGCGGAATATTTGGGCGTTTTATCAATTGCCTGTTCATAGCCGCCACCAAAAGCACTCAAAGAAGCAAAAGGAGTCAGTGCTGCCGCAAGAGCAGCTTTACTTAAAAAATTCCTGCGCGATGCTGAGCTGTTCATATTGATGACATTATTATATCGTTGTTATAAAATTGTTTACCAGGTACGTTGTTTCAAAAATTCCTGTACCTGTGCGTTTGGTACCGGTAGTTCGTCAATGTGATCATTGAGCCATTTAGAGAAATCACGTTCTATTTCGTCGCTCCATTTTGCATCAATCTGGCCCGCTGTGTATTTACTTTCGCGCAACCGCTGATGGCCAAACAGGTCACGCAACCGTACGATCTCCGAAGTGGTTACCACTTTTTCCGCGAGGTGGGGAGGTATAAAAACAACTACGCCAAGTTTGCCTAATACAATATCGCCCGGCATTACCGTTACTGTCCTTATGCGGGTGGGCTGGTTAATACCAACAATCATGGTATTGAGATCACCCGGAGGATTATGGTAGGACGGATCGTAACTGGTATAGTAAGATGTAAACCCACCAATATCTTTCAAACCTTCTACATCCCTTAAGGCACCGTCGTATACAATGCCGTTGCCCGATTTTGCATAAATTGCATTACCCACATTGTCACCAATAGTTGGGCCGTTGCGATGGGCACCAAACTGGTCGGCTACATAAACATCTCCCATCACCAGCAGGTCTACGGCCCATGTGTTTTGTCCGCGTTTGCCTGTTTTTTTACCTGCAGAATCTATGGCCTTCCATACATCAGGTCTGGCGGGCATAAACATTGCTGTAACCGCCCGTCCTACCAGCACACTGTCAGGGTTTATTACTTGCCACCCCTCTGCTACCTGGTACCCATAACCGGCATTTTTCAACACTGCCCATGCTTCTTCTACACTTACTGATTTCATTCTTTTCACGATGTTATCCGGCACTTTGGGACGGCCGTCTGCAAAACGTTCGCCTTTCCACTCTGGCGTTAATGCCAGCAGCTGTTCTTTCGAAATTTGAACAACCTGGCTGTTAGACTGCATGCAAAGCAAGCAAGCGGTGATTATTAATGTGATTTTCAGACGCAACATACTTGGTTTATTTAGATACTACAATAATAGAAATTTAAAAAAGTGTTACGCAATAACACTGTTCGGGGCACTTGTTGATTGCAATTTATTAAGAATAGCCGGATAGAACATTTTAGCGTTGAAGCCGGGGGCCTTTAAAACAGGCGGGCGCGTGTTCGATAGATTAAATAAAGGTTGAAAGGTATTTGTGTCAGCTGATTTATATACGCTCCTTAGATGGTAAGTGTCTGGCAGATTTTGTTTCATGTGCAAGTCTTGTGATCGTTGTCAATATTCCCAACCCGTTATTATCGCGTGACTATATAAAGAAAGGAAATTTATACCAATTGTAGTTATAAAATTCACCACAGTTGGTTTTTGGAATTTTTTTACCGGATCGGATTTGGAATAAGTAAGGTGAAAAACCCACCACAAGTTGTTTTACGATATAATATATGTTCAATCAATACTATAAAATAGGAAAACGCCTGATTTTTGATGGTCCGTTACCGGTAGAAAGTTTATTTATATACTGCGCTGCGTTTTTTTATTGCAAGCCGTTGCACATCGCAGGAACATTATACCGGCATGCACACAGACGCCGACTTTTTTATTATAAACGTATTATGCACACTTATATTTTTCTGTATAAATGTTTGATTTACACTTTATTCGGGTTTTACTGTTTTCTAAAATACAACAGCGTTGTATTTTAGAAGTTTGTAGCAAGTGTTTTAAATAGTTTAGCGTTTGTTAAATTTTTTCGAGGTTACCAGAACGACTTGCTATTATGAACTTCTGTAAATGTCCCCACCAGCGACGTGATCAGCTAGCCTGCAATATGGCACTGTTTTCCGGTACAGTCAGTTTCCATCAATTCCGTTCCCACACCTGTGATTCAGCTAATGCGCCAGCGCAGACGCATGATGTTGCACATTTAATAATGTTTTAGTTCACACAAGGTTGCGCCCCCTATCAATATTTCACGGTCGTAAATAAATTTACATTCAATATCATCAAAACCTGGCAATAATTCAGCTTTTTATTCAACAAATTATTATACCGATTTTTTTCGGGCAAGGACCTTCTATTACGTAACCTAACAACTGTCATATGAACAAAAACGCTTATTTTATTTTTTCTCCGCGGAGATTTCAAATTTATTTTCTTGTCCTGCTGGGCATTTTCGCGTGCCAGGGGTTGTTTGCTCAAACAGCAACGGTAACTGGTACGGTAAATGACGCCGACAGCAAGCCTGTAAGTGGAGCAACTGTAACCGTAAAAGGTACCAAACGTGCAACGCTAACAAATAATAGTGGATTGTACACTATCAATGCAAGCGGTACAGACATACTGGTTATTACACATGTCAGTTTTTTGGAACAGCAGGTACCTGTTAGCGGACGTTCAGCCGTGAATGTTAGTTTAGCCCGTTCTGAGAGCTCTATTGACGTAGTAGTGGTTACCGCTTTGGGTATTAAGCGACAGTCAAGGAAACTGGGCTATTCTGCAACTTCGGTAAATGCAGATGAACTGGTAAAAAACAGGACAATTAACATGGCCGAATCGCTTGAGGGAAGGGTGGCCGGTCTAAATATTACACCACCCGCTGCGGGTGCAGGCGCCAGCAATCAGATTCGTTTACGCGGGCAGGTTGGGTTTGCCGGTGCAGACAATTCTCCGCTGCTGGTATTAAATGGAATTCCATTGGACCAGGGTGCAAGAAATACAGAAGGGGCGGGTCAGCAACGTGATCGCGGTGATGCGTTGGCAAACATCAACCCGGATGACATTGAGAGTATGACTGTGTTGAAGGGAGCCACTGCCGCTGCGCTTTACGGATCAAGGGCCGCAAGAGGGGCCATCATCATTACTACAAAGTCAGGTCAGAAAAGCCAGGGAATTGGTGTGGACTTCACCTCGAGTTATACCACTTCGCAGGCATTGAATTTTATGGATGAAATTGTGCAGACAGATTATGGCCAGGGACAATCTGGTGCAAAGTTTACAACTACCGGACAGATTGAGGCCAATGGCCAGTTTGGCTGGGGCGCAAAACTTGATGGTCAGCCTACCATTAATTTTGATGGGGTGATGCGGCCGTATTCTGCTCATCCGTATCAACTGTTCGACTTTTTGCAAACCGGAACGAACCTCACTAATACGTTGGGATTATCCGGTGGTGATGCCAACGGAAGTTTCAGGGCCTCAGTTTCAAGTACAGATGCAAAAGGAATCGTTCCCAATAACAAGTATAAACGCACGATATTTAATACTGGTATCAGTCATAACATCACTAAACGGCTGAAGTTTCAGTTAAACATCAATTATGCTGATGAAGATTATATCAATCCACCGCAAATTGGTACGCAGGGCGACGGACCAGTAAATTTCTTCAACAGGTTGCCTATATCCACACCCATCGAAGCTTACCGCGAGCATGCCGTTAATTCTGTAGGAGCAGAATGGAAAACCAGTGGATTTCTGGGTACAGTGAATAACCCTTACTATCCATTACAAAAAGGACAAAGATACAAAGAAGACAGAAGCCGTTTTCTTGGCACTGCTTCATTGCGTTACGAGATCACTAACTGGCTTTACGCACAAGGACGGTTCAGTTATGACCGCGGCACCAATTGGGCAGAATGGAACCAGTTAAATGGTACAGGTTCCGCAGTGCTTACTAATAATGACAATACGTACAGGGGTAGTTTCAATTTAGACCAGACCAATACCACCGATATCAATGCCGAGTTTTTAGTTGGCGCAAACAAAGAGTTTGGAAAATTTTCTGCTGAAGCGACCTTTGGCGGGAATACATTAAGGAGCGAGTGGAAGAACATCAATCAGAATGCTACTAATTTTACCGCCCAAAACCTTTACTCGATTCCCAATGGTACTATCAAAAACCTGGGTAATGGGTTTACGCAAAGCCGTATTAATTCGCTCTATGGAACCGCGGAATTTGGATGGAATAGATTGGTGTATGTAAATGTTACGGGCAGAAACGATTGGTTTTCTGTTTTAAACCCTGCCAATAACAGTAAGTTTTACCCTTCCGTTTCAGGAAGTTTTGTTTTCTCTGAATTGATCAAGAATCAGACCTTTCTTTCTTATGGTAAATTAAGAGCATCGTGGGCCCAGGTGGGCAGCATTGCCGGGGTGGGGCCATATGAAGGCGTGTTAAACTATTCCATTAATCAAAATCAGTTCAACGGTCAGACACTTGCCGCTGTTGCTGGTGGAAATGTCTCCGGTGCGCCAAATCCGTTATTGCAGCCGTTTACCGTTACAGAAAAAGAAATAGGGATTGAATTAAGGTTATTTAACAACAGGTTACTGTTGGATGTTGCGGCGTTTGATAAAGTGACAACTGATCAAATTCTTGACCTGGTACTTTCCAGTGCGTCAGGATACACTTCTTCAAAGCAGAACCAGGCTTCTTTAAAAAACAGCGGATTGGAAACACTGGTTGAGTATAGAGCGATTCAAGGTAAAAATTTTACCTGGAGCACATCATGGAACAACGCTTATCTTAAAACCAAAGTGCTCAACGTTGGCACTCCAAGCGGAACCAGGCTCCTGTTATATTTTAATGGAACCGGAAACGAATTTCTTGGTGAAATACGGTATACAGAAGGACTGGCGATGAATCAGCTCTATACCAGGACGTACAGACGAAATACGAAAGGAGAGATAGTTGTTGGAAACAATGGCCGGTTGCTGGAATCTACTGGCGGTCCGGTGGGTACCGGATTCATGCCTGTGGGCAGTTCAATTCCAAAGTTTACCGGTGGCTGGAATAACTCGTTTACCTATAAGAACTGGAATGTAGGCATCCACATTGACTATAAATTCGGGGCTACCGTATTAACTTCAACCCTGTTAAATATGACAAGGCAGGGACATTCTAAACTTTCATTAGAAGGGCGTGAAGGAGGATTAATATTTCCTGCAGTCTATGAAAGTACTGGTTTGCCAAACACCACATCCATTTCCGTTGCGGGTAATGGCCTGCAAACTTTCTACACAGACTACAGGAACCTGCAGATCGGCGACCCGTTTACATTTAAATCAGATTTTGTTAAACTCAGGAACGTGTCCGTTGCGTATACCTTTACCAGCCTGATTAAAAAAGTGAATGTGCTGAAGTTTGTGAAAGGCCTCACGCTCTCCGCTTCGGTTCGCAATGCAGCAATACTTTATAAGGATTTACCAGGTCTTGACCCCGAAGCGATTCAGTCAACCGGAGATACGAGGGCTGGTTATGAGAATTCTTCATTACCAACTACCCGCAATTACAACCTTACATTAAATATCAAATTATAATATTATGATAAAAAGAATTTATCGACTGCTACTTATAGGCATCGTGTTGCTCTGTGGAGGATGCGATAAAGATTTTGTTCAGGTAAATACGAATCCGTTTGCAATAACGAGCGTTGATCCGGCGATTTTATTTGCCGGGGCACAGCGGACTCATTTGGGCACCTGGGCAGCAGAGCATACCATCGTTCAGCACTTCGTTGGTCCTTACAACACAGGTGCAACGCTTGGCTTTAATTTCAATGAAGATATTGATGGGGTTAGTACACCAAAGTGGAATGAGTATCCCACTACCATTAAAAACATGGTGCAGGCGCTCACCATTATAGGTGATGATCCTGCGCTTACTAATCTAAAAAATATGATCCGCATCTGGAAAGCGCAGGTGTTTATGGGATTGGTTGATTCGTATGGAGATGTGCCTTACTCCGAAGCAGGCAAAGCTGTTGCGGCAGGAGTCTTTTATCCCAAGTACGACGATGATGCAGCCATTTACGACGACTTATATAAGGAGATCAAGGAATCAATTGCTGCATTAAGTCCATCAGGAAACTACGTTAGCGCAGATCTTTTTTATGGCGCAAAGGCTGAAGCAGTAACTAAAACAGCGAACGTTGCAGACCAGGTGGCAAAATGGAAAAAGCTTGGTAATTCTTTGTTGTTAAGATTGGGCATGCGTTATTCTAAAGTGAATGCGGCCAAGGCTGCAACAATAGTTGCGGAAGCATTTGCTGCCGGCGTAATGACTTCCAATGCCGATAATGCTTACGTTAAGAATGATGGTACATTATATACGCAGGGAGACAATCTCGCACTGCGCAATTTTTCGCAATACAATTATGCTGCGGAACCATTTGTGAACCAATTGAAGTCAACCAGCGATCCGCGTGGTAAGTTTATTCTGGCCAATTTCGCGGACCCTGGTAATGTTGCGGCACAGCCCAATCCAGACAATAATTTAGCCAACCAGTATGGCGTTCCCATAGGCGTAACCGATGCGCAAATTACCGCAACCGGCAGCCCGTACAGGGGTGTCAGGTCGGGAGGGTTGAATTATTCCCAGATAAATGTTTGGACAGTGGCATCCCCTGCAGCGCCCGAGTACTGGGTAACGTATGCGCAAACATCGTTGTTGCTTGCTGAAGCAGCTAAAAGAGGATGGATTGCCGGAGGTGACGGTGCTGCGAGGACATACTATGAAAATGGAATTACTGCAGATATGCTATTTTATGCATACTACCCGGGAACAACGGCTATTACTACCCCGGAAATAACTACGTATATAAACAGCGCAGCGTTATTGTACAACCCAACGGATGCGCTTAAGTTGATTAACACACAATATTGGATAGTAAATATTAGAAATGGCACAGAAGCATTTGCCAATTTCCGGAGGTCTGGCTTTCCGGCTTTAAGTCCAAATCTTTTTAATAACAAGCTGAACGGTGGGTTTGTAAGAAGGTTATCTTATCCGGATGCCGAAGCATCTGCAAATACTACCAATTATATGGCGGCCGTGGCGGCTATTGGTGGCGATAAATTAACAACCCGGGTATTCTGGGACACGCCATAAGTATCATTTTTAAAGCATTCTGTTAACCATAACCTTGTCCTGAAAAGCCCCCTTCAATAAGGGGCTTTTCCTTTTATGTAAGTCACTGAATCCATGAACAACACG
Organism: Chitinophagaceae bacterium; assembly: GCA_039919885.1. Classification (GTDB taxonomy): domain Bacteria; phylum Bacteroidota; class Bacteroidia; order Chitinophagales; family Chitinophagaceae; genus JACMLD01. The sequence continues at coordinate 17,789 of JBDSEV010000008.1, forward strand.
TTACTATTGCCGCCTGGCCCGTGTGTTAAATCAGGGACAAATATCGTTGGCAGGGATGGGTATCATATACATTCATTCATGCGTGCATTCTATGCGCGATTGACAAGTTAGTAGCCAGCATTTGAAAATGAGCGGGCGCACCGGGGTGTAGGGTAAATTTATGTTTTCAGGTAACCGGTAGTGTGGTCATTTATTTTTAAATGAGCAGGATAGTTGTTATTAGATGTACAACTTACGGCGTAATATTTTTTCAGCTAAAGATCAATAAATTACTAAGAGGGGTCGGGAATATTTTCCTGGTCTGGTGATCGGTCATGCCACCAGCTTGCCAGCGATGAGCCGGTTACATTCATCATTGTTCCAAATATAACGGATGCAAGCCCCACCGTTGCCACTTTGCCCATACCCCTTGCCAAAGCAGATGCAAGCCCTGCATTCTGCATGCCCACTTCCAGTGCAATGGTCCGGCAATCTTTCTCCGGAAACTTCAGGAGGCGGGACGACCAATAGCCAAGGAAATAGCCGGCGATATTATGAATGAATGTGGCAATAACGAGTAGTCCGCCAATTTTTAACAGATTGTCGCGTCCCGCCGAAATGATGATTACCAGGATCAGTGCGATACTTAACATGGAAAAATAGGGCAGGGCCTTATTCAGCCACTTCATTTTATCGCGGAGGAAATAATGGAACATTAACCCCGCAGCAATAGGGAGAATTACAATTTTGGTGATATCCCAAACCATTGCTCCGAAATCTATTTTTACATAACTGCCCCCTAAAAGCTGCATCAGCAAAGGTGTTAAGAATGGCGCAAGCAAGGTAGAAATAGTGGTAACAGAAACGGATAGTACCAGGTTGGCTTTGGCCAGGTAACACATAACGTTAGAAGCAAGCCCGCTTGGACAACAACCAATCAGGATGATGCCTGCTGCTATTTCCGGAGGAAAATTAAAAAGATGTGCCAGCGAAAATCCAACAAGGGGCATTATGGTGTAATGGCAAACAATTCCGACGATTACGCCTTTTGGTTTTACCAGCACTTGCGCAAAATCTTTTAAGTTCAGTTCGGTTCCCATTCCGAACATGGTTACTTGCAGCAGGAAAGGGATTAAAACAGCGCTTTCCATGCTGCCGATTTTATTAAAAGACATCGGAAAATACATGGCCAGGCTGGCGGCTGCAAGGATCATTACGCTGTACCAGAATCCTTTTAATTTTTTGTGGTACCTGAAGGCAATGGCAAGACAAGAAAAGAACAATGCAAGCGACCATCCACCCAACGTATGCAGGTGCAAAAAAGAAACAACTATATAAGCCAATAGAAACACACCGGCTGCTGATAAATAATACAAACATGTTCTGTTTAACGACTGTTCCATAATCAGGCTATTGAGTAATGTTACTTTGGGAGATCATTTTTTGGGCATGCCGGTAAATATATTTCTTTAAAGAATAGGATGCGTCATTTTCACTGGATATCACATGCACGTATTTTAGAAACGTTATCCGGAGATGTTATTTCACCAAGACCAAATGCTAATATGAACATTAAGAAATGGTAAAGAGCGCCAATTTATCTCAACGCCTTTTTTTAAATCCAATCCTGTTGACTTTTTGAAAATACGTAAAATAATTATCGACGCGCTTTATTTACTAAAGTTTGTACAACGATGTTTAATCAATTTAACAGCCACGTATTGTGGTTGAAGCTGCGCCGGCAAAGGACAGTGCAGTTCGTGCGCAATTGATTAGTGAAGATTTCTAATGGATTCACTGCCGGAACCACCCCTTAAATGGTCAAGGTCGGCGCCCAGGTTTGCCTGTTGAACATGATCAATATAGAGGCGGACGTAGCCCCTGTTGGTAACCGGGTCTGGACGTTGCCACGCATTTTTTCGCAGCTGTATTTCATCTTCCGTAATATCAAGATGTAATTTCCTGTTCTCGGTGTCCAGTTCAATCATATCACCATCTTTTACAAGTGCCAGCAGACCGCCAACGGCAGATTCGGGTGCAATATGGAGAATAACGGTGCCGGCGGCTGTACCGCTCATGCGGCCGTCGGATAATCTAATCATGTCTTTTATACCTCTGCGGAGTAACTTTAAAGGAAGATCAACATTACCAACTTCTGGCATACCAGGATAGCCTACCGGTCCCGCGCCTTTAAGCACGATAATAGAATGTTCGTCAATATCCAGGTCTTCATCATCAATTCTTGCGTGGTAATCTTCCATCGATTCAAATACAACCGCTTTACCCCTGTGTTTTAACAACGCTTTTGTTGCAGCTGACGGTTTAATGATGGCACCCAGTTCGCATAAGTTTCCCTTTAACACTACTATACCTGCGTTGGTCTGAAGCGGCGCATCAATGGTGCTGATTACATCGGTATTGTAGCAAACTGCGGTGCTATTATTTTCGCCGAGGGTTTTTCCGTTTACGGTGATGGTGCAGGTATGAAGATGTTTTTCAAGTTCTTTTATAACCACTGGTAGTCCACCCGCATAATAGAAATCCTCCATTAAATATTTACCAGACGGTTTAAGGTTTAGCAGTAAAGGTATTTTACTGCCCAGTTGGTCAAAATCTTCCAGTGTGAGATCAACGCCAATCCTGCCGGCGATGGCCAGTAAATGAAGAATAAAATTGGTGGAGCCCCCAATGCCTGCATTCACAACAATTGCATTTTCGAAGGCTTCGCGCGTAAGAATGGTGGAGAGGGTAAGGTTTTCTTCTACCATTTCAACAATCCGGCGCCCGCTTAACTGCGCCATTACTTTTTTCCTTGCATCAACTGCTGGTATTGCACTTGCGCCTGGCAGTGTTAATCCGAGCGATTCTACCATACATGCCATAGTGGATGCTGTGCCCATCGTCATACAATGACCTGCACTTCTTGCAACACCAATTTCTGCTTCCCGTATGTCATCCGGGGTGTAATGGTCTACCAACATTTTTTCTTTCACCATCCAGTTAAATGTGCCACTGCCGAGACACTCCCCCTTAAATCTTCCATTGAGCATCGGACCGCCGGGTACAACAATGGTAGGGATATTAACGCTGCAGGCACCCATTAGCGTTGAAGGGGTTGTTTTATCACAACCGGTTAACAATACCACGCCATCCAAAGGATTTGCCCGGATAGCTTCTTCAACATCCATACTGGCCAGGTTTCTGAAAAGCATTGTTGTTGGGCGCATAATCGTTTCACCCAATGAACTTACCGGAAATTCCAGGGGGAAGCCACCAGCATCAATGACGCCTCTTTTAACTACATCGGCAAATTCACGCAGGTGTCCATTGCAGGGCGTAAGTTCGCTCCATGTATTGCATATACCAATGACAGGCCGGCCATCAAAATAATCGTCTGGATATCCCTGATTACGAAACCAGGAACGGTGAACAAATCCCATTTTATCTGACCTGCAAAACCAGTCATGGCTTCTAAGTTTTCGTTTTGATTTCATGCATGTAATTTTTTATTGCCGCGCGTATCTTTGCATGCCGTATGTACGGCAAGGTTTTTTAAACAATGATTGCCATAAGAAAAACTATGATGGATGAAAGGACCATCAGATGATGGCAGCCGATTATTTGCTAACCGATAAAAATAAAGAGGTTGCATTGTAAGTTCGTTAGTATTAAACATGCTATAGGGAATCGTCGAAAGTGAACGAACAATTGAATAGCAGCTGATATTAATTGCCGTGCCGTGAGAAGTCCTAAAGCTCGTTGAAACTGTGTATGTTCATGTTGCCAATGTCACTCCAACTCCACCAATTCTACCTTTTGAGGGACGAGTACATGATGCCGGAACAGTTATTCTTATTAATGAAAATTGATTTACTGCCGGAAAAATAGCAACACCCCGAACGAAAAGCTTCCATTATAGAACAGCGTTGATTTTTGTACGTCATATTGAAGTAAATTGTATTTCTTTATTCCGATAATTAACGGCTGTTTTTTTCGCCGGAAAAAATGCATAAAATCAGGCTTGCATGAAGCAATTTGTACTGCAGCAGGGAACAAGCCCGGAATTAAGGTCGTTTCCGGATATCATTGAAATAGGCAGTAAAAAGAATATTTCAATCCACCTGGGTTCTATGCCTGTTTTAGCCCAGGAGTTCCTTCGGGTATATTGTGTACTGGAAGGCAAATTTGAATGGCAGTTGCAGGGCCAGCGATTTGTAGTATATCCTGGCGACACGGTACTTGTTTTGCCCAACCAGGTATTTGGAAGTACTAAAGGTTATTTGGAAATTGGTACCATCGCATGGTTATACCTGAATGTAACCCGGCGCGAAAACGGCAATCTTTGCTGGGGCGCATGGAGTAACCTCACTGAAAACGAACGGCAAACAATTAGCAACATTATGTTGCTGAGCCGTACGGTTGTTCCGTCAAGGGTAGAGGAGACGGTCCGCATTTTGCGGGCGTTGCAAAATGAACTGTTCAACCACGAAATAGGATTTCATACCCGAATACGCCACTTGCTGGATGAGTTGTTGGTATTGGTAACAAGGCAACTAACAAAACAAAGCCACTCTGGCAGGGATTTCCCCAAAATTTTCTTACAATTAGAACAGCGGTTGCGTGAAAATCTTTTTCACCAGTGGTCTGTCGAAGAAATGGCCGCTACGGTTGGTATGGGAACCACCCACTTCAACGAGCGGGTAAAAACGTTTACGGGTTTTACGCCCACGAATTATCTCATAAACATCAGGATTTCTGAATCCATTAAATTGTTGCGAAAACCGGAGTTAACCCTTACTGATATTGCACTGGATACAGGTTTTTATTCTTCTCAACATTTTTCAACAACATTTAAGAAGCTGACAGGTTATACACCGAGCGAATTCAGAAAAAAAGGAAGTGCTGACAGTTAAAAAAATTATGATATGGACACGATAATAAGTATTGAATTAGGAACAAATGCGGTAAGGGTATATGCTTTTGATTTAAAAGGGCAGGTGCTGGCATTTGCAAAGGGCGCATATCCTACTTTCCACCCTTTTCCTGACTACAGCGAACAGGACCCGGAACAGATTTTCATTACCATGCTGTTTGTGCTGAAAAACCTGCTCAGTGAAAAAATTCATCCAAAGAAATATAAAGTCGTTTCCATTTGTTTCAGTGCATCTATGCATACCCTGCTCACCGTAGACAAGCACGGCGTACCACTGGGACCGGTAATGACCTGGGCCGATAGCAGAAGCAAGGCGGAAGCAAAGGAATTACGTAACGCGCCAATTTCTGAAAAAATTTACCAGGTTACCGGCACGCCCATTCACCCCATGTCGCCGTTGGTAAAAATTCTCTGGTTAAAGGCGCACGACAATGAGACGTTTCGGGATACCGTCAAATTCATGTCGCTGAAAAGTTATATCATACAACAGTTAACCGGTGCCTGCAAAATAGATCTTAGCCTGGCATCCGCTACCGGCTTACTCGATATACATAAAAAAGTATGGGATGAAACAGTATTGGCGTATGCAGGTATTCGGGTTGATCAGCTTCCCGATCCGGTTTCAATATCCGATACCTGTGGTAAATTACGGCACCAATACCGGGTATCCCTGGGCTTGAGTGCAGACACCAAAATACTTATTGGATCCAGTGACGGCTGTTTTGCTACGCTGGGAGCCGGGGTATGGGCCGAAGACATGGCCACCGTTACCATTGAAGACAGTGCTGCTGTACGGGTAGTTGGTACAACCGTGTTAATGGATAAAGATCAGCGATTGTTTAACTATGTGCTGGACGACAACCACTATGTTTCAGGCGGCCCATCGAACAGTGGTGGCGTTATCTTTGAATGGTTTGCAAAACAGTTTGGCGATTTTAAAGAAGCCTACGATTTGGAAGTTTGCATTGAAGATCTGATGGCTGAGGCCGCTGGAGTAGAAGCGGGTTCAGAAAGACTTCTTTTCCTGCCTTATCTGCTAGGGGAAAGAGCCCCAATATGGAATGCGAACGCCAGGGGCGTTTTCTTCGGCATTAATATAAACCACGAAAGAAAACATTTTGCCAAGGCCGCTATTGAGGGCATCCTGTATGAAATGTATAGTATACAAAGGATGTTGCAAAATCACCGTAACATTAAGCAGATTTCTGTAAATGGAAGTTTTGCTTCTAAGCCATTTGTTACCCAACTTATCGCAGATATTTTCAATTTGCCGGTTAGCGCAAGTTCCAACGTAAGTAGTGTAAGTCTCGGGGCATATCTTTTAAGTGCATCAGAACTTGGCATCTACAATGGTATTACCGAAGCCGCTAAAACAATAAAATTGGCAGAACCTTTCAAGCCGAATAAATACCACAATGCTACCTACCAAAAATATTATGCTATTTTCGAAAGCCTTAGTGGTAAACTGAATAGTGACTTTGAAGCCCTTGCAATGTTATAACTAGCATCTGCTCATGAATGTTCCAGTCAGACCAGTTTCTTTTGAAACGTTCTGCTGTTGCTTACTTACTTCTTTTTAAAAAATAGTCCGTAGAATTTTTGTTGGCGGTGCCTTCCAGCGCGAGTTCCGTGTCTGTAATGGAATCGATCTTGTATTTCCACAGGCTGCCATTAACGATTACGTACAGGTTGTTCCTGACAGCATCATAATTCCATACACCTTCTGAACCTTTTTTGTCAGTAAAAATGATATAGCCGTTTGCCAAAAACTGGATGGAGGAGTCGGCATCAGGCGGAAAGCAGTCCATTTTTTTAGATCCTTTTGCAAAATTGGTTTCCCATTTATGACAAAGCAGGTCAACCATCTTTTTTTTATCTCTTGCCTGGCCATGTGAAAGGAAAGGCAAAGCCAGCAAAACTACGAACAACATAAGAAGGCTGGTGCGGTACTTTATTGTATGCATGAGCTTGGGTTTATTATCCGGTGCTTTGCCTGCGGGTAAAGCGCTTGTGGAATTTAATCTGGTGTAAATCTAAAACACTTTTGGCGCATAACAACTGCCCTCTTATGCCTGCGTTCCGGCAATAAAACGACATACCGCGCAACAGGCGGTAAATGGGCACCATAGATTTAATAGAAAGGAGAACAATACAGGGTGGGTGGCAAAACAATCGGTCCGGTGGAAAATACCGTTTCTTTTCATCATCGCTGTTTTTCAGCGATTCCTTCCAGATCCACTTCCTCATGTCCCGTACGATTTTTATTAAATGGAAACGTGATCAGTATTCTCAGGCCGCCATCATTTTTCAGGTGAAGCGTTCCTTCCAGCTGCCGTGCCAAACCCGTGATCAGGTTCATGCCCAGGGATTTGCTTTTTAGAACGTTCACGTTGTCAGGTAGCCCCCTGCCATTGTCGGCCACTTCCAGGTGGATCTGATCGTCCGCAGCAACGGTCAGCGAAATCCGTATCAGTCCCTCGCTATTTTTACTAAACGCGTATTTAATAGAATTTGTAATTGCTTCATTCAGAATCAGGCCAACAGGCACTGCCTGGGATACATTCAGGCTAACTGGTTCAACAGCTTGTTCAAAACATATATCGGCGTTTGCGTTGAAAATATCTTTGAGGTAGCTGGCCAGCTCATTAATGTAACCTTGCATATCAATCATGCAAACCTTTTCGGACTGATATAGTTTTTGATGTATTAGCGCCATTGCGTACATCCTGCGCTGACTGTCCCTGATAGCTAGTTTGGCTGGCCCATTGTCCAAAAAGGCAGACTGGGTATTCAATAAACTGATAACCATTTGCAGGTTGTTTTTCACGCGGTGATGTACTTCTTTAACCAACCATTCCTTTTCTATTACCAGCCGTTGCAGCATCTCATTTTTGGCGGAAATTACATTGCTGCTTTTTTGTTTATCCCTGAACCTGCGATAAAGCAATGCAATAATTACCAGCAACAATCCCAGGCCGCCAATCGAAAAATGTCTTGCCATATCTGCCCTTTGCAGCCCGCTTTGCTGCAATTCATTTTTTTGATTAAGCAATACAATGTCCTGGTCTTTAATTTTTATTTCATTTTTATTCTTTTGCGTTTCATACTCCACTTCCATCTGTTGCATTTCACGGCTGCTCGTTTCATCAAAAAGGGAATCGTGCAGGTGCTGAAACTTTAAAAGGTTGGCAATCGCAGACCTGGTTGATCCGGTTGCGGTATCAAGCCGGAACGCGAGGTAATAATTGTCTCTTATCCTGGCCGGATCATCCAGCTTTCGGCTTAAGGAATCTATTTTATGAAGGTAGATTCCAGCTGCCGAAAATTGCCTCGATTCAAGGTAATAACCGATGAGCAACTGGTAAAAGTCATTTACCACCTGTGCTCTTGGCATATGCACCTTAATTTGTTCCAATATCTGGTTACAGTGTATGCCGGTCTCCGGGTATTCCTTCAGCGCAAAATAAATGCTTGCATAGCACAGGGAAGTAAGTATGTAACCCTCTTCTGATGTGGGCACCAGCAATTCTTTGGGAATACTTTTCATCAATTCCAGCGCCTCCCTTGGTTTTTTTAGTTCGATATAATTACGCACCATATTATTCATGACCAATAATACGTCGGAGTTGTTTTTATATTTTTCCGAAATCCGTAACGCCGTCTTATAGTAGCCGATAGCACGCTGTCTTTCCTTTAAATGACACAGGGTGATTGCCATATAGTTGTTGATTTGGCAATACGATAAACTGGAGTCTTTTACTCTTTCGGCATCCCTGAGGGCCATTAAACAATAATCCAGGGCGAGCTTGTAATTTCCCCGCAGATAGTAATACCTGTTATACAATATATATACACCCGAAAGCTTTGGGTAGTGTATTGATTCATATAATTTGAGGGAAAGATTGAGCGTCTCCAGCACTTTTGATCGCTGCTCATTTATCTCGTATAAATCTGCGAGGTATTTGAGGCTGTTGGCGTGCGCTTCTATATACTTCGACTGTCCAAAACACCGGACAGCAAGTTCTACTAACCGGATTTTTTCCACCAGGGTCGTACGGTCAGTATAAGGATAGTAATCTGACAGGTTGAAGTACGCTTTGCCCAAATAGTATTGGTTTTTGCTGTTGCTTAGCAGGTTTACCGCTTGCCAGGCCATCTCTTTGGCCTGCTTGTCCTGTTTTCGTTCCTTTGCAAGCATTGAACCGATTAGGATTTGATATGCTGCAATATCGGCAGATTGAACGGCTGCGTTAATCAGCTCCACTTTTCTTAAACAATCAGCCGCATAGGTAAGATCACGCCGGTCGTCACCAGTCTTAACAATGTAAGATTCTGCGAGCCGGAAAAGTATGTCCACACGCACCGAATCCGGCAGCGGCCTGTTCAGCACCAAACGCAGTGAATCCGTCTGCGAACTGCTGAGGTCCTGGCTATAACCAGTCGCTGTTCCTAACAGCAACCCTATAAGGAACATCAACCGGCTACGCATATTTTTAAATCGTCTTGTTAAATAATTAATTCATCCACCAGCTGCTGCGCGAAAACAATCCAATTTTGCGGGTTTGATTCATGTTAGTATGTTGCCTTGCTGCCATATTATTTGAAAAAGGAAACAGCACCATGGGTGTCATTGCCATTAATTAACCGTACCACAAAAGCCGGCAACCGGAACGATGTACTTTAATTTACCGTGGTCAACAAGTTGCATTTATTTAGCGTGTTTTAATGGGAGGTTGACTGGGGGAGTTGCCCGTTGTAATCATGCAACCCCCATGTGAAGTCAGGATGTATAGCTGGATGATCACCATTGCGCATAGCTATATTTTTTTCCTCAGGGACATGTAACAAGAAGCAACTCTTTTATTATTGTGCGCATTGTGCTGTTTTGAAAATGATTGTACTGACAGGCGTAAAAATACCGTCCATCAATAGCGGAAGCAATGTAGCATCTACGGAAATTGATATATGTTTTATCGGTAAAAATTTTCATGCGCTTGAAAATCTGTGTGTGGCAAATGAAATCTCCATTGAAATCCTTTATAGGGGCATTGAAAAAGTCGCCTGTCACAGGTAGTTTTGGTTTTAAAACATTAGGTATGGATACTGTTAAATGGATACTTGACCCGGCACACAGCGAAATTACCTTCAAAGTAAGGCATCTTATGATTTCAACGGTCACCGGGAGTTTTAGAAAATTCGACCTCGTTGTAGAAACGGAAGGCGACGATTTTCTCACAACCACTAATTTGCAATTGACGGTCGAAACTGATTCGGTTAGCACGAACAATGATGCCCGGGATCACCACCTTAAATCAGCTGACTTTTTCGATGTGAAAGAATTTCCTTTGTTCCGGTTCTCGGGCAAAAGGGTCTTTATGGATGGTGAATCCATGCTGCTGGAAGGTGCTTTAACATTAAAAGGAATCACAAAGCTGGTAACTGCGGCTGTTGATTTTGCGGGTTTAACGATTGATTCTTACAGGCAAACGAAGGCAGGATTTAGTGTTACCGGTAAACTTAACAGGAAAGATTTTGGACTTCAATGGGGTGCCTTAACAGAAGCTGGTAAGGTGGTAGTAAGTGATGAAGTTAAGTTTGATGCAGAAATTCAGCTAATCAGGCAAGTGTTGTGAGCATGCCGCCGCGGATGCTGCTACTATCCAGGCGATTTTTTTGTTTCGCTGGATATAGAATTATGAACCTGCCCATTGCTAAAAACTTTAATTAATAAAAAACAATTATTATGGCTTCAAGATTTTTGATGGGCAAGGTGCAGCCCGACGCTTATAAAGCAATGAGTGCACTGGATAAGTACATTGCCAGCACGTCCATACAACCACCGCATCGTGAGCTGATTAAAATACGTGCATCGCAGATCAATGGTTGCGCGTATTGCGTAAATCATCATACTCGCGATGCGCGGAAACTCGGTGAAACGGAGCAACGCATATATTTATTAAGCGTTTGGCGGGAAGCCGGGGGTCTTTTTACTGAAGAGGAGAAATTGTTGCTGGAAATGACCGAAGAAATCACCCTGATAAATCTGCATGGCCTGGGCAATGAATTATATGAAAAATCAATCAGCCTGTTGGGCGAAACAAAAACAGCTGAAGTAATTATGGCAATTATTACCATCAATGCATGGAACCGCATTGGTGTTAGTTTGAACATGCATCCGGAACTGTAGTTGAAAGTGTTTTGAGCGCGGTACCGGGAGATTTCTTTAAGCCAGCACCCGATTGCTGGTTTATTTTATTGCTGTAAAAGATACAATGATTGCTATTATGTGGACATTGTTACAGGATGTGATACGTGTAATTTTATGCTATCGAAATTATATGACGAAGTTATAAGGGGCTCCTTTTCCTGAACCTACCAGCACCCCTGTACTTGCTTACAGTTCAAACCGGCAATAAACTACGCATGCGTTCGAATGAAGCAGTTTGATAAGGGCGATGCGATTGTTCGATTGGTTGCATTATAATTTTAACGTTACCAACACCTATCAAGATATGCATGCGGATAAAAGCAGCTAAACAAATAATTATTTCACATTAAACATCGTTAAAATGAAAAAGTCAATGCAATTTCTTTCCGTTTTATTTTTTGCAAACTTGCTATTTCTTTCGGCTGGCGCCCAGGCCGGTGCAAAGAACATCGTGATTGTTCATGGCGCATTTGCAGACGGGTCTACCTGGGAAAACGTCTTCAAGATATTAACTGCAAAAGGATACAATGTGAGTATGGTACAGAATCCCCTCACTTCGCTGGAAGATGATGTGGCAGCAACGGAACGCGTACTTGACAGGCAGGTTGGCCCGGTTATATTGGTTGGCCATTCATGGGGCGGAAGCGTTATTACGCAGGCGGGCGTTCATCCAAAAGTGGTGAGCCTTGTATACGTGGCTGCATTTGCACCAAAAGTTGGGGAAACAACGGTCGATCTCATTCAAACGGCGCCAGCGGCTCCTGAAAATGGGATTCTTCCGCCGGATGATAAGGGCTTTGTATGGTATGATAAAGCGAAATTTCACGCTGGCTTTGCGGCAGAGCAATCGCAGGAGAAATCCGATTTTATGTTTGCCTCGCAGGGTCCGGTTGCAGTGAAGGGTTTTATAACACCGCTTACCCAGGCAGCATGGACCACCAAACCTTCTTATGCAATTGTAGCCACAGAAGATAAAAGTATTAATCCGGAGATTGAACGCAGTATGTATAAAAGAGCGAATGCTATTGTTACAGAGTTGAAAGGAAGCCACACGCTGTTTATTTCAAAGGCAAAGGAAGTAGCTGCCGTAATAGAAACTGCCGCTAAGGCTGCTAAATAGCGGGGTAGAAGTGTTGTCGAAATGCTTTTGAACATGAGATTTAATGGCATTAAACAGGTGGTATCGACAGTCATATCATTCCTGCTGCTGCTGCATGCGGCGGCGCTACACAATGCTACGTTTATTGTTTCTCGCTGAAAAATAAGCACCACGCAACAGCCCGGCGTTTCAAAAGAGCTGTAGCAATGAAGCATGGATGTATACAGGCAGTAGCGGAAGATACTGCCTGTATACTGTTTCTTCAAAACTTTGGATTGCTGGCGCTGAAGGCACAGCAAGCAAGCAGCTTGATGAGAGAACTGCGACGAAACCGGCCCGTTTACCTTGACTAACTTTATTGAGGCGTGTATTTGGATTGGCGTTTTTTTGGTATTGGCAAAGCGGAGCCTGATTAACCAACGCAATTTTTTGCTTTACGGCAATTAACAGGGCGCAATCATTCCAGAAATATACCTATCGCCAGCAGGTTCATGCATGTATGAAAATGTTTACGCTATTACCTGCTCCTTTGAAGCCGCCATCATTGCACCGGCCAATGTTGTGTATACTTCAGTCCAGGCTACAGCGAGTTCGTCATTCCAATGGGCTCCCAGGCCTTTTTGTAATGTCCACAACAAGGCGCTGCCCACAATTGCATATTGATCATCCGTTACGCCGTATTGCACATGCCGCCTGGCAAGCTTGGTTACTTCGTCCAGTATGTCTTCAATCTTATCCAGCTTCGCTATGATGTACGAAAGCATGGTTAACAATTTCCTTGACTGTTCCGGCACCGAACCGTTCCGGAACATTGGCCTGATCGCCGGCGACAATTCAAATAATCGATTGTAAAATAAGCCGCCCACTGTTTCCATTTCGAGCGTTGCGACAATCTTCCAGCTGTTTTTTACCAGGTTGATGTTGTTTCTTGTCATTTTATTATTTATTTGTTAACGATATTTTTTAAAATTTTCATGATGAAGGTGGCGGCAATTTCCTGGTCGTAAAAAATAGGTTTTGGGTTTTGTTATGGTTGGTGCCAAACCTGATAATTAGGATGAAGCCAAAGACTTAGCACCGGCGTTGCGGGCCAACTGTACAACTTTGGATAGAATGATGATTTGTTATCTTACATATCGGAATGCATTGGTGATAACACAATTGTTGTGATGCTTTTTAAATGCTAGCATGGTCTCGGTATTTACTGGTGGCAAGGTGATGGCTTTTAAATGTTGAAAAGAATCCAGCAATTCCAGGTTGCCTTTATAGCTGGTATTATCTAAGTCCAGATACTCCAGATTTGGCAGGTCCTTTAAAAAATCGATGTTTTTAATTCGGTAGCTGCCATCGATAATGGCCATCTCATTTTCTTCGATAGATAATTTCGTTAATTTTTCAAGTTTTGAGAGATCAGGAATTGTTTTACAGCCGTCCAGGTAAAGCGCTTTCAACCCCACCAACCGGCCAATCACGGATGCCGATTTTACTTTTGGTCCAACTGACAAGAGCGTTAGATTAACTAATTTTTTTAAGGGCGATAAATCTGTGACACTACTATTGCCGAGGCGCAATTCCTGCAGGTCAACCAGGTCTTCGATGGGTTCTATCGACTGCAAAGCATCAGACGAACAATGCAACACCTGCAGCTTCTTTAAATACCTGAGTGGTTCAAGATCCAGTAATTGGCTTTTAATGGGAATTGCATTGTCAATTCCGCAATCAGTTAATATCAATACCTTCAGGTTTGGAAACCTTTCAAGTGGTGTTAAATCGCCGGGTCCGTTCACCATATAGATCATACTAAGGTCTCCCAAAGTGGCCAGGTCGATACTGTCATTCTTCACCACAAATTTGTAGCGCAATGCCCTTGCATAGAAATCAGGATAGCCAAGGCTAAATTTCTTCATTTCAAATAGCTCATGTAAGGATTTATTTTCTTCAGAATAGTCGTCCTCATTTTCTGAATTCATCCGGTTTATGTATCCATTTTGAATGCTGTTGATATCTGTACCTTGTTTGCAGAAATTTTGGTTGATCAGCAGAATTGTTTTCCATTCGGCACTAAGGCTATCCCACCACGCTTTGTCAATTGGTCTTGCCGGAATAATTTCATGTTTGGTATATGAGTTGTACAACAATTTAAAGCCGGCGAATAAGCAAACGAAAGCGATTAGTTTTAGCATCATTGTTCTTTATTTGAGCGTGGTTATTATGCTGCGGTTTTGTTTCGATCTATTACGCGATTTACTCCTGCGTTTGTTGTACAAATAGGTGTTAGCCGGTGAATGTGAACAGCATTATGCTGGTTGTATTATTTAATGGCCAATACATCTTGAGGCCGCTTAAATAAGGTTGTTCGTTCACCGCGCGCGGGATGGACATTGATCTTGCTGTTTGCAATAGCTATTGACGGATAACATCCTTGAAATAATCATACGTGTTCACCTTGCCCGTTCGGCAATCCAATGTCAGGAGAATGCTGCATTCTCCGCTGCTTACTTCTTTATTGTCATTTGCAAAAATGAACAGGCTGTTGCCGGCTAATTTATAATCGACCCATTTATTTACGCCGGTATTTAATTCCCACACGGTCTTTCCGTCTTTTGAAATGCGGCTGAGGAGGATATCGCCTTCCAGGCCAATCACCTTTTTGTGGATAAGCAGGTAACCGGCAGGGTCATTTAACCGAATAGGTTTACCTATTTGTTTGTCAGCTAAAAATCCGCCATTCAGGTAATACGAGCTCGCTGTGGAAGGCTGTAATGCCGGCGTATCAAATTCGAAACCTCTATTAGGAACAGCATCGTAAACAGCAGTATAAAACTGTCGCCTCGTATCCTGGCCGGGACAAGGCATAAGTGATACTTTTCTATACAGTGTTTCTATTTCCTGACTTGCATACAAGCCGAGCCACTGGTGATTAATGGTATCCTGGTTTACTTTTATCTGGTTGAAATCGACACCTGGTTTTTGAAGATTTTTTAACCGCTCCTGTAGTTGCGCGGCTACGCGTTCTGCTATGGTTTTATTGTCTGTCGGTAGCGCTTCCACAAAAGGTTTAGCAATAAGTGTGTTTGAGTGGATGATCCATTGTGATCCGTCGTTTGTTTTAAAAACGATTCCTTTAGCGGCATCATTAAATTCATAATACTGACTTTCTTTTGGCATCATTCCAACCAATGAAGGATTTTTTGCCTCTATTGTTTTTATGTCTGCAATTTGCTCGAGGCTAAATGCATCAAAAGCCATTAACTCATTTATAAAAGCCCAGGCATGCGTTCCTTCTGCGCCCAATACCTTTTCAGGAAAGTTTTTAATGTCGGAACTGATTTCCCTGCTTTTTATCTTTTTTCCTGAAGTGGCGTCATTGCATTGTATGTAATAGTAGTGGGTAACTATTTTACGGGTAAGGCCACCTGTATTCGAATAGCTATTGACTTTTGTATATTTAATGAGACTGAATAGAACGCTACTGCTGTCGTTTGTAAAATATAAGACGGGCGGCAAAGCCGAACGTTCATCAAACCGGGCTAAGCAACTGCGCAACCCGAGGGTAAACCCCGCAATGCCAAGCGCTACGATGATGATAGTAGAAGTACAACCTTTTGCAACGGGAGACATAATAATAGATTTAAGCCAACTACCGGCGAACTGATTTTTGTAGCCATATCGCTTCGTCCCGGCCGTGGCCGTTGAGCCTGGAATATTGGTACAAACAAAACCGAAACTTTTGCTGTGAACAATTATTTTGTAAAAATCCTGCTTCTAAATATCCTTCTGTATATCAAAAGCAAGTGTAACAATGCAAAAATGGAATATTAAAGGATGGCTAGCAATTCTACTATTGCAAGCAGTCGTATTTGACAGGCAAAACAGGCAAAATCCAAGCTGGGGTGTTGTTGAGTACTCAAGGAGTTAGTTTTGTGCCCTCGTATTATTATTTTGTTTCGGCGAAGAAGTTGCACACCCTGGCCCGGAACGGTTCAACAATGTTCCTTTGTAAGCATTTTGGAAAATGATACTGTTGGACAAAAAAGTCATGGGAAAATATTGGTGTAATGCAACAATTTATTGCGCCTTGCGTCAGTTGGATCTAACACCAGCACCAATGTTAAAAAACTATCTCAAAACCGCGTGGCGGAATCTTTTTAAAAATAAATTTTATGCCTTTCTCAATATTGTGGGGTTAAGCACCGGACTTGCTGTGGGCTTACTGATTTTGCTGTGGGTGCAGGATGAACGCAGCTTTGATAGCTTTCATTCAAATGCGGCTCATATCTACCAGGTGAATACACCGATGGGTACAAGAAAAACTGTGTGGAATACCACCCAGGCACCGGTAGCCACCTACGCGCTAAAAGAGATACCCGGTATAAAGAATGCAGTTAGGATAAAAGCCAAATACAACAGTCTTTTTGGGTATAAGGATAAATCTTTTTATGAAGGTAACAATGCTTTTACGGACCCTTCTTTCTTCAGTATGTTCAATTTTAAGCTGCTAAAAGGCAGTGTTACTAATCCTTTTATTAATGATCAATCAGTTGTTATTACGCAGACGGTAGCGAGAAAATATTTTGGCGATGAAGATCCAATAGGAAAGCAGTTACAGGAAGATTACAAAGACAGTTATACCGTTTGCGGGGTATTGGCCGACTTTCCTGATAATTCAAGTATTCATTATGATATGTTTTTCCCAATGGCGCTGGTGGCGAAAGAATATACAGGCGACAATTTTTGGAAATCGCTTGACAGCGACTGGGGAAATTTTGGATATACTACTTTTCTCGAGATAGAGCCGGGTATTGATTTACGGAAAGTGGGAGAGACGCTTATTCGCATCCAATTGCAGCAAGCACCACACATAAAGGTTTCGGTAAAAGACGATGCCTTTCTGTTTCAACCTTTAACAGAGATTCATTTAGTAAAAGCAGATGGTTCAAAAAGCGGCTTACAGCAGGTTAGGATTTTTCTGATTATAGCCGTGTTAATATTATTGATAGCCTGTATTAATTACATAAATCTATCGACTGCCCGTTCCATGATGCGGGCAAAAGAAGTAAGCATCCGAAAAATTACCGGCGCGGCCAAAACGCAACTGTTTATGCAGTTTATTACTGAGTCCGTCTTGTTTTTTATGCTATCCCTTGTGTTTGCATTCATCCTGATGGCGGTCATGTTGCCTGCGTATAACGAGCTTGCAGGCAAGCACATGGTATTGGATTTATTCAGTAGCAATACCTGGATTGTAGTGTTGCTTACCATGTTGTCTGTTTTGCTGGCAGCCGCAGTTTATCCTGCTATTTTATTGTCTTCATTTGAACCATTGAAAGCGCTGAAGGGAAAGCTGGTGCTGGGAGCGAGCAATACAGCCTTCCGTAGTGTACTGGTTACGGTGCAGTTTATTTTTTCGGTAACGCTTATTATTGGTACGATAGTAATTGGCAAACAGCTGACATTTGTAAGGGAAAAAGATCCGGGTTATGAACGGGCGCAGGTTTTTTATTTTCAGACCGGCGAACTAAAATTGCACCTGGATGCGGTTAAAAACACATTGAAAAATACAGCTGGTATTGCGGGGATTGCCTCTTCAGACAGCAAACTGGAGAATAACAGGCATTCCACGGGGGGCGTAAACTGGAACGGCAAAGATCCAAACAAAATGTTCGTTATGCACACCATGGGCGTTGATGAAAATTTTCTCCCCCTCATGAAAATGAGATTTGTTGCTGGCGGGAATTTTAGTGGGCGCAGTACTGATTCAGCGCATTTCATATTAAACGAAGCAGCGGTACTGGCAACAGGTATAAAAGATGCCATCGGTAAGCGGTTTAAACTGCAGGAAATTGAGGGAAGCATCATTGGGGTGGTAAAAGATTTTAACTATGCGTCATTAAAAGATAAGATTGAGCCGGCTGTTATTTATTATCAGCCTGCACCAAGGTATTTATACATCAGGACAACCGGTAACGACGCTGCAAAAGCCATTACAGCCTGCAAAACTGCCTGGGATACTTACAATGCAGGCTTCCCATTTGAATACAGTTTCCTGGATGAAGCCTGGGGAAATTTGTATGCTGCTGATCAGCGCACTGGCACGCTGTTCAATATTTTTTCTGTTATCGCAATTTTAATTTCTTGTCTTGGATTGCTGGGTCTGGCAACCTACACTGCACAAATCAGGACCAAAGAAATAGGCATTAGGAAAGTGTTGGGGGCAACCGTTACGGGTGTAGCCGTTCTAATGTCTAAAGAATTTTTAAAGTTGGTGTTGATTGCCATTGTAGTTGCCTCACCGCTTGCTTTTATCGTGATGCATGCCTGGCTGGATAATTTTGCCTACCGCATTGAGTTAAACGCCTGGATATTTCTTTTGGCTGCAGCGCTGGTTATTTTTATTGCTTTATTTACTATCAGTTTTCAATCAATCAAGGCTGCAATTGCGAATCCAGTAAAAAGTTTGCGGAATGAGTGATGTTTATTTTGGGGGAGTTTCAATGCGTTTCAATTGTTGGCAACGGGAAGTCGGCGGGTCTGTGTGATAAGCTGCTGTCTTTTTTTTGCAGCTACAAAATAAAGCTGCAAGATCTGTTTCTTCATTCCTATTTAAATAATTGGATTAGGGCTTTCTTTTTTTTGAGATGAAAATAGGAAAGTAAGGATTAAAGTTAAATGACGTTAAATGGGTAAGATTTAATTTAGCGCTGGATTTCATAAGTATGCTGATGGCATTTCCAATTTCGGTAATAACAGCAAGTTCATATCCGGCTCAAGTATATTTATTCGCTTACACACCGTAAATTTTTATTGCCTGATGTGCGGATTTTGTTTTTCAAAACAAATCCGCACATGGCATCCTTCAAGCCTTTTGGTGGTTTATCATATATACCTGTTTGCGTCAATAGTTCCGATCGGATTACAGGTACACTTGGTCGCCCTCAAACCGGCTATATATTCGCGGGTTATACAGTTCTTTCCCGGCCAATGGAATTGTTTTTTTTAGCGGGTCAAAGGCAAAAGCGAAATCGATTTTGCCTGGCTTTAACAGCAAACCAGTATTATTTCAAAATAACTATTCAAACAGTACTATTTATTATACATCCAAATCCAGTCAGCAATCTCTTTATAAATCATAGTTCTGGTTGGCATATCCTTTATATTGAGGTCATGGTCGGCTCCCTGCAACGTGATCAGCTTGTTTGGGATTTTCATGGACGACAGTTTATCATGGAGTTTAACTGCCTGCGCAAATGGCACAGTGCGGTCCTTCGTGCCGTGTACGATAAGTGTGGGAATATTTTTAATATGGTAAATTGGACTACTGGCTATGAATTTAGGATCAACAGCTTCGCCAGGTTTCCAGGTGGCGCCGGCCATTTTAAAAATAATGTTTAGTAATCCATTGGTAGTTTCGTAATGTAACATGGCCGTATCTGCGAGATCAGCCGGTGCACACTCGGCAATAATGGAGTTTACTTTCCGGTTGTATAGGTAAGGATATAACAAAGCGAGGTGACCACCGGCGCTTGCCCCCATAAACACAAAATTTTCTGGTCGTGTCTGCCATTTAGCTGCATTGGCAATACAGAAATTTACAGCGCTGTCAATATCTGCCAGCATAGCGGGGTAATGGGTGTTGAGGCTATCAACAAATCGATAATTGATATTGGCGGAAGCTATCCCTTGTTCCATTAAGATTTGTTGGGAGCCTCGGTCCCCTTTTTTATCTCCCGCTACCCAGCCACCACCATGTATAACAATGACAAAGGGCGTCTCTTTAGTTCGGTTTACCGGCAAATAAAGGTCCAGCTGGCTGGATGGAAAAGATCCATAACTGATATCGTAAATTCGCTCGGAAGGCAGGTATTTTTTTTGCGCGTTTACTTGTTGCATGCAAACCAAAAAAAGGACAGGAACTAACAATTGTTTCATATAGTTTATTTTATCGTTTTTAATAATTAATCAGCCAGATAAGGATCGCCGGTGATAATGCTTCTTGAAATCACCAGGTGCTGTATTTCAGAAGTACCCTCATATATCTGCGTAATTTTGGCGTCGCGCATCAATCTTTCAACATGGTATTCTTTTACAAAGCCGTAGCCGCCATGCACCTGCACTGCTTCCACGGTAATAGCCATTGCTGCTTCAGAAGCATATAATTTTGCCATGGCTGCAGCCCTGTTAATATCCATGTGATTGTTTTTCATCCAGGCAGCACGGTACAGCAGCATGCGCGCACATTCTACCTGAGCCGCCATTGTAGATAATTTAAAAGCAATCGCCTGGTGTGTGTTAATTGGTTTACCAAATGTTGTTCTTTCTTTTGAGTAGGCGAGTGCCATTTCATAGGCGCCTGCTGCAATGCCGGTGGCCTGGGCTGCAATACCTATCCTTCCTCCATCCAATGTTTTCATGGCGTAGGTGAAACCAAATCCGTCTTCACCCAAACGATTTTCTTTTGGCACTTTTACATCCTGGAACATCACCGCACAGGTATCAGAAGAACGGATACCCAGTTTATCTTCCTTGGTGCCGGTGCTAATACCACTCCAACCTGCCTCCACTATAAATGCGTTGATGCCTTTGTGTTTTTTTGCAGCGTCTGTTTGAGCTATGACTATGTAAAGACCGGCTTTTTTTCCGTTGGTTATCCAGTTTTTTGTACCGTTCAGCAGGTAGACGGCACCGTTATCAACCGCGGTGGTGCGCTGCGAAGTGGCGTCTGACCCGGCTTCGGGCTCCGACAAACAAAATGCGCCGATGATTTCTCCGCTGGCCAGTTTCGGCAGGTATTTTTGTTTCTGTTCTTCGGTGCCATATTCCTGGATGCCCCAGCACACCAACGAGTTATGTGCGGATACGATAACGGAGCACGAGTTGTCAATCTTTGACAATTCTTCCATAATGATTGCATAGGAAATGTAATCCATGCCACTACCTCCATAAGCAGGATCTATAATGATCCCCAGGAAGCCCAGCGCTGCCATTTCCGCTACCTGTTCTTCCGGATATGCTCCTTTGCTGTCTCTTTCAATAACGCCCGGCTTTAGTTTTTGCTGCGCGAAATCCCTCGCAGTCTGCCGGATCATTTTGTGCTCGTCTGTCAGCTTGAAATCCATTGTGGTGCTTATCTTTTTTGTTGACGAATAATTTATACTAATTCACCGGCGGCATACAATCGTCTTAATTCTTTTTTATCGAGCTTACCTACACTGGTCTTAGGTATGTTTTGTAGAAAAACATAACGGTCCGGTAATTGGTAAGCGGCGAACTTTCCGTTTAAGAACGATTTTAATTCTGCAGCGGTAACTGTTTCTCCTTCGGCAAATACAATGCAGGCCAGTGGACGTTCTGTCCAACGTTCATCCGGAATTGCAATCACGCATGCTTCTGTTATTTTTGGATGTGCTACCAGGCTCAGCTCCAGTGCAATGCTGGATATCCATTCTCCACCGCTTTTAATCAAATCTTTTTTGCGGTCGGTAATCTGCATATAGCCATCTTTATTGATGGTGCCGGTATCACCGGTCTTAAACCAATCATTACCTGTACGATCTGTCTGTTTCTCGGAACCGAAGTAAGTATCCATGATCCAGGGGCCCCTAATTTCAAATTCGCCGGTTGTTTCTCCATCTCTTGCAGCTATTGTTCCGTCTTCCTTCGCCGATCTAATTTCTACGCCAGGTAGTTCAATGCCCTGCGTGGATCTGATTTTTAGTTGTTCTTCTTTCGGTAAATTGTAATGATGTTGTTGTAATCTTGAAACAGTTCCCAATGGTGAAGTTTCTGTCATACCCCAGGCCTGTACGCCGGTAATGCCAAACTCGCGCTCAAAAGCATCCATCACACTCACTGGCATGGCAGATCCGCCCACCAGGTATTCTTTCAATGATAATTTTTCTGCTGGTGGTCTTTTTTTTAGGATTTCGTAAATACCCATCCAGATAGCTGGTACTCCATTGGCGATGGTTACCTGCTCTTTCTGTATGATTTCTATGAGTGCCGCTGGTTGTAAATGACAACTGGGTAATACTATATCTGCACCTGCCATAACGCAAACAAAAGGAAAGCCCCAGGCCATTACATGAAACTGCGGAACAATAAGCAATACTTTTTCACTGCAAGAAATGTTGAACGCATTGGGTGTCATAATTGCCAGGGCATGCAGGTAGGTAGATCGATGAGAGTATAACACGCCTTTTGGTTCGCCGGTGGTGCCGGTGGTATAGCACAGTCCGCAGGCATCGTTTTCATCCATCGCAATCCATTCCGCCAACGGGGCACTTTCCGCCAGCAGGTCTTCGTAGTGCAGTACATGGTTTAAACTGGTTTCAAAGTCTGCGCTCGCATGCATGATAATATATTGCGGGTTGCTTTTTATTTTAGGGACAACCTGCTCAAACAGTTTTATCAGCGAGGCGTCTATGAAAATAATTGTATCGTCTGCATGGTTAATGATGTATGCAATTTGATCAACCGAGAGGCGAATATTAATAGTATGACAAACAGCGCCGCACCCGGGGATGGCATAGTACAATTCCAGGTGTTGGTAATGGTTCCATGCAAAAGTGGCCACCCGGTCGCCGGGCTGCACATTCAATTTATTCAGTAATGCACCGGCCATTTTCTTTGCACGCAGGTACATGTCAGCGTAGGTATACCGGTGCCAGGCACCATCGGGCAGCCGCGAAACAATTGTTTTGCGTGGAAACACCCTGTTGCCATATTCAATGATGGATTGGGTGCTCAGGGCATATGGCATCATTTGACCTTTCATATAGTAAGCTTGATTCGTTCGGTTAGTGGCCGGCATTGTCAATCAGCGGCAATTGTGATCATTGACATAGCTAATATAAGCTGCGTGGCAAAATCATTTGTTCGATTTTCGTCACTGACTAAATCTGCACTTAAATAATATAAGTTAAGTCATAATATTGTTATTGAAAAGATCAACAGTTTTCCTCATTTTATTTTAAGACTAGCCAGATGAACCAGTCAACGAAGCAGGAACAGCGCAGGCTGTTTTTAAAACAGATCAGTATTTGTGTAGCAGGTACCGGGATGATGCAGTTTATACCTGCAAATGTATTTGCAGGCGCCCCCATGCGGCACGGACTGCCCCGTAGCACACCTGAAGCGCAGGGCATCTCTTCTGCAGATATTATGCACTTTGTGGAAACGGCTGAAAAAAGCAATGCCGGTTTGCATAGTTTTATGGTGATACGTCATGGCCATGTAGTGGCGGAAGGCTGGTGGTCGCCCTACAACGCAAACATTGCGCATTGTTTATATTCCCTTAGTAAAAATTTTACTTCTACTGCCATCGGCCTGGCCATACAGGAAGGAAAGTTGAATCTGGCGGATAAAGTGGTTTCTTTTTTCCCGGACGATAAACCAGCAAGTACAGATGGCAATTTATCGGCCATGACTATCCGGGATTTGCTCACCATGACCAGCGGGCATGAAGCTGATACGTTCTGGCCCATGATGTCTTCCAAAGATGGTAACTGGGTAAAAACATATTTTTCTATACCGGTAAAATTTTCTCCCGGATCGCATTTCACTTACAATAGCGGTAACAGTTATATGTTGAGTGCTATCATTACTAAAGTGATGGGAGAATCTATGCTGAATTACTTGCAGCCGCGTTTGTTTGCGCCGCTCGGTATTAAAGATGCTGCCTGGGATACCGATCCCCGGGGCATTAACATTGCAGCAGCGGGGCTGCGTTTGAAAACCGAAGACATTGCAAAATTTGGCCAGCTTTATTTGCAGAAAGGAATGTGGAACGGTAAAAGAATTCTTAATGAAAAATGGGTGGAAGAAGCCACTTCTTTCAAGGTTAGAAATGATGAAACCGGTACGCCCACTAAAACAGAAGATGATGACATCAAACAAGGCTATGGCTATCATTTCTGGATGAGCCGGCCCGTTGCGCAAGGTGCTTACCGCGCAGAAGGTGCTTTCTGCCAGTATAGTATTGTGATGCCTGCGCAGGATGCGGTGATTGCTATTACTGCCGAAGGAGTAAGTACACACCGTGTAATGGACCTGTGCTGGAATTTGCTGTTACCCGCTATGAAGCCAGGTGTATTGCCTGCTAATAAATTTTCCAATAAAATACTGAAGGATAAATTAGCAGGATTGAGATTGGTAGCGCCCAAAAGCAAACCGGTTTCTCCTTTGAGCGCTTCCCTTTCCGGCAAACAATTTTACATGGAAAGTAATTCCATGAACGTGCAAAATATCACTTTCGATTTTAAAGAAAAGGAAACGTTGTTTAAATTGAAAACCGAGAAAAGTGTATTTGAGATATCCTGCGGTATAGAAGATTGGATATTGGGCAAAACAAGTATGCCAGGCAGTCCAACCAACGTGTTGTTTGGTTCACCATTGTTCAAAAGCGAATGGAAAGTGGCCGCCAGCGGCACCTGGAAAGATGACAATACTTTTATCATGATCTGGCGATTTTTCGAAACGCCACATTCTGATATTGTTACCTGTAAGTTCGACAAGGACAAGCTGGAGATTGATTATTCCAATAGTGTAAGCCGGATCATTAATACGTATAAAGATCAGCGCCCGGTGCTGAAAGGAAAGCAAAAATCCTGATGGTGTGCATCAATTACTAAGTTTAACATTTTATAAATTATTTCAAGTCATTTTTTCCGGGTTTTGTTGCCAACGAAATATAAATACCAATTTTTTTTCATAAATTAGGTATTCACTTAACGATTTGCACTATGAAGATTGCAAGGCCTGTTTACAAAGAATCCGGTCGTGTTTTTCACCCGGACAAATGCCTCCCGCTTATCGCTGCTCACAAAGCTGGCAAAATTCAATTGGAAGCTTGGGCGCGACTTGGTTATCCCGGTAACAAAATGCCGGAAAATGTATTGCCTGGAGTAAACAGTGTTGGCTTCTGGAATGCATCGGTACAACAGGACTGGGGGCTTCCCTGGCACAGGAATGAAGGTCTTGAGATTACTTTTCTGGAAACAGGTTCGATGCCTTTTTCTATTGCGGAAAAAGAATACAATATCATCCACAACGAAATTACGGTTACCCGACCCTGGCAGCCCCATAAGCTGGGCAGCCCGTGCATTGGGGTCGGAAAATATTACTGGATTATTCTGGACGTAGGTGTACGGCAGCCTCACCAGGAATGGATATGGCCGTCGTGGATCATGCTTACCAAACCCGACCTCGATGATCTGACTACTATATTGAGGCAAAACGAACAGCCTATCTGGAAGGTAAACCAGGAGATAAGAAAGTGTTTTTCTAAAATTGGTGAATTGATACAGGGCCAGATAGATTTTTCCAAAGAATCATGGTTGGTTATTTATATAAATGAATTATTGATGCAATTTTTACAGTCTTTCCGGAGTGGTGGTTTTAAACTTGATAAAAGTCTGACAGATAGTACCCGCACAATAGAACTGTTCATTACCCACCTGGAAGAAACCTATGACGATTTATGGACACTTGAATCAATGGCATTGCATTGCGGACTCGGCGTAACGCGGTTTGTCCACTATTTCAAACAGGTTACGAATATGACGCCTATGCATTACCACAATTTTATAAAATTAAAAGCAGCCGCAAGACAATTGGTGGCTGAACCACATACACAGATTTCTAAAATTTGTTACGAAAATGGATTTTCCAGCGGGCAATATTTCTCCACTATTTTCCGCAAACAATTTGGCTGCTCACCGGCTGACTATCGGCTCGGCAAAATGAGTACAACAAGTAAAAGTGAACTGCTTTCTACCAATGGTTGATGGCAGCCTTTACATTTTATCCGGGATTTACCGGCATGCTGCAATTTTTGCTGCTGCGTTCTGTTTTTGCGCCTCCGATTATAATGGGGTAACCACCTTACTGTAAATAATGCAGTTCGATTTTCTTCACTGCAAGAAAGTGAACAATTTTATTTGAATTAATAATTATTATTGTTAAGGATTTAATACAGGTTGTTGTTTCCGCAAGGCAACACGAAAAACAACTGTCTTGATCCACGTCTAAAACCTAACAATTGCTATATCACGTCTAAACCTAACAATTGCTATATGAGATTAAAACTTCATTTTCACATCAGCATGCTGCGCCGGCTTTTCCCAGCTATTTTATCCTCTGTCTTTTTAAGTAAACCGTCACGGCAATTTTCTTTCTACTTTCTCTTCGGGTTGCTGACCTTTTGCAGTGGAACATTCGCAGCAGGACCGGCGACAAAGTCAGGCCATCATTTTTTTTATAACCTTTACGGTACAGTGAGGGGCCGCGTCACTGACAGCAAAGGAAAACCCGTACAGGATGCAAGCGTGAAAGTGGAAGACAGCGACAGGGGTACAACCACCAATGCCAACGGCGAGTTTACGCTGGACGGTCTAGCCGCCGGCGCCACCTTGGTATTCAGTCATATTGGCTTTACTTCACAGCGTCTCAAAATGGATGGCTCAGAGAAAATTACGATTGTAATGGCAGAAAATAATGCGGGACTGAATGAAGTAGTAGTAGTAGGGTACGGAACACAAAATAAATCCAAGGTAACCGGTGCGGTGGCTACTATAAGCAACAAAGTACTGGACTCGCGCCCGGTAACAAACGTTGCGCAGGCGTTACAAGGCATCGCCGGCGGATTGAACATTACACAAAGCGGTTCGTTAGGTGGAAGCCTGGACAGCAAGCCTGCCATTAATATTCGCGGTATTGCAACAATAGGACAGGGCTCTACCGGCTCGCCATTAATCCTGGTGGATGGCATGGAAGCGGATCTGAATGCCATCAACCCTCAGGACATTGAAAATATTTCTGTACTGAAGGATGCCGCAGCTTCCTCTATTTATGGTTCGCGTGCTCCCTTTGGCGTTATATTAATCACCACCAAAAAAGGTAAAGTTGATAAGGCATCGGTAAACTACAATAATAACTTTAGCTGGAGCAGGGGCGTAGTGGTGCCGCAGATTGCAGATTCATACAAATTTGCACTGTTTATGAATGATGGAAATAGGAACAGCGGCAGCGGCGATTTTTATACGCCTGCCAATGTACAGCGCATCCTCGATTACCAGGCAGGAAAAATTAAAACAACACTGGTGCCCGATGTTGCCAACCCCGCAAATTGGGGACCTGCCAATGCATATGGCAATGCCAATTTCAGTATGTACAACGCCGTGTATGGAAAAAGCGCCCCCGCAATGGAACACGCTATAAGCGCCAGCGGCGGCAGTGGAAAAACAACCTACTATTTATCTGGCGATTACCGCGATGAAAATGGATTACTGAAAATAACCAGCGATACCTATAAACGCTATGCTGCCACTGCAAGAATAACCACTGAATTGTCAAAATGGGCCTCCCTTGAATACAGCGGTCGTTTTGTTCGGGAAGAGTTTGAAAAGCCCAGCTCGATGACCTCAACAAACCGTTATGCAGAATATACGTTGAATCAATATTTCACCGGCTGGATGTCGTGGCCGGTAGTACCGCTGTATGATGACAATGGAAAACTATACAGCGTAACCAAAGATAGCCAGGGAAACATGCTTATTAACGGCGGCAGAAGTAAAACTCAAAGTGACTGGACTTACCACCAGATAAAATTAGTACTCCAGCCTTTAAAGGGATGGAATATTAATGCCAACGTTAATTATCGTATCAATGATTATTTCAATCACCTCGACAACCAGAAATTATACGGTTCCAATATTGCGGGTGATCCGCTTTTAATGGATGGTGCTACTTCCATACAGGAAAGTGCTTATCGTACCAACTATGTAAGTCCGAATATTTATTCTGATTATACACGTTCGATTGGCAACCACAATTTGAAATTGCTGGTGGGATTCCAGGCAGAACAATTTACCTCACGTACACTTTCTGCCAGCCGCCAGGGAATTATTGTACCCGGGTCGCCTGTACTGGGCCTCACTTCTGGTACAGATGTTAATGGGGTCACCGTAGCACCTGTGGTGGCCGGCGTAAATACAGACTGGGCAACAGAGGGTTATTTTAGTCGCTTAAATTATGATTATAAAGGCCGCTATTTACTGGAAGGTAATTTACGTTACGATGGCACATCCAGGTTTCGCGAAGACAAACGCTGGCGCTTTTTCCCTTCCGTTTCTGCCGGTTGGAATGTTGCCCGCGAATCGTTCTTTAAAAACATGGAGCGATATGTAAACGTATTAAAGTTCAGGGGATCTTATGGAGAACTAGGTAATCAAAATACCACCAACCTTTATCCCACTTATTCTGTGATGCCGGTGGGTACCGCCAATGGTACCTGGTTGCTGAACGGCCAAATGCCGAATACAGCTATCGCGCCCGCGCTGATCAGTTCCGGTTTAACATGGGAAAGAATAAAGACCTGGAATGCCGGGCTGGACGCCAGTTTTTTGAGCAACAGGCTTTCTGTAAGCTTTGATTATTTTACCCGTTATACAGACGACCAGGTAGGGCCCGCTGTTGAACTGCCGGCCATACTGGGTACTGCGGTTCCTTCTTCCAATAATACCAACCTTAAAACATACGGGTTTGAATTTGATTTGAACTGGCAAGACAAATTAAAAAATGGTTTGGGCTATTCTGTTCATTTAATTCTTTCTGATTCAAAAAGCAAAATTCTTAAGTTCCCAAATCCCGCGGGTAACCTGAATACTTATCGGGCAGGTACCATGATGCTGGATATTTATGGCTATGAATCAATCGGTATTGCAAAGACTCAAAAAGAAATGGACGATTACCTGGGCACTTTACCCAAGGGCGGACAAAATGCAGTGGGCAATAGCTGGAAGGCCGGCGATATCATGTACAAAGATCTAAATGGCGATGGAAAAGTGGATGCGGGTGCCTCCACTACCGCCAATCCCGGAGACAGGAGAGTTATTGGTAATTCAACACCGCGGTATTCTTTTGGTGTTGATCTTGGATTAAATTATAAGGGGTTTGATGTAAGAGGATTTTTCCAGGGTGTAATGAAGAGAGATTGGTACCAGGGCGGTGCCGCATTCTTTGGTGCTACCAGCGCGCTGTATTTTTCTACCGCCTACGTACAACACCTGGATTATTTCCGCGATGACCCGGCGCATCCGCTGGGTGCCAATACAAATTCTTATTACGCACGTCCGTTGTTTAATTCATCAAAAAATCAGCAACCGCAAACAAGGTATTTGCAGAATGCCGCTTATATGCGGCTGAAAAACCTGCAAATCGGGTATACTATACCGGCATCGGTTATCCGCACCGTAAAATTGCAGAAGATAAGATTATATGTCTCCGGCGAAAATCTCTGGACAATCACCAGCATGGCAAAAATGTTTGACCCGGAAACAGTAGACGGTGGTTACAATGGCGCTATTTATCCTTTGCTGAAAAGATTCTCTTTTGGTGCAAGTATTACTTTCTAAAAAGCTATTTATATGAACAAACATACTATATACAAAGTGGCAACAGTGATGCTTGCCATGCTAACACTTAATTCCTGCAAAAAGAATTTTCTTGACAGGCAGCCTTTATCCAACATTACACCGGATACCTACCTGGTAGAGGAATCCCAGCTGGCTGCTTATTCCATTGCGCAATACGGGGTGTTGCCCAGTTTTCCGCAGGGGGGCTACGGAACCTTTGCCAATGATATCAACACCGATAACCAGGCGTTTCAAACGTTTAGCACACGTTTTATACCCGGACAATTTTTAGTGCCAGCTGTAGGGGGCGACTGGTCTTTCACTGAAATTTACCAGTGCAATTATTTTCTGCAGACGGTATTGCCACGATTAAAAGCAAATACGCTTACCGGCAACCCCGCTAACATCAAACATTATATCGGCGAGATTTATTTTCTCCGTGCATTTAATTATTTTAATAAACTGCAGAACCTGGGTGATTTTCCCATTGTAAGAAATCCATTAACGGATAACGCTGATGTGCTGACAGACGCCAGCAAGCGGTCACCGCGCAATGAAGTAGCCCGGTTTATCATTTCAGATCTTGATTCGGCTTACAGTCTGATGCTGCCCGCTTCCCCGGACGGTGCTAAAAACAGGTTGTCGAAAAATTGCGCAGCAATTTTTAAATCAAGAGTAGCCCTGTATGAGGGTACCTGGGAAAAATACTTTAAAGGAACAGCTTTCGTACCAAAAGGTGCCGGATGGCCCGGCAATGACAAAGAATACAGTAAGAATTATGTATTTCCGAGTGGAAGTATAGACGCCGAAATAGATTATTTTTTAACGCAGGCCATGGCTTCAGCCAAACTGGTAGCAGATGCAACGCCGTTGGTTGCAAATTCTATGACAGCGCAAACGCAAACTGATTACACTGCATTTGCCACTGCCAGCATGAGCAATCCTTACACAGCAATGTTCGGCAGCGTGGATTTAAAGGGTTACAGCGAAGTACTACTGTGGAGGAAATATGACAAAGGATTGAATATTGGCCACAACGCAGTATTGTATGCGGGCGGTGGCAACTATGCAAGCGGGGAAACAAGAGGCATGGTAGACGGTTTCCTCATGAAAAATGGGTTGCCAATTTATGATCCATCATCCGGTTATGCCGGCGACGACTCAATTGCCTCGGTACGTAAAAACAGGGATGGCCGTTTATGGTTGTTCCTGAAAGAACCCAACCAGGTAAACAGCTTAATACCATCCGTGGCTTCGATACCTTTTCCAATCGAACCAATTCCAAGAATACTAGATGCCTCGTTTGAAAGTAATTATTCCACCGGGTATACCGTACGCAAGGGAATCAATTATGATGCAGCGCAGGTGCAGGTGTATTACGGTGGCTATACCGGCGCCATTATTTTTCGTGGCGTAGAAGCTTACCTTAATTATATCGAAGCGGTTGTGGAAAAAACAGGTAACCTGGACGGAACAGCTATTACGTACTGGACACAGGTTCGCAACAGGGCCGGAGTTGATCCTGATTACCAGAAAACAATTGCAGCAACAGACCTGAGTAAAGAGGCAGCCAACGACTGGGGTGTATATTCCGGAGGTGTGCCGGTAAGCAAATTGCTATACAACATCCGGCGGGAGCGCCGCTGTGAATTTATAGCAGAAGGTGGGTTCCGTTTCAATGATTTGCGCAGGTGGAGAGCACTTGATCAGATGATTTCTACCCCTTACCATATTGAAGGGTTTAAACTCTGGGGTCCGATGAAGAATTGGTATGCTGCAAATACCCTTACCTATGGCATTGGTGACAAGAGCACTGTTTCCAGCCCGTCACTTAGCGTTTATTACAGACCCTATGAAAAAACAAGTACTTCGCTGGCATACAACGGTTACAAATGGAATATGGCGCATTACCTTAACCCGGTGGCAGCACAGCATTTTATAATAACTGCTACCGGCGGCGATGTGCTTACATCACCTATATATCAGAATCCGGGATGGTCTACTGCTGCAAACACACCGCCTAAATAATCGTACTTAAAACTTTATTTGATCAATCTGCTTTGGTGCGTTGTGTGTGAAAACAGAACTATTGCATAACATCGCCGGGAAAAATCATTGAACACATATTTATCTTATCATTAGTAAATATCTTTTACAAATTATTTATATGGCGAAATTTAGACTAAGCCTTAATATGGAATATTGCCGCAGTGCAGATAAAGGCTTTGAAGAAGGCGTAAAAATTGCACGGGAAATAGGATACCAGTACATTGAGCCAATGGTACATACCGGCTGGGAATTATTGAGTGAGGTGCAATATTTCCACTCGTTTTCCATGGAGGAAGATCCATTACTGCTAAAAGAAATTTGCAATCGTTATGGCGTAAAAGTAAGTAGCCTCAGTGGTCATAGTCCGCTGATGAAACCGGAAGCTGCTGTAAGCCGCTTAACCAAAGCCATCATTTTTGCTGACATACTTAAAGCCCCCTTTGTAAATACAGACGAAATGGTAAAGCCTGATTGGATGGATGATGAATTTGCCCACCAGTCTATGAAATATTCGCTTACAAGGGCAAGCCAGGTAGCTGCCCGCCACAAGGTTTTTATTTGCGTGGAGCCGCACGGGGTCTATACCAAAACGGCCGAAGGATTAATGCGGATTGTAAACCTGGTAGAGTCGCCATGGATAGCCGTTAACTGGGATACCGGAAATTCTTATCTGGCGGGTGTGGAAGACCCCTATGATGGACTAGAATATGTAAGGGATCATGTTCGTCATATACATGCAAAAGACATAAGTATGGAGCATAGCGAGGCCGCACGGGGATTGGTAACCGGTACGCCCGTAGGTTGTGCGTGTGGTGAAGGAATGGTAAACTGGGATAAAGTGATTGAAATAATGGAACCGGTGGACCGTGAAATATTTCTGAGTGTTGAGTGCGGCACGATCGATCAGGCCGAAAGAAGCCTGTCTTATTTAACGAAAATACTGGGTAAGTTGCTAATAAGGGAAGACAGGGCAACAAACAGGATGATTATATAAATCGATCATAACTTACTGGTAATAAATTTTTGCCGATGTCATTGAACAGAAAAGCATTTTTGCAGCAATCAGTTTTCTCATCGCTTGCTTTGTCCGTACCCTGGAATTTTGGTGCCGATGAAACTCCCTTAGCACCTGCAGTTAAAAGAAAATATAAAATGCAGCTCAATGGCGGATTGATCGGTGTAAAGGCAGATCAGTCAGCGTTAATTGAATTAGCTTCCAAATATGGCTTTGAAGCGGTCGTTGCCCTGCCACAATATTTGCATGGTTTAACAACCGATCATTGGACGCTGCTGAAAGACAACATGAAAACTAAGAATTTGTCTTTTGGTATGGGTGAAACAAATGTGGAGTTCAGAAAAAGTGAAGAGATATTCAAAAAATCATTGGCCAGTTTGCCTGCCAAATGTGCCGTACTGCAGAAAGCAGGTGTTACGCGGTCCATGACTTGGATAATGTCTAACCACAGCGACTTGAATTACCTGCAGAATTTCCGGCTACATACCGCCCGGCTAAAAGAAGTTGCAGGTATTTTGAAAGATTACGACATACGATATGGGCTTGAGTATGTTGGTCCGAAATCGATTTGGGCGGCCAATAACTTTCCTTTTATTCATACCATGGCAGAGTTGCGTGAACTGATTGCAGCCATCGGCCAATCAAATGTTGGTATTCATTTAGATACTGCACATTGGTTTACATCGGGAGAGGATTTGTCTGCTATACTTTCTTTAACCAACAATGATGTGGTGGGATGCGATTTGAATGATGCCATTAAAGGGTATGATCCTATTCAAAATCAACCTGGCTATCAGCGGGAATTACCGGCTGCTACTGGCGTTATTGATACCAGGGGATTTTTGAATGCTTTAAAAACAATCGGATATGATGGCTTTGTGCAGGCAGAGCCTTTTAATGAAGAATTGAATAAACTGGATGATGAAGCAGCCGTGCAGAAAACTGCAGATGCTATGAAAAAGGCCGTGGCAATGGTTGACTAGTGGTTTTATGCAGCTATAATTCATTTTGATAACCCCAAAAATATCTCATGAAGCGTTCTCTACGGATGATGGTGCTGGGTAGCATCGTTGCTGGATTTTTCACCTGTCTTTTTTACCTGACCGCCTGTAAAACGACTAATGAAAATTATCGCGTACTGGTGTTCAGCAAAACGGAAGGTTACCGGCATGCCGCGGCCATTGCTGCCGGTCAAAATGCATTGTTTCAACTGGCTGCCATACATCATTTCAGTATTGACACAACAGAAGATGCCGGCCGGTTTAATGAAGACACACTAAAAAAATATAGCGCTGTTATACTGCTTGATATTTCCGGCGCTGTTTTTAATGAAGAACAACGGGTCAATTTTAAAAGATTTGTGCAAGCCGGCGGAGGGGTGCTGGCTATTCATGCGAGTGCAGATGCCGAGCGCGACTGGCCCTGGTACAATAAACTGATTGGCGCTTATTTTGATACGCATCCACCGGTGCAAAATGGAATGTTTTATACGGCCGATAAAAATCATCCGGCCAATGCTTCAATTCCTGATTCCATACAACGCAGCGACGAATTTTATAATTTCCAGAGCGTTAGTCCGGACATTCATGTGCTGATGACGCTGGATGAAAAAACGTATACCGGTGGAAAAATGGGCCTTGCACACCCGGCTGTATGGTGCCAGGAATTTGACGGCGGCCGCTCCTTTTACACTTCCTGGGGTCATTCAAAAGAAAGCTGGAAAGAACCTGTTTTTCTTCAACAGGTTTGGAATGGTTTGCACTGGATAACGGGTGAAAATGATCCGAAGCCGCTGGATTATTCAAAATCTTTGCCCGAAGCCAACCGTTTTGTAAGAACGGTTCTAATGACAAAAATGGATGAGCCCATCCAGATGGCGATACTAAAAAATGGAAATATTTTTGTTGCACAACGCCGCGGAACCATACTGTTGTATGATGCTAAAAATGATAAAAGTGAAAGTATAGGCACGATAAATACCCAGAGTGCTTATGAAGATGGCCTGCTTGGTATAGCAGCCGATCCTGCCTTCGATAAAAATAAATTTCTTTACGTGTTCTATGCTGCGCAGGCACCCCAGGATTCTGTAAGCGATTACCATATTTCCAGGTTTACCGTGAACGGTAACGGCCGGCTGGACATGGGTTCCGAGAAAGTGCTCATAAAAATTCCCCATAAAAACGCGGATGGTATCCACACCGGTGGAGGTATGATGTTTGATCCGCGGGGTAATGGAAATCTTTTTATTACCGTTGGTGACAATACCAGTCCGCGTGCAACGCTGTATGCACCTATTGATGAAAGACCCGGCCGTGAAATATTCGATGCACAACGCAGCGCGTCCAACAGCAACGATTTAAGGGGTAAAATTCTGCGGATACATCCTGAAGCCGATGGAACGTACACCATTCCGGATGGCAATCTTTTTAAAAAAGGAACCCCAAAAACATTGCCTGAAATTTATAGTATGGGTCACCGGCAACCGTGGCGACTTTCCATGGATACAAAGACAGGTTGGTTATACGAGGGTGAAGTGGGACCTGATGCATCGGTGGATTCTGTTAACCGTGGGCCAATGGCGTATGATGAATTTAACCAGATACGCGGGCCGGGTAATTTTGGCTGGCCTTATTTCGGTGGTGATAATAAGCCGTATTATGAATATGATTTTGCTACGGGTGTTTCTGGTAAAGCTTTTGATCCTGCTAAGCCCGTCAACAACTCAAGATTAAATACGGGGATCAGAGAATTGCCGCCTGCGCAAAAATCATTGGTCTGGTATTCCAATATTACTCCGAAAGAATTCCCATTATTGGGCCGTGGCGCGCGATGTGGTATCGGAGGTCCTTTTTACAGAAAAGCAGATTACCCGAATTCAAAAAATGCATTGCCCGATTACTATGACGGAAAATGGTTTGTAGGGGAATGGCTCCGCGACTGGATAATGGTGATTAGTATTGATGAGAAAGGTAATTATAAATCAATGGAACAGTTTCTGCCCGATGTGCCGGTAGCAGGTCCGATGGACATGCAGGTTGGTCCGGATGGCTGCTTGTATGTACTTGAATATGGAAAAGGCTGGTTCAGGCAAAACAATGATTCGAAATTGACCAAGTTCGAATTTAATTATAATAATCGAAATCCTGTGCCGGTTATAAAGGCAAACCGCGTAAATGGGGCTATCCCTTTTCCGGTAACTTTTTCTTCTGCCGGCACACGCGATTATGATAACGATTCAATCAAATATGAATGGAACGTTACATCGTCAGACCGCGAGAAAAGAACATACCGCGAAGCTAACCCAACTATCAACTTTGATAAAAATGGTCTATACACCATAACATTAACGGTAAAGGATTCAAAAGGCGGATCTGCAACAAAATCGATGGAGATTACCGCGGGTAATAGCGCACCGGAAGTAAAAATGGAATTGACCAAAGGAAACAAAACGTTTTTCTTTGACAGTACTGACGTCTGGTACCGCGTGCAGGTAAATGATAAGGAAGATGGAAGCCTTACCTCCGGTGCCATACCGTCTGCAAACGTTTTTGTCAGCATGAATTATTCTGCGGAAGGTTTTAATTTCCCGGTGATAGGAGAACCTACAGCAGCGCAAAGGGGCATCGGAATAAAAGGTGGTATGATCATTAATTCAAATGATTGTTATCATTGTCACTCTATTAATTTAAAATCTGTTGGTCCAACTTTTACTGAAGTGGCAGAACGGTACAAAACAGATACTGGTGCAGAAAACCGGCTGGCTAAAAAAGTTATTAAAGGTGGCAATGGTGCCTGGGGAATGGTATCTATGTCTGCGCACCCGGAATTGTCGATAGAAGACGCAAAGAAAATGCTCAGCTTTATCCTGAACCTTTCAAGACCTGCACCGTCCTCTATGCCGGTTACGGGAAAGCATACCATTAAACTACCGCCAAGGCTTAGCCCAAAAGGTATGTATGTATTGTATGCAGGCTATAAAGACAAAGGTGCTAATGGTGTTCCTGCAGTAATGGGGGAAGATGCCATTGTGCTAAGACCGCCCTGGGTACTTACTTCCAAAGCGGAATTAAAGAAAAATGCCACCAATGTTAAAGTGCCCAATCCCAAAGGCGAGATAGAGATATTGCCTGGCGGAGGTGCTTACATCGGGTATAAAAATATTGATCTTACCGGCATCAGTCAAATAGAAGTAACGGGTGAACAGATGAACGTTTTGGAAGTGCATATTGATTCAGCAAACGGCAGGTTAATTGGTGAAACCATACCGTTACCCGCTGGTGCTGCGATACTGCCCGATGATAAGGATATCAAAACTTATATACAACTTGAACCAATCAGCGGTGCACACAATATTTATTTTGTTACCAATGGAAAAGGATATTCTATTAAGAATTATATCAGGTTTATGAATAGTGATACCAAGAAAAAATAGGTTGTTTAAAAGTACGATGCTTGCAAATAAAAAAATAGTGGTGATAGGGGGTACGTCCGGCATGGGGTTATCGGCCGTGAACGCTTTTTCAACAGCCGGTGCCAGTGTGGTTGCGGTAGGTTTGAACGGAGAAGATGTGCCGCCGCAAGAAGATAAGAAAATAACTATTTTATACGGCGATGCAAGGCAGGGCAACACTGCAGTAGTTGCCATAGAGGAATGTTTGAGAATATACGGTGGTTTTGACGGGCTGTACCACGTAGCAGGTGGCAGCGGGCGATCTTTTGGAGATGGCCCATTGCACGAAATGAGTATCGATGGATGGAATAAAACAATCGAACTTAATCTAACCTCGGTTATGTTATCCAACCAGGCGGCAGTGAAAAGTTTCCTACACCAAAAACAAGGTGGTAGCATTTTAAATATGGGATCGGTGCTGGGTGTTTCTCCATCACCGCAATATTTTTCAACACATGCTTATGCGGCGGCAAAAGCGGCCATCATTGGTTTTAGTAAATCCATTGCTGCATATTATGCAAAGCAGCATATACGCGTCAATGTAATTGCACCCGGATTGGTAGAAACGCCGATGGCAAAACGTGCCGCACAAAATGACTCCATCATGAAATTTATTGGTACCAAACAGCCGTTGGACGGTGGCCGCATCGGTAAAGCCAATGACCTTGACGGCGCGGCATGTTATTTCATGTCTGACGCCGCTGCCTTCGCTACCGGGCAAACGCTTTTTGTAGATGGCGGCTGGGGGATTACCGAAGGACAGTTTTAATTAAATAAAGAAGCGTAATAATTATTAGGTATAGATGAGTAAAGAAATATCCGCAATTGGCATTGACCTCGGAGGTACAAACATTAAAGGGGTACTGATAAATGCATCGGGTGATATCATGAAGAGCCTGGTCATTGACACCAATAGTGCCGATAGTGATGTGGCCGATGGCAAACATTGGAAAAATGAAATTGTGGGTATGGTTGAGCAGTTGAAAGATGGTGTTGTAACCGTTGCTGCTATTGGTTTATCTGCCCCCGGTTTAAGTAATGATAGAAATTCGGCCATCGCACATATGCCAAAACGCTTGCAGGGATTGGAAAATTTTAAGTGGCAGGATCTTTTTAAGCATCCCGATGTACGTGTATTAAACGATGCACATGCGGCGCTGATGGCGGAAAGCAGCCTTGGGGCTGGCAAAGGAATTCAGAACCAGCTCATGCTTACACTGGGAACAGGTGTTGGCGGCGCCGTGATGATTGGAGGAAAGTTGTACCAGGGATTTTTGCAGCGGGCTGGTCATGTAGGGCATATGTCTTTGAATTCCGAAGGCGTTCCGGGCATACTTGATATTCCGGGCACCCTGGAAGAAGCTTTTGGTAACGCATCGGTTGCTAACAGAACAAACGGAAAGTTTAATTCCTGCAGAGAACTGGTGGAGGGGTATAATAAAGGAGATATCCTTGCTACTTATTTTTGGTTGAACGCAGTGCAGAAACTTTCACTTGCACTTGCATCACTTATCAATATTCTATCGCCTGAACTGATCATTTTGAGCGGCGGTATTACCAAGGCCGGTGAAAGTTTAATGGGTCCATTAACTGCTTTCATGGAGCGCTATGAGTGGCGGCCGGGTGGCATTCAGACGAAGATCTGCTTGTCTGCTTTCAATGAGTTTTCTGGCGCCGTAGGTGCGGCGCTGTATTCGTTAACCTGTAAAACAGAAACTAAGTGTTGAATAATTATTTAAACAAATGCCGGGGCATTATTGAGACGGTGGAAGCGCAGGCAGATGCTATCCGGCAAGCTGCGTCCTGGTTCAGTGAAACAATACTGCTGGGCAGAATGGTGCATGTTTTTGGTTCCGGGCATAGCCGTATGATGGTAGAAGAAATGTGGCCGCGGTACGGTTCCTTTCCGGGTTTCAATCCCATTGTTGAATTATCGCTTTCTTTTCATAACCTGGTAGTAGGGGCTAACGGTCAGCGACAAGCTATGTTTTTAGAAAATGTTTCCGGACTGGCAGAAAGAATCCTGCGGAATTTTGATTTAAGTGAACAGGATACAGCGCTGATCATTTCTTCCAGTGGTTGCAATGTGGTGCCGATTGAAATGGCAGCATTATTCCAGCAGAAAAAAATAAAAGTAGTGGCCATTGTTACCAAACAACACAGCGAACCCAGTATTTCCAAGCATGTTAACGGGAAGAAGCTGACTGATTTTGCTGATTTGGTCTTGGATACCGGAGCGCCCATCGGCGATGCCATGATAAAGATTCCCGGCCTGGATACACCCGTTGCACCAGGCTCCACAGTGGGGGGGGCAATGTTGATTAACTGTATAAAAGCAGAATTGGCAAAATTGCTGACCGACGCCGGCCAGCCCCCAAAGGTATTGTCGGCCGGCGTTGTAGTAGGTGCAGAAAAAGCAGTATCCTTATTTGAAAGTGCCTATGATGAACACGCCCACCGGTTAGCTAAACTTTATCAAAACGTTGGTAACAAATGAGCAGACCGATTAATATCATCAATCACCTCCTGGTGCCGGTATTGGAAGAAACCGATATTCTGGTTATCGGCGGTGGTTCTGCCGGTTGTCTATCGGCGCTTGGCGCCCGCTGCAACGGCACGTATAAGGTGAGTTTGCTGGAGCGATATGGTTTTCTTGGCGGAACATCTACCCAAATGCTTGATACTTTCTATGGGTTCTTTAACCCTGGCAAAGCAGCGAAGAAAATTGTTGGCGGATTACCGGATACAATTGTAAACGAATTAAACAATACCGGCGATGTGTTTCTTCGTCCAAATACTTATGGTGCGGGTACCGGCGTCAACTATAACCCGGAAAGACTGAAACTGGTTTGGGATAATATGTTGATGAAAGCAGGTGTGAATGTTTATCTGCACACCACGCTGGTTGACGTACGCGTTGAAGCGCATTACAGCGAGTGTATCGTGTGGCATAAAAGCGGCTTCTTTAAAATCCGTGCAAAACGTATCATTGATGCCTCCGGCGACGCCGATTATTGCAAACTTGCCGGTATTCCATTTGAGCTGGCAGGAGAGAATGAGCCGGCCCAAAGCATGACTACTACGTTCCGGATGTGCGGCGTTGACCTGAATAAATTTGAAGCGGAAGGCGGAAAAAAGATGTTGCAGAAAAAAATGAAAGATGCAATTAGCAATAGCAGCTATGCACTTCCCCGTGCAGAGGGCTCGGCCCACGAGATGTGCCAGCCGGGATGCGTTTCTACCGTGGCCGTAAAAGTTTCGGGAAAAAATGCGCTGGACGTAGTACAAATGACGGAAGCAGAATCAGAGGGCCGCAGGCAATCTTTTATCTATGAAGATTTTTTCAGAACTGAAGTGCCAGGGTATGAAAATGCAAAAATAATTGCACTGTCAAACCAGATTGGCGTAAGGGAAACCAGGCGGGTGTATGGAGAATACCGGCTAACCAAACAGGATTGTTTAACAGGCGCTATTCCGCCTGATAGTGTTTTTTTATGTGGTGCGCCTATAGAAGACCATCGCAAAGGAACCAATGGTGAGGATGAAACGTTCTGGCAGTACATTCCGCAAAGTGGTGTATACGGTGTTCCTTACGGCACCCTTGTTCCCATCTCATCAACAAATGTATGGGTAGTGGGCCGGTGCTTTTCCGCTACCCACGACGCACATGCATCCTGCCGGTCAATGGCGCAGACGATGTCTATGGGACAGGCAGCCGGAATAGCCGCGTCTTTGAGCCTTGAAAAAGATCAGAGCGCTGCGGCAGTTAATATTGGATTGTTGCAGGAAAGACTAAGAGGGCTGGGTGCTGTACTGGAAGTGCCGGCAATCAATGCAGATACCAGCAGGGGCGGCTGGACTAAGAACATCATACCATGAGCGAAAACAGTTTTATAAGAACAGTGTTGGGTGATATTCCTGCAACAGATATGGGGATATGCTATTCCCATGAACATATTATTATTGACGAGAGCTTCCCCACCGTACAGAATGAATCATTCCTGTTGAATGATATGGAGAAGATTATTGAAGAACTAAAGGGTTTGTATACAGCGGGGGCACGCACTATGGTAGATACCATGCCCGCAGATGCAGGAAGAAACATAACCAAACTTGCCAGCATTTCCCAGCTTACCGGCATTCATATTGTGGCACCTACCGGTTTGCACCTGGAGCAATACTATTTGCCCAATCACTGGCGCTATCGCTATACAGAAGACCAACTGACCCAATTATTTATTGATGATGTTATGATTGGAATTGATGAATTTGATTACAATGGTCCTTATGTAAAACGAACGCCACATAAGGCAGGCCTCATTAAACTGGCTACGGCAGATGAGCCCATTACAAAACACCAGGAGAAAATATTCAGGGCGGTAGTCGCAACGCATATTCAAACCGGCGTGCCAATACTTACCCATACTAATTTTGGAAAACATGCCATGGAGCAGGCTTTGCTGTTTCAACAGCTAGGCGCGGATCTTTCCCATGTTGTTTTATCACATGTGGATCGCAATAAAGATATCCATTACCACCGGGAACTGCTGGGCACCGGTGTTCGTGTTGAATACG
The DNA here is from genome assembly GCA_039919885.1 of Chitinophagaceae bacterium. Classification (GTDB taxonomy): domain Bacteria; phylum Bacteroidota; class Bacteroidia; order Chitinophagales; family Chitinophagaceae; genus JACMLD01. Next base: position 59,508 of record JBDSEV010000008.1, read on the forward strand.
ACAGTGCTTTCAGATGGCCTTCCACGGAGGAGAACTGGACCTACAAACTATTGGAAAATTTATTGCCAGAATTCCCTGACCAGATAACCGCTGGTATGGATGCCGCGAAATCCAGCTACTGGAAGTCTTATGGCGGGAAGCCAGGACTTGATTACCTGCTAACAACATTCAAAGAAGAACTTTCCGCAAGGGGGCTTAATAAATATTATGATAAAGTATTTATCCGCAACCCGGCCAGCTTGTTCAGTTTCGGATAAGCCGTCGGTTTGCTGTTTTTGGTATTGACTATCTAAGGAGATCATTTAAGTTTTTTGTATGCATAAAAATATACCACGGGGTTATAAAGCAACTGGCAAGGTTAACAAACCCTTCCAAAACAGCAGGCGTAATTTTCTGAAAAAAATAAATATGTTGGGTGCTTTTTCAGTGGCGGGTGGCATGCTGCATCCAGCGCTTGGAGCAATCAGTACTGATGAAAAAGAGGTGCAACCAAAATCGGTTTATGCAAATGATGGTAAGGGCTGGCCGCTCATTATCATAAAAAAAGATTCGATGTTAAGCAAGTCGGCGGGTCCAAATCTTACAAATCTGAATTGTAGGGTGGATGTACCGGTGTCCGGTAATATCAGTCACCTGCGCATTATTGGCAGTGGTGGAGAAGAACAATTTGTACAGGCATTGCATGCTGCTGAAAGTTATGTGTACTATAAAAGTCAATTTTATTTGCTGGCAGACGCGGATGAAATTCACTACGAATATGCACTGAGTTATATTTCCGTTACGTATAAAAACAAAATGGTTCCCTTTGAAGTAACCAAGAAAATTTATCTGCATGCAAAATATACAAACTGTATTCAGCACGTGCAGGTAAAAAATATTTCTTCGCAACCGATAGAAGCGTACTTTATTGAAAAAGCAAAATTTACATTGGGAGATCCGTACTTTACCAATTACGCGCCTTATACGAAAGAAGGTTTCAATGGTTTCCGTGTAGTCAACGAAGTAACAAGAAATTATTGTAGCTATTTTCTCATGTCGGGCACAGATGTAGTAAAAGTATGGAGCCGTGATGACCAGGTTTGCTTACAGATGGAGACCAGCAAACAACCCTGGACTGCCGACCAGCATGTGTACAAGGCATGTGATGACCAGGCAGGTATCCTGCAAAAAAAGGTAGTGTTAAGCGCATCGGAACAAACCGATTTTATTATTTTTTGTAGTGTGGCGCCGTATGCAAACACTGCCAGTCATGGCATTCCGGAAGTTTCCGCACAATATGCAAAAGATGGAATGGCGGCATTTGAGAAGGAACTGAATGAACAAAGGGACGCATTCGCTATGATTTCTACGCCGGACCAACTGCTGGATCATGGATTTTCTATTTCCAATAAAATAGTTGCACAGGTATTTCAATCGGCAGACGGCTTGATAGCCGTACCGGGTCACATGTATCCCAGTTTTTACAGCCGGGATTCTCACTGGCAGATAAGAGGGTTGCTTTCCGCCGGAAAATTTGAAGTAGTAAAGGAATTGCTCGTCCATTTTACCAGGTACCAGAATGAAGAAGGGTCATTTCCTACAAGAATTACGATTAGCGGTAAGCCTTTGTACCATACCGGTGCACCGGATCTGGACAGCGCCGCTTTAATCTCATTGAGTATTATTGAGTATGTGCGGTGGACAAAAGATATTGCCTTCGGCGATAAATATTGGAAAAGTATTGCAGCGTCCATCGATTACCTCCGTACCCGCGACACGGATAATGATGGTTGGGTGGAGCAGGATTATAACCAGGACTGGGCGGATCGCACCAAAAGGCATGGAAAAGTAAATTATACCCAATGCGTATATTTTCAGTTGCTTAAAGAATCAGCAGCGTTGGGTGATCTGTTGAATAAGCCGGAAGCAGCTACCTATAAAAATCTGGCAACCAGGTTGAAAAAAAATTATGACAAATTATTCTGGGATGAAGAAGCCGGGCTTTACCTCGACTATATTGCTCCTGACGGCACCCGGATGAAAAAGCTGAGCCAGGATACTTGCCTGGCCTTTATTTTCGGACTTGCCACTGATCCCCAAAAGATAAAGCGTCATTTATCAAACCTTAAAGAAAAATGCTGGACTAAATGGGGGCCATCTCATCATGAAGGATACAAGGAGGGCAACAAATATGATCCCCTTGGTTTTTATTGTAATGGTGGCGTGTGGATGTGGCTCACAGCATTTGAAGCCTATGCCCATTTCCGTTATGGAGACCCGGAGAATGGCGTACTGGCGCTGAATGCCATTAAAGAATATGAGTTTGGTAAGAATCCTTATTCGGCTGTTTATTTTGATACGTTGGAATGGCACGATAGTATCAATGGACTGAATTGTGAATATGATTACAAGGAATGCAGAAATTTCACCACTGGATCCGGCGCTCATGTATGGGCCATTGTGGAAGGTTTGTTTGGTGTACAACAAACCATTAAAGGTGAGCTCACCTGGAATCCCAGGTTTCCTCAGCGCTGGAAGGGCAAGTCAGTTTCTATAAACGGTATCAGGAAGGGAGAAGAAAGAATAAAAAAGGAATTTGTGGTGTAAGACTGCTGCATTTTTGAATGAATCATGTAATCATTATGAGAAGAATCATTGTTTTATGTGTTGTATTTTCCTGGGTTGTTAACAGCCATGCGCAGAATTACGATGAGTTGAAAGTGCCGGCTTATACATTACCGGCGTTGTTGAAAACTGTAGCAGGGAAATCCGTTAACACCGTCAGCGATTGGGAGAAAATCAGGAGACCTGAGATCGTATCCTTGTTTGAGGATAATGTGTACGGACAAATGCCGAAGCAGTTTGATAGCATTAGGTTTGTAGTCGGCAATGATATAAAGAATGTGATGGCTGGCAGAGCTGAGCTAAAAGAAATCCAGATTAATGTCTGGAAAAATGGAAAGCGGGTAAGTATACATCTCATTGAATTTATTCCGAATAGTAGAAGAAAGGCAGCGCCTGTATTTTTGTTGATAAATAACCGCGCACCAGACAGAACAGATCCAACAAGAGCTATAAAGGCTCAATTCTGGCCAGCTGAAACGCTTATTGATAGCGGTTATGCTGTTGCTGCATTTCATGTAAGCGATGCTGCGCCAGACAATGCCGATCATTTCCAGGACGGCGTACTACAATTATACCCGGAACAACTAACTATGCCCAATGGTATGAAGGCAATCGGTGCCTGGGCCTGGGCGGCCAGCAGAATTATGGATTATTTTGAACAAGATCAGTCCATTGATGCAAAAAAAGTTATGGTAGTAGGGCATTCAAGAGGAGGCAAAGCGGCGCTATGGACAGGTGCGCAGGATAAGCGTTTTGCCATGGTGTTTGCAAACTGCTCCGGCAATACCGGTGTTGCAATTGCGCGGCGGCAATATGGTGAAACCATCAAAAAAATCAACAGTAGTTTTCCTTACTGGTTCTGCGATAACTATAAAAAATTTAACGATAACGTTGATTCCTTGCCGGTAGATCAGCATATGCTGGTATCACTCATTGCACCAAGACCGCTATACACTACCAATGCTTCCAAAGATCTATGGGCTGATCCGACTGGATCTTTTCTGTCGCTGAACGAAGTAGAACCGGTGTATGCTTTATATGGGAAAAAGTCAAACTTGTCAAAGATAGCGCCCGCGCAAGGCGATGCAATCATTGCTTCAGTTATGGGCTATCATATCCGGGAAGGCATCCATGATCTAACGTTGTTCGACTGGGTCAATTTTATCCGGTTTGCTAATTACCACATACCCAAAATGAAATGAAGAAGCTTCACCTGACCATTTGTATTCAATTATTGCTGGCAAATATTTTATTTGCGGCACAACCGTTTGCCAGTTGGAACAAATCCTTTCTGACACTTACTAATGGGTTGGTGGAACGTATCATTCAACTGCCCGCAGACACCGGGAAGTTTGTTACGCTTTCTTACAAACCGGTTGGTGGTTCTTTTGGATATTTTCAAAAAACGAATGAAGATTTTCAATTTGAATGGAATGATCGTGTTTATTCTGGTCGGTCAGGCTGGCAGTTGAAAAACATACAGACTGTTGCTGATGAAAATGGGGGCGATGGCGCCACTGTGACGTTAATCAGTAACGATAAAAAATTTGAACTTACGGTGAGGTATCTGTTATATCCCGGAAATCCCGTCATCCGGAAAAATCTTTCTTTTAAAAACCTTGGCGGCGAAACAGCAAAACTGCAATCAGTCGATGTTGAAAAATTTGAGCTGGCATCTATGACTTTTACCTGGATAATGAGTGATTACGGACGTAGAAAATCACTTGGGCCTTTTCTTGGCGGTCGACAGGATGCATTGGTTGGGTTACACAATATCAATTCACAACAGGGTATCATCATCGGCAATGAAGCACCCGGCGTATTGAAAAGAACATCAGTGCTATGGGATGCATCGGATATATGTGCAGGGTTAACGCATAAAGACGATGTGTATCCATTCCGAAAGTGGATCAATGCCAGGGATTCATTTGAAACGACAAAAGTTTTTACCATCGTTTATAGTCATCAGCAAACGCCGGATTCCATTATGAATAGAACCCTGCCTGATTTTATCCGGAAATACATGGGCATACGATTGTCAAAACTCGATCATAAGCCAACATTTGTCTACAACACCTGGGTGCCATTTAAGAAGAATATTAATGAAAAGCTGGTAATGGAATTGGCAAAAGCAGCCGCGGCCGCAGGTATGAAAGAATTTGTAATAGATGATGGCTGGCAGGATGGGTATGGTGACTGGGGCATTGACAGCATTAAATTTCCACACGGATTAACACCCGTATTCGATTATATTAAATCGCTCGGTATGAAACCGGGCTTATGGTTAAGTATCGGCAGTGCTTCGCCAACCAGCCAGGTATTCAAAACACACCCGGAGTGGTTCGTAAAAAATAAAACTGATAATTTTACTTCCCTGCATGTTGTAGATGAAAAAGATAAATATACTGCGTGTTTCTCCACCGGTTGGTACGATTATATAAAAAAAATTCTATTGCAGCTTTCCTTAACCTACGGACTTGAATATTTTAAGCTCGATTTTGCAACAGTGACCAGCGCATATTTATTTGATCCGGAGCAGTCGGGTTGTTATGCAACTAACCATCCCCGTCACAGAGATCAGCAGGAATCGTTTGGGGTGAATTTTGAACTCATGTGGCAGCTATTCGACGAACTTCATGCTGCCAAACCCGGGCTTTTTATAGACTGCACTTTTGAAGCAATGGGCGGATTACAATTGATAGATTATGCCATGCTGCAACATGCGGAAGGAAACTGGCTGTCTAATTTTTATGGTGCGCATGAAGTTGATTTGCGCATCCGCAATATGGCCTGGTGGCGTTCTCCTGCTATGCCTGCTACTGCATTAGTTATTGGTAATCCTGAAATGCAGGATAGCAGCTGGGAACAACATATCAAATCGCTGGCGGGTGCGCTGCCCATTATGCTGGGTGATCCCCGAAAACTTTCTGCGTCCCATTTAAAGAAGTACAGGTTCTATGCAGACTGGTTGCAGCAGATGGAAAATAAATACCAGTTCATGAGTTTTAGGCAAGACCTGCCGGGGTTTGGAGAACCAACGGAAGGCATGTGGGATGGATTTGAACGCATCAATACGGAAACAGGCACGGGTGGCATCATTGCTGTATTCAGGCAGGGTTCCAAGGAGGTAAAAAGAAAGATCACCATTCAGTACCTTGATCCCGGCCGGAAATATATGTTGACAAATATGCACGGGAAAAATATTACCAGTTTGTCAGGGAAAGATTTTGCTACCCTCGGATTTGAATGGGAAATAGAAAGCGAATACGATGGTGATCTGTTGGAGATTACGGCAGTGAATAATTAATATCCGGATTCTTTGTTTTAAAAAAATATTTCGATGATACGTTACTTTTTGTTGTTTTTGTTGTTGCTGAATACAGCCAATGCGTTTGCACAGTCAGCTACGATCAACTTTGATAAAGACTGGCGTTTTCATTTAGGTGGGGCCATGGCGGCTGAAGATACCAGCTTCGATGATGGCGGCTGGCGGAAAATTGAGTTGCCGCACGACTGGAGCATAGAAGATATCCCCGGAACGCAATCACCATTCAGCAATACAGCGGTAAGCCAGGTAGCAGGCGGGTTTACGCAAAATGGCGCTGCGTGGTACCGGAAAAAATTTACGGTGCCGGCTGCTGCGGCCGGCCAGCGGATTGTAATACAGTTTGATGGCGTGTACATGAATGCAGATGTATGGGTAAATGGTAAACACCTGGGCAATCATCCGTATGGCTATACCAGTTTTTATTATGATATCAGCAAATACGTTAAACCTGGTCTTGTAAATGTAATAGCAATAGAAGTAAAAAGCCAGGGCCCTAACAGCAGGTGGTATGCAGGGGCGGGCATCTACCGGCACGTTTGGTTGAAAATATTTTCGCCGGTACATATATCCCAATGGGGTCAGTTTATTTCAACACCGGCTGTCAGCGCGTCTGCTGCAACGGTGAATGCCAGTACCCAGTTGATGAACGAAAGCAGTACTGGTGCAGATCTGCGCGTTGTTACAAAGCTTCTTAACAATGTAGGAATAGAAGTTGGCATGATAGAAAGCAGCCTTCAGCTTCCAGCCGGAAAAAAACAAACGATACTTCAGCATTACAATATTCAAAACCCTGCGTTATGGTCTTGCGACAAGCCCCGCCTGTACACCGCCGTTACAACGATCTGGCAAGATGGAAAACCAATCAATGAAGAAAAAAGTTTGTTTGGTATACGGAAAATTTCTTTTGATACCGCCAATGGATTTCAACTGAATGGTGAAACAGTAAAATTGAAAGGCGGTTGTATTCATCATGATAACGGTCCGCTGGGCGCAAAAGCCTACGACAGGGCAGAAGAGCGAAAAATCGAATTATTAAAAGCAAGCGGCTATAATGCCATCCGTTGCGCGCACAATCCGCCGAGTGTTGCGTTGCTGGATGCCTGCGATCGCCTGGGCATGATGGTAATAGATGAATCTTTTGATATGTGGAACTATGGTAAAACGTCATTTGACTATCATTTATACTTTAAAGACTGGTGGCAGCGGGATATGGAAAGTATGCTGTTGCGGGACCGCAATCATCCTTCCATTATTTTATGGAGCATCGGTAATGAACTACAGGAAAGAGGAAGCCCGGAAGGTGCAGCAACCGCTAAAACATTGGCAGCTTTTGTAAAAAATATGGATACCTCACGACCCGTTATTTCAGCAGTAAACGGATTGCGGCCCGATAAGGATCCATTTTTTGCAGCACTGGATGTGGCCGGGTATAATTACTCAGTGGTTACCTATGGGGGAACAAGTACTTATGAAACAGATCATAAACGCGTGTCATCCAGGATTATGCTGGGCACTGAATCTTACCCGCTGGAAGCATTTGGCAGCTGGATGGAGGTAGCGGATCATGCTTACGTAACCGGTGATTTTGTGTGGACAGCATTCGATTATATTGGTGAAGCCAGTATTGGTTGGCTAGGTTATCCGCAAAAGGCCGGCTTCTTTCCGTGGAGCCTGGCTTTTTGCGGAGACATAGATATTTGTGGCTGGAAAAGACCGCAGTCTTATTACAGAGACGTATTGTGGAAACCCAATCAACTCTCATTGTTTGTAAAATCACCCGAGCCTTCTTTCAAAGAGAATCCGTTGCTTGCTGCTTATTCAAGGTGGAACTGGCACGATGTATTGCCCGAATGGAATTGGAACGGGTATGAAAATAAGCCGATGGAAGTGAACGTTTATTCATCCTGCGAAAAAGCAGAACTATTTTTAAACGGAAAATCACTGGGCATAAAATCTACGAACCGGTCTACAAAATTTATGGAAGCATGGTCCGTACCTTATGCCGCGGGTGAATTGAAAGCAGTTGGGTATAACGGTGATGAACATGTTCCTGTGCGCACTGCATCGCTGCATACTGCCGGTAAACAAGTGAAAATTGGCCTCATTGCTGATCGGGTCCGCATAAAGGCAGGCAATCAGGATTTGAGTTACATAACGGTTTTATTGAACGATGTAAAAGGGAATACGAATCCAAAAGCTGAAAACACTGTTCGCTTCACCGTTAGCGGGGATGCAGTTATTGCAGGTACTGGTAATGGCAATCCAATGAGCCTGGAGAGTTTCCAGTTGCCCCAGCGTAAAGCCTGGAAAGGAAAATGTTTGCTGATTATAAAAGCTGGCGATAAGGCGGGCCGTATACAGGTTACTGCAACATCGCCTGGACTGGCCACAGCGCACATTGAATTAGTAGCCGAATAAAATGAATTGTATTTAACGGACAGCGCTCTTATATATTAATTATTAATTGTTTCCATCATGAAAACATCCCGAAGAAGTTTTATTAAGCAGTCCTCCATTGCCATTGCAGGTGCTGGTATTTGGTCGGACAGTTTTCTTGCCCCACGTAAAAAAAAGGACACGTGGGCGTTACAGTTATATTCAGTTAGGGCAGATATGAAAGCCGATGCGGCTGGCACACTTGCGAAAGTAGCGGCTATGGGATATAAAAATGTGGAACATGCCAATTATGTAAACCGGCATTTTTATGGCTACACACCCGCGGAGTTTAAACAATTGCTCAGCGGATTGGGTCTGCAAATGCCCAGCGGACATACAGTTATGAAACCGGAACATTGGGATGTAGCAAAAGGGGATTTTACAGACGTGTGGAAACAGACGATTGATGACGCTGCATACATGGGCCAAAGCTATGTAGTGAGTCCTTGGATAGATGAACGCAAACGTAGCACCTATGATGATTTGCTTGCTTACCTGCAAGTATTTAATAAATGTGGTGCGCTTTGTAAAAAAGCAGGGATGAAGTTTGGTTACCACAATCATGATTTTGAATTCAGCGTAAAACTCCGCGATATAACAGTGTATGATATTATTCTAACGAATACAGATCCGGACCTGGTTGTGCAACAACTGGATATGGGAAATATGTACAATGCGGGTGCAAAGGCCCTTGACATTGTGAACAAGTACCCGGGCAGATTTATATCGATGCATGTAAAAGACGAAATAAAAGTAGCTAATCCGGAAACGCCGTATGAGAGTACTGTGTTGGGTAAAGGCGTTATTCCAGTTAGAGAAATTATTGATTTGGGAAAAAAATCAGGCGGTACTACGCTTTTCATTATTGAACAGGAATCGTATCAGGATAGCACTGCACTGGAGAGTATTCAACAGGACCTGAACATCATAAAGCGATGGCGTTATGCATAATTGCAACCGAAAAAAAATGTTTTTTCAGATACACCGCCGCCTGAAGCAACTGACTAAGCAATATACCATAAAATAAATAGCGGATATGGACAGACGAAAACTTATTAAACAATTTTGTTTTGCCGGCGCGGGCATAATTCTTTTGCCAGCTTGCGTGCAGAATAATACAAAGCCTTCTATTGTTTTAAAGAACCTTCTGGTCACCGGCGAGCAGGAAAGAATGCTGGCAGAATTGTCAGCAACCATTATTCCCGCAACGGACACACCGGGTTGTAAAGAAATAGCTGCACATTTATTTGTTTTGAAAATGGTAGACGACTGCTATAGTAAAGCAGATCAGCAAAAATTCATTCAGGGCTTTGACCATTTCGAAAAGGCCTGTGCCACATTTTCTGGACATCGGTTTATAAATTGTACACTGCAGCGCAGAATACTTTTTTTGAAAAATATTGAAACAGGCGCCCGGCAGGATTTGCCTGAAAGGTTTTTTTATGGGGTTGTAAAAAAACTCAGTATTCAGGCTTATACCACGTCTGAATTTTACCTGACCAACGTAGTGCACTACAAACTGATACCGGGCACGTATCGCGGCTGTGTGCCCGCAACAAATTTAATTTAACATAGCAATCTGATAAATATGAGTGGTACCAATAAAACATTTGATGTTATCGTAATTGGTTCGGGTATGAGTGGAGGATGGGCTGCCAAAGAGTTTGCAGAGCATGGACTAAAAACGCTGGTACTCGAGCGGGGTCGTGATGTAAGGCACTTGAAAGATTACCCTACCACCAATATGTTTCCATGGGAGTTTGAGCACCGGGGACAGGTACCATTTGAAACGCAACAAGCGAATCCCATCGCCAGCCGCTGCTATATTTTTAAAGAAGATGCGATGCATTTTGTGGTTAAGGACAATGTTCATCCCTATACACAGGAAAAGCCATTTGATTGGATTCGTGGCTACCAGGTGGGCGGAAAGTCTTTATTGTGGGCAAGGCAGACACAGCGATGGAGTGATTTTGATTTTGAAGGGCCGGCCAGAGATGGATACGCGGTTGACTGGCCAATCCGTTATAGTGACATTGCTCCGTGGTATAGCTATGTTGAAAAATTTGCAGGTATCGCGGGTAATCATGACGGCTTACCCAATTTGCCAGATGGCGAGTTTTTGCCGGCGCGGGAAATGAGTTGCATTGAGAAATATTTTCAGGAAAGCGTAGCGAAACACTACCATGACCGGCATGTGATCGCTGCCCGTTGTGCGCACCTTACAACCCCATTGCAAATACACCTCGACCAGGGACGTGCACAATGCCAGAACAGAACACTTTGCCAGCGGGGCTGCCCGTTCGGTGGCTATTTTTCTTCCAACGCGTCTACTTTACCCTGGGCAATGAAAACCGGCAATCTCACTATCCGTCCGCATTCAGTAGTGCAATCGGTTATCTATGACGACAGCAAGGGGAAGGTTACAGGCGTACGCGTGATGGATGATCAAACTTCCGAGGTATTGGAATTTTCCGCACGGGTGATCTTTGTAAATGCTGGTGCATTTAATACCAATCTTATGCTGCTTAATTCTACCTCCCGGCGGTTTCCAGATGGTCTGGCAAACGACCATGGTATTTTAGGAAAATATGTGGCTTTTCACAACTACCGTGCACGTATATCCGCTACTTATGAAGGTTTAGCAGACTCAACCAGCGAGGGTAGGTCGCCGACCTACGCTTACCTGCCCAGGTTCAGAAATCTGTACAAACAGGAAACTGATTTTTTACGCGGTTATGCCGTAACATTTGCGGGTGGACGGTCAAGGAATGTGAATACTGGGGGGGTTGGAACGGATTTAAAGAACCAACTTGCTGGCAGAACGCTGATGCCGTGGCATGTAAGTTCGCAGATGATGGGCGAAACGATTCCTAAAAAGGCAAGCACGCTCAGTTTACATCCAACAAAAAAAGATAAATGGGGTGTTCCGGAACTTGTGGTAGATATCGCTTACGATGATAACGATGAAAAAATGATCATCGATTTCTTTGAGCAAATGACGGACATGTATACGAAGGCTGGTTTTACGGGCATCAAAACGGTTGATTCCAAGCAGGCACCTGGCCTTGATATCCATGAAATGGGTGGATGCAGGATGGGACATGATCCGAAAACCTCTATGCTGAATAAATGGAATCAATTGCACGGCTGTAAAAATGTATTTGTTACAGACGGCGCAGCGATGAGTTCTACCGCTACGCAAAATCCATCGCTGACTTACATGGCGCTAACTGCGCGGGCTGCTGATTATGCTATCCGGCAAATGAAGCAGGGCTTTCTGTAGATGGTGCATCGGGCAATGCCGATACATTACCTGGCTCATTTGCGGACAAATCTGAAAAAGTCGTCATTTTTTTTCCGCGGGCGTCCACGCAGCTGCCACTGCAGTTATTACATGGTCAGCCCTATCACTATTTCCTCGCTATATTTACGTTACATTCAATAAAATATTTTCCATGAAACTTGTCCTGTTTTTTCTCGGCCTTGCCGCCTTTTGCACACCAGGGAAACAAATAGGCCGCACTGATACGGTGGTGGTGGCCAACCCCATAAAAACCGGGGCAGACCAAACGGAGTTATATGTGCCGTACCTCAAAGGGAAACGCGTGGCCATAATGGCTAACCAAACCACTATCATTGGCAAAACGCACCTCGTTGATTCTTTGCAAAAATTGGGTGTGAAGATTGTCAAGGCGTTTGGACCCGAACATGGTTTCCGTGGCAACAAGAGTGCCGGTGAAAGTATGGGCGATGAAATTGATTCGGCCACCGGCATTCCGTTGATTTCCCTGTACGGGAAGAAAAATAAACCCAGCAAAGAAGATTTAGCGGATGTGGATGTACTGGTATACGACCTCCAGGATGTGGGCGTTCGGTTCTATACCAACATCAATGCGCTTTCCCGGTTAATGGAAGCCTGCGTTGAAAACGGAAAGGAATTACTGATTCTTGATCGCCCCAATCCCAATGCGTACCTGATTGACGGACCCATACTGGATATGAAATACAAATCAGGAATTGGGATGTTTCCTGTTCCAATGTCGCATGGCCTTACAGTGGCTGAATTTGCACAAATGGCTAACGGTGAAGGATGGTTGACCAACAAAGTAAAATGCAAATTACGCATCGTGAAAGTTGCCAACTATAACCACAACATGCCCTATATCCTGCCTGTAAAACCCTCCCCGAATCTGAATACGCAACAGTCGATCATGTTGTATCCATCTACCTGTATGTTTGAAGGCGTTTATATTAACCATGGCCGCGGCACGTACGCTCCTTTCGCGGTGTTGGGCAGTCCTGACTACAAAGGTATTTATTCGTTTTCCTTTACGCCCACCGGGATTAAAGGCATGGCGGAGACGCCCATTTTTATGGACACGGTTTGTTACGGTATTGATTTACGTAGCTATGATGTAGAACTGCTTCGTAAAAGCAAACAGATCAATTTAAAATGGGTCATGGAATTGTATAAGGCGCATCCACATAAAGAAAAATTCTTTGAACGACTGAGCAACCAGATGAACTCAATCGAAATCCAGGTTGGCACCGGTGAGTTCCGCCAACAGATCATCAATGGCGTTCCAGAAAAAGAAATTCGCGCCAGCTGGGAACCAGGGCTGAGCAAGTATAAAGCAATGAGAAAAAAATATTTGTTGTATGCTGATTGATTGGTTTACCAATTAAACTATTGTAAAATGGCAGGCCAGTGTGTGTTTTGGTAAAGCAGGTAATGCCTGGTTAGTTAATTTACTACCCAGCCTGCAGGTGTGTTCTTAAACTAACCCTGGTTTATCTTGTGAGCGTTAAATCAATTTGGAAAAAAAGTCAAGGATATCCTTTGCAAGCAATTCAGGTTGTTCTGCGGCGGCAAAGTGGCCACCTTCGGGCATCTGCGTCCAGCGCTGAATATTAAAAGCCTTCTCGATGTATGACCGGGGCGGTGTGGGCAGCTCTTTAGGAAAGCTGGCGAAGGCCGTAGGTACTTTTACAAATTCGTGCTGGCCAAACACACTGGGCTTTCTGCTATTCTCCTTGTACATTCTCATGGAGGAGAATATGGTCTCGGTAACCCAGTAGAGCGTAACATTGGCAAGCAGTTCGTCTTTTGTAAAAATGCGCTCCACATTTCCCCTATTATCGCTCCATCCATTGAACTTCTCTATGATCCATGCGCACCATCCTGCCGGCGAGTCGTTCAGGCCATAAGCGACGGTCAATGGTTTGCTTGCATGCATACTGGCATAGGCACCTTCTGCGGCTGACCATAGGTTCGCGGTTTTTTGGAATTCGAGAACCTCCTCTGAGACCTTCTCTCCATCTGGCAAATAGGGTTTGTAGGAGCCTGGGATATAATTCAGGTGCAGCCCAATTATATTTTCAGGGTATTGGCGGCACAACCATGTGCTGATAGAGGCGCCAATGTCTCCTCCCTGAGCACCGTAACGTTCATAGCCGAGTTCTAACATAAGCTGGTGCCATAAAGCTGCAACACCTGCACTGTTCAGTCCTGGTCGGGTTGGCTTTGCGGAAAACCCGAACCCTGGTATCGAGGGGATGACAAGGTCAAATGAATGCTGCGGATCTTCAGCGAGCAGCGGGATCAGTTTCATCATTTCCAGGAACGAGCCAGGCCATCCGTGGGTAATCAGCAATGGAACACAGTTTTCTCCCTTTCCCCTGATGTGGAGAAAATGAATTTCGTACCCATTGACGTCAGCGATGAAATTTGGGTAGGCGTTGATCTCCCGTTCAACATTGCGCCAATCGAACTGATGTTGCCAGTATTCGACCAGTTGTTTCATGAAGGATAAATCTGCGCCATCCTCCCAGCCGGAGCCCGCTAGCGCATCGGGCCAGCGGGTGAGTGCTAATCTTAGTTTGAGGTCCGCTAAAACTTTTTCGGAAACGTTAACTGAAAATTCTTTTATCATCTTAAATGCCTGTTTTTATGAAATGGATATCTTTCGGCATCAGTCGGGGGAGATGGATTCTTTTGCATCCGGGCGATACAGGTAGAAATTTCGATAAGGTAAAGACATTCAAAGCTGGGCATTTGTTTTAGTTTGGGATACTAAGGTAAGTTATCGATGCAGGTTTTGTTTTTGAATTATCAATATTTCTTTGTTGGCCCTTCTATTGGATTTCATAAAAACCAGTTAGGACGTAGCAGGTGTAACAAAAGGTGTAATTACTTGTTGTTGCCGCATGAGTAACAAGGAAATTATTATTGAAGCGGATAAAAAAGTACGCTTATTGCTCGTGCAGCTGGCTACGGACGATGCGTTTGACGGGTAAAGATTTGAGGATACACGGGCAGGAAGGATGGTATGAAGGATTGCGCTGCTAATGTTGATTAATTAAATTTAGCCCTGAATGACAAAGGCGAAAAACCTGTTTTCGTTTTGAATAACTTGCTGAAAGATTGTGAATGTTCAAAGCCCAGCTGGTAAGCAATTTCGCTTACAGATAAATTTGTAGCAGACAGTTGTTGTTTGGCTCTTTCAATCAGTTTTTCATGTATATGTTGCTGGGTCGTCATTCCGGTCAACGATTTAAGCAGTCCGCTCAAATAATCCGGTGATACATGAAGTTGGTCCGCCAGGTACCTTACCGGCGGCATTCCGTTGCCCGTGGCGTTTATGTCGTTAAAATAGCCGGCAAGCTTTTCATTAAGTCGATCCAGTATCTCATGACTGGTTTTCCTCCTGGTCATGAACTGGCGCTGATAAAAGCGGTCTGAATAGTTCAACAGCGACTCCAGCTGGGTGATTATAATATCATGGCTGAACTTGTCCATGTTGTTATGGTACTCCTGCCTGATGTTACCCAGGATCTGCATCAGGATAGCTTCTTCCTTATCTGAAAGATGCAACGCTTCATTTACCGCATAATCGAAAAAACCGTAAGCGCCAATCTTTTTGGTCAAAGATGTATTCCATAGAAAGTCGGGATGGAAAAGCAGCAGCCAGCCTGATTGCTCAGGGCTTGCGTATTTCTGCGGATCGAAACTACCAATCTGGCCAGGCGCCATAAAGCTAAGTACGCCTTCATCGAAATCATATGTTTGCTGACCATATTTGATCTTCATAGGCGACTTGAACCCTCTTTTAAGAGAAATGTTATAGAATCCGTTGATCACATTACCCGGTACGCCTTTCGGCACATGCTCAAAGGGTTCAATGTCAATTATGCTGATCAGGGGATGCTCCGGTGGAGGTGCTCCAAGTAACTTATGAAAATCACTGATGGTTTTAATCTGGTATGGCTGGCTTTTTTCCATGGTGCAAATTGACTATTTATTTTGATATACTTTTAACGCCTGCGCTACAGCCTGTTTATAAGTGAGCGGCTTGCGTGTTAACAGTTTCCTTATAGCAGCGGGGTCACCCACCATATCTGCTCCTAAACTACCCAGCGCCCCTTTAATAGCACCTTTCGGAGATTTGGCTATACGCGCTATCAGCGGCGCGGCAAAACGTAAAAGGCCTAATGGAATATGTATCTTTTTGGGATGCGAATGACCAGTGACATCCGCAGATGCGTCGATCAACTGATCGCCCGTTAGTATGTCATCACTGCCCACTTCATAACATTGTCCATAGGCTTCGGGTTTGTTCAATACACCTATCAGGTTATAAACCAGGTCGTCGATGGCAATGCAGCGAAATTTGTTAAGTCCGTTACCTATCACAAATGCTGTGCTCTTTTGCGCATTTGCCAAAACCATATTGAATCCCTGCCCGCCAATACCGACGATCATGCCGGGCTGGATCACCGTCACATCCAAACCGCTGTTAAAAAGATATTGTTGAGTTTTCCATCGTCCACCGGTCCAGGCAGTTGTTGCGTCAGCTGAAATTCCGAGGGAGGTAACGTAGACAAGACGGCGAACGTTATGCAGCTTGCAACCTGCGACAACATTTTGGAGACCATTCATTTCAATATCCATAAAGCCGAGTTTCGATGTGTCTTTGTGCTGAGGCGCGAGGGTATGAATGGAAATGTAAACTGCATCCATTGCTTCGATTGCACGCTGTACAGACGTGGGGTCTGTTAAATCACCGCTGATGATCTCGCAGCCGCGTTTTGCCAGTTCCTTTAATTTATCCGGGTTGCGTGCGAGGCAGCGTACCGTATAACCTTCAGACAATAACTGGTTAGTTAAATAACCGCCAATAAATCCGGACGCACCAATGACCAAAATCCTTTTCATAATTAATTTATTTTATATTGTAAAGGTCTTCACAAAACCGGTGCAGAATGTGACTGAAACAGGTTAAGTTGTAGCCGAAACCGGTATGTTACAGCAGTGATGCTGTTATTTGGAAATGATATGCACGTAGCGGCCGGTATTAAGCCTGTCAACTTAGTTATAATAACACCATAAATAAATTAGTTCAGCAGATTTGTATTGTATCAGAATAACGAGTTGGTTCAGATACGCTGGTTTTCCAGCAATTAGATTATATATCGAATTTCTAAAATCAGGTGACCATTTCGTAATTTACAAATATGCTGCTACCAAAAACGCGCAGAAATATTAAGCGCATTATTCCTTTCGGAGTGTTATGGTTCATTTTCAGCTTCATATATGTGATGCTGGAGAAAGGAATTATCGGAAACCTGGACCATTATCCCTCTACGGGCGTTGATTACAATTTTGGAAGAAACATTTTTTTACTCCCATTATCAGCCTTGATGATGGGACTTTTGACAGGGATTCTGGAGATCGGTTAT
>JBDSEV010000010.1:0-13432 GCA_039919885.1 Chitinophagaceae bacterium
GGTGCATGTTTCGGAGGAACATCTTATGGGTAGTATCGTTACAAATTGAACGCGCGTGCCGTACGTACGCTTTGTGTTATTTCCGGTTCCGTAGCCAACCCGTTTGTCAGTTACCCCAAAAAAGATGCAATCTTTCCGGCCCCAAAATTTGTGATCGGTGACGGCGGAACGAATTTCCGGCAGCTCCGGTTTTATAAAAAGAGGCTTTCCCTCAACCACATAAAAAAAGGTAAAGGGTGGTATTAGCATCCTTCACCAAATTTTCAGCGGAAGCTATCAACCGCCTATTGAAGTGCAGCGCCCGCTGCAGGTATAACATCCTGGGAATTACTTGCTCGATCGCGAGACGGCTAAGTCTTGTACTTAAACGTGCAACTTTTCTTTCTTCACCATTAATTCTTCAACCGTTTCCTGGTACATCTCATCCGGTACGCAGCAATCTACCGGGCAAACCGCCGCACATTGCGGTTCTTCATGAAAACCCTGGCACTCTGTGCATTTATTGGGCGTAATGTAATAAGTGTCTACGCTTACCGGTGCATTTTTCTGACCCGCTTCCACTACTGAACCATCCAGCAAAGTAAATTGTCCTTTCACCGTGGTGCCGTCTGCAATGGCCCATTCTACACCACCTTCATAAATGGCATTATTGGGACACTCGGGCTCGCAGGCGCCGCAGTTGATACATTCTTCCGTGATTTTTATAGCCATACAGGGTCTTATTTAATGGGTTTGTTACAAGTATCTTTACTACAAATTTAATACTGCAAAATGAAATTACAAGAACGTATTAATTTATTAGTGAAACTGGGCAGTTATTTACAGTCTGATGACCCTGAATGGACGCTTGCAAAAGACAATGCAGAAAGACAAAACGGATGGTTTACACAGCCATTTATCAACCTCGCTATTAACAATATTGCAGAAAATTTTCTGGAAGCTGGCAAATTACACGCTTTTATTGCAACCTATTCGATACCCCCAAGGCAGGCAACCCCTAAAAAGGTAGGGCTGGTGATGGCGGGCAATATACCGCTGGTGGGGTTTCACGACTGGCTCTGTATTTTCCTGACCGGCCATTACGCCTTTATTAAACCCTCGGTAAAAGACACGGTGTTAATTAAACACATCATTGACAAACTAATTGAATGGGAACCTGCAATTATATACCAAACTGTTTTTGCGGAGATGCTGAAAGGCTGCGACGCCTATATCGCCACCGGCAGCAATAATTCGGCCCGTTATTTTGAATATTATTTCAGTAAATACCCCCACATTATCCGCCGCAACCGTACCTCCGCCGCAATCATCACCGGCGAGGAATCAACGGCGGAACTGGAGTTGCTGGCAGACGATGTAAACCAGTATTATGGCCTGGGCTGCAGAAATGTCACTAAGATCTATGTGCCCGCCGGCTACGATTTTGTACCGCTGCTGAACGTGTTTAAAAAATACATTGATTTTGCCGACCACAACAAATACAAAAATAATTACGACTACCAACTGGCCATTGCACTGCTTAACAACAAGTACTACATGACCAATGACGCTATCCTACTGGTGGAAAATGAGGCCGTCTTTTCGGCCATCAGCCAGCTGCATTACAGTTTTTATGAAGGCAACCCGAAAGAAATTGTAACCAGCCTGCAAAACAACCCGGATATACAATGCGTTGTAGGAAAGGGGCTGACGCCGTTTGGCCAGGCCCAGCAACCCGCCCTGACCGACTTTGCCGATGGCGTAGATACCATGCGATTTTTGCTGGAACTGAGCACGTGAGCGCAGCATCGGGACGCGTCAAAAAGACGTGCGAACGGCGGACCGGCCTTCCTGTCAACTCGTCCGAATCAAAAGAATTCAGTAAATTTGAATGACATGTACGAAGGCTTTGGTAAAACATTTGTTAAACAAGATAAGCGGAGAACCGTAATCATGACTGGTTCGTTATTTTGTACAGAACGGGCACTTAATTTGAAGTCCAGTAGCAGATAAATTTTATACATATGAAACTTAAACAAGTAGCAGCCATTATGTTGATCAGCGCCACTACCGCAGTGGGCAGTATGTGGGGGTACAACAAGATTTCACAAAATGATACCTACATGTACCAGGCACAGGGATCGAATGCAAACCCTAAAGCACCATCTAACTATGCAAAGTTTGACGGCGTTACAGGTGTTAACAATGCCCCTGCTGATTTTACCGCAGCAGCAAGCGCCGCTATTCCGGCCACGGTGCACATCAAAACCAAAACCAATGCAGTTGCGACCAATAACCTTCCGCGCAAAAATCCATTTTCCGAAATGTTTGGAGATGGTTTCGATGATCTATTTGGCGATCGCGGTGGACGAAGCCTTCCACAGATGGCATCTGGCTCCGGCGCAATTGTAAGCGAAGATGGGTACATCGTTACCAACAACCACGTTATTGATGGCGCCGATGACATCAATGTTACCCTGAGCAACCAAAAATCTTTTAAAGCAAAGCTGATAGCTACCGACCCCAGCAGCGATTTGGCCATGATTAAAATTGAAGCGAAAGGTCTTCCGTTTTTATTGTATGGCAATTCAGACGAAGTGCAGGTTGGTCAATGGGTGCTGGCAGTGGGTTATCCGCTTACACTTGAAGCAACCGTTACTGCAGGTATAGTAAGCGCTAAAGGAAGAACATTGGATATCAACCGCCGGCAGAGTAAGAGTCCTATTGAGTCTTTTATACAGACCGATGCGGCAGTAAACCCGGGTAACAGCGGCGGACCGCTTATTAATACAGAAGGCAAACTTATCGGCATCAACTCCGCCATTGCATCGCCTACTGGTTCTTATGCAGGTTATTCATTTACCATACCTGTGAATATCGTTAAGAAAATTACTTCCGACCTGATGAAGTTTGGCACCGTACAGCGGGCTTACCTGGGTATCAATTATGCGCCCAACAACCTCAGCGATGATGTTAAAAAACAAAACGGTATTAAAGAGGGCGAAGGTGTTTATGTGATTGGTGTTACCAAAGATGGTGCTGCTGCAGCTGCTGGCATTACGATTGGTGATTTCATTACTAAAATAAACGGCAACGCTATTTATTCAGGGGCCGACCTGGTTGGACAAATAGCCATCTATCGCCCGGGCGATAAAATAAAAGTATCGTATGTACATGAGGGTAAGGAAAAGACAACCGATATATTGTTGAAAAACAGTAGTGGCAATACCGAAGTTGTAAAAACCTCTGTATTAGATAAACTGGGCGAGTTTGAAACCGTGAGTAAGAAAGATGCAGCAGAATATGGCATCAAAGGCGGTGTAAGAATAAAAGGGATGAATGAAAAAGGTCCGTTGAGTAAAACAAGGATTGAAGACAATTATGTAATTACAAAGGCGAATGGAAATGATGTAGCAAGCGTGGATGACCTGAGAAAAGAAATTGAAAAATCTGCGGGTGGCACCTTAAAACTGGATGGCGTATACCCCGGGTATGAAGGCAATTATCCGATCACTGTAAAATTGGGCAGCGATAATTAAAAGTTGAAATACCAATAGAAGAATCCAGGATATCCTCTTTACAAGGCCGGAGCTGTAAAATGCTCCGGCCTTTGTATTTGTTGGATTAAAGCCCGCAAGGTATTCGCTGGTAGCTGTTAGATATCAGGTATTAGCACTTACCCACTAGCGCTAAGCTTTTTTTTACGCTAAAAAAACGATGGCACAAAAATTTAGTAGCCAACGGCGGAAGGCTGGCATCACCGCGTGTAAACCTGGTACTCCCAGGGCTGCAATGCAAAATGTTTTTCTTCCGTGAAATCTTTTGCTGCGCCGCTGAACAGGTTGGTGAAGCGGCCCGTAAGTTCGCTGCCGGTGATGTGCACGAGGTGCTTCACCTCCGCAGATAAATTAATAACCACAACCACCTCATTGCCGGTCTGCTTGTTTTTCCTGGAAAAAGCAAAAATAAATTGGTTGGCATCTGTATGCAGTCGTTCAGTCACAACATCAGGGTCGCCTGCTTTCATTGCGGGATTTCTTTTACGCAGCTCCAGCAATTTCTTAAAAAAATCATGCAGGGCATAGTGACCATTCCATTCTATAAAATCTTTATCAAAAAATTTCAGGCGTTTTTTATTGGGTAATTCCTGGCCGCTGTAAATAAGCGGCAGGCCGTTCCATGTGCAGCAGAAAACGGCAAACGCTTCCGCGCCCGCGCCCAATCGCTCATACTCACTGCCGCTGTGCGAATTTTCATCGTGGTTAGTTGTAAAAAAAGCGCGCAATGCAGCTGGCGGAAACATACTGTCATAAAAATTCAACACCTCGTCCAGTCCGGCAATAGGTGTTTCATTCCGGCTGTAGGCTTCCATTTTGTGCAGCCATTTCCATGTATAGGTAGCATCAAACGCTGCGTGGTAAGGAATATCCTCACACTCTGCCAGCCAAAACAGTGGTTGTATACTATCCAGGTGATGACGGGCGGCTATCCAGAAATCCAATGGCACCAGCATGGCCATATCACATCGAAAACCGTCTATCCCGCATTCACGCACCCAAAATTCCATCACGCGGATCATTTCCGTGCGCAACGCCTCGTTATCATAATTCAGATCTATAACGTCATCCCAGCCATGCGCATCAAAAAATTGCCCTTCCAGGTTCCTGCGGTAGAAATCGGGATGCTGGGTGGTCCATTCATGGTCCCAGCCAGTGTGGTTCGCCACCCAGTCGATCAGTACTTTAAACCCGAGATCATGCGCCGCCGCTACCAGGCTTGTAAAATCGCTTATGCTGCCGTATTCAGGATTGGTTTGTACATAACTGCTGCAGGCGTAATAGCTACCCAGTGAACCCAATCTTTTTTCTTTGCTGATAGGCGTAATGGGCATAAACCACAGGGTTTCCACGCCCATGTGGCGCAACCGGGGCAGCTCTTTTAAAAATGCGTTAAAAGTGCCTTCCTGGGTGTACTGACGCAGGTTTACCTCGTAAATATTGGTATCGTTTGCCCATGGTACGGGTGTAAACTGGCCGGTGAAGATTTCTTCCATGTGTACTGCCTGATTAAATTGATAAACCTTAGAAACCAGCAGGTAAGATAGCATTTTTGCTTTAACGGGTGGTATCTTTTGCATCTGTTCCCAACATGATTCGCTGAAAAAAGCATACCCTAATCCAATCGTTCAACTTTGTACCTTTGCCGCTTGTTAAAAGAGGCAGCAGATCGCTTAAACCACCAGCAGCAATGAAGACATTTAATGTTCCGCTTACCTACAGGAGCCCGCTGATTACGGCGGTTAAAAACAGGCGCCGGCTGGAGGACAAGCTGAAAAAAGATTTTAGTCCCACCTTGTTGGATTTGGGCCCGCTGCGTATTTACCTCGCCCGTCATTTCGGGTTTTGTTACGGGGTAGAAAATGCCATCGAGATTGCATTCAGGACCATTGATGAAAACCCCGGCAAACGCATTTTTTTATTGAGTGAAATGATCCACAACCCGCAGGTGAACGCAGACCTGCAGGAAAGAGGCGTCCAATTTTTACAGGATACCTATGGCCAACAGCTGATTCCGTTTGATAGCATTACTGCCGATGATATTGTGCTCATTCCCGCTTTTGGCACCACTTTGCAAACCGAAAAAATGCTGCAGGAAAAAGGCATTCCCACGGCCAAATACAATACTACCTGCCCGTTTGTAGAAAAAGTATGGAACCGAAGCGAACAGATTGCCGGCAAAGGATACAGTATTGTCATACATGGCAAACCGAAACATGAAGAGACCAGGGCCACTTTCTCGCACGCGGCATCCACGGCACCTTCCATTGTGGTAAACGATATTACCGAAACTGCGGCATTGGCAAAATATATTACCGGCGAGAGAGACCCGGATCTGTTTTATACTGAATTCAGCGGACGGTTTTCAACAGGATTCGATGTGCGCAAAGATTTGCAACGGCTGGGTGTTGTTAATCAAACCACACAGCTTGCTACCGATACGCAGGCCATTGCTGAATATCTTAAGAAAACCATCAAAGAACATTACGGTTTAAACGATACAAGTATTGCAGAACGTTTTGCGGATACACGTGATACGTTGTGTTATGCTACCAACGATAACCAGGCCGCTGCTGCGGGCATGTTATCGACCCCGGCCGACTTTGCGATTGTAGTAGGCGGTTACAACTCATCCAATACCACGCACCTGGTAGAGCTGTGTGAAGAAAAATTACCAGTGTATTTCATCAACAGCGAAGAAAAAATAGTCTCCCGCACGGAAATAATGCATTATAATTTTCATACGAAGGAGGAATTGCGGACGACGGATTACCTGCCGGCAAAACAACCACTGAATATTTTGATTACCAGCGGCGCGTCCTGCCCGGATGCGGTGGTAGAAGCGGTTATCAGCAAGCTGGCAGGATTCTATGGGGTGGCGTCTAAAATAGAAGCGCTTGCCACAGATGAAAGTCCGGATGCCGTTCTTACCCCTTAACAAACCAGCGCCAAATATTATAGTAACTTATACAAAAATTCAAATATGAAACTGACTTACCTTTTAGCTATTTTGTTACTGGTCGTAACTTCCGTTGGTGCCCAGCAAAAAAGAGATACAATTCACCATGCTGCTTCTGCAAAGAAAACAAAAATGAAAGATGCAGTGGGGCTTAACAAACAACAGGCCGCCACGGTGAAGGCAGCCAAGACAGATTACAAAAAAGAAAAAGAGAAAATAAAAAACGACCCCAATCTTTCTGCCAAAGAAAAAGACGAAAAAATCAGTAAGATAAAAGCGGATAAGAATAAGAAAGTAGACGCTACGCTTACGCCTGCCCAACAGGAAAAAGTGAAAGCGTTGAAAGCAGAAAAAAAGAAAGAAAAGAAAAAGAAAAAAGACGCTTAATACGATTTCACGCAGCGATAGAGCGGGGCAGCGGACGCAGCTAAGAAAGTTTCGCGCAACTTATTTAGAAAATCATTCTCCGAAAAATAAACAAACGCCGCGCACGCCGCTTCTCTGTGCCCGCCGCGTGACACGGCCGCGTAAAAACTGTCCTGTTAAATTTAAAACTACAAAGCCCGGCATTCTCAGCCGGGCCCTGTTGCTAACTAACCTGAGCGGTTATAGTAAGGTGAAGGATTCTAAGAATTTTGTATTGAAATCGCCGCTTCTGAAACGTTCGTCTTTCATCAGCTGCAGGTGAAAAGGAATGGTTGTTTTGATGCCTTCAATTACATACTCCGTCAATGCACGGTGCATGGTATCAATCGCTTCTTTTCTTGTTCTGGCAGTTGCAATAATTTTCGCAATCATGGAATCATAATACGGCGGAATGGTATAGCCCGCATACACATGCGAATCTACCCGTATACCATGGCCGCCCGGCTGGTTCAGCACCGTAATTTTTCCGGGGCTTGGCCGGAAATCATTATATGGATCCTCGGCATTGATACGGCATTCAATAGCATGCCCCTGCGGCTCGTAATTTTCACCGCTGATAGACTCGCCCGCTGCTATTTTAATCTGCTCTTTTATCAAATCAAAGTTCACTACTTCTTCCGTAACACAGTGTTCTACCTGTATACGGGTGTTCATTTCCATGAAATAAAAATTGCGGTGTTTATCCACCAGGAATTCTACCGTTCCTACGCTTTCGTAATTAATGGCGGAAGCTGCTTTGATAGCGGCCTCACCCATACGCTGCCGCAAATCCGTTGTCATAAACGGAGAAGGTGATTCTTCCACCAGTTTCTGGTGACGGCGCTGGATAGAACAATCCCTTTCGCTGAGGTGACTCACCCTTCCGTATTGGTCGCCCGCTATCTGTATTTCTATGTGCCTGGGCTCTTCCACAAATTTTTCAACGTAGATGCCATCGTTTTTAAAAGAAGCGGCTGCTTCTTGTTTGGCAGTATTAAATGCTTTTTCAACTTCTTCTTCTTTCCATACCACCCGCATGCCTTTTCCACCCCCACCGGCGGTAGCTTTTAAGATAACCGGGTAGCCAATTTCTGCGCCCAGTTGCTTGGCATGGTCAACATCGCGCAGCAGTTCCTTGCTACCGGGTACCACCGGCACACCGGCTTTAATCATGGTTTCCTTGGCAGTTATTTTATCGCCCATGGCATTTATCATATCTGGTGTTGGCCCAATGAATTTGATGCCATGATCGAGACATATTTGCGCAAACTTTGAATTCTCTGCCAGAAATCCGTAGCCGGGATGAATACCATCTGCATTGGTAATTTCCGCAGCGGCCATTATGTGTGGAATATTAAGATAAGAATCGGAACTCTGTGGTTTGCCAATGCAAACTGCTTCATCTGCAAATTTTACATGCAGGCTGTCTTTATCTGCGGTTGAGTAAACGGCTACTGTTTTGATACCCATCTCGCGGCAGGTACGTATCACACGCAGCGCAATCTCTCCCCGATTGGCAATTAAAATTTTTTTAAACATAATGTAACATGTGATGAATTTGATAAATGTGGCAAATGTGAAAATGAAAGCCATTTACACATTTTCATATTTCCAGATCGCCACATTATTAGAAGGGTTCTACAAGGTACAATGGTTGGTCGTACTCAACAGGTGAAGCGTCGTCTACCAGAATTTTAACCACTTTACCACTCACCTCACTTTCAATTTCATTAAAGAGCTTCATGGCTTCAATGATGCAAACTACTTTGCCAGGTGTAATTTCATCACCCACTTCAATAAATAAAGGTCTGTCAGGAGAAGCCCGGCGGTAGAACGTACCAATCATGGGGCTTTTTATAGTGATAAGGTTAGAAGGAACAGCTATTTCTGCAGGTTTTGATTTTTCCGCGGTCGCAGCAGCGGTTGAAGGCGGCAGGGCTGCGGGCTGCTGCGCATACACCGGAGCTGCGGTGAGTATTTGCTGAACAGCTTCCAGTTTTTGTTTGATAGTAATTTTAAATCCTTTTTCCTCTACCGTAAGTTCTCCGATATTGGACTTATTTATAAGACGAATTAATTCCTGTATTTGTTTGAAATCCATATGCTGAATTTTTTCACTTAATAATGGATGGCTAAGATAGGGCTATTTTGAATTGTATATTTAAATTTTAAGTTGGCAAAAAAACCAAAAGTCAAAATTAAAAAGTCAAAAATTAAAACACTGGTCGTTTTGACTAGTTTATCCATTACTTGTTTTTAATTTTATCTCAGCCTGCGTGCGCCAGCATCCCCCAATTATAAAATCTACCTGTGAATTATAAATAATGGTGTTTTTTCGCGGGACGTATTTTTTAATTTTTACTTTTCCATTTTAACTTAGTCTTTCACCCGCTCTACATACTCACCCGTTTTGGTATTGATGCGTATTTTTTCGCCTTCATTTACAAACAATGGCACCATAACGGTAGCGCCTGGTTCAACCGTGGCTGGCTTCAGCGTGCGGGTAGCGGTATCGCCGCGCATGCCGGGCTCGCTGTAGGTTACCAGCACTACAATTTTATCTGGCAACTCCACGCTCATCGGCAGTTCGGTTTCTGTATTCATCAGTACGCTTACGGCCTGGCCCTCTTTGAGGAACTGGGGCGCATCTACCATGGATTCCTGCACGGTTACCTGCTCAAACGTTTCATTGTCCATAAAACTATAGCCGGTATCATCTTTGTACAAATACTGGTAGTCTTTTCTCTCTACACGAACGGGGTAAATGTTATCACCGCTGTTCCATGTTTTTTCTATACTGCGGGCATTGTCTACGCCTTTCAGCTTGGCCCATACTTTTGCTGCTGCACGGGCAGTTTTATTTTCGCCAAATTCTATTACACTGTACAAACTGCCGTCTAATTTGATAATCATGCCGCGGCTGATGTCCGATGTTGTTGCCATAATAAGAAAATTTAAGAGGCGGCAAAGCTAAGTAAAAAGCTGTTAGCCTTTCGCTTTTAGCGATTAGTTCTTTTGCTCGTCAAAAAAGTCTTCCCGCAAGGGCATTTGCCAGGCGCTAAAAGCTAATAGCCTGACAGCTATTCTTGGCTGACTAAACAAAAAAAACTAAATTGATAGTTCAACATCACCAACTGTGTAAATATGAAGATTCTCGAGATTAAAGTGTTAAAAGGACCCAATTACTGGAGCGTACGGCGTAACAGACTAATACAAATGAAACTGGACCTGGAGGAAATGGAAGACATGCCCACCAACAAGGTGGACGGTTTCAGAGAAAGGCTTGAAAAATTTTTTCCGAGTTTATATGAACACCGCTGCAGCGAAGGTGAACCCGGCGGTTTTTTTAAACGCGTTGAAGAAGGCACCTGGATGGGGCACGTTATTGAGCACGTAGCGCTTGAATTGCAAACCCTCAGCGGTATGGATACCGGCTTTGGCCGTACCCGCAGTGCCGGCGCACCCGGCGTTTATTATGTGGTCTTCAGTTATATGGAAGAAGACGCAGGGGTGTATGCCGCGCGGGCCAGCGTGAACATTGTGCAGGCCCTGGTGGATGGACAAGAATACGACATGACCGCAGACATCCAGCAGTTGCGCGAGATTCGGGAAGACACCCGGCTGGGACCTTCCACCGGCTCCATCGTAAAAGAAGCGGAAAAAAGGGGCATCCCCTTTATCAGGTTGAATAAAAGCAGCCTGGTACAACTGGGCTATGGCATCCACCAAAAAAGAATTCGTGCCACCATTGCCAGCACCACCGGCAATATTGCGGTAGACATTGCCTGCGATAAAGAAGAAACCAAAAACCTGCTTTCCGCGGCAGAAATACCCGTTCCTGGTGGCACCGTTGTTAGAACCGATGAAGGTTTGAAAGAGGCTGTGGAGAAATACGGCTACCCGCTGGTAATTAAACCCATTGATGGCAACCACGGCAAGGGCAATACCACCAATATCACCACCTGGCAACAGGCAGTGACGGCGCTGGAAGCTGCCAAACTCTATGGCAGAAGCGCCATCGTAGAAAAATTTATTACGGGTTACGATTTCCGGATACTGGTTATCAATTACAAATTCATTTGCGCTGCATTGCGCACGCCCGCAAGTGTTGTGGGCGATGGCGAACACACTATTCACTGGCTCATCGACGAGGTAAATAAAGACGCGCGCCGCGGGTTCGGGCACGAAAAAGTGCTTACCCAGATTACCATCGACCAGTTCACCCAAAAAATGCTGGACGAAAAAAATTATACGCTGGAAACAGTGCCGCAGAAAGGCGAACGCGTGATGCTGAAACCAACTGCCAACCTCTCTACCGGTGGTACGTCTACCGATGTAACCGACGAAGTACACCCGGCCAATATCTTTATGTGCGAGCGGATTGCAAAGATCATCGGACTTGATATTTGCGGAATTGATATTATGGCGGCCGACCTTAAAACACCGGTTACGGAAAATGGCGGCGCTATCCTGGAAGTGAATGCGGCGCCCGGTTTCCGGATGCACATAGAGCCTTCCGAGGGACTGGCCAGGAATGTGGCCGAGCCGGTGGTGGACATGCTGTTTCCCAAAGGCAGCACTGGCCGGGTACCGATCATTGCAATTACCGGTACCAATGGCAAAACCACTACCACGCGGTTGGTTGCCCATATTGCAAAAAGCGCGGGCAAAAAAGTGGGCTATACCACCAGCGACGGTGTGTACATACAAAACCAACTGATGATGAAGGGCGATTGTACCGGACCCATATCCTCCAATTTTGTACTAAAGGACCCTACCGTAGATTTTGCGGTGCTGGAATGCGCCCGCGGCGGAATATTGAAGTCGGGCCTTGCTTTTCAGCATTGTGAGATAGCCATTGTAACCAACGTGGCGGAAGACCACATTGGGCTGGGCGGCATCAACAACATTGAGCAGATGGCCAAGGTAAAAGCCGTATTGCCCGAAACGGTTTTCCCGCACGGATATGCCGTGCTGAATGCGGATGACGACCGGGTATATGCCATGCGAAAGGGGCTGGATTGCAACGTTGCCCTGTTCAGTATGGATGAACACAACCCCAGGATAAAAAAGCATTGCAGCGGTGGCGGACTGGCCGCTGTATTTGAAAATGGCTACGTGAGCATTCTTAAAGGCACCTGGAAAATACGCGTGATGAATGTAAAAGACATCCCGCTTACGTTCGAGGGAAAAGCCATTCACAACGTAAACAACTGCCTGCCGGCTGTGCTGGCGGCTTACCTGTTCAGGGATATTACCATTGAAGATATCCGCGCTGCGCTTACGTCTTTTGTGCCTTCCGCGGTGCAGACGCCGGGGCGACTCAATTTTTTCCAATTTAGGAACTATACCATCCTGGCAGATTTTGCGCACAACCCCCATGGACTCAAGTTACTGGCTGATTTTATTGGCAAGCTTGATTACAGTCACCGGGTAGGACTTATTTCTGGTACGGGCGACCGAAGAGATTCCGATATCCGGGAGCTGGGGGAAATTTCAGCCGGCATGTTTGACGAAATCATCATCCGCTGCGATAAAAACCTGCGTGGCAGAACTGCAGAGGAAATTATCGGGCTTTTAACGGAAGGAATTAAAAATGTAAATCCTGTGTTACCGATAATGGTAATACCCAATGAAAATGAAGCACTTGAATACATTTATGCCAACGCAAAACCCGGCACGCTTTATACGGTGATGTGCGATGTGGTGTCCGGTGCGCTGGACAAATTGCGGGAACTGAAGGAGCGCGAGCAAGTTGTGAATGGGTAGCCGGGGCATGGTGGAAGTGTTAAATTCAGGGTAGGCCCGCAATAGCGTTCACTGGTTTTTGGAGACAACGTACGGCTAAAAGCTAACCGCTAATCGCTGCGAACCGTTTCAAAATGCGTTTGGTTTCAAACCTGTCAATCCTTATTTTTGCCGTCCAATACGGATTGCCCTATAGTATAATGGTAGTACGACAGTTTTTGGTACTGTTTGTCTTAGTTCGAATCTAGGTGGGGCAACAAAGCTGAGGTGTAAGCTTCGGCTTTTTTATTAGTTTTGCAGTGGTATTCATTGCCCGATAGTATAACGGTAGTACCGCAGATTCTGGTTCTGCTTGTCTTGGTTCGAATCCAGGTCGGGTAACAAAAAATACAGGCAGCCTTATTGGCTGCTTTTTTATGGGAGATTTGTTTATTTCACGATTTCTCAAACAGCGCCTTTAACAACCCTTACACATATTTCAGCCAGATTGGCTGGGCAAACGCCAAAAAAATTTATCACATATTGTGAATATGCCATAACAACATATTCACAGTTTTGGGTGTATTTTTGCCTTATTATTAGAAACGAAAAAATTAAAAAACTATATATTATGGCACACGAATTCACAGATGCAAACTTCAAAACAGAAGTGTTGGAATCAGAAAAATTATCAGTTATAGATTTTTGGGCAGAATGGTGTGGCCCTTGCCGTGCCATAGGGCCGGTAATTGAAGACCTTAGCAAAGAATATGAAGGAAAGGTAAATGTAGGCAAGGTAAATGTT
>JBDSEV010000018.1:0-52516 GCA_039919885.1 Chitinophagaceae bacterium
GACTCGGCAAGGAACTGTGCAATCAATTGAGCGCGGCGGCCGCCCAGGACTTTTCTTACACCAATCTCTTTTGTCCGGTTGCCCGAACTACTGATGGTAATATTGATAAAATTTACAATTGCCATCAGCAAAATAAACATGCCGATTAGGGATAGGGTGTACAGCATTTTCTTTACCAGTCCGTTCCTGTTGTTAAGGTAATAATCAGCTAAGGACACCGGTTGAATGGCGAGGCTGTTTTTTATGAAGTCCGGCGCGTTCATTTCAATCAGCTTGCGAATCGGGCCCGCAATTTCCTTTGCCGTGATGCCGGGTCTTAGTTCAATATAAGAAGGCAGGTATATATTTGACCAGGATTCAAAATCATTTCTGCCGAAATACGCATAGGTATTTGTTGGGATAAAAAATGTGTTGTTGTTAGCGACGTTTAGTTTAGTGACAGAATTTTCAGGCATTTCTTGTAACACCCCGGTGATGCTGAAATCGTGATTGCCCCAGGAAAAACTTTGAATGGCAATCTTTTCTCCCACAACATCCGTTTTGCCAAAGTACTTGATGGCAATTGCTGGCGTTACTACTACGGTATAGGGTTCGGTAAGCGCAACACGGGCGTTGCCGTGCATCAGCGCGAAACCATACATAGACAGGATGGTACTATCACCCAATTGTATGTTTTCCCTGAAATGCTTATCTCCCTTGGAAACCACAGATGTGATACCGTCCCAGCGGTAATAATTTGCCACGAGACTGGGATAATGCTCCTTTAATTGTTTTGCGAGCGGACCCAATGTAGTAATCGGGTTACCGATATTTGGATCTTTCCAGACACTGGTTAACAAATATTGGTTGGCTGAATTTTTAAGGTGTTTGTTCACTTGCAGCTCATTCCATACATAGGCGCCGATCAGCATCGTGAACGCAATCCCCGCCGATAAACCAGCAATATTAATGAATGAAAAAACTTTGTTTTTCCAAAGATTGCGCCAGGCAATTTTTATATAATGGCTTAACATAGCTGATGTTTTTTGCCGTTTGCTGGTTTTTACTTGTCAGTCGATGCTGTTATGTACAACAATTTGCGCGGATCAATGCATTTAGTTTCGCAAAGCATATTGAACGCCCAGTGGTATATTTATAGCATTGCTGTTTTCCGGCGTTATGTACATTAGTTCAAATCCGGGCTTTCCTTTTTGCTGAAAGTATTCGATGGCTACCGGGTAAAATCCTTTTACCAGCGGCACTACAAAAGATTGAAAATTACCGCTTTGGTGAATGCCGTTGTAATCAATCAGTAGTTGAT
The DNA here is from genome assembly GCA_039919885.1 of Chitinophagaceae bacterium. GTDB lineage: Bacteria > Bacteroidota > Bacteroidia > Chitinophagales > Chitinophagaceae > JACMLD01. The sequence continues at coordinate 1,301 of JBDSEV010000018.1, forward strand.
TGGCGAGTGACAATCTCGCTCCCCCGCTGGCATCAATACCAAAAAGATAATAGCCATCGGTTTTAATTTCCAGCTGCCCGGTGAACCTGCAGGCAAAATGTTCCTGTTTTGGAAGTTTTGTTATGCTAAAAGAAGTGTCGGTAATACCTGTTTTTAACGCCTTCATTTTTTTAAAATCGGGCAGGCTGTCCCATGTTCCTTCGTAATATTCGTATTTCCACCCGCCGGGTATCGAATTTTTCTTTTTGGGTACAGGTTGTAACGCTGCGGGCCGCTCAGTGAAAATTCCGCTGCTGCTGGTGTTGTATCGTTCCCGGTTACTGATGGACGTTACAACGAGTTTAGAAGGACCTGTTACCTGCAGCGTGTCGCCGGTTATTTTTGGAGAGCTGGCGTCAGGGGCGGTACCATCCGTGGTATAATGCAGGTTGTTGAGCAGATCGGTATGACTCCGAACCGTAACCGGCTTGCCGCTTAACAGAATGCCGTTCATCGGGTGAAACACCAATGCTTCTTTTCCAAAGCCGGCATAAGTGTATTTGAGCCCGTCATAGATGGTACGAAAGATCATCGCGTTGTGCGTTTCGTCGTTGTACAGCATCGTTTTCCAGTGCGCGCCCTTCGCTTTTGCGGCTGCCAGAATGGTATCTACCTTCGCAATGCCCATGTATTGATAGGGGGCGCCTTCACGGCCGGTAATCAATAGCGTTTTATCCATGGATGCCAATTTATCAAGGTTCGCTTTTACGAGGGTGCTGATAAAACTATTATCCCACCACCAGGCTGGGTCGGCAATAAGGTAAGATTGGAAAAGTTCCGGTTCCTTGCAGAAAGTATACATTGCAAAAATGCCACCCAATGAACTTCCGTATAAGGTATTTTCTCCATTGGTTTTATATTTCTTATTAATGTACGGTATCAATTCTGTCTTAATAAAAGAAAGGAATTTTTCAGCGCCACCAGACTCTGGCATGCCAGCCGAATGCGTTGGTGTAAAATCCCTGCCGCGCTGGTTGGCGCCGTTAGGGTACACATTGGGAATGCTGACAATAATATTCTCCGGAATAAACTGAATGTTCAGGAACTGCCGGATATTGGAGACAATCCTCGTGTTCCACTCGCCGTCTGTTATATATAGTACATCGTATTTTCCGCTGTCGGCAGGCTTGTAGTTATCCGGCAATACAATTTCGAGCCGGCGGCCTTCTTTCAATACCTGCGAATAAAGGGAATCCGGTATGATGGGCAGATCTGGAAGTTGAGCATGCAGGCCTGTTGCGCTTTGTAGCAGGACAAATAAGGCTAAAAATATCGATCGCTGTTGCATATTTATTGTGGTTAGTTTTAGAATATGTTTAATTTTTTTCCATATTGTTAGCTGCTCCTTGCAATTAAACAGCGTAATGGTCCGTAATGGCAAGTGCATCAATATCTGGTAATGCGTATTCTTTTCTGTCGCAGCCTCGCGCCAGGCAATGTTGAAATACGCGTCTAAGACATCCTGCGATTTACAATATTTGCATCCCGGGCTTGCCTGGATTCACTATTCTCCCTTTAGCAAGTTGGTGGACTTTGCACGAAATGCCGCCCATATCCTTATGCCCGCCGTGGCTGCTATAATGCACAACATACAGGTAAATGAAATACCCAGTGTAGCGGTGTTTACACCCGCATTAATCCTGAATATCATGTCCATTAAAAGCTTCGAAAGCTGGTAACCTGCATAACAGCCCAGACCCGCGGCCAGTAAAAATACAGGTGCATAGCCTTTTAATATCAACTGGTAAATATGTCTTGGAGTTGCTCCCACCACTTTGCGGATGGCTATTTCTTTTCTCTTTTTTAGGATAGTTAAAGAAATCAGCGCAAACAACCCGGTAGCTGCGAATAATACAGCAAGCATAGAAAACCAAAAGAAAATAGTAGCGATGCTGTCGTTTGTACGTATTGATTGTGCAGTGGATTCGCTTTGATAATAACCACTGAAAGGTTTTAACGGAAATAATTTTGGCCATGTTTCACGCAATTGACCGAATACGGTAGTCAGCGCACGCGGTTTGGTTCGGATGATTAATTGTGCATATTTGGCGGGTGCCACAAGGCGCAGGGCAACAGGGCCCACAGGCATAAAGAACCCCTGGGGGGCAAAATCCTTCAGCACTCCCACGACGGTGCACAAATTGGTATCGATTTTTATTTGCTTGCCAATTGCCTCGTTATCCTTCCAGCCAAATTGAAATGCCAAATGCTGGTTGATTAACATGGACCTTTCAATATCTCCCTGTCCTGCGGCGTTAAAATCCCTTCCCGCTGTTAATTTAAGTTGTAGCGTATTCAGATAATTTTCACCAACCTCCAGGTATTGACTTTCTTTTTGTTGCCCTGCAGATTCTAAAGACGCGGTACGTTGCGAAAACCCAATATGCTGCCTGGTGCCAGCTATCATTTCAATACCGTTTATTTTATCGAGTTCATTCCGTAATGCGTGGTAATCATTTGCTGACTGCACAAACATGCCAATGATGTTATCCTTGTTATAGCCGTAGTCGTAGTTTTTTTGAAAACTGGCATTGCGGGAAAATGCCAGCCCGGCAATTACTGTAATAAAAGAAATGGTTATTTGTAAACCCAGGAGGATTCTCGAAAAAACGTTACTACCTCCAAATTTTACGCCACCGCGGAAAATATCGGAAGCATTGAACCTGCTTATATAAAATGCCGGATACCCACCCGCCAAAAATGTTACAGCAAGTAACAGGATGCCCAGTACAGCCAGTAAGGTATAATCTGTGCGGTAATCAGCCGTAACATGTACATTATTGAACATACTGTTGTAGCTGGGCAGCCACCATGTATTAATCAGAATGGAAACAGCAATGGCAGTCATCACAATGAATAGACACTCTGCTAATTGCTGCAGTATAATTTGGCTGCGTGTACTGCCCATTACTTTTCTCACACCCATCTCTTTTAGTCGCTGGCTGCTTTGGGCAACTGTTGTATTGCAAAATTTAAACATGCAGATAATAGTACCAGCAATGCAAGAATAAAAGGCGCGTAGGCAGCCGCGTCACTAGGTCTTTCTCCGAGGGTATTGTTGTCGAGCATATTCGACTGGATCGCCTGGCTTGCCAACGATGCCATCTTAAACCCTGTTACTTTAAGGTCTTTACGGGCTTCTTGCTGCAGCGGAATATATTTTGAAAAACTATTTGCTAATCGTGCTGCATCGGCTGGGTTAGCAAGTTTTATGAACACCGCATTGGCAAACCAACCCCAGTCGTCGTTTTTAATAGTAGCGCCGTCGGCTTTTAACTGGTTATCTGTATGGGTTATAATTTCAAATTGAAGGGTAGAATTCATGGGCGGATCTTTCAATACCCCCGTAACGGTTAACAGTTTTTTGTAGGGTTCGGCTGAATAAAACAACAGGGTTTTACCAATCGGATCTACAGCGCCAAAATATTTGGCTGCAGCTTTCTCGGTGATGACGACGGTTGATTTGTCATTGAGGTTCACAGTCCCTTTTAAAATCGGAAAATTGAACAGCTCAAAAAAAGCGGGGTCGGTAAAGTTTGCATTGGCAGCAAAGGGTTCGACTTGCACAGATTTAATATCCAGGTTACGGCTGTCCCAACGAACCGCCTGCTGAATACCTGAAAATTCCTGTTTGGCAAAATTTGCCAGCGGGGCAGGGCAAATCCCTTTCATCATATCGTTTCCTTGCATTTTCGTGATAACCCGAAAAACAAGGTCTTTGTCCTTATGAAAAGAATCAAAGCTAAAACTATATCGATAGGTTTGTATTCCCCATACCAATGCAGCCATGCCAACGCTAAGGCCAATTATATTAATGGCAGCATACAATTTATTACGCCACAAATTCCGTAAAATTATTTTTAAAAAATTACTGAGCATAGAAACACTTTTTAGCGGTTCATCAACGGGTTTAATTAATTTTTGATATCCTGGCCGACAATCAACCGCATAGTACCAGTTGCTAACGGCTCTACCGGATTATTCACTTCGTAACGACTTCACCGGATTCGCCACTGCTGCTTTGATTGCCTGGAAGCTAACGGTGGCCATGGCAATAAACACGACCAGTGTAGCTGCAGCAGCAAACATCCACCAGCTTAACGAAATACGATAAGGATAGTTTTCCAGCCATTTACTGGCAGCGAGCCACGCAAGCGGCATGGCCACGAATAATGAAATGATGACCAACTTTAAAAAATCTTTACTAAGGCTGGTAGCGATACCGGCAACAGTAGCACCCAGTACTTTGCGTATGCCAATCTCTTTTGTTCTTTTTTCGGCCGACAACACAGACAACCCGAAAAGACCTATGCAGGAAATGAAAATGGTAAGCACAGCACTGAACAGCATAATTTGCTTCCACTTTGCTTCTGAGTCATACTGCTTCCTGTTTTCCGCGTCGGTGAATGCATATGTATAGGGACTGAGGGGAAATAGTTTTTTAAATGTTTTCTCTATATGGGCCAGGCTGGCGCTGGTTGTATGAGGGCTTATTTTTATAAATGTTTTACCAAGGCCATTACCCGGTTTCATGGTAAATACCTGCGGTGAAATTGACCTTGTGAGGGCTTCATAATGGTAATTTTTTACTACACCAACCACCCGGTACTTTTCATTGTCATTGTACCAGAAATTTATTTCCTGACCAATTGGATTTTTCAAGCCAGCTTTTGCGGCAAATGCTTCATTGATTAAAACTGAATGCGTAGAATCTGAGGGAAGTTCTTTTGAGAAATTTCTACCCTGCAAGATTGGTATTTTTAATAATGGCAGGTATTTTTCATTCACCGTCTCATAACTAAAATCAATTGTGGTTTCGCCATTTATCTTTGCCACAGTTCCCCAGGAACCTGCATTTTTAAAAGCCACTTCTGCGATGGAGGCGCTTTTTAATAGTTCTTGTTCTATCAGCGCCGCATCGGTACGTTTCATACCCCATGTATTTACAGTAATGAGATTGCTGTCGTCATATCCCAACGGCTCATTCGTGAGATAATTGAATTGCGCGTAAATGGTGAAAGTGCCAATAATTAAAAATGAAGACAACGTAAATTGCAGAACAACGAGTCCTTTCTGTAAATAATTTTTTCCGCCGATGGTAAACCGGCTGTACAGCGTCTGCACAGGGTTATATTTGGATAATACCAACGCGGGATAAAATCCGGCAAGGAGGCTGGTTACAATAAAAAGAACAAGGTATCCGCCAATCAGTTTTGCATCGAAAAGGTATGAAATGGCGAGTGCTTTGTTGGAAAGTTCGTTAAACAATGGCAGCACCAGTTGCACCAGCGCAATGGCGAATATGAATGCCATAAAACATAAAATAAATGATTCTCCCAGGAACTGGGCAATCAGCTGTTTCCTGTCGCCGCCTACCACTTTACGTATGCCGATTTCTTTGGCCCTCTTCACTGAACGGGCAACCGTGAGGTTAATAAAATTAATGCAGGCTATCAGCAAAATAAACAATGCAATGCCGGACAGTATATAAGAAAAAACGGGGTTGCTGGCGCCTGTAAGCCCGTTAGAAGCGGCGTATTCTTTACTTAGGTGCATGTCTGTAAATGCCTGCAACTGGTACCGCGTGTTTGTATTGATACCATATTTTTGGGCTACCATCTTTATTGCTTCACCGGCATCCGTTTCATACACTTTTTTCATTTTTGCTACTACAGCTTTTTCATCCGCGCCCGCGTTAAGCAACACAAACGTGTTAAGAAAGGTATTAAACCAGTTTTCTTTGGCGGATTCAGTCTCTGCCGGTACCTGCAGGGGCATCAGCATATCAAATTTAATGGATGAATTTTGCGGGCATCTTTTTGCAACACCTGATACTGCATAAGGAACAAATTTGTTCGCTTCATTTTTAACCATGATTATCTTTCCCTGTGCGCTGGTTGTACCAAATTGCTTTTTTGCCAGGTCTTCCGAAATCACTACTGAGTTTGGTTCCAGTAATACTGTTTTTGGATTGCCGCTAAGCAGCGGGAATGAAAAGACGGAAAAGAAACTTGAATCCACATAAAACATTTCCTGGGATTTTATCTCAGTTCCTGTTTGTATGTCTTTTTGATTGTTCTGGTACCGCACAAATGCCTTTATTTCCGGAATACCCGCCGTAAACCTGGGTCCCTGGAAATACCCGGTGTTACCATCTTTGCCTTCAATGCTGTTGCTTCCATCGTTTTTTATTCTCTCAGAGGTAATACGGTAAATCTGACTTACATTTTTGTGGTATTTGTCGTAACTCACTTCATCCATTATGTAAAGAATAATCAACATGGCACAGGCGAGGCCCAGGCTCAAACCAATAATATTGGTAAACGAGTAAACCTTATTTCTCTGTAAGGTCCGGAACGCTGTTTTGAAGTAGTTTTTTAACATGACAACGGTTTTACTTTTTTGACATGAACGGTTCACTAAAAACGCGAACGTTTAATCTTGCCAGGCTACACATTGGCCACGCCTCGCCATGTTCCATCGGAACATTTTGTGGGTAAAAAAAAATTAACGAATGCTATTGTTACCTAGGAACGTCTTGTGCAACCCGCATAAAACGTTCCTACGGAACGATAAAAATGATACTAATCCAGGCTACCTACAAATTGCTCCTACGGAGCAAAACAACCCTTCTACGCATCGTTTTATGTTAGCCAGCCACACGCCGGCCACGCCGCAATCCTTGCCGCCACGCCATGTTCCATCGGAACATTTTGTGGGTAGAAAAAAAATTAACGAATGCTATTGTTCCCTAGGAACGTCTTCTGCAAATTCCGCATAAAACGTTCCTGCGGAACGATAAACATGATATTATATTATGCTACCAACAAATTGCTCCTACGTAGCAAAACAAACCTTCTAGCGCAATCATTTTATGTTAGCCAACGACACGCCGGCCACGCCAAAATCCTTGCCGCCACGCCATGTTCCATCGGAACATTTTGTGGGTAGAAAGAAATTGAATATTAGTACGTTCCGTTGGAACATCTTGTGCAAATCCCGCATAAAACGTTCCTACGGAACGATAAAAATGATACTAATCCAGGCTACCCACAAATTGCTGCTACGGAGCAAAGCAACCCTTAGCCAACAGCTTTCTTATTCGCTTCTCAGGCTCTTTATCGGGTTGCTGGTGCCTGCTTTAACCGCCTGGAAACCAATGGTGAGCAGGGCTACAACCGCCGCAACCATGCCAGCCAGGATAAACGTCCACCATGGCATATTGATACGATAGGCAAAAGCCTGCAACCAACTATGCATTGCAAAGCCAGCAATGGGAAAAGCAATTAGCGCAGCAATGCCCACCAGTTTTAAAAAATCTCTTGATAACAGGCTTGCAATGCTTCCCAGGCTGGCGCCCAGAACTTTCCGGATCCCAATTTCTTTTACCCGTTGGCTGATGGAAAATGCCGAAAGACCAAAGAGCCCAAGGCAGGCGATCACAATTGCAATGCACGCAAAAACAGTAAATAGGACGCCCTGTTTTTGTTCGCCTTTGTACAAGTCCTCAAATTTCTCATCCAGGAAGATGGACTGATAAGGAACTTGTGGCAAGAATTTTTTCCAGGTATTTTCTAGATGCGCCAGGGTAGCAGGGAGACGATTGCCACTGATTTTTACAGACAGGTTATTAAAATATGGATTGGATGCAGGTTGCATGATAAAAATCATGGGCGCTATTTCCTGGTGCAGGCTCTCGAAATGGAAATCCTTTACTACACCGATTATGTGGCCTCTTGTGTCGCCGTATTTAAAATCTTTTCCGACTGCAAGTGCCGGCAACCACCCAAGTGCTTTTGCGGAAGTTTCATTGAGGATGAAATTGGCAGAATCTGTAGCAAATTCTTTTGAAAAGTTCCGTCCTGCTGCCAGCTGCATTCCGTAAGAAGGGATAAACGCTTCATCAACAGAAACAAACTTTATATCAGTAACGGTTGGTTTCAGCGAATCTCCCGAAAGGGTGGCCGCGCCCATATTATCAATCAAACGACCGCTGGGGATTCGGGAAGACCTGGTGATATCTTTGATGCCAGGATTAGATAGCAGTTCATTGCGAAACGCCTCATACTGCTTATTAAGTTCAACATTATAATTCATTACTACCACCTGCTCGCGGCTAAATCCAAGCGATTTTTGCTGCATATAGTGTAGTTGCTGAAAAACCACCGCTGTTGTAATGATAAGGATAATAGAAATTGAAAATTGTGTTATTACCAGTACTTTTCTGAAAGACACATTTCCGCTACCTGCTTTATACAACCCCTTCAAGGTTTTAATGGGCTGAAAGCCCGACAAAAATAGTGCGGGATAAATACCCGAAAGAATGCCTACAACGAAAGGTGCCAGGAAAATGGGCAGTAGCACCTGCCATTTGTATAAAATAGCAACAGACAGGTGCTGCTCACTTACCTTATTTAGCCAGGGAACAGTTGCATATAATAGGCCAATGGCGATCATAATTGCCACCCATGAAATCAATACAGATTCGCTTAAAAACTGGACAATTAGTTCTTTTTTCCTGGCGCCGACTACTTTACGGATACCAATTTCCTTTGCACGCAGTGCTGATCGCGCGGTAGAAAGGTTCATATAATTAATGCATGCAATCAATAATATAAAAAAGGCAATCGCCCCGAAAATATACACACGTTTAATATCACTGTTTGGTTCTGCTTCATAATCAGTATGGGAGTAAAGGTGTATGTCTGTTAACTTCTGCAGCTCCAGCCTGGTAAATTTGGAAGGCTGTTTTCCACCGTACTGGTCCGCCATATGGTTGTCCAGGAATGCGGGGAAGCGGGCAATCATTTTGTTGGGGTCATAGTGGTTCGGTAAAAGGATATAAGTAAAAAATGAATTGCTGCCCCAACTGGTTCGGAGATTTTTTTCACCATAAACCAGCGAATCCTTTAAGGTATTAAAAGACGCCATGATAGTGGGGTGCATATGAGCGTTTTCGGGAAACGCCTGGTAGATGCCTGTCACTTTTAAATTAATCTGGTTGTTGTACCTGATTACTTTGTTCATCGGTTCTTCGTCGCCGAAGTATTTTTTAGCCGTTTCTGCTGTCATCATTACTGTATATGGCTCCAGCAATGCGGTTGCAGGATTGCCCTTCAGCATTTTGACAGAAAATACATCCATCATGTTTTCATCCGCCATAAAGACATGCGGTTCACTTATCAACTTCTCTTTGTAGCGAAGCGTACCCATGCCTGCATCCAGCAGGCGGGTTAATTTTTTAATCTCGGGAAAATCGCCGGGGAGATAATATCCAAAAGGCGGCGCAACCGTTCCCAGTTTAATGGACACCACGCCATTTTCGTTGTTAAAGCTGCGGGTTACGCGGTATACATTGTCTGCATTGGCGTTAAACCTGTCGTAGCTTAATTCATTCAGCACATAAACTGTAATCAGTAAACAGCAGGTAAGGCCTACCGTTAGGCCGAAAAGATTGATAAAAGAAATAAACCGTTGTTTTAACAAGTTTCGTATCGCCAGCTTAAAATAGTTTTTAATCATAATACTAGAATTAGTGTGTGTAAAAAGCAGCCCGTTTGCCATCGACCTGGTGCCACGTCATCTTATATCGGGCAGTGAATTACTTGCATAGATTATTCTCATGTTATGTATTCCTGGTGCTATGGCCCTGTGCGACCGGTGTTATATTACCATTACTCTGTTCGTAATGATTTTACCGGATTTGCCAGGGCTGCTTTTACTGCCTGGTAACTGACTGTGGCCAATGCAATCACTATCGAAACAATACCTGCCCCAGCAAATACCCACCATTCTACTGCCACATGGTAACTGTAGTTTTGCAGCCATTTGTCCATGGCCCACCATGCAACCGGGGAGGCAATAACCAAAGAAATTATTACGAGTATCAGAAAGTCTTTTGAAAGCAATGATGTAATACTTAATACAGAAGCGCCCAGCACTTTCCGCACCCCAATTTCTTTAATCCGGTTTTCCGCCATATAAGTGGCGAGCCCAAATAAGCCAAGGCAGGAAATAAAAACCGTTAGTCCCGCAAATAGGGTGGCCAGTGTACCTGTGCGTTGCTGTTCCTTAAATTTTTTTGCATACGATTCATCAGCGAAAACATATTCAAACGGATATTGCGGATTGTATTGCTTAAATATTTTTTCTGTTTTTGCGATATTGACAGCGGTCGCATTTGCCGGGTTAAGTTTCATGTGTATCACCCCAAATACATCACTGGCAGGGCCCATTATCATCATGGGATTTACTGTTTTTTCAAAAGGCGATTCAAGAATAAAATCTTCTATCACGCCCACCACATGCGCATTATGGTCGCCATTCCTTATTATTTGTCCAATAGGGTTTTTCAGGTGCATTTGTTTAACGGCAGTTTCATTCAGCATAATAGCAGTGCTGTCCGTTGGAAAATTGTACACATCAATATCCCGTCCTTCTTTCAGTTTTACACCGATGGTTTTTATAAAATCAGCATCTGAACCCAGCCTCGTAAAATCGAGTTTTTTATCAGATTCCGTGCTGCCCTCCCATGAATATCCCCACCCGTCGCTCCAGCGTTGCGTAATGGGATTGGCAGATTTTGAAATCGATGTTACCGCACCGCTGCGCAGCAGGTCGTTTTTAATGAGCAGGTAATTTTTATCAACATCACCCTGAGAAATAGTAAAGATTAAATTATTTCTAGTGTATCCGGCATCCCTGTTTTGAGCATATTTTATCTGGTGTTCAATAATAATGGTAGAAATGATAAGAATAATGGCAAATGTAAACTGCAATATCACCAGAACTTTTCTGGGTGTTACAATGGCATTCATTTTTTTGAAAGTGCCCTTCAGCACTTTCACCGGGGAGAAACCCGATAAATAAAATGCAGGATAACTGCCTGCAAGCACGCCGGTAAAGATGATAAATCCGATTGCAAAAGTCCAGTACAACAGGTTTCCATACTCAATAAATAAATCTTTCCCCACCAACTGCCCAAAAGCCGGCAAGCTTAACTGCACGGCGATGAGTGCAAAAATAAAGGCGATGGCAGCAAGCAAAACACTTTCGCCCATAAATTGCGCAATCAGGCTGCTCCGTAGTGCGCCGGAAACTTTTCTGATACCCACCTCCTTGGCCCGCTTTTCACTCCTGGCCGTGGAAAGGTTCATAAAATTGATACAGGCAATCAATAAAATAAATGCTGCAATGATGGCAAACAAACGAACGGTTTCAATCTGTCCGTCCACCAACCGGCCGTTCTCATTTTTAGAATACAAATGTTGCCTGCTAAGCGGGTAAGAGAAAACCTGTTCCGATTCATCAGAATGACTGGTAGTAATGTTCTTAACTTTTTTATCAAAAGCAATTTGGGAAGCACCTGGTTTCAGCAATACATAGGTCTTCACTGAGTTATTACCCCAGTATTTATCGTTCCAGCCAAGCTTCTCCATGTAGGCCCAGGGTAACAGGTATTCAAAATCAAAAGAAGTGTTATTGGGTAGATCTTTCAGCACGGCAGTTACGGTAAAGTTTGCATTGCTGTCTATCAGCACAGTCTTACCCATGGCGTCTTCATTGCCAAATAATTTCTTCGCTGTTTTTTGCGTAAGCACAATGGAATATTTGCCCGTGAGGGCCCTGGTGGCATTGCCGGAAATGAGCGGAAAACTGAACATGGTCAGAAAACTGCTGTCGGTGAATGCCCCGCGTACATTCAGTTTCTTTTCACCCACGCTTACGAGAAAAGTACTGTTATTAAACCTGGCGGCATCTTCCACTTCCGGATAATCGTGTTTAATGGTGGGCGCCATTATTTTAGGAGTCGAATTCCATGCCCACATCTCGCCATTGAATTTATCCCGGTTGTACATCGTATACAGCCTGTCCGATTTTTCGTAACCCCGATCATAGTTGAGTTCGTTTTGTATCCACAACAGGATAAGCATGGCGCTTGCCATGCCGATGCTTAGGCCAAGAATATTGATGGCCGAATAACCCTTTCGTTTCCACAGGTTTCGAAAGGCTATTTTGAAATAATTTTTGAGCATAGAAGAACGCAATTAGCTGCCAACTGTACACCTTTGGCACCTAATTGCTGCACCCTCAGGTGAACAACCAGTGGCCTACGGCTATATGTTGCGGTTATACTAATATATTTTCTGTTACTGTTTGTCCGTCCAGCATCCGGATGATGCGGTGGCTGTATCGTGCATCGTGCTCACTGTGCGTAACCATTATAATTGTAGTGCCCTGTTCGTTGAGGTCGGTTAACATTTCCATTACCTCATTACCATTGCTGCTGTCAAGATTACCCGTAGGCTCATCCGCCAGTATCAGCTTTGGTTTGTTTACCACCGCGCGGGCAACGGCCACACGCTGTTGCTGACCACCGGATAATTGTTGCGGATAGTGGTTGCGCCGGTGCATGATTTGTACTTTATCCAGTACTTCTTCCACGCGTTTGTTTCTCTCATCACTTTTAATGCCAAGGTAGATCAGGGGCAGTTCAACATTTTCAAAAACGGTCAATTCATCAATGAGGTTAAAGCTCTGGAATACAAACCCGATATTGCGTTTGCGTAGTTCGGCCCGTTTGCGTTCGTTAAACTTAGCCACTTCAATGCCGTTGAACAAGAAGCTACCTTCATCGGGATCGTCTAACAGACCCAGAATATTCAACAAGGTAGATTTGCCGCAGCCGGACGGGCCCATTACGGCAACAAACTCACCGTCTTTTACCTCGAAGGATAATTTATTTAATGCCACGGTTTCTACTTCTTCTGTGCGGTAGATTTTCTCGAGACCGGTAATGTTTATCATCTTATTACAGTTTAGATTGAAATATTTGGTATTAGACTATTAGCGAGACTATTAGCGAAAAAAAATTGGTTTGTGTGTAGTGTGACGCATTTTCCACCCATTTTGTTACATATTTATTATCAGCTTGCTGAAAACAGATACGGGCAGGTTACTCACAGTATCTTCCGGATGTTCGGCCAATCGCAAGTCGCTGTTAATTTTCGACGCTGCAACCACCGCAACACATTTCCGGGAGGCTGCGGGGAAATACATGCATATAATCACAAGGACGATATAGATTATTTTATGTTTCATAAAAACGAAGGTTTCGATTAATGGTAAAGCCTGCTGTTGATTGACTTATTTTTTTAGTACCAGTTCTTGTATGGTGCCATAGTTTTCGTAGCTGGAGGTGATGACTTTATCGCCGGGGTTTAAACCGCCCAGCACTTCATAGTAATCGATGCTCTGCCGGCCGAGTTGTATGTCTATGCGGGTAGCCGTCTTTCCATCTTCACTTACTTTAAAGATCCAGTTGCCGCCGGTTTGCTGGTAAAAACCGCCTTTCGGTAATAGGGTAGCCACCGTTTCATCGCTCAGTGCCAGTACAATCTGGAGGGTCTGGCCGCGGCGGATCCCTTGTGGCACATCGCCCACAAATTCCATGTCCACCTGGAAAGTATTATTCAGCACCTGCGTAAACACTTTTTTAATTTTCAGTTTATAGGATTTGTTGGCGAACGTAAAATCGCCAATCTGCCCAACAAAAATGCGCGACAGGTAATGTTCGTCTACGTTTACCCGCACTCTAAATCCGTTCAGCACATCTATTTGGCCAAGGCGCTGTCCCTTGTTTTTATTTTCACCTATTTCCGCATCCAGGGAAGTGAGCTGTCCATCTACCGGCGCACGTACAATGAGATCGCCTACTTTCTTTTCCATAATGCTGAGCGCTTCCTGCGAACCGTGGTACGAGCGCCTGTCCTGCGCCGCCTGCTGTGCGCGCGACACTGAATCCTGCGACAGGATTTGTTCGGTTAATTGTTTTTTCTGGCGATAGTAATTGTAGTTGTTTTCAGCTTGTTTAAACTCCTGCATGCCTATTGCTTTTTCTGCATACAGGCGCTTGTCCAGGTTATAGATTCGTTCTGCTTCGTTGTACTGGCTTTCAACATCTGCCATGGATGTTCTTTTTGTAACCGTATTCTGCGAAGCTGCATTCTGGTTAATTTGCATCTGGGTAAGGGTATTGTACACGGTGTTCTGCTGACTCATCATGGTCATCATCAAATCCGTGTTGGACATGCGCAGAATGGGTTCGCCTTTTTTCATGGTAGCGCCATCTTCCACGTACTTTTCTTCCACCCGGCCGCCTTCCGTAGCATCCAGGTAAATAGAGGTCAACGGTAACACCACGCCGTTTACCGGGATATTGTCTTTGTAAGGCCCTTTTTTAATTTCACTAATGGTGAGCCGGTCTGTATCCTGGTTCAGTTTTGATTTGCCTGATGTAAAATAGTAGCTGGCACCAATCAAGCCCGCAATTGCCACTATGCCGCCAATCGTTAACAAGCGCTTGGTCGACCATCTTCTTTTTGCTATAACTCTGTCCATTTTAATAAATACGTTTAATTTTTTAAAAGCTACGCCCTTCTGGCAAGGGCGTAGCTTAACAAACAACATGAGCAACTTCCTGCACCTCTATAGATAAGAATGTGCCAGTGTGCCACCGCTATGATTTTCAGTTTATTATACTACGATGGCTTTCGTTATTGTCCGTTAATGTTACAAAAGGTGTTCGTTTTTGATACAACCTGAAATTATCCTGATAGTTCTTAAAAATTGTTTATCATGTGTTTGCATTTGTGGTATAATTGTAGAAACCAGCCGTTGTCCATAAGTTATTAGGTTAACCACCATTCAACAAGCTGTTGGGCAATAGAAAAAAAATACCTCATTGAATTAAATTATACACTTTGAATCTTAAAAATGCCTCTGTACTGGTAATTGATGACGATACCGATGTACTGACCGCTGTCCGGCTTTTATTGAAAACGGAAGCGCGGGAAGTGGTCATCGAAAAAAATCCGGAGAACATCCGTGCGCAATTGTCGAAGCAGCCGTACGATTTAATACTGCTCGATATGAATTTTAACAGCTCCATCAATACCGGTAATGAAGGGCTTTTCTGGTTACGTAAGATCAGGGAGTTTAAATCGGCGGCTGCTGTTATCATGATAACGGCGTACGGCGACATTGACCTTGCCGTGCGTTCGCTGAAAGAAGGCGCGGCCGATTTTGTGGTAAAACCCTGGCACAATGAAAAGCTGATCGATACCATCAAGGAGGCGCTCAAAAGAAACAGTGCGAAATCCGGAAGCACGCTGCCCAAACCTGAATCGCTCACCAACAAAGAACTGATTGGCGAAAGTGATGTTTTAAAAGAGATATTATTTAAGGTCGAAAAGATAGCACCAACGGACGCTAACATACTTATACTGGGAGAAAATGGAACAGGCAAGGATTTAATTGCTAAAGCGATTTTTCAGCATTCCATGCGGGCCGATAAACCCTTTGTAAAAGTGGATGTGGGCGCCTTAACAGAAACGCTTTTTGAAAGTGAACTTTTTGGGCACAAGAAAGGCGCTTTTACCGACGCAAGAGAAGACCGCGTAGGCAGGTTTGAATCTGCCAGTGGCGGCACCTTGTTTTTAGATGAGATTGGCAATATTACACTGCAACAGCAGGCAAAATTATTAAGTGTTTTGCAAAATAGGCAAATTAACCGGTTGGGTTCTAATGAGGTGACGCCCGTGGATATCCGGCTCATTTGTGCCACCAACGTGCCTTTGACTGAACTGGCCAATGAAACACGTTTCCGAAAAGATCTGGTCTACCGCATTAACACCGTAGAAATTGTTGTACCGCCATTGCGTAAACGCGGAGATGATATTATTTTACTGGCCAGGCATTTCAGTAAAATTTACAGCAACAAATATTTGAAGCCGGTGCTTGAGTTTGATGAAAAAGCACTGGAAAAACTTTTGCACTACCATTATCCCGGCAATATCCGCGAATTGCAGTATAGTATTGAGCGAGCAGTTATAATGAGTGACGGAAATGTACTGGAAGCGAAAGACATTATCTTCTCGCCCATAGAAAGTGCCGGGGTGCAGGATGAAGAACCGGCTGAATCAAAACTGAGCGCGATTGAGAAAAACACCATCCTGCGGGTCATTGAAAAAAACAACGGCAACATTTCAAAGGCAGCAAAAGAGTTGGGATTAACCCGCACGGCTTTGTACCGCAGACTGAGTAAGTACGATATTTAATTGCTACAGTAAAAATTCAAAAGTGAAAATTGAAAACTGCCTTGTTTTCATGATTTGTTTACCGCTGGGTGAGTACCACACACCATAAATCTTCAATTAATGGCTTTACTTTGAATTTTTACTTTTTACTTTTGCATTACTTTTTGATTTTTTATTCTTGAACTTATTTGATGATGTTTTTTAAAACGACTGTATGGCGGATAATGAGCAGGGTAGTGCTGCTGTTTGTGGTGTTGAGCGCTGCCGCTATTTTATTGGTTAAAGGACAGTATGTGTACCTGGTGATTCTCATGCCAGTTATTTTATACCAGCTCGTCGATTTTTATAAGTTTCAGAAAAAGGCGCATGATGAACTTAACCAGTTTGTGGAGTCTGTGCATTACCGCGATTTCTCCCGTTATTTTGATGTAAAGCATGCGCCGGTGGATTTACAGCCCCTGCGCCAGGGATTCAACGAAATCAATTCAACGTTTAAAGTTATCAGCAAAGAAAAAGAAACGCAGTACCAGTATGTCCAAAAAATCCTGGAACTGGTAGATACCGGAATTTTATCATACCAGGAAGAAAGCGGAGAAGTGGTGTGGATGAATGAATCATTAAAAAACCTCCTGCAGCTGCCCTACCTCAAAACCATTCATTCGCTGGAAAAGAGAGACACTCAATTATACAACAGCATCCTGGTGCTTAAACCGGGAGAAGGAAAAATTGCCACGGCCCACCACGACAAGTCATCTTTTAAAATATTGTTATCCGCCACTGCTTTTCAAACGGAAGGTAAAAAATTTAAACTTATCGCTTTTCAGAATGTGAATGAAGCGCTCGATGAAACGGAATCTAAAGCGTGGCAAAAACTGCTGAGCGTAATGACGCATGAGATAATGAATTCCATTGCACCCATTTCCTCACTTGCAGAAACATTGAAGAGCCGCCTGAAGGAATCCGTTCACCTGCTAGACAATGAAACGGGCGCCGTAGATGATTTGGAACTGGGCATCGATACCATTAAAAGAAGGAGTGAGGGACTGCTGAAGTTTGCGGAAACGTACCGGAACCTGAACAAAATTACCACCCTGAACCTAAAGAAAGTTTACGTTCGTAATTTGTTTGAAAACCTGCACCACCTGATGCAGCCCACCCTTGAACAGAAAAACATTGATTTGGAAATTATTCTGAAAGATACTGACCTGCAGCTGGAAGCCGATACCAACCTGGTGGAACAGGTGTTGATAAACTTGCTGGTAAATGCCATTGAAGCGGTAAAAGAAAAAGAAGAACCGCGTATTATCTTATCTGCGTATGTTGCCAATAATAAAAAGACGATTGTAAAAGTAACCGACAATGGAACGGGCATGACGGAAGAAGTGCTTGACAAAATTTTTATACCTTTTTTCAGCACCAAAAAGCATGGGAGCGGTATTGGTCTGAGCCTGTGCAAACAAATTATGATGTTGCACAAAGGCACCATGCAGGTGCAAAGTACGGAGGGCGAGGGAACGTCTTTCCTGCTGCAGTTTTAAATGCTGCTTTACAACTGATTTCCCTTAATTTTTCCGGCAAAGTTTTTTAATTGCTACATACGAACAAATAAACTTTCCTGTAGTGGTTTCTTTTGCAGCAGCCCGCATTGCAGACGCCAGCTCGCTCGCATCGATGGCTTTGTACCTGGCCATATCGCCGATAAGAAAGCGTGAAAAAAATTGCATGACGGGCTGCGCAATCCGCTCAGCTATTCTTGGTTCTTTCCTGTTGCCCAGTAACAATGAAGGACGCATGATATACACCGTGTTAATTGGCTGGCTCAATATTGCCGATTCTGTTTCCCCCTTCAACCGCAGGTAAAAATTGGAACTGGCTGCGTTGGCACCTACCGAAGAGATTAGCAGGAATTTGGAGAGGCCATTCCGGGCACCATACCTGGCTGCATTGACAGCTATATCAAAATCAACTTTTTTGTACGCCGTTTTATCACCCTTTACTTTAGTTTGTGTGGTACCGATACAGCAAAATAACACGTCCCCACCGGAAGTTGCCTGTTCAAAGGCAGCCGCATCATTAAAGTCGATGATGCACTCTTCCAGTTTAGTATGTTTTACACCCGTCGTTCTTCGCCCAATAATTTTGACATGTGAAAAAACAGGGTCGGTAAGCAATTGTTTCAACAATATACCGCCGGTTAACCCGGTTGCGCCGATAAGAATTGCTCTCATATTTTTATGTATTTTGCCTGTTGAAGCAATATAAATGCAAATTCAGCAAAATACTTCACTTAAAGCGTTCAATACTTTTGGAATTGATGTGCGTGCCGCATTTTTTGCTGCTTTTGCAGACAAAGATGCGCTGGAAGGATTGACGAAAATGAATATGGGCATGCCCACACTCATCCTGGGGGGCGGCAGCAATATGCTGTTTACCGGCGATTTTAATGGATGGGTGCTGAAGAATACAATCACCGGTATTGAAAAGATTGGGGAGGACGAAGCATTTGTTTATATCAAAGCCGGCGGGGGAGAGAACTGGCACCAGTTCGTTTTGTACTGTATTAACCATGGATGGGCAGGCGTAGAAAACCTGTCGCTAATACCAGGTAATATGGGCGCCAGCCCCATGCAGAATATCGGTGCGTACGGCGTAGAGATAAAAGATGTTTTTCACGAACTCGAAGCATTTCATCTGCAAGAAAAGACAGTGGCCAGGTTTGGATTGGCTGATTGTGGGTTTGGCTACCGCGAAAGTGTTTTCAAAGGAAAATACAAAGGACAATTTGCTATCACAAGCGTTACACTGCGACTGCGCAAAGACCCGGTATTCAATACTAGTTATGGCGCTATTGTGCAGGAAATGGATGCAATGGGTGTGCGTGATATAACAATAAAAGCCGTTTCAGACGCGGTCATACGTATCCGCACGTCTAAACTGCCCGACCCGGCCATAACCGGCAATGCAGGTAGCTTTTTTAAAAATCCGCAGGTGAGTGCTCAAAAATTCGAGTCGCTGAAACAATTATATCCAGCGGTGGTCGGTTATCCCGCAGCAGAAGGCACAGTAAAACTTGCCGCCGGCTGGTTGATTGAACAGTGCGGCTGGAAGGGTTATCGAAGGGGAGATGCTGGCTGTCATGCCAAACAGGCGCTGGTACTGGTGAACTACGGCAATTCAACGGGCAAAGCTATCTACGATCTGAGTACCGAGATTCTCACATCCGTGCATAAAAAATTTGGTGTTCAGCTGGAACGGGAGGTAAACATTGTATAGGCAAGGTCGCTGGGTATTTAATCAGACAGATAAAACAGCATTTAAAAAAATTATATCGTTGACGGGCATTAAAAAAACAGCAATCCGTGATTGCTGTTTTTTAATATAATATGCCGTGTCCTTTTTTGTTGAAAAAGAACCCCGCTTCAAAAATTATTTTGCCGGCTCTACGCTTGCCCAGTTTTCACCTCTTTTAATACGAAGAATCTGGGTATCCGTGATCTTGAATTTTTTTACCAGCGTTTTTATTTTTTTCCCTTCTTTGATCAATTTTTTCAACTCCTTTACTTTATCCACCGTTAGTTTAGCGCCGCGTGGATGGTCTTTGTAAATCGTTATCCGATCTTTCTTTTCGGCTATCACGTACGGACTGGATTGCTGGTGTTTATAATTTTCCTCCGGCGTCATCCATTTCAGGTTGTTGGCTTTATTGTTCATCTTGTCGTAGTCAAGATGACCCACCACGGTATGTTTGGGTGATTTTGCCTTGCAAAAATATTCCGCCACAAGCCGGTGCACCAGCGAATGATAATGCATGGTCCTGTTTTTAATATCCAGCTGCCGTGCTTTTCTCAACGCTGTTTTCATGTTTTTAATAACAGCATTGGCATCCGCAATTTCTGTTTTCAGTTTTTTTGCCGCAGGATCGGTTTTCTTCATCGACAACATACTGTGCTTTTTTGCATTTATTTTTTCCTGCATGGAAAGAACCTGCTGGTGTTGCGCAGTAAGGATGTCTTTTGTTTTTTTGTCTTTTGGCTTATACAGTTTCAACCTAATAATACGGTACCCATTGATGGTAGACCCCTGCAGCAAATCACCATCAGAAAATTTGTTAAAAGCCTTTAGGCGGCCAAGATTAGATACCTGCAACTCATAGTCATTTGTGAACTTAAAGTCAAATGCTATTAATTTCCATTTTTCTCCCGGTAGTGTTGTGATCATGTTTACGATTAAAGTTGATAAATGCCCGTAAGGCAAACCAGATGAATTGTAACTGAGACAAAGGTTTAATGGAAGGTTTAATGGAGATAACCGGGACTCAAAGATAAGGGTTTTCACTTATCGTCAAACATTCTTGCACTAGTAGAAGTAAGAAATGTTTTACGAAAGCAATTTAGGTAAATTGAACAGCATTTGCAAACATATTAAAATCTGTTTAGCCATTAACAGCATACATGAGCACTTACCAGCATTTTTAATGCCTGAATTTATTTTGTAAAAGTTATGCGCAGGATTTGCGCCCAGCACATTAAATATTTTTTAATTTTTTAACTGCCTGAAAGCATCGGCGAGGTGCAGGCTGATATCGCCGGCAATCATGGCTTCTTCACTTAACTGTGCAGCTGCAAAATCGCCTGCCAGCCCGTGGAGGTAAACGCCCAACAGTGCCGCCTGCTCCGGCGGGTATTGCTGCGCTAATAATGAAGTAAGGATGCCTGTTAGTACGTCGCCGCTGCCACCGGTTCCCATTCCGGGATTGCCCGTGCTGTTGAAGAATCCGTTACCGCCCGGCATCGCAATAAACGTTCGGTGGCCCTTGAGTACAATGATCACCTGGAACTCTTTTGCCTTTTGCTGTGCAAGGCGCATTCTGGCAAAATCGTTTTCGGATTTTCCAAACAACCGGTCAAATTCCGTGGGGTGGGGGGTCAGTATTGAGAAATGGGCAATGGCAGGCAGCAAGGCTGGATGTTTGGCAAGTGTATTGAGTGCGTCTGCGTCAATGACCAACGGTTTTTTATAGTCAGCAAAAATGCCGGCCAGCAATTGTGCATGTTGTTCGTGTGCACCAATGCCCGGGCCGATGCCTACCGCGTCATGTTTTTCGAGGGGGGCTACGGATTCAATGTAATGGTCGCCCGCGGTAGTGCTGCTCATCGCTTCCGGCGCAGCCAACTGCATAATGGTATACCCACAGGTGGGAATATAACAGGTAAGCTTGCCAACACCCGCGCGCAGGCACGCATTCGCGGCTAGAGTGGCGGCCCCCATAAACCCGTAGCTTCCACAAATCAGCGCTGCATGTCCAAAGGTGCCTTTGTGGCTGAAGCGGTGGCGCGGCCGATACAAGGCCTTGATGATTTCTGGTTCAACCAGCACTGCTTCGTAGCGTACCCCGGTGAGATAATTGTTTAGCAAACCAATGTCCAGCACATGTACCTGCCCGGTATAAGGTTCGTTTTCTGCCATCAGGAAAGCCATCTTCAGGCATTGGAAACTCAGCGTAACATGGGCTTTTACGATGGTACAGCCGACGGATGTACTGTCAGCCAGCAAACCACTGGGTATGTCAATAGCAATGACCGTGTTGCCAAGGTTGTTGATGTGAGATACCAGTTGTGCAGGCAAATCCGTCAGCGGCCGGTTAAGGCCCGTACCAAACAGCGCATCAACAATAATCGCTGTTTTTGGTATCGCCGGAAAATGCTCAGGGGATTGAATAAAATGGATGGAAACATCGGTCTGTTGCAACCGAACCAGGTTTTCCTGGAAATCGTCCGTGCCTTTTTGACCGAGTTCAATAATATACACAATTACTTTTATGGATTTAATCGACAACATTCTTGCCAGTGCCAGTCCGTCGCCTCCATTATTGCCTTTGCCACAGAAAATATGGAAAGGCTGGTGCAGCATGTTTTGCTGCTGCAACCATTGCAGGCAGCGGGTGGCAGCAGTTTCCATTAAATCAATTGCACTTATCGGCTTGTTCTGAATGGTATAGTTGTCCCAGTCGTGAATTTGTTTCGCGGAGAGAATTAACATGTACTGAAGATAACAAGGAATGCCGGAAACCAGTGAACAGGGCAGGGGCACCAGGCATTTTTTTACAATCGCCTTACCCATTGTGCCGTAAATTATAATATACTGTTGCCTAAAGTGTGGAACGTTTTAGTGACGGCGGCGGCCGCGGATTTTGGCAACATTAGTGGGCTCTCCACCACCAGTAGAAGTATTCTCCAATTCTTCTCCGCTATTGTTGTTTTGCATATAATTACCAAAAATATCAGCAGCGTGTTTGCTCGCGTAAATGCGCCGGTTAAATTTATTCCCCAATACAATGATGGTTGCCTTTTCATCTGTTAGCCGTATAAACGCGGTATTGTTGCCATGCCACCAGCCATTGTGGTAAAGTAATTTTTTACCATTGTCCAGGAACGTCATGCGCCAGCCCAGTCCGTAATTGCGCTTGCCTTGTTTTTCAAAACTGTAACCGGCAAAGGCCGAATCCAGCGTGGCTTGTTTAAAAAGGCTGCCGGCATACAGGGCCTGGTCCCACTTCAGCATATCGCGCACGGTACTGTAAATATTTTTATCGCCGTAAACTGCATCAAGAAACTCCAGTTTAAATGGCCGGTTGTTATATTCAAACGAAGGCATTGCCCTGGCCGTGTCTTTTAATGAAAAAACGTAACTGTCCCTCATTTGCAGGGGCGTGAAAAAAGTCTGGTTCAGGAAATCAGCATAACGCTGACCGGATACTTTTTCAATTACCAGCGCAAGCAGTGCATAATTGGTATTGCAATAACTGAAATGTTTGCCGGAAGGGAACTCCAGCGGCGGCTTCATCATGTATAAAGAGGTGAGCACATCCACGTTGTTAACCATTTTGCGTTTGTCCCAGCCGTTCAATTCAAGGTAGTGTACATAATTTGGAAGTCCGCTGCGGTGGTTCAGCAACATTTTAATAGTGATACCGCGGTATGGAAAGTTTGGAAAATATTTACCAAGAGAATCTTCAATGTTTAAGCGGCCCTGCTCCCATAGTTTTAACACTGCCATTGCCGTAAAGGTCTTTGAAACAGACGCCAGGTGAAAGGCGCTGTTAATGCCCAACGAATCTTTTTTGGTAGAAAGGTTGGAAAATCCCGCATACTTTTCATACACAATATTGCCGTCTTTGGCTACAAGAATACTTCCGTTAAAAGCACCCCTCCGCAATAAAAGGGAATCAAAAAAACTGCTGCATGCATTGTTATAGTGACGGAGTTTTTGTTTGGAAATTGCCTGCGGACTGGCGGGCGCATATGCCATTGAGTCGGGGGAAGCTGGCACCGGTGTTTTGGCCTGCTGGTTACAGGCGGTGAGCAGGCATATAATTGCCAGAAAAGGTATGGTGGTTTTTAAAAGGAACATGCTAAAACGATTATAAACTCCTAATTACAAATATAATGCTATACTTTATATTAATGCTAACAGCTGTTTTTTATTGTATGATGTGAATAAAGGATATTTGCGGCTTAAAATAGTCAACGATTACATGGCAACCGAAAAAAAGACCACCAGTTACCCAAAAGAAAAGATCAATATTCTCTTCCTGGAGAATATCAGTGATGCGGCCGTAAAGCAATTTAAAGATGCAGGTTATTCATCTGTTAAAAAGCTGGGCGGCGCATTGTCAGAGGAACAACTGATTAAAGAAATTAAGGATGTACACCTGCTCGGCATCCGTTCCAAAACGCAGATTACCAAAAATATATTGGATGCTGCAAAGAAATTACAGGCAATTGGCTGTTTTTGTATTGGGGTAAACCAGGTAGATCTAAAAAGCGCCCGCCAAAACGGGGTGGTAGTTTTTAATGCACCCTATAGCAATACACGTAGTGTGGCGGAACTGGTGATTGGGCTCGCAATAATGCTTATTCGCCGCATACCGGATAAGAACACCGCTGCCCACCAGGGCATTTGGAAAAAAGAAGCCAAAGGCAGTTATGAATTACGTGGAAAAACCCTGGGTATTATCGGTTATGGCAATATCGGTTCCCAGGTGAGTATACTTGCAGAAAGCTTTGGTATGAAAGTTCTTTTTTATGATACGGTTACCAAATTGCCGCTGGGCAATGCCGTTTCAAAGAAGAGCCTCAAAGAAGTACTGAGCCAGAGCGATATCGTTACCCTCCATGTTCCCGATACCGCACAAACCAAAAATCTAATTAACAAAACCAACCTGAAATATTTTAAAAAAGGGGGCATCCTTATTAATTATGCAAGGGGTGAAGTGGTAGAACTGGATGCGCTTGCCAAAGCCATTAAGGAGACGCATATTTCCGGCGCAGCCATTGATGTTTTTCCCTGGGAGCCAGAGAAAAACGGTGACACGTTTCAGACGCCACTGCAGAACCTGCCCAATGTAATTCTCACGCCACATATCGGAGGATCTACAGAAGAGGCACAAATGAATATCGGCGAAGATGTAAGCAATAAATTATTCCAATACCTGGAAATGGGCAGCAGTACCGGCTCGCATACCATTCCGTCGCTTAGCCTGCCGCCGCAGGAAAACACCCATCGGATATTGCATATTCACAACAATGTACCGGGCGTGCTGTCTGCCATTAATACGGCGCTGTCACAACACCACATCAATATATTGGCGCAATACCTGAAGACCAACGACGAGGTGGGCTACGTAGTGCTGGACGTAGATAAGAAATTGTCGAACCAGGCTTTGCAGTTACTGAAAGAGTTAAAAGATACCATCAAAGTGAGATTGCTTTATTAGCAGCAGCAATCCGCTCGCCTTTTTCCATACACCCTAAACCTTGCGTTTAAACCTTAGATCGTCAGCCTTATACCTTTACGCATGAATGAAACCATCAAAAATTTAGAAGAAGCATTGGGCCTGTCGCCCGACAATATACCGTTGCGCCTGCACCTGGCCGGACTAATGCTGGCGGAAAAAATGTACACCGAGGCTGCACAGCATTTTGCGGAAGTATTGGAAAAAAGTTATGGCAATACCAGGGCGCAGATCGGGCTGGCCAGTTGCTACTATCATACCGGCAAATTTTCTGCGGCTATTATTATTTACGAGCAGTTGCAGCAACAGTTAAGTACCGAAGACAATATCCGCTTTGTAAAATGTTTGATTAAAGAAAATTCTATGCAGGAAGCCGGTGCGGTGTACCAGCGTATCATTGCGGCGAATCCTTCTTTTAAAGACGAAGAAATTGACAATTACCTGCGCATGCCTTCACACACTGGCGTGGGAATGGCGGATGAGGACGATGATTTTCCGGATGAAGACAGTATGTTTTTTATGGAAAAGCCCAAAGTGAAGTTTTCGGATGTGGGCGGTATGCAACGAATCAAAAATGAGATCAGTTTAAAAATTATTCAGCCGCTGAAAAACCCCGAGTTGTACAAGGCTTTTGGTAAGAAGATAGGCGGCGGCATATTATTGTACGGCCCGCCGGGCTGTGGTAAAACGTTTATCGCCAAGGCAGCTGCGGGTGAAATTGATGCAAAGTTTATTAATATCGGCCTGCATGATATCCTGGATATGTGGATTGGCAACAGCGAAAAAAACCTGCATGAAATATTTGAACTGGCCCGCCAGAACACGCCCTGTGTATTGTTCTTTGATGAAGTGGATGCGATGGGCGCCAGCCGCAGCGATTTAAAACAATCTGCCATGCGCCATGTCATCAACCAATTTCTTGCAGAAATGGATGGCGTGGGGGCAGACAATGAGGGTGTACTTATCCTGGCTGCCACCAATGCACCGTGGAGCGTGGATGCAGCGTTCCGGCGGCCCGGCCGGTTCGATCGGATCATATTTGTGGAACCGCCCGATGAAAAAAGCCGGGAGGAAATTTTGAAGTCGGTGTTGAAGAATAAACCGGCAGGAGAAATCGATATAAAAAAAGTAGCGCAGGCCATAGCCGACTATTCCGGCGCCGATATCAATGCGCTGGTAGACATTGCCACGGAAGAAAAATTGCAGGCTTCGATGGAAGCAGGCAGCATTCAGCCCATCCAGACGAAGGATTTGCTGAAGGCCGCTAAACAGCACCGGCCATCTACGGCAGAATGGTTTGCCACTGCCCGGAACTACGCGCTCTACGCCAATGAGTCGGGCTTATATGATGATATTTTGAAGTATATGAAGATGAAGAAATAATATTTTAAATGGTGAATGCTATTGTTTAAATGGTGTGTTTCTATTCAGCATTTATAATTTGAAATTTAAAATAGCAAATGAGCATCATGCTTGAGCAGGCACGGTTGTTACTGGATCAGGGCCGGCCAAAAGACGCTGAATTAAAAATAAAGCAGTTCCTGGAGCAGGAGCCCGACAACGATTACGCGTTGTCCCTGCTGGCGCGTTGTCTCTACGACCGGAAAGAATTCGACCAGGGTATTGCTGTTATTCAGCAGGCCATCCGCGGCAACCCGGAAGAGAGTTTTTATTTTTACCTCCACGCATTTGGTCATTACCAGAACGACAATGCCTTCCTGGCCATCGATAACCTTCAAACGGCGCTTCGCCTCAATCCGTACAATGCGGAGTATTATGGCCTGCTGTCGTTTGTGCAGCTGGGCGACAAACAATTTGCCGCCGCATTGGAAAAAGCAAACGAAGGCCTTGCCATAGAAGCAGATAATATTACCTGTCTCAATGCACGGTCGATGGCACTTAATAAACTTAAGAAAACGGATGAGGCCTTTGCGACCATGCAAAATGCGCTGGCACAAAATCCTGACAGCGAATTTACGCACACCACCATCGGCTGGAACCTGCTGGAAAGAGGGAAGCACAAAGACGCTGCTATGCACTTTCGTGAAGCATTACGCATAAACCCGGTCATGCAAAATGCGCAGAGCGGGTTAAAGGAAGCGCTCAAATCTAAAATTCCACCTTATAAATGGTTATTGCAATATGCTTTCTGGGTAAACAACCAGGGTAAAAGATTGAAAATGGTGATGCCCATCCTGTTGTACATCATTTTCAGGGTGCTGATAACCATTTTCAGTCAAAGCAGCAGCACAGCGGCCCTTGTATGGGTGGTGGCCGGCCTGTACCTGTTGTTCGTGATTGGCAGTTGGACGATGAATTCGATCGCCAATTTTTTCCTGCTTTTTCACCCCGATGGAAAATATGCATTGACGCCTACTGAAAAATGGTCGTCCATCAGCGTAGTAACGGCTATCCTCAGTGGATTTCTCATACTTGGCCTCGCCTTGTTTACGCCGGTAACCAGCGGCACCGTATATGATGATAGCTTTTTCGCGGCAGGCCTGGTCAGCCTGTCACTCGCGCTTCCCCTGGGAGAAATTGATTACCCAATCCGCATTGGCAAAACCAGGAAACGGAACATTTTTTCGCTGCTGCTCATTGCCATCGGCATACTCTCATTGCTCACCTGCGCGTTTTTTCCGGCACAGGCGTTGATTATTATGGCGGTATACGGGGCAGCCTTTATAATTTACAACTGGTCCGGTGTTCTCCGGTACTAATTAAAGTTTCAATAATTACTGAAAGTTTTGTAAATTTGTACCGCATTTAAATTTTACCACCATGAGAGTTGTTATAGTAGGAGGCGGTTTTGGCGGGCTGCGGCTTGCAAGAAACCTGAATAATAAACCGGGCTTTGAAGTTACGCTGCTCGATAAGTTCAACTACCACCAGTTTCAACCCCTGTTTTACCAGGTGGCTACGGCCGGGCTGGATGCCAGTAATATTTCGTTTCCGTTGCGGAAGGCCTTTCATAAAAGCAGCAACGTACGTATTCGCCTGGGTGAACTAAGGGAAGTGCTGCCGGCCGAGAACCGGATAGTGACTGATAACGGGGATATTGAATATGATGCACTGGTGATTGCAACAGGTGCGGGCACCAATTTTTTTGGTAACGCCGAACTGGAAACCAATGCATACCCCATGAAGTCTACCATTGAAGCTTTGCAACTTCGCAATCACCTTATTCAAAATTTTGAGGATGCAAGTATTGCAACCGATGCAGCCAGGCGCACGAGCCTGCTCACCGTTGTAGTAGTAGGTGGCGGCCCAACGGGCGTAGAAGTGTCTGGTGCCATTGCAGATATGCGCGCCTATGTGCTTCCAAAAGATTACCCGGAACTTGACTTTAGAGAAATGAAAATTTATTTGTTGGAAGGCTCGCCAAAAACGCTGGGCGCTATGTCGGAAGCGTCTTCCATGCAGTCCCGGCAATACCTGGAAAAATTAGGGGTACAAGTGGTTACCGATACGGTGGTGAAAAACTACGATGGTACCACGGTAACACTCAACAACGGTGATACCATCGCCACGTCCACAGTGATATGGGCCGCAGGCATCAGGGGCAACGTGCCGGCAGGTATCCAGCCTGATTTTATTACCAAAGGAAACCGGATTAAGACAGACCGGCACAACCTGGTAACGGGTACTAAAAACATCTATGCCATTGGCGACGTAGCCTATATGGAAACACCGCTGTTCCCCAAAGGTCATCCGCAGGTGGCACAGGTGGCCATGCAGCAGGCTGATACGCTGGCTGATAACCTGCACCGGTTGGAAAGTAAATCTGCCCTGCATTATGAATTTGAGTACTTCGACAAAGGGAGTATGGCTACCATAGGACGCAACCTCGCAGTGGTGGATATACCAAAACCAAAATTGCATTTCGGTGGTTTTTTTGCATGGATGATTTGGATGGGCCTCCATTTAATGTTGATACTGGGCGTTAAAAACCGTTTTTTTGTGTTTTGCAACTGGCTGTATAATTACATCACCCGCGATCAGTCGTTGCGACTTATATTTAGAGGAACAGGATCAGGCAAACCAAAACCGCTGCCGGTTCCACAATAAAATTGATTTAATGGGGAGTACTAAAATATTTCTGACTGCCGCGTGGAAAAATCTTATTATGGCCAATTATGAAATTGAGCCTACTATACTGGAACCATATTTACCGGCTTTTACCGAACTGGACTATTACAATGGAAAATGCTATGTGAGCCTGGTGGCTTTTATGTTTGAAGAAGTAAAATTAAAGGGTTTCAGCATCCCTTTTCATACACGTTTCCCGGAAGTGAACCTGCGTTTTTATGTGAAGCATATTGCCGAAGACGGCAGCGTGCAAAGGGGGGTTGTTTTCATTAGTGAAATAGTTCCAAAGGCTGCCATTGCATGGGTAGCCAATAATATTTACAACGAAAAATATGTGTCCACCTCAATGGAACATGCTATTGCCATAACAGGCCAAGACCTGCTGTTGGATTACAGCTGGCGCTGGAAAGGAAAAGATAATTTGATTTCCACCCGGGTTACCAACGAGCTTTGGCCCATTGAACCGGATACAGCGGAAGCTTTTATTTTTGAGCATTATTACGGATATGCCAAAGTTAGTGAAGTGGTCACCAATCAGTACGCGGTAGAACATCCGGTCTGGAATACCTATCCCGTACATGCTTATAAGATAGATTGTCAGTTTGAAGACTTCTACGGTGCCGCGTTTGCGTTTCTTGACAATGCCACACCGGCTTCTGTATTTGTTGCGCAAGGATCAGAAGTGGTGGTACGCACAAAAACAGTACTGCGGGCAGGTTGATAAAGCATAGCAGTGAATAAATACTATTCGCTACGCAAACTTTTGCTGGGATTGGCCACCGCGGCTTTAATGGACTCGTAACTCACGGTAATCCATGCAATCAGCAATGCTGCCAGTGATGCACAAACGAAAATAATCCAGCTCAGGTTGATGTGATAGGCAAAACTGTTTAGCCAGCGGCTGATGGCAAACCACGACAATGGAACAGCAATGGCAGTGGCGAGCAGGATTAGGCGGGTAAAGCCGTTGGACAATAAATACACAATATTGAAAGTGGAAGCACCCAATACTTTTCGTACACCAATCTCTTTTGTGCGCTGCTGCGCCATAAACGCAGACAATCCATATAAGCCCAGGCAGGAAATAAGAATGGCCAGCACGGCAAACAGGTTAAATATTTTGCCCATCTGCTGTTCGCCCTTGTATAAATTTGCCAGGTCCTGGTCAAGAAAATTATAGGAAAACGGGTATGCGGGGTTGAGCCGTGCACTTATGGCCGACAAAACTTTAATGGTGGCTTCCGTGTTGCCCGGTGTAGTTCTTATCATTACCGTGCCGCCCCATTTATTCAATCGCAACACCAATGGCTCAATGCCCCGTTGAATGGGTTTAAAATTAAAATCTTTTACTATGCCGATAATCGTTCCTTGTTTGCCATTAAAGGAAAGGGGTTTTCCCACCGCGTTGCTTACCTGCATACCCATCATACCAACCGCTTTTTCGTTGAGTAGGTAGTTGTTTGAATCGGCGGTAAAATCCGTGGAAAAACCACGTCCTGCCAGTAATTTCATTTGGAATACATCAATAAAATGTTCACTTACTTCAAGCGACGGAATTACAATCTGGGCGCGCGGGTCTTTGCCTTCCCACACAATATCGGTATTGCCACTGGTGATGTTCACCGGCAGCTCGGAAGTAATCGCAAAATCACTGGTTAACGGGTTTTCCTGCAGCGCAGTTTTTAAAGCTTGCTGCTTACCCCAAAACTCGCCTGTCATGGGCATGTACAGCAGGTTCTCTTTTGCGAAACCTGGGTTCCTGTTTTTTATAAATTTTAACTGGTTGTAGATAACCACGGTACCGGCCAGCAATACAATAGATACAACAAATTGGGTAACCACCAGGGCGTTTCGAAATAATAAATTTCCTCCCATCGATTTTATATTTCCCTTGAGCACTTTCACCGGCGTAAACCCCGAAAGAAAAAGCGCAGGATAGCTGCCCGATAAAAGGCCCGTAGCCAGTGCGATACCGGAAAGCGATAGCAATATTTTTCCATCGAGCAAATTAATTGTCAAATCTTTTCCTGCCATGCTGTTGAACAGGGGCAGGCACAACACCACCAGCAAAATGGCCACGGCCAGCGCGAAAAAGGAAATAAACAACGCTTCCCCTAAAAATTGACCGATTAACTGACCGCGCAATGCCCCCACTACTTTGCGAAGACCAACTTCTTTTGCCCTGCGCGCAGACCTGGCTGTGGCAAGGTTCATGAAATTGATACAAGCCACCACCAGAATAAAAATAGCTACCATGAAAAAAATATTTACATACTGGGCATTGCCATGCCCGGGCAGATCTACCTGCAAATTCGAATACAGGTGGATACTGGTAAGCGGTTGTAAGTGAAATAACGCTTTTACACCATCTGGCTGATGTTTTTTATATATGCGGGCCATTTGCTGGTCGAGCTGTAGCATTGCGGCCGGTGACGGAACAAAGTTTTTCTCGAGTTGAACGTAGCTATAGAAATTAAAGTTTGCCCAGGTATTATTTTTAAGATCGTTGTCCTGCTGTGCAATCGCTGACATCGGGAAAATAAAATCGAATTGCAAATGTGAGTTGGCAGGAACATTTGCCAGCACACCGGTAACGGTTACATAGTCGCCATTGTTCTTGCGCAGCGTTTTGCCCATCGCATCCTGCTTGCCAAAATATTTGGTGGCCATGTCTGCCGTCAGCAAGACCGCATCGGGGCGTTGCATGGCCGTAGCAGGGTTGCCTTCAAGAAGTGGAAAAGAGAAAAATGCCAGGAAATTGGAATCAGCATAAAAAGTTTTTTCTTCAGTGAATTTGCGGTTTCCGGTCTCCAGCATATTGGTATTGGGATGGCTGAGACGTAAAAAGCTTTTTATCTGCGGCAGTTCCGCTTTCAAACCGGCCGGCATGCCCGCTGGGTTTACGGCCGCATTGAAATCGCCTGCGCTGCAGGTGATGCGGTACAGCTCTTTTGCATTGGCATGAAACCGATCGAAGCTCAGTTCATGCTGAACCCAAAGCAGTATCAGGATACTGGAAGCCATACCAATTGCCAGTCCCGAAATATTGATGGCTGCATAGGCTTTGTGACGGACAATATTCCGGAGGGCAATTTTGAAATAATTTTTTATCATGGTACTGCAGGTAAGCCCAAATTGCAGGGAAAAACATGCCATCCCAGCAAGAGATTAATTATCAATCAATTGGATAAATATTTTAAATATAAATTGTATCGATTATGATACAGTAATTGCGCGGAACTGATACAAGAAATACTTAGGCGTTTGATGGGGCAGTCCTGGCCGCTCCGCTGTCTACGCAACATCCAGTTTTTCTGCGAAGCAGGCGCTTCGTCTTATTTGCTTTTCAAAAATTTGTTTGCTCTTGATCGGAAAGCGGGTGATGCCCGGTCGTAATTGTCGGCTATCAACAATTGTATTTCCGGGATAATTTCAGGGTAGTGTTTAGCTAATTTTTCAAGCACCGTCAGCGAAAATGCTTTTACCGCGATGGCTTCGCCGGGTACGGCAATATATTTAAAACACGCATCCATCAACAGGCCATGAAATTTTTCGGGGATTTCGACCTCCTGTAACAGCCGCAACGTATTTCGTTTAACCGCGTTGTGGATGCCGGGCTTCGACAGGTTACGGATCAGTTTGCTAAAATGTTTTTTTATCAGTTGCGGGTGTGCGATCACGGTATAGCTTATTGGCCAGGCGGCATGCTGTACCAGCCGGTATTCATCACTTAAAAAAAGCCTGAACAATTCATCAAACCGCTGCTGGTCCTTACCAATCCACCGCACAATTTTGTTGCAGTTGGCCTTGCTGTGTTCTTTTAATAGTTGTTCTTTTAATTGCATGGTGTTTAATAGAAATGCTAAAGTAAAAAGTAAAAAATAGAAATGAGAACAATGCCAGGCTTTTGGCTTTTACCAGGTAGCGGATACATGATACTTGTTTGCGTTCGATAGTCGTTCCGGCTGCCTTCCACCATTGGCCTGTGCCTTCCCGCCACAATAGTTTAATTTTTCACCTTTGAATTGTATTTACCTTAAGCCTCCTGCCTTAAACCTTTCACCCTTTACTGCAAATTTTTGACTTTTTAATTCCTAACCCATTTATTTACTGATACTTGCGTTATTAATAAACAATAATTATCTTAGCGCCGCGCGCATTGCGCACTGAATGATCCCCCAAATATTTGTTTTGAATGAAAATCAGGAACCCAAGAAACAGACAAAGCCTTAATATCAAATCTACCGACCGTGTGCTGGAAGTGGGCGGGGGGCACAATCCCCATCCGCGCTCAAACGTAGTGGTAGACAAATACACCGATACCAATTACCATCGCAGCGGCGATATAAAAGTGCTGAAGAACCAGACCTTTATGGAAGCAGACGGGGAGAACCTGCCTTTCAAGGACAAAGAGTTTGATTATGTTATTTGTTGCCAGGTGCTGGAACATGTAGAGAATCCTGAAAAATTCATGGCCGAGCAGTTCCGCGTTGCCAAAAGAGGGTTTATGGAAACGCCCTCGTTGTTGGGCGAATACCTTTTTCCGCGCGAATCGCACAAATGGATCATTCACGAGATGAATGACATTACTTATATGGTGGATAAAAGTAAAATTGATTTTGTTTACGGCTACGACCTTGGTGAACTGATCCAGGATTACCTTCCTACGCAGTCCATCGGATTTAAAATACTTGAAAAAACGCATCCCAATTTAATTACCAATCGCGTGGAATGGGAGGGCGACTTTAAATACGTGGTGAACCCCACAGATCCGGAAATACTAAAATATTTTACCGGCAAATGGAAAAAAGAATGGGGCAATGCTTTTTTCCCTGAGAAAACAAAGTGGGAGGAGTTTAAAGATGCATCGCGTGCTTTTTACGAGATGACGCGCAGCGTGGTGCGGTCGAAGGGCTATAAATAATGCAATTATAATTTAGTGTATATTGACGGAGTGATTTGTATAAAACCATCCTCCGTCAATTTTTATTTACGGCCCGGCATGAAAATAAATTTTGCGCATCCATTGCTACGTAACCTGCTGTCGGTTGTATTGTTATTGGGAAGCATCAGCGCTGCCGTCCTTATTATTTATGCAGCCCAGGCATTTTTTTACCGGCAGGCGGGTGCCGGTCGGTCAGCCCACGCAGCCTTGCACCGGATAACCGGCATCACTAAAGACGATGTGTATGACCTGTCCGGTTCGGAAGGCAGCGGCAATGGAGACCCCATGAAATTATTTGATGAAGACGCCGACCCTGCAAACGGTTCTACCGTGCATCCCAATAGTCAGCCCTTGCCCAACAGCCTCATGGGTATTTATTATCCGCCCGGCAAGGGTTTGCGCATTGTGGCCGATCTGCACGACCGCTACAAACTGTCTGATTTTTATATCTACGATAAGGCATTGGCATCCGACAGTGTATGGTTGTACACCGGCGAAATGAATAACTGGACATTGGTGGCCGGCTATGCCACGGGCGGCAATGCAGCAGCCTGGGGCTGGAAAAATTTTTCGGTAAACCAGGTTACCCGTTATGTAATGATCCGGTTTAACAGTGCTAAATCCGTAATCAGCGAGTGGGTGTTGTACGGTAACCTGCAACAAAAAATTGCAGCACCGGTGATAAAACCGCTGCCGCGTTTACCGGCGCCTTCGCTTCGTGAATTTGCCGGAACCAATGCTTACGATTATGTTGCACCCAGCCTTTTGCAACCCTTTAACCAAGTGCGTTTGTACCAGCAAATGGATTATTTTGATACGGATACCGTTAATGCCTACCCGAATAACCAGCTCTCGCTCAATACCTGGAACCAACCGCCGCAACAGCAATTACGATACTATGCAGACAGCCTTCGGCAGCGCGGCAACCATCTCTGGATGAGCATTCGCGGCTTGCCGAAATACCTGGAGCAAAAAGGTTTTAATGAGAAGGACAAACCCGTAACTGTGCCAGGCATGGACAAAGAAGATCCGCTGTCGTACGGGCGGCATGCAAAAACATTCTGGACGATGGCTGCGTTGTTTGGCGGTACCAAAATTGACAGCAGCCAGCTGGATGTAAAAGGAATTCCAAAATTCAGCGGGCTGGGTTTGATGGATCGGTTTGAGAATGGCAATGAAGAAGATGGGTACTGGACGCAGTATTACTGGACGCCGATGGATTATTTTGCGGTATCAACGGCCGATTATGATGGACACGAAGGCCGGCTTGGAAAACGACATGGCATCATCAATGCAGACGTGCACAGCAAGCTTATGACCAGTGGCATGATACAGCTGGACACCAACCGCGTAAAGACGTTGTATTTTCTCTGCCGCCAATTGCGCAAAGACAAAAAATTTATATGGGAAGGTGGTGTGCAATACCATTACTACAGCAATGCGGCACCCAACAACCTGCAATCACCCGTCAGGGGCATCAGTCCCGAGCAGGACCACCTGCGGGAAAAACTGGAAAAAGTGCGGGCTTTTCACGACCGGTTACTACCGGGTATTCCGTTAATACTGGGAGAAAATGGGTACGACCGGAACCAGCATTCATGGCAGCGAACGCCCATGCTGCCCGGTTACAATGAAGCGCAAAGCCAGGGTATTATGGTGATGCGTTCGCTGGTAGCAGCGTTCATGTCGGGTTTCGATGGCTACAACCAATACATGATGCGGAGTGCTACCAACGATGAAAACGCGCAGGGACCGTACGCAACCAGCGGCATGATTGGCGGCCCGGCCAATAACGTAGTTTATCCGGTTTGGTATTACTGGTCGGCTTACGTGCAGCATTTGGGCGATTACCAGCCGGATGCAGTGCTAACGGAGCTCGGCCCGGTCTGGATTTACCGGCTTAAAAACCGCGCAAACCCGGCGCAGAAAGCCTTCGTGCTGTTTAGTCCGACCACCAATGGCGGCATCAATAAAAATTACAGTTTAAAGCTGCCAGAAGGTAAAAGCCAGTCGGTTAGGATTATTCGTTTAAGCGATACCGATCCTTTGGGCAACGTGCTAACCGCCCAGGTGCTGGATGGTTCTGTACAACTGGACGTGGGCGAATCGCCGGTGATTGTGCTGCTAAATTAAAATGCTGCGTTGTTGCCGCCATCTTCACTTTTGGATCGGTGCTACAAATACTGCGTTTTCTACTTTGCAGCATTTAGCAGCAGCTGACCACTTAATACCCCCAAACCCAAATTTGATTATTTTCTTATAATTTATATTATGTTAAATAGCCGCACAGCAGGGATTTGGCGGAAAAGAAAACGGCCCAGCTGCGGTCTGGTAACTCCCTGCCTTTTTGTTAAAAGGTTTCTATCTTTAAGTGCACCTAGAATGATAAGCCTAAAAAAGCAAGAAATTGAATTTATTCATAACGCTAAGGGAAAGATTAGCCGAAATATTTAAAAAAGAGAAAATTGAATCAGGCGTATTCTTGAACTTAATCGCCGAGTTTGAAGTAAAATTAGAGAAGGAATTACGGTTTGAATTGCTAGAACTATACTATGCCCCTTTTTCCTTTGGGTCAGGCCATATTGCCTACAGAATTAAGGGTAGAAATATTCAAATTGGATATGATGGAAAAGAGAATAATGTTCAATTGAGATATTCTAAACCTCATACAAAATTTAGATCTGGCGAATGGGAAGTGTCAAAAACTTACAAAGTAGAAGAGTTTTGGCAAGATGGTATTAAAGATATCTTAGAGAGTACAAAGAAAAAATAACCTTTTGCATTGAACGCCTCTGTTATTTCCCCTTGTCCCCAACTCGTATATGGTTGCCTGCCTGTAGGTAGGTTGCGTATATTCGGTGACCTAAAAACCGAATAATGAAAATATTTATATTGTTAATTCTTTTAGACGCCGCTGTTGGTGTTGCGCCTGGCCTTGTGCGTTGGCTTAACCAACGGCAGCATTGAGGAATGCTAGCAATTCAATTTTGGAAGTGCATTATGCTTTGCGTTTGGTTTTTATCTTTCCCTCACGAGTTTGTTGGTGGTCCTGCGCTGCGTGACCTGGCCACAACACCAACAAAGGCGAAAAAACACGGGTGCTCCGATAGGCATACCGGGGAGTATATTTGGACTCCCAGTGGATAAAGTTGTTAACTTAAATCTCATTTATATTTCTGAAAAAGGAGTGCAAACTTCCGATCTATAGCTGCCCGATTCTAATCCACAATAAATAGAAATAGCAATCTCTTTGTATATTCAGTGTTCCTAAAACTGAATTATGAAATTCACAGGTGAAATACTCGAATATTTATATAAAATATCACCAAACGGAGAACCAACCTCGTTAAATAAATTCT
Organism: Chitinophagaceae bacterium; assembly: GCA_039919885.1. Lineage (GTDB taxonomy): Bacteria > Bacteroidota > Bacteroidia > Chitinophagales > Chitinophagaceae > JACMLD01. The sequence goes on from JBDSEV010000018.1 coordinate 38,624, forward strand.
TAATAAAAAAGCAAAATATTCCCATTAAAAAAGGGGAAGAATGGAGAAGATGGCAAATGCCATTCGTAACTCGTGTTTTAAATCAAATGCACAAAGATGGATATTTGATAATATTGAATTATCATGACTTCCAGAATAATTTGTTTGATATTGAACTACCGGGGGATAAAAGAAAAAATCTAAAGGATTACGATATTAGAGTTCAAATAAGTAAAAAAGGTGTTGATTTTGTAAGAGAGAATATTAGCTACACGACATCCATTTGGAATAATAAAACTTCTGTGGCTAATGTATTTGCAACTGGATTTATAGCATTAATTGTCCTATTTATTTCTATTAGGGGTTGTCAAAGGGAAGAAAACAAATATAGGCAAGAAGAAAAAGAAGCATTCCAAAAAAACCAACAGATGCAACAAATGCAAAAACGCGAATTGGAAGCGGGTTATCGGTTGAATCGAATAGAAGACTCTTTAAAAATTCCACATCATTAGCTCCGACGCCGCAGTTGGTGTTGTGCCCGGCTTTGTGCGTTGGCTTCACCAACGGCATCATTGACGGATGTTACTGATTATTCAATTTTCGAAGCGCAGATGTTCTACGTTTTTTTGCTGGCTTTCCCTCACTCGTTTGTTGGTGTGTCGGCGCTGCGCTACCTGATCACAACACCAACAAAGGCGGAAAAAAATCGGGAATAATACTTTGTTTTTCAACGCCTCCGCTACCCTTTGCTATATTTCGCTTTACCAGGTTAAGCCGGCACCTAGTGCCATCCCCAGCACCCCGCCGATAACCGACGCCACGGCGTCCATGACCTCGTAGTGCCCATGCCCCGTAAACTTAGAGTAGAGCTCAAACCCATAGCTGATAACAACAATGACAAGTAAAACGATGCCCGTGACCAGCCAGCCATGAGCGGGCAATAACAAGCGGCCGCCGGCCTGCAGGACAACACCCAATCCTATCCCTACAAAAAAATGTTTCCATTTATCAGGCGCAATTTTTATCACGGTAAGCTGTTTCAATTTAAATTAAGAAATGCAATCCATTACCTGCCCGCCCCTTTGTCTTTGGTAAATGCATCTATCACCTCCATCGTAGCAACGGCACTTTCAGCAGCGGACGGATTTGCTCCCTGCCCAAGAAAATATTTCACCACTTCCTCAATCATTGGTTGCTGCACATGCGGCAGTTCATCAAACCTGATCACCTGCTCCTCCCCTTTTTTGCTGACGGTGATATGATTGGTACTAAAGGTGGCAAAACTTATGGTTCCTTCAGATCCAATGATTGAAATGTTGTCCTGCGCCTCATTTTCGGCACCCGTAAAACACCAGGAACCATTGCAAACCGCACCGTTGCTGAAAATAATATTGCCCATCACAAGATCGTCGGCCGGGTACAAACCCGCCTGGTTGCGCGCAAAGCCCTTCGCCTGCACATGTTTGCCAAATAAATATTGCAGCAGGTCCAACTGGTGTGGAGACAAATCATGAAACAAGCCCCCGCCGGAAATTGCCGGGTTAACCCTCCAGTTTTCATCTGTTACCGCAATCAGCGATGATGCTGGCGGCTGTACCAGTTGCAACGCTATCATCCTGATATCGCCGATGGCTTTGTCCTCCAGCAATGCTTTTACTTTTTTAAACCGCGGTTGTGCTTTGCGGTAATGCGCTACACATAATTTCATACCCGTATCAATGGACGCCTGCAACATCCGCCTGGCGGAAGCACTGTCGGTTGACATTGGCTTTTCTACATATACCGGTTTGCCAGCTTTGAATGCACGCAGTGTATATGCTTCATGACTTTCCGGTGGCGTTGCCACATAGATTGCATTCACCTCCGGATCATCAATCACTTGCTGTGCATCGTCGTACCACTTCGGAACGCCATGCCGCCGTGCATAATCCGCGGCCTTTTCTCCGTTGCGGCGCATCACCGCAACCAGTGCAGAATCTTTTACTTTATTGAAAGCGGGCCCACTTTTTACTTCCGTTACATTGCCGCACCCGATAATACCCCATTGTATTTTTTTCATATTATATGCTGTTGCGGTTATAGAATGCCGATAGGTATGATCGCGGTACGCGCGTTATACATTTTGCAGTAGCGCAATCTCTTCAAATTCATCTTTTAATTTATGACTGAGTTTTTCAAACACCGAAAAATAGCGCATGTATACCTGGTGATCGTTTTTATTTGGCTCATAGCTGGCCTGTAGCGATACCGTTTTTGCAGCGTCTTCCAGGTTGCGGTACAGCCCCATTTCAGTCTGGCTCAGCAAGAGTGCGCCGGTACCGATGCTGTCGTAGCTGTTGTTTACGCTAACGGGTTTGCCAAACATATCTGCAATAATCTGGGCCCACAATGGGTAAGCTGCAAAACTGCCATTAATTGAAAGCGTACTAAAGGCGCGGTGTTCTTCCAGTATTTTACCGATGCTGTAGATTTCGTATAGTATGCCTTCCAGCGTTGCGCGGATAAAATGTTTTTGCTCGTGTTTAATATTAATTCCAAAATATGCGCCCCGGGCATTGGCATTCCACAGCGGTGCACGTTCGCCCAAAAGATAGGGCAGAAACAATAATCCGTCTGAACCTGGAGGCGCCTGCATCGCATCTTTTATCAGCCGGTGTATACTGTCGTCAATGCCATACGCTTCATTAAACACCCCAAACTGTTTGGCAAACCATTCAAAAATAACACCGCCATTGTTGGTGGGTCCGCCGGAAACATAGTAGCCCTCCGTTAGTAAATAATTAAAAAAACGCTGCTTGCTGTCGCGTATCACTTTATTTCCTGCCACCCGTACTGCACCACTTTGCTCTATGGTAATGGTCGCTTTACCTTCTCCCCATACGCCCGCGCCGAGTGTAGCCATACAGCCATCGCTGGCGCCAATAATGATTTTTGTTTTTTTCGGCAGGCCGAGTGATACCTGGTATTCTCTTCTCAGTTGCAACGATGAATAGAATACAGGTACTGCCGCAGGCAATTTATCTGCACTGATACCGGCATAGGCCAGCGCATCATCGTCCCACTGCAGTTTGTGAATATTGAAAAGGCCGGTGGCCGATGCGAGGCTGTAGTCAATTACACATTCCCCCGTTAATTGCTGGATAATGTAATTTTTTATGGCAATAAATTTATCTGTTTTGCTGAACCGTTCTTTGTCGTGCCGTTTTATCCACGCAATCTTAATCAGTGGGCTCATGGGGTGAATGGGCGTACCGGTGGCGTCGTAAATCGTCTTGGCCATGGGCAGCTTTTTCAGATCATCGGCTTCCTGTTTGCCGCGGTTGTCTGCCCATGTAATTGCATTGCCGAGTGGTACCCCGTTTTTATCAACCGGCAGCACGCTGTGCATTGCCGCACTGAAGCAGATGGCAGCCACTTTATATTTTTTTGCATTGATTTTTTCCGTCAGGAAGTTCTTTAGTACATACAATACCGTTATGAATACCTGCTCCGGGTCCTGCTCACTGTAGATGGGTTCTGTATGAAAGGTAGGATAAGACCCTTTTGCAAATCCAATGGCAGTCCCGTTCATTTCGAAAGCGAAAATGCGGACAGCGCTGGTGCCGATATCAATGGTAATGATGCAATCCATGGTGGTAAATTTTAAAATACTATATTTTTTTTGAATTGTTTGTTCTAAACTGCCGCGGCGTATAACCAGTTAATTTTTTAAACGTGGTAGAAAAATGCTGCGATGAATAAAAGCCGGTTTCCAGTGCAATGTCGGTGACTTGTTTGCTGCTATTCTTCAGTAATTTGATGGCTTCAGCGATGCGGATATTGATCAGGTAATGCAGGGGTGAAAAGCCGGTATAATTTTTTACTTTTTCTGTGAAGGCGGTGGTTCCCAATCCTACCATTACTGCCATTTCTTCTACCAGCCACTGGTGATCCAGGTTGCTGCGCAAGGATTGCTCCAGTTGCATGAAACTTTGTGGGAAATCGCGCTGCAGGTTATTTTGGCGGGTGAGGTGCCGCACAATGGTTATCAGTAATTCGTCTATTAACTGGTTTACGCGGACCGTGTACCCGATTTCCTGTTCTGCCATTTCTTTTTGCATGCACTGTAAAATGTGGCCGGCGGCTTCCAGCTTCGACAACACCGAAACCTGGTTCAGCGATAATAGCTTCCCAATAGACCTCGTTTCATTTTTAGGTAGTCCGCTCCAGGTACCCAGTGATAAATCGCCGGCCACCGTAAATTGTAAAGGCGCCAGGGCTATCCATGAAATAATACCCAGGTCGAGAAAACTCTTATCACTGCCAAATTCCTGCTGCGGAAGTATGACGGCGGTATCCCCCGGATACAGCGTAAATGCTTTGCCATTGATGATCCATTCAAACCTGCCTTCATTAATATAGAAAATCTGTAGCCGCGAAGATTGCCGGAGTGCAAAGGAATTGAACTGAATATGCTGTATTTTCTGGCATGCCAGTTCAATTACATGCGGAAATGGATTGAGCTCCGCCGATTTTTGTTGCTGCAGAAAAAACTGGCTCATTTAACTGTTAGACTTGACAAGTTTTTTAATCGTTCCGCTAAAGTTCAACAATATATACCAGTTTAACCGATAAGTAATGCCCGGCGGCTGGCGCGCTGCGCCTATCGGTCAATACCAATTCATATTACGCGGTGGCCTAAACGCTGCAAACCAGAAAAGTGCAAAAAGCACCGCCGGTAAAAAATGGAAGTTATTACTGTTTTATTAGCGCTATTTTGTAGTGTGGTAGTTTACCCAGGCGGGTAAATTGTTGCCACTAAGATTGCTGAAATCATTTTAACTCAAAACGAACTTGCCATTATGACAAAAGAACTACGGCTTCCCCGTAAGCCAGCTTTTTGCATGCGTACGTTATTATTTTTTACGTTTGCACTTTTCTCTTTCTCCATTCATGCACAAACCGTTGCCGGTACTGTTTCCAACAAAGAAGGAGACAAAATGCCCAATGTTACGGTTACGGTAAAAGGCACGACCATCGGTACTTCAACAAATGCAGATGGCACATTTTCTATTAATGTTTCCGGAAAAGCAGCCTTGTTATTTAGTTCTGTGGGCTACGCTGCGCAGGAAATTCCTGTAGGTGGCCGTCCATTGATTGAAGTGGTAATGGTACGTGATTTACGGAACCTTGACGAGGTTGTAGTGACTGCACTTGGTATTAAAAAACAGGCCAGGGGCCTTGGTTATTCAGTTGCGAATGTAAAGTCGGATGAATTAACTATTAACCGGACGCCGAATGTAATTAACGCCCTGCAGGGCAAAGTTGCAGGGGTGAATATTTCTTCATTGGGCACCGGCCCTGGCGGTAGTTCCAAAATACGTATTCGCGGTCAGTCTTCTTTCAGTGGCACTAATAGCCCGTTAATAGTAATCAACGGGGTACCAATCGACAATACAAATTTCAATGATAATGCGTCCGCTGGTGTAAAAGGCGGCGGTATTACGTCTGATGGTGGCGATGGTTTGTCGAGCATTAACCCGGATGATATAGAAAGTATGAGTATCCTGAAGGGAGCGCCCGCAGCAGCATTGTATGGCTCGCGCGCCAAAGATGGTGTAATCATGGTTACTACTAAAACACGCAACAAAGGAAAAGGAATAGGGGTATCGTATAATGGTAATTACACCAACGAAACACCGCTCGATTATACGGATTACCAAAAGGAATATGGACAGGGCGAAAATGGTGTTCGCCCAACTACGCCCAATCCTACATCGGGTCAATGGTCCTTTGGTGAAAAAATTACGCCCGGCGCAACGTATACATTGTTTAACAACGTCACCGTTCCTTACGTAGCGCAGGGCAGCCGTATTAAAGAGTTTTACCGCCATGGTCAAAACTTTTCCAATACCGTTACTTTATCTTCCGGCGGCGATAAAGGCGGCATTTACATGTCTTTAAACAATACCGATAACAAGGGTGTAGTACCCAACAATAGTTTCAACCGCAAAAGTCTAAACCTGGGTTTCAACTACAATTTATCTGAAAAAATGAGCTTTGGTGGAAATGTTAACTACTCAAGAGAGGTAAACAAGAATCCGCCCAATATTGCCAACCAGGATAATTCTATTCCCACTACGCTGCTGGCCATGGCCAATACGCTGCCATTGAGTGTGCTGGATGCCAACAAATACAATGCTGCCGGTAATGAATATATTTATTCAAGGTTTATGAACCGGACAAATCCTTATTGGGTTTTGGCGGAGCAGTTTCACAATATCAATCGTGACCGCATTTTCGGAAACGTTTTTGGAAAATACAATGTATTGCCCTGGCTTTTTGTGCAGGGCCGGTTTGGCCAGGATTACTGGAGCCGCGATGAAGATGTAAATAATTTCCCTACCGGTTCGGCTTCAAGGGCCGCCGCGCAGGCTGGTTTTGTAAATGGTATATATACCCAGGAATCACGCAGGTTCCGGGAAACCAATCTCGACTTCCTGGTAAGTGCAACTAAAAGTTTTGGAAAGTTTGATGTGAATCTTTTGGGTGGTGGCAATCAGCTGCGCCGCACCAGCAACATTAACAATGTACAGGTGACTGATTTTGTAATCCGCGGTTTGTATACTGTGCAAAACGGAAGAGCAAAAGATCCACAATATACCCTTACCGAACAAGGAGTGAATTCGCTTTATAGTGCAGCAGAAATATCCTGGAATAGAACTCTATATGTCAATGCTACAGTAAGAAATGACTGGTTCTCTACCCTGTCACCCGCAAACAGGAGTATTTTGTATCCCTCCATTTCTGGTTCTTATGTATTCTCTGAAACTTTGAATAAAATACCCTGGTTGTCATTCGGTAAAATAAGGGTAGGTTATGCTGAAGTTGGTAGTGATGGTGATGTTGGTCCTTATTCTGATCAATTATTTTACGCCACCAATGCTAACCTTATAAACAATCCTTCCGGCGTTCCGGTAACGGTTGCAAACAGCGGAACGAGTGTGCCCAATGCCAATCTCAGACCCAGTGTCACTTCAGAGTTAGAAGCAGGGTTGGAAATGAGACTTTTTAACAACAGGATGACGGTTGAATTAACTGCGTACAAAAAGACAACCAAGGACCAGATTGTAACAGTGCAGGTCTCAGATGCCTCCGGGTTTGTGAATACAAAGATCAACAGCGGTAAGAGTGTTAATAATGGATTTGAAGGATTGTTAAACATCGTTCCAATCAAGACAAAAGCATTTACCTGGGAATTTACTGCCAACAGTGCTTATAACAAAACAAAAGTGCTAAGTATTATCACTGATAAACTCGGTGAAAAAATTACAACTGCCACGCACGTGTTCAATGGCGAGACAAGGATAGTGGTAGGAGAAGAAATTGGGCAAATTGCGGGTTATGGTTATGCGAGGAATGCAAAAGGCGAAAGGATTTTCCAAAGCAACGGGTTGCCACAACGCACTGCAGATTTAATTTTGTTTGGAAGCGCATTGCCAAAATGGACGGGTGGCTTTCTGAACACGTTTAACTATAAAGGGCTTAGCCTTACCGTGTTTATTGATTATAAACTAGGCGGTAAAATGCTTTCAGGAACAAACTTCAATGCCATACGCGAAGGGTTGAGTAAAGTGACGCTCGAAGGCAGAGTTGGTGGTGTGGTAGGAGCAGGTGTTAATGCAAGCGGTGCCGTTAATACCGCGGTATCGCCTGTACAGACATATTGGGAGCACTTGCGCTCACAGCAAATTGTTGAGCCGGTTATTTACAACGCCGGGTATTGGAAACTCCGCCAGGTTAGTCTTGGCTACGACTTCACAAAGTATGTTCCTGCTAAATGGCCAGTAAAAGGTTTAAAACTTGATTTTGTTGTCAATAACGTTTTCATTATAAAGAAATGGGTTGATAATATTGACCCTGAAAGTTTTGGTTTTGCGTCAGACAATAACCTGGGTCTTGAAGCTCCCAGCCTTCCTACAACAAGAGGGATTGGACTTAATTTAAACGTTAAATTTTAATATTACCAATCATGAAAAAAACATTCAATTATAGTGTGCTCCTGGTATTCCTTCTATTTACTGCCTCTTGCGAAAAAGGCCTGGAAGGTTTGAACAAAAATAAAACCGGCGCTACCACTTTAGATCCTGCCTTGTTATTAAATAATGCGGTTATCAATACTTCGTTTCCTACCAAAACGCTAGTTTATGACATGGGCATTGTTCAGCAAATCATATCGCCCAACGGCGGTGTACTGGCCGGCGCCAATTTTAACCAGGACAGCCGGGATGTTACCAATGCACCTTTATGGACCGGTTACTACCAGAATGTAATTAAGTATACAAACGATGTAGTGGTAAGCACTAAAAGTATAAGTGCACGGAGTAACCTGTACAATATGGCCAGGATATTCCAGGCGTATGCTTTCATGATCTTAACCGATGAATACGGTGATATTCCGTATACAGAAGCGGGTGGCGGTTTTACAGCGCAGGTGTTCTTTCCAAAGTATGATGCCCAGCAGGATATTTATCCCAAGCTAATAAGTGAATTGACCGAAGCAGCGGCGGCATTAAATGCGTCAAGCGCCATCGAAACGTCAGATGTATTATATGGCGGCAATATAGCACAATGGAAAAAATTTGCTTACTCCTTGTTACTAAGGGCTGGTATGCGCCTTAGTAAAGTGGATGCAGCCAAAGCGCAATCGACTGTGCAGGCTGCAGTTGCCGGCGGCGTTATACTTGCCAATGCAGACAATGCATTGATGCGTCACGATGCCAATTACACCCAACCTATCGGCGGTACCTTAAACAGTACCGAAGCTGCGAATTTTTATCTTGCAAAACCATTTGTGGACCAGCTAAAAAGCACGAACGATCCACGCTTGCAGGCCATCGCCATACGTTATGTGGGCGCTACTTCGGGCAACGGACAAACCGTTGCAGTAGGCTCTACTAACCCAGCCCAGCAAATAGGTATGCCAATGGGATATGACAATGGCACCATCGTAGCAAAAGCGACCGCAGACGGACTGGCAAGCTTTTATGATTATAGCCAGGCAGACAGAAGAAGGGTTGCAAAAATATCTGCTCCTGTATTTTTTGTCACTGCCTCCCAGACCAACTTGTTACTGGCAGAAGCAAAGTTCCGCGGCTGGATAACTGCCGGCACCGCCGCGCAATATTTTGCTGATGGCATAAGGGCACACATGGACCAGATGGCAGCTTTTGACGCAGGCGCTGCCGTGGCTGGTGGAGACCGGGACATTTATGTGGCTGCTAACCCGCTTGTTGCCACTACAGAATTGCAACAGATCAACACCCAGTATTGGATTTCCTCTTTTATGAATGGTCCGGAAGCTTTTGCCAATTTCAGGAGAAGCGGATTTCCGGCATTGACACCTAACCCTTACGGACAACCGACTAACCCCGATGTGCCGAACGGAACTTTTATCAGGAGAATTGGTTACCCAACTTCTGAGCAGTCTGTTAATTCTACCAATTACAATGCTGCAGTAGCAAAACAAGGCCCGGACAAACTCAGTACAAGAATATGGTGGGATAAATAAAACCCATTATCATTTATACTCCTGCTAATACGCATGAACGCACCGGGCGGTTTTATATCCGCCCGGCTGCATTCACTAATCATATTTTAATTTATTGGTTAAGCGGTTATTCCTTATTCCTAGCGTAATAACTTATTTAGACATTAAAATTAATTGTCATGACGCCATCACAAAAATTTTTAAAAAAAATCGGTCTTACAGATCCGATACCGCAGGAAGCCGCAATCAGCAATAAAACAGCAGCGCAGGAGAACAGCCGCCGTGCGTTCTTTAAAAAATCAACCCTCGGCGGAATTGCGCTTGGCAGTTCTTTTCTGCTATCCCCTATTGAAGACCTGGTTGCACAGAGCACACAGAAGGTCAGCAGGTTTTCCAGTCCGTCTGATCTGAAGATCACCGATATGCGTTTTTGTGTACTGCAGAACGTGGGACGAACGCCCCTGATCCGCATTGACACTAACCAGGGCATTTATGGGCTGGGTGAAGTAAGGGACGGTGCGGATGAGCGTTATGCGCTGATGCTGAAAAGCCGTATACTTGGTCAGAACCCTTGCAACGTAGAAATGTTGTTTAAAACCATCAAGCAGTTTGGCGGACCATCGCGCCAGGCGGGTGGCGTTTGCGCAGTAGAAATGGCACTATGGGATCTTTGCGGCAAAGCTTATAATGTACCGGCATGGCAGTTGCTGGGCGGGCGTTACCGTGATAAGGTAAGAATGTATGCAGATACACCCGAAGCACCGACCATGGAAGAATTTAAATCCAAAATTAAAAATCGCCTGGAAGTGCAGGGTATGACATGGCTGAAAATGGATATTTCCATTGGTGAAATAAAAGGCAAGCCGGGTAACCTCGTGAATAGCAATTTCTGGGGAAAAAACCTGGGACAGTGGAACGGTGGATACATGGATTATGCTAATACCAAACATCCTTTTACCGGTATCCAGATTACTGAAAAAGGGCTGGATGAAATGGCTGCGATCATTGAAGAAGTGCGCTCAGCCATCGGTTATGAAATACCGCTCTCGTCTGACCATTACGGCCATTTTGATTTAAACAATGCCATCCGTTTCGGAAAAAAAGTAGAAAAATACCGCCTTGCATGGCTGGAAGATATGGTGCCGTGGGAATATACAGACCAGTACAAAACCATGTCTGATGCCCTGGAGACGCCCGTACTTACGGGAGAAGATATTTATTTATTAAGTGGTTTTAAAGCATTGATTGATGCCCACGCGGTAGATATTGTTCATCCCGATTTGGCTTCTTCCGGCGGATTACTGGAGACAAAAAGAATAGGCGATTATGCTGAAGAACACGGCGTTGCCATGGCCATGCATTTTGCCGGTAGTCCTATCTCCTTTATGGCCAATGTACATTGTGCCGCTGCCACTCAAAATTTCCTGGCGCTGGAACACCACTCACTAGACAGTCCGTGGTGGGATACAATCGTGAAAACAACCGATGGTCGTAAACTTTTTGAGAAGGGATTTGCAAATGTGCCGATGAACGCACCCGGCCTGGGAATTGAGTTGATTGATGAAGAAGTGAAAAAGCATTTATCACCCAACGATAAATCATATTTCGCACCTACACCTGAATGGAACGATAAACGTTCGCACGACCGGGTGTGGAGTTAAAATATTTATTGGGAACCAGGAACCAGGACTTTGCCGTAGTGGCATACAGCAGCGCAATTCCAGCAGGCTAAACAACAGCGTTTGCGCTACTGCGTAATCATGCATTCGTTTCGTCAGCGTCCATTCCGGGTTCCCAATTTAAAATGCTCCCGTTACATGAACTTCTATGTTGGTATAGACATTGGCACTACTTCTACCAAAGCCGTGGCGTTTTCCGATAATGGAGACATTATTGCCAGGGAAACGGTTGGCTATGCCATTTCGCATCCGCATGCAAGTTATAGTGAGCAAGACCCCGATGAAATACTGGAGGCTGTTTTGAGCAGTATCGGGAAAATTACCGAGACGCTCAGCAGGAACAAACCGGTGCTCATCAGCTTCAGTTCGGCCATGCACAGCATCATGGCAGTAGATGATACCGGTAACCCGCTCACCAATTGTATTATATGGGCAGACAACCGCGCGGGTGAAATTGCGGAACAAATACGCGATACCGCCACCGGGCAGGATTTTTATCGCAAAACAGGTGTCCCCATTCATGCGATGTCGCCATTTTGTAAACTGATTTGGCTGCGCGAAAACAACCCTGGCATATTTGCGCATGCACATAAATTTATCGGCATCAAAGAATACATTTACTTCCGGCTTTTTGGCAAATACATCATCGATACGCCCATCGCTTCGGCCACCGGCCTCTTGAATATCCAGACTTTACAATGGGATCAGCCCATCCTCGATTATGTGCAGGTGCAGTTGCACCAGTTGTCTGCTGTGGTAACGCCATTTCACAAAGAATACCTGTTGGCGGGGAGTCATTTCTATTCCGACAAACGATGCCGGCACCTGTTACACGCTGCGTTTATCATTGGCGGGAGCGACGGAGCGCTGGCAAATCTGGGGAGTGGTGCCGTCACCAAAAATTCCATGGCCATCACCATCGGTACCAGCAGTGCAGTGCGGATGGTTACGTCTGCTGTGTGTACCGATGAACACATGCGCACATTTTGTTATCATGTGGCCCACCACAGTTATATCATTGGTGGCGCGAGTAATAACGGAGCCGTTGTGTTGCAGTGGCTCAAGGACAACCTGCTGCAAACAAACGAAACGCATGAGCAGTTGCTTGACCTGGCTGAAACCATTGCGCCAGGATGCGATGGTTTACTCTTCATTCCGTATATATTGGGCGAGCGTGCACCCGTGTGGAATTCTAATGCAAAAGGCGTTTTTTTTGGGCTGGACATTACCCATACGAAAGCGCACCTGGTACGGTCGGCCGTAGAAGCAGTTGTGTTCAGCGTATATAGTATTGGTAAAATTTTGATGGAAAAAGCCAACGTCACGCAGATACATGCCACGGGAGGATTTACCCAAAGTCCATTCTGGCTGCAAATGCTTTGCGATATGTTCAATTGTACGGTGCTTGTGTCCGGGGCTGTGGAAAGTTCTGCTTCCGGCGCAGTTAAACTAGGCATGGAGGCGATGGGAATTGAAAAAGAATGGACGCAAAAAATGATCGATACTTATGAACCTGATGCGTTGAAGCACCAGGGTTATGTGCGGCAATTCGAAAAGTTTGAGCGCATTTATGAACTCCTGAAAAACGAAATGGTTAGCCACGAAGTCGTTCCTGTTCCTGCAATGTCTAACTAGCCCGATTCAAAATCAATAAGCCGGGGATCAAATTCTGACACCAGTCGCGAGGCCCCGACGGCCGGAGCCGAATACCCGTACCAGCCACCGAGTCTGTAAAGAAGCTCCGGCACCGATTCCTGCATGATACTTTGTAAAATCATATTTTCAAGTTTGTCTTTGGCACTTTTTTTATGGAAAAAAAGTACCGCAAAAAAGCCAGTCGAAATCGAAAACAGCCCGATTTCGACATCGTTCCCTGATTGAGCTTTTGTACTACTGTGACTTCAACTCCACCAATCCTACTGTTTGAGAGACGACTAAATGATAATTGTAAAACAGACCTTGTCGCAGACCCGTATAGGAAATAATGAACGAGATCATAAAACCGAAGAAGAACTAGTTCCAATAACACCAGTCGCTGCATAAGGCGCCTCAGCCGGTTCGATTCCGGCGGTAGCCGGATTGCGGAGCAAAGAAGCGGGTGCAGCGCCGTTGCAGCGGCGAGGCCCCGGCGGCCTGAGCCGGACCGCGTAGCAGTTCCTGAGCCGAAGACGCGTATACACCATAATGAACGAGATCACCAACCCAAACTAGAATAGATCCAATGATACCAGTTGCTGCATAAGGCTACTGCGCCGAATACCGGTAGAACTCACCGACCCTGAAAGAAGCTCCGGCACCGATTCCTGCATGATAATTTGTAAAATCATATTTTCAAGTTTGTCATTGGTACTTTTTTTATGGAAAAAAAGTACCGCAAAAAAGCCAGTCGAAATCACCGCCTGAATGACGAGTCGGGCAGGGAAAACAACCCGATTTCGACATCGTTCTCTGATTAAGCTTTTGTACTACTGTGACTTCAACTTCACCAATTCTACTGCTTCAGAGAGCCGACTAAACAATTAATATAAAACAACAATAGTTGCAGCGACGGGACCCCGGCGGCCTGAGCCGAACCGCGCAGCAGTTCCTGAGCCAAAACGCATATACACAATAATGAACGAGATCATAAAACCGAAGAAGAACTAGTTCCAATAACACCAGTCGCTGCATAAGGCGCCTCAGCCGGTTCGATTCCGGCGGTAGCCG
>JBDSEV010000027.1:0-12377 GCA_039919885.1 Chitinophagaceae bacterium
CCGGGCGCTGGCCTGCGCTCAACACCAACAAAGGCGGAAAATCTGCTGCGCGGTTCGGCTCAGGCCGCCGGGGCCTCATCGCTGCAACGGCGCTGCACCCGCTTCTTTGCTCCGCAATCCGGCTAGCGCCGGAACCGAACCGGCAGAGGCGCCTTATGCAGCGACTGGTATCATTGGAACGAGTTCTAGTTAGGTTTGGTGATCTCGTTCGGTAGAATTGGTGGAGTTGAAGGCACAGTTGTACAAAAGCTTCATCAGGGACCGCTGTCGAAATCGGGCTGTTTTCGATTTCGACTGGTTTTTTTGCGGTACTTTTTTTCCATAAAAAAAGTAGCAAAGACAAATTTGAAGTAGGGTTACAATACGGTATCCGGCTCAGGCACAGCAGCTTTTAAAGGTCTAATCGGGGAAACAATAAAAACGGAACTCGTATTGACTAAACCGCTGAATCGCTTGCCGACACGGCACTTCAACCGGACAGATTATACCCGAACCGGCACATAAGCACTTAGAAAAATGGTGCAAATGACAAATATTCCGGCACAACAACGCGGTATATTATTTGTACCAATTTGCCCGATGAGACATTAAACACAAAGTATGGTTCGCCGGATCACGCGCAATTAACAGATTCTTACTGCCGCAAATTTGGTTTTATCACGAAATAGTGTTTAATTTTGTACTATAAATACTTAAACATTAATTGTTATGGCATCTTTAGAATTTAATCAAATGCTGGTTAACAATTCGGAATTTTTAAAACCATTCGCGGTAACGCTTACCCGGGATTCTGATGCAGCACAGGATTTGTACCAGGAAACACTTTTCAGGGCACTTGCCAATAAAGACAAGTACAATGTAGGTACCAATATTAAAGCATGGTTGTATACCATCATGCGCAATATTTTTATCAATAACTACAGGAGAAAAGCCAAACAGAACACCATTTTTGATAACACGCCCAATGACTTTTTGCTTAACCAGGCACAGGTTACAACAGCCAACGCCGCGGAAAGCATTTTGAAACTGAAAGATATCCAGCAGGCAATTCATCACCTGCCCGAAATTTTCAGGAACCCTTTTTTGTTGTACTTCGACGGCTATAAATACCATGAAATTGCAGATATGCTGAGCGAGCCGCTGGGTACCATCAAAAGCAGGATACACTTTGCACGCAAGCTGCTAAAAGCACAAGTGCAACGCTTTTAAATATGTGACGAACAGAAAGATTGGCAAAAAAAGTAATTGTTACAGGCAGTGGTTTTGCGGGTCTTTCTGCGGCTTCCTTTATGGCCAAAGCAGGCTGGCAAGTAACTGTATTGGAAAAACATTCCGGACCCGGTGGAAGAGCAAGGCAGTTGAAACAGGATGGGTTTACGTTTGATATGGGTCCGAGCTGGTACTGGATGCCGGATGTATTTGAAAGGTACTTTGCGCAGTTCGGAAAAAAAGTGTCGGACCTGTACCAGTTGCAAAGACTGGATCCTTCTTACCGCGTATACTGGAAAGATGATTTTACAGATATTCCGGCCGACATATTACTGCTGAAAAAATTTTTTGAAGCAACGGAACCAGGCGCTGCTGCGCAGCTGGATAAATTTCTTGCAGAGGCAGCTTTTAAATATAGAACCGGCATAGAAAAACTGGTGTTCAAGCCAGGACAATCCTATTCAGAATTCATTGACAAAGATTTTATAAAAGGCATTTTTAAACTGGATGTCTTTACCTCGGTTAAAAAACACATTCACAAGTTCTTTAAAAACGCAAAGCTGCGTC
This sequence comes from Chitinophagaceae bacterium, assembly GCA_039919885.1. Classification (GTDB taxonomy): domain Bacteria; phylum Bacteroidota; class Bacteroidia; order Chitinophagales; family Chitinophagaceae; genus JACMLD01. The sequence goes on from JBDSEV010000027.1 coordinate 1,777, forward strand.
AGTTGCTGGAATTTCCGGTCTTGTTTCTTGGCGCATTGCCCGAACACATGCCCGCTCTGTACAGCCTGATGAACTATGCAGATATTGTAGGCGGTACCTGGTACCCCACAGGCGGCATGTACAGCATCGTTGCTGGTATGTACACAACAGCGTTAGACCTCGGCGTACAGTTTGAATTTGAACAAAATGTGCAAAGGCTCGTAATAGAAGATGGAAAAGTGCGCAGGGTAGTAACAGATAAAAACGAATGGCTGGGGGATGCGGTTATTGTAGCTGCCGACTATCACCATGCCGAGACCAATTGGTTGCTGCCCCAATACCAATCTTATGATCAAGGCTATTGGAACAAACGCATCATGGCGCCTTCCTGTCTTTTGTATTATGTTGGCTTAAATAAAAAGCTCAAAAATATACAACACCATTCCTTATTCTTCGATACATCCTTTGAAAAACATGCGGCGGAAATTTATACTGATAAAAAATGGCCGACTGATCCAATGTTTTATGTAAGCGCTGTCTCCGTTACTGACAACACCGCAGCGCCCGAAGGCTGTGAAAACCTTTTTCTGCTGATTCCTGTGGCCGCCGGACTGCAGGCAGATACAGAACCTTTGCGCGATCATTATTTTAATGCCATTATGAGCAGGATGGAAAAGCATTTTGGAGAACCGTTAAAAGAACACGTCATTTTCAGGCAGTCATTTTCCGTGAGTGATTTTGTGAATGAATACAATTCTTTTAAAGGAAACGCGTATGGGTTGGCCAATACCCTGTTTCAGACCGCTACATTGAAACCTTCCTGCAGAAGTAAAAAAGTAAAGAACCTTTTTTATACCGGGCAGTTAACAGTACCCGGACCTGGCGTACCGCCGTCGTTAATCAGCGGTGAAGTAGTAGCAGGCGAAGTGATTAAATATTTTCATAGTGTACAGTAAAACGGGTTTTTCATGATGCACTTATTTTATAAGGTGAGTGAAAGTTGCAGCCGGGATACCACCGCGCAGTACAGCACCTCTTTTTATTCCGCCATCAGGCTACTGCATAAGGACCTGCGGCAGCCTGTCTGCAATATTTACGGCTTCGTACGGTTTGCCGACGAAATCGTAGACACCTTCCACGATTTTGATAAAGCGGACTTGCTGGCGCAATTCAAACAGGAAACCTATGCAGCCATTACCCGCGGCCTCAGCCTTAACCCCATTTTAAACAGTTTTCAAAAAACCGTGAATGAATATGGTATTGATCTGAAACTGATCGACGCCTTTTTCAAAAGCATGGAAATGGATCTGAATTATACCGCTTATGATTGTGATGAATACAGGGAATACATCTATGGGTCTGCAGAAACAGTGGGACTGATGTGCCTCCACGTTTTCTGCGACGGCAATACAGAGAAATACGAAAAATTAAAAGCCCCCGCCTGTTCCTTGGGTGCAGCTTTTCAAAAAGTAAATTTTCTGCGGGATGTAAAAGCGGATTTCGATGGCATGAACCGGACCTATTTCCCCGGCTGCGATTTTAACAATTTTACCAGCAGTGAAAAGATGAAGATAGAAGCAGACATCCAGGCAGATTTTAACGATGCTTACAAAGGTGTGCTCCGCCTGCCGGTAAAAGCCCGCTTTGGCGTCTATGTGGCGTTTAAGTATTATTTGTCGCTGTTCCGGAAAATAAGGAAAGTGCAGCCAGCCAGTATATTGCACCAGCGTATCCGTATTCCCAATTACAGTAAAGCACTTATAATTATACGGGCAGGGGTTAAAAACAGGCTTAATCTGATCTGAACAGGAAACAGCAACATTAACAGCAAGCATGAACATTCTTCGGAAAGCCAGCACCACAATGCTTTTTAACAGGTTAGGAGAACAGGTTCCGTAGCGTGCATTCCGTACCTTTGATAAAATAAATAATTTGACACAGCAAGATATTATATTGGTAAATGAACAGGATGAACAGGTAGGAATCATGGAAAAAATGGAAGCACACCGTAAAGGGATGCTGCACCGCGCCTTTAGCATTTTTATTTTCAACAGTAAAGGCGAAATGTTATTGCAGCAACGCTCGCTCAAAAAATACCACAGCGCCGGTTTATGGACCAACGCATGCTGCAGTCACCCAATGCCAGGAGAAGCTACCTTACCCGCGGCAGAAACCAGGTTGCAATTTGAAATGGGATTTGCAGCGGAGCTTAAAAAAATATTTGAATTTACTTACCGTTCAGTTTTTGATAATGGGCTTACCGAGCACGAGTTCGATCATGTTTTTGCAGGCGTATACGATGGCGTAATTATACCTTACAAAGACGAAGTGAATGATTATTGTTATAAAAGCCTGGAGGCAATAAAGGATTCCCTGCAAACGCATCCCGGAAAATATACCACCTGGTTTGCCATTGCTTTTCCGCTGGTTGAAAAGTGGATAGCGGAACAGGCTGTTATTAAAGAACTGGCTTAATTTATTTTACATGCATTGGTTAGCATATACTGGTATTGTAGCAGGTGTTTTCTTTTTTATGGAAGCCGTTTCCTGGTTTACCCATAAATTTATCATGCACGGCTTTCTCTGGTATCTCCACGAAGATCACCATAAAAAAGGCCCCGGCTTTTTTGAACGCAATGATGCATTCTTCATCATATTTGCCATTCCCAGTTTTTTCAGTATACTGGCCGGTACTGTCTATGGCATCTATTGGCTACAGGCAATCGGTTTTGGTATAATGGCCTACGGGGCCGCCTATTTCCTGGTGCATGATATTATTATTCACCAGCGCATTAAATGGTTTACCCGTTCCAAAAATACCTACATTAAAACAGTACGGTGGGCACACAAGATGCACCACAAACACCTGGAGAAGCAAGACGGCGAATCATTCGGCATGTTGTATGTGGCCAAAAAATATTGGGAGAAGGTAAAGCGCGACCGGCAGATAATGTCGTCAAAATAATGCCGTACCCAATAACAGCAGCAGGCATTGTCTCAAAAGATTGCAGGCTGGCAGCTCGCTACCCTGCACCCGGATAACAGTAGCTAGCCCGCCAACAAAGCAACAACCTTACCACTACCTCCTTTCATTTACACCAGTTTGAAAAAATACGATTACATATTTATTGGTGCGGGTTGTGCCGGGTTAAGCTTGCTTACCCGTATGGTAGCTGCAGGGCTTGCCGGTGGTAAACGGATTTTGGTGATTGATAAATCCGGCAAACATACCAACGATCGTACCTGGTGTTTCTGGGAAGCCAGCCCCGGCTTTTTTGAACCGGTGGTTTGTAAACAATGGGATCGGCTATGGTTTCATGCAACCGGATTTTCGCGGCAGTTGGATACCGCACCCTACCGGTATAAAATGATACAGGCCATTGATTTTTATAACCATTGTTTTCAGCGCATAAAAAATACAGCCGGTATAGAGATTGTGCACGGCACGGTTTCTCAACTCTCTTTTGCAGGTGATATTGTGCACCTTGCTATTGACGGGCAACCCCATTTTTTTCCGGGCGCAACTGTGTTCAATTCTCTGTGGGACGAAGCCACGATAAAAAAACAACACGCCGTGTACCTGTTACAGCATTTTAAAGGATGGATGATAGAAACACCGGCGCCGTTTTTTACTCCCTCGGAAGCCACGTTAATGGACTTCAGGGTAAGCCAGGCAAATGGCACCACTTTCGCGTATGTATTGCCGTTGTCTGCTACCAAAGCCCTGGTTGAGTTTACCTTGTTCTCAGAAAAATTATTAAAGGAGGAGGACTATAACAACGGGTTGACCAACTACCTCCACCACCAGTTGCAACTGCGGGATTATACCATCAGCGCGACCGAATTTGGCGTAATACCAATGACGGATGCCAGGTTTCCCTGGTATGCCAACGGCATGTTCCATATTGGCACTGCAGGCGGACAAACCAAGGCCTCTTCCGGATATACTTTCCAGTTTATACAAAAACAAACAGCGGCAATTGTGCAACAGCTGCTGCAGGGTAGCTTTGGTCCGTTAAATAAGCCAGGTGGTTCCGCAAAGCGCTACCAGTTTTACGATGCGGTACTGCTGCACGTGCTGGCCCATCAATATGCAAGCGGTAGCGAGGTTTTCAGCACCCTCTTTAAAAAAAACAGTCCCCAGGCAATTTTTGCATTTTTAGACAATGAAACCACGCGCTGGCAGGATCTTGGCATCATCAGCACCCTGCCTACCCTACCGTTTTTAAAAGCTGCACTCAAACAACTGTTTTGAGGACGATAGCCCGACTGTTGCTTTACAAAATATATGTTGAACAGGGATTGCGCGGTTCTCATTGAAAACCTGCTTTCTGGCAAAGAAATTGCAATTTAGCTGATCCTGTTTTTCGTACCTTTTTCAGCTTCCCCCTTATTATTTTTGTAACACTTCAACCCATCTGCATGCGGCAATTTTACTCATTTGTTATAACACTGTGTTTTATCGTTCCAGGCGCCGGCGCACAGGTGAGCTTCAATGCAAATACGCCCGGCGCTGTGCCTCCTTATACGGGCAACTATCTGTTTGGTAGCAATGCGGGTATTTACCAATCCTGGAACATATTTGCGATGGCAGATATTGAGGCGGGTAACCCCGGCAGAAATATAAAAGGGGTGGGTGTTAAATCCATGCACCAGCCTTTGCCGGAGACTTTCTTTGCAGACTGGGGTTATGATGTGTACCTAAACCTGTTTGCTTATTATAACCGGCTGGGTATAAAAGACAATACCATTTGGTTTGAAGGCCCCACCGCCGCGCACAAAGACAATACCATTTATCCTGGTTGCTCGGAGCCTTCTAAACTTTGGAGCAATATGTACCTCCCTATCTGGGATGGTGGCGCCAACGGCACACCTGTGAATGAAAACAATTACTTGGCCCTCTATATTTACAATACCGTCACCCGCTATAAGCCTTACGTGAAGTTCTGGGAAATTGTAAATGAACCCGATTTTGACAACAGCGCCAATGGCTGGAAATCGCCGGGCACAGCTGGTAACTGGTGGGACAATAACCCGAACCCCTGCGAGTTGCTAAACCTGAAAGCGCCGATTTTTAATTATATACGCGTACTCCGCATTGCATACGAAGTAATTAAATCAGTGGATCCTACGGCTTATGTATCAATGGGTGGTGTTGGCTATCCTTCTTTCCTGGATGCTATGCTGCGCAATACAGATAACCCGGCTGGTGGTGGCGTTACCACCGACTACCCTTTTACCGGCGGTGCTTATTTTGACCTCGTCAGCTTTCATTATTACCCCATGTATGATATGCGCTATGTGGATGCTTCTTTCAATATCATCCCTACCCGCTATTCTGATGCCGGCATCGATCAATACATCAGCAGAAAAAAAGTCCTCACCAATACCCTTTACCACCGGGGTTATAACGATACCCTTTACCCTAAAAAAATATTTATCTGCACAGAGAATAATATTCCGCGTAAACCCTTTCCCTCACCGGACGGATTTAATTATATTGGCAGCGATGAGGCACAACGCAATTACGACATGAAAGTAATTGTGGCCAGCCAGCTGAATGACATTAAGCAGTTGTATATTTTTTCGATTGGCGACAGCAAGGACTACGCAGCTGCTACGGGTATGTTTGATGTGGTGGGCCTTTATCAAAACCTGAACGGAAAAGGTCCTGGTCCCAATGCGAGTGATACCATCGGCCCTTATAATCAGCAATACAACAGCTCGGGAATTGCGTATAAAACATTTTCTGATTTACTGAGTGGGTTCAAAGCGGATACGGTACAGACCAAAGCAATGAACATGCCTGCGGGCATACGTGGCGGCGCATTTAAAAATCCCCTCGGCGATTACCGCTATGTATTGTGGGCCGCCACGGCAACGGATAATTCTGAGGCAGCCAGCGCCACTTACGCGTTTCCACCGGCACTGAATATGCCAGTACAGGTTTACCAGCGCAACTGGGATTATTCGCAAACCGGAGCCTCACCGCTGGTCTCATCGCAAAATATTGCTCTGACCGGTTCGCCTGCGATTGTCCTCGCGCCTTTGGTTATTACGGCATTAAACCTGGATACACTTCGGGCCGACCCTGCCACCTATTTTTCATTTATCGTATATCCCAATCCCGCGAAAGATCGCTTAAATATTAAACTTCATTTACTGCAAAGACAAAAAGTGTCTATCAAAATAACCGATGCGATGGGGCAGGTGATGATGAACGTTGCGGATAACACAACTTACAACAAAGGAGACAATAGCATAAGCATTGCGCTTTCCCCCCGGCTGGCCGCCGGTTTGTATTATTGCCGCATGATGGCAGGCGGCAACCGTGAGCAGACCATTAAATTTATGGTCACAAAATAAACGGCATTACCCTGCTTGTTTTTGTAGACGGATCCAGTCCATACTATCATTGAGCGCAACCGCCAGCGGCCAGCATGCCCGGCCTGCCTGAATAACGGCTATGGCTAGCATCCGCCGGCAATGACTTTATTCATCCTAATTTATCCGGGCGTTATGAATATGAAAATGCAAAACAGCGCTGTTGCGAAACGCCGGTATGCGCTCCCCACAAAAAGTGTAAACGAGACCTATATCTTTCCTGATTTGCAGTAAATGCAGCAGCGGATCCCGGTTTTGCCCGCATACAATGCTGTTAATAATATAATTGCCATTCAATAAATTGCTACTTATTTTTACGGCCGAATCAGTATGAATAAGCAAATAGCAGTGCAATAAATATGAAAAGAGTAGTTATAACGGGGTTGGGTGCCCTTACGCCTTTGGGCAATTCTGTAAACGAGTTCTGGCAGAATATTGTTGACGGAAAAAGCGGTGCCGGACCGATCACTAAATTTGATACCACTAAGTTTAAAACACATTTTGCCTGCGAAGTAAAAGGGTTTAATGCGGAAACTTATATGGAAAAAAAAGAGATCAAAAAATACGATCTTTTTACACAGTATGCTATTGCAGCTACAGATGAAGCCATTAAGGATGCGGGTCTTGACTTTGCAGCAATGCCGGAACACGAACGATATGAAATCGGTGTGATTTGGGCGTCCGGGAATGGCGGTATCGGTACATTTGAAGAACAGTTAAGGGAGTTTCATACCGGTGACGGCACCCCCAGGTTCAATCCTTATTTCATTCCAAAAATGATTGTAGACATTGCGGCCGGGGTTATTTCCATTCGCAATAAGCTATATGGCCCCAATTACTGCACGGTATCTGCCTGTGCTTCTTCCAACACCGCCATCATCAATGCATTTGATACCATACGCCTCGGTAAGGCAACCATTATGGTAGCCGGTGGTTCAGAAGCCGCCATTACGCCGTCCTCTGTGGGCGGATTTAATTCGGCACAGGCCCTTTCAAAAAACAATGATAATTATTCACAGGCTTCCCGCCCTTTCGACAAAGATCGCGATGGTTTTGTAATGGGCGAAGGCGCAGGTGCACTGATACTGGAAGAGTACGAACACGCCAAAAAAAGAGGCGCTACCATTTATGCTGAAATGGTGGGTGGCGGTATGGCAGGGGATGCCTATCACCTCACCGGCACACCGCCAGACGGCCTGGGCGCCTACCTCGGCATCACCAAAGCGCTGGCAGACGCGGGCCTCACCGCAGATAAAGTTGATTACATTAACGTGCACGCTACCTCAACACCGCTGGGCGATATCAGCGAATTGCATGGCATTAAAAGAGCTTTTGGTGAATCGGGCGTGGCCATCAGTGCCACCAAATCCATGACCGGTCACCTGTTGGGTGCAGCCGGTGCAATTGAGAGCGTAATCAGCGTACTGGCCATCAAACACAATACCATTCCCGCTACGATCAATACCGGTACCCTGGATGAAAAAATTCCGGCAGGGTTAAACATTATATTGGGCAAATCGATCCGTCAACCTGTTCATTGCGTGCTCAACAACACCTTTGGATTTGGCGGGCATGTTGCAAGCTCCATTTTTAAAAAATATGAAGGATAGCCGGCAATTATCCACCGGATAAAGCATACCATCGGTTTCAACCCGCAGACGGATGCATCTTTGCACAACGGCTGAGCGGGGTGCATATTCATTGGTTGAACCCCACATTAAACAATGGTTGCAGCGTGACTTTTTCTTCTAAAAATCGTAACTTCCTCATGCGATTTTTTTAATTTTTAGTACGCCCCATCCGCAGGTTCAATTTTTGTCTATGGCAAAGTTTACGATACTTGCACCGTTGACTAACCATGTAACCCACGACAAATTTGTATTGGGCGGATGGAATGCCGGTGATGGAAGAACACTGCCGCCGTTGAGTCATCAGGAATTTGCAAAGCATTTCAAAGCCTGGATAGATAAGGGCGCCTGCCTGCCTTCAAAATAGTTGCTGTGTATGAAAGAAATTGAGGACATTATACAATCCTACGGGGATGCAATAGCAGCTGGTAAAAAAACAGCCCTTGCCACGGTGGTGTATGTGGAAGGATCTTCTTACCGCAGGCCGGGTGCGCGTATGCTGATAACGGAAGATGGCGCGCTTACCGGGGCCATCAGCGGTGGCTGCCTGGAAGGCGATGCATTGAGAAAAGCACTACTGGTTATTATGCAGCAGCAATCCATGCTGGTAACGTACGATACAAGCAATGAAGAGGATGCGGTCATTGGATTGGGACTCGGCTGCAACGGCATCATCCAGGTTTTAATTGAACCGGTAGACGATAGCGATGTCAACCATCCAATCCGTCTTTTAAAGCGTGTAGCAGATCGGGTACAAAAAGCATCTTTGGTTACCTTATTTTGCCTGGCAGATAAAAAAAAACCGCAGCCCGGCACCTGCCTGCTAATGACAGAAGACGGCGAGGTAACCGGTGCCAGCAGCTACCTGAATGATGTGCTGCTTGACGGCGCACGTGATGTGCTGCTGAACGGACAATCGTCTTTTCAAAATTATATTGCAGAGGCTTTTCAGTTTACTGCATTCACCGAGTTTATACCGCCGGCTGTTTCATTGGTGGTGATTGGTGCCGGCAACGATATCATTCCGCTGGTAAACATGGCCGCCATACTCGGCTGGAGGACCACCATCATTGACGGGCGGCCCACTCATGCAAAGAAAGAAAGATTCCCGGCCTCGTGCAGCGTGCTGTTGGCGAAGCCTGAACAAGTGCTTGAGCAGGTAATCATCAACGACCGGACTGCCATCGTTCTAATGACCCACAACTATAATTATGACATGGCCATGCTGGCCGTACTGTCAACAAAACAGTTAATGTATACCGGTATGCTGGGGCCAAAGAAAAAGCTCAACCGGATGCTCGCGGAACTGCAGGAAGGTGGCATCTTGTTCACCGCTGCGCAACTGGCAAAAATTCATAGCCCGGTTGGCCTGGACATTGGCGCAGAAACGGCCGAAGAAATTGCATTGTCCATATTGGCTGAAATTAAATCGGTGTTTGCGGTCGCAAAAGCCCAACCTTTAAAAGGAAATACGGAACCGATTCATGAACGGCCGGCGCTTGCCCTGGAACAATTGCCTGTTTCAAAATAATTTGAAATAACCGGCTGCATACAACGCAATATGAAAAATTACGGCAATATCGTTATCCTTGCTGCAGGTGGTTCTTCCCGGCTGGGCTCGCCCAAGCAATCCCTGCAATACGGTGAAACAACATTGCTGGAACACAGCGTACGCATTGCACTCGCCTCCATGGCCCGCCGCGTAACGTTAGTACTGGGCGCCAACGCCGCTACCGGCGCATTGAACCTGCAAAACGAAAAACTCACCGTAATAGTAAATGATCAATGGCAGGAGGGCATGGCGGCTTCTATCCGCTGTGGTTTACAACACCTGCTGCAGCAGGTTCCGGCTCCCGAAAGCGTGTTGTACATGGCCTGCGACCAGCCTTTTATAAGTGTGGATTTGCTTGACAAACTGATAACTTTGCAAAAACAAAAAGGGCACGCCGTAGTGGCCAGCGAATATGCCGGAACAATGGGTATCCCGGCCGTTTTTGACAAAAGCCTTTTTCCGGAACTGATGCAATTAACGGGAGACGCCGGGGCAAAGAAAATGATGATGCAGCATAAGGAAAAACTTGCTGCCGTTTCATTTCCATTGGGAGCTATAGACATCGATACCGAAGCAGATTACATTAATCTGCAAAAAAATCTAACCAGACAGCATGATAGTTGATTCATATAGCCGTGTACATGATTACCTGAGGATTTCACTTACAGACAACTGCAACCTGCGTTGTTTTTATTGCATGCCCGAAGAAACCTATGATTTTGCTCCAGCCGCCAGGTTAATGCAGCCCGCCGAAATTGAAACGCTTGCAAAAATATTTGTGGCGGAAGGCGTAAAAAAAATAAGGCTGACCGGTGGCGAACCGCTGATAAGAAAAGATGCAGCAGCCATCATATTGTCGCTCGCCGCTTTGCCGGTTGAACTCACCCTTACCACCAATGGCGCCCGGCTGCATGAATTTACCGGTACCTTCAAAGCGGCCGGATTACGTTCCATCAATATCAGCCTGGATACCTTGCAGTCAGACAAATTTACCCTCATCACCCGGCGCAATATTTTTAAACAGGTTAAAGATAATATTGACCTGATGCTGCAGCAGG
>JBDSEV010000076.1:0-21218 GCA_039919885.1 Chitinophagaceae bacterium
GTAACTTCTGCTTCTTCTACACCCAGTTTGTCAACAATGATTTTCTTAACTCTTGTTGCGATGTCTGACATTTTAGTAAAGTTTAGTTACGGCTGCAAAAATATACTTTTTGCATTAACCACAATGAACAGGGCCTTTTTTATTATTGGGGCAATTTTTTCAAAAAAATGGGCGTATATAGCGCCGAATCTCCGCGCCCCGCTTCATTTAACCGCCAATAGGCACGCACTGTGCGCTCGGCTAATAAACGCAAACCAGGCTAGGTATGGGAGTTATTGCAAATATATTGACGGCAGACTTCGCTGCCGGGCACGATTATACTAACTTCAGCGTTGATAAATACGATGCAAAAATGGTGTACGATATGCATATTATTGCTGGCAAACCAGGCTTTCGGCCAGCTAACTTATGAGCACCTGTTTGTAGATTATGACAGTGCAGTCAGCTACAAAAACCTCCGCATTATACCCATTCGTTATAAAGGAAAAAATGAGGCCGCTGCCACCCCGCTTTTACAAAACACGGTTTCCTTCAGCCAGGCCATGCAGCAGGGATTGATAACGGTGCAGGAAAGAGGTACAGCGGCCGTGGAGAATGTGCATTGGTTATCCCTCTACAACAATTCAGACAAAAATATTTTGGTATCATCAGGAGAAGTCGTTGCAGGTGGGCGGCAGGACAGGATCGTTACGCGAGACACCCTGGTAATGGCTAAATCTGGCCGCATAGATCTGCCCGTGATGTGTGTGGAAGAAGGGCGGTGGAGCGATAAAGATAAAAAATTCGTATACCAGAAAATGGCCAATACGCATTTGCGTAAAACCCTGGATGAAACCAGGAACCAGGTGCTTGTTTGGAAAGAGATCAATAACCAGCTGGAGAAAGACAAGGTAAAAAATAAAACATTGTCTTACCTCTCCCGCGGGAAAGACAAAATTTTTACTGCACAGCAAAATGAATACTTAAAGTTTTTTGAAAACAAGTTCAGCCATACAGACAGCAATATTGTAGGCATGGTGTGTATGTCGGGCGATAAAATACTGGGGTCAGACATTTTCCTGGGCAGTAACCTGTTTTATGGAAAACTACAGCCTATGCTGATGGGTTACATTGAAGAAGCCACCGTATTTGGCGCCGCACCAACGGTTACCGATGACCGTGTGCACACTTACCTTGACCAATTCTTAGTAGATGAAACAACACAGGAAGCGTTTGTCAAAAAAAATGGCCGGATCTTTAAGGCATCCGGCAAAGTAATTCATATTACCACCTATTAACTTTATATGATGTACCTGGTAAAAACGCCGTGGTTGATTAAAAAATGGCTGTACCCGCATTACCTGTGGAGTATGCCCCGCGAACAAAAAAAAATTTACCTCAGTTTTGATGATGGTCCGCACCCGGAGGCCACTGGCTTTGTGCTGGACGCGCTGAAAAAATACAACGCAAAAGCCAGTTTTTTTTGCATTGGTAAAAACGTTGCCGCCAACCCGGCCATCTATAAACGAATTTTATCGGAAGGGCATGCAACAGGCAATCATACCTATGATCACCTGAATGGCTGGAAGGCGAATGACATCACGTATTTTGAAAACATTACAAAGGCTTCCAAATACATTGATTCGCATTTGTTCCGACCGCCCTACGGCCGCATCACCAGCTTCCAGGGCAAGCAGGCTGTGGAAAAACTGGGTTTAACTGTTGTTATGTGGTCTGTACTCAGCGGTGATTTTGACACAGCGATTAGTCCACAAAAATGCTGGGCAAATGTGAAACGAAGTACTGGTAATGGATCAATCGTTGTATTTCACGATAGCGAAAAAGCCATGGAAAGAATGAAATATGCTTTGATGGAGACGCTCGAATGGTTTAGTAAACAAGGGTTCGTTTTTGAAAAATTGGGCGAAGTGCCGGTTGATAATGGCTAGATGAATAAGTGGCTATAAATAGTAAAACCCTTTGTAGTAAAGGGCTGTAGCGGGGAAACGACTTTAAAAAGTTTGGGCCGGGGTAGAAACCCTGGCCCGTTTTTAATCCGTACCCTATGAAAACTGATTTAAAGATATTGTTTTATTTTATCAATACAAACTATTTCCTGCCGGGCTAATTTATTGATGAAGTTGTTAGGTGCGCCAGAAGCCGCTCCTAACTTATTGATGCTTTTTTGTTGTCTGCGGGTTAGACCTACAATCGGGCGGGGTATTGCCAATGAATTTGATACGGCAAAAAAACGGGTGCGGCGTTGCAGCGTTTACAATGCTTTGAAAGGGAATTGTACGGCATTGCTGCCGGCAAATAAAGTCATATTTTGCCGCCTATTTTACGCGTGAAACTGCCGTAAATGCACTTGCTTTTGCAACCAACAATGCCTGCCGGGATGAAGCTACCGCAGGCAGGGTTAAATTTTATTCCATGATTATTGATACACATTGTCACTTATACCACGAGGATTTTAATACCGACCGGCCAGCGATGATGGACCGGGCAAATGCGGCAGGCGTTGAAAAATTTTATCTTCCGGCTATTGACAGCCACGTGATTGACGGGATGCTGCAGATGGAAAAAGACTATCCCGGCAGGTGTTTCGCCATGATGGGGCTGCATCCGTGTTCTGTAACGGAGAATTATGAGGAAGAACTGGCAGTAGCAGCAGCATGGCTACAAAAAAGAGCATTTGCGGCAATAGGTGAAACTGGACTGGATTTTTACTGGGACAAAACGTTTATTGAACAGCAATACAATGCATTCAGGCGGCAGGTGTTGTGGGCCATACAATATAAAGTACCTGTTGTCATTCACTCGCGGCAGGCCACGCAGGAATGCATCGATGTTATAAAAGAAATGCATTCACCCGATCTCCGGGGCATCTTTCATTGTTTTGGTGGCAGCCTGGACGAGGCGCAGCAAATTACCGGGCTGGGCTTTTACCTTGGCATTGGCGGGGTGATTACGTACAAAAATTCCGGGCTGGCGGCCGTTATTGAGCAATTGCCGCTTACCAATATTGTGCTGGAAACCGATGCGCCTTACCTTACACCGGTACCGTTCCGGGGTAAGAGAAATGAGCCAGCTTACCTGGGTTATGTGGCGCAAAAAATTGCAGCAGTAAAAAAAATAAGCGTTGATGAACTGGCAGCGCTTACAACGTTAAACGCGCAAAAGCTGTTTAACAATTTGTAATCCGGTATATTTTGTAAGTCAGGTACTTTATAGAAAGCACCTGACTTACAAAATTTATTATCAATGGATTTCACCACAGCGGTAAATGAAGTTTCGGCTCAACAAATTGCGCTGAAATCCCTGTTTCCTTAGCGAAAACCCTTACGGTAAAAAATCTGCGTATTTGTTACAGCTGTTTACGCAAAAAACGGCTTATCAATCGCCGGACTCGGTACAGAGAACCACTTAGGACCTGCCGGTGTCATATAAGCGCAATCTTCAATTCGCACCCCAAACTCACCATAAATAGCAATGGTTGGCTCTACGCTAAAACACATACCTACCTGCAACGGCAGTTTGTTTCCCAATACCATATTGCCCCATTCGTGACCATCCATGCCAATACCATGGCCGGTGCGGTGCGGGCAACCCGGCACTTTGTAACCCGGTCCGAAGCCTGCGTCGGTTAAAACTTTGCGCGCGGCAATATCTACATTTTCACATGGATCGCCCAGTTTAGCAGCCGTAAAGCCTGCTGCCTGCGATCGTTGCTGAATGGCCCATACGTCCGCCTGGCGTTTTGTAGGAGGGGCGCCAAAAACTACGGTACGGCTGATATCAGAACAATAACCCTCCACCGTACAACCACCATCCATCAACACCATATCTCCTTTCTTTAGTTTTTGTGGTTCGATGCTTCCGTGGGGATAAGCCGAAGCCTTCCCAAAATTTACGCCGATATCTCCATTTCCGCCGAGTTTGGTGGTTGCTTCGGCGGTGATAGCGGCAAAGTCGGCCTGGCTCATGCCTTCGCGCAGCATACTTACGCCCACTTTGTACGCGCCGATGGTGATATCGTTTGCCTTTTGCATCAATGCAAGTTCAGCCGGCGATTTTATAAGGCGGCAAGGAATGGTAACCGGGTCGGCGCTGGTGAAAGTTAGCTGTGGTGCTTCTTTACGGATGCCATCGTATACAAAAAAGCGGAGGCGTTCTTCTATACCAATATTACCACCGTTAATGCCAAGGCCTTTCAGCGCGGCGGCAATCTGTTTGTACGGACTTTCGTGCTCTTCCCATGTTTGCACATCTTTGCCAATCGTAATGAGCTGGCGCAGGCGGTCGGCTTCAAAGGCCGGACTTACATAAGTTACGTCACCTTTCGCCGGTATAATGGCTACCATGGTGCGTTCGCTGGCCCACCAGTAAATACCGGTAAAGTACTTTAGTGCTGTACCAGAATCCAGGATAATTGCTTCTATTTTGTTTTCTGCCATTAGTTTCCTGGCTTTTTCGATGCGGGTAAGGTATTCTGCCGTGGAAATGGGTACTACATCTGCGGTCATAGACTGCAGACCAGCCATCGGATTGCCTTTTGCGCTGCTAAAGGACGACATACCCAGGAACATGGAACTGCCGGCGGAAAGCCGAATAAAATCTCTTCTTTTTAAACTCATGTGTTGGTTACTTTAAGGTGGAAGAATAATTAAGAAACGAACGAAAAGCTGCAGGGAAAACAAGCAGGCTGAAGATAAGGAATTTGTGGAAGCCAATTTAGTTGGAGAAATATTCGGATGCTAAGCGCGGGCAGTGTATTTTTGCTGCCCGTTAAAAAGCCGTGTTTGGCAGGTTTTACAGCGGCGTTAAACAAATTTGATTGGAGAGTTGTCCGAGTGGTTGAAGGAGCACGCCTGGAAAGTGTGTATACGGGAAACCGTATCGAGGGTTCGAATCCCTCACTCTCCGCTGATTGTAATTTTTTTAAGGAAATTTTTAAACAAGGCCGCAAACAAGTGTTTGCGGCCTTGTTTGTTTAGGAATATATTAGGACTAAAAAGTCAAACTCAGGTTCGTTCAGGTATTCGGGGACCGGAACCGCCGCTGATAGCGAACCACTGCCCGACTTTTCGATACTCAACCCTGTTTTCGGAAATGCTTGTTTGGCCGGCGCTTCTCTTTAACTTTTTTTCTAGTAAACTGCCTTTGATAAAAGCTGGCGGCATAATTAAGCACGGTTTCTATTTGTGTAATGATAATACCTGGCTGAACTTATCAATGTTTCAATGATATTCCTGTTCAATGTTCTGAAGAATGTTTTTAATGGTTGACGCTTTTTTTTCAGAAAAGAACAAAGCGTCGTTTACCGAATAGTCAAAGTAGCTGGAATAGTTTCCAATAGCAATAATAGTTTTGATGTAGCTGTTAAAAGCCCCAGTTAATTTGTGCGTTTAAAACGGAAATATATCCGATTAAGAATAATATTGCTGAGGAGATCAAAAAAGAAATGGAATATTTCTTGTTTTTTTTAAAAAGAAACCCAAGGCCTGTAATTAAATCGATACATGCCGCAAAAATGGAAAGTAGTCCCAGATAAAATAGAAATTGATCGACCAGCGAATCCCGGGAAGTACGCTTCAACAGAATTATGGCAACGCATATAATGCCGCCAAGTTGAATGAACAGGACGCGTATAAATAATTTTACAGTTTCTTTTTTGATTGGCAACATTATTAATTATGTGAAGTGTTTAGGATGCTGCTAGTACGCTGCTTTTATTTACTTTTTCGGCCAAGCATTTCGATTTTTTTAAGCCAGGCTAACCGGTAGCGCGCTGTAGAAAGTCGAATTGGGCCGATTGTCGTGACGCTAACAGGAGAAATTCCGCAAAATTCTAATGTCATTTTTTTCATGGCGTGATGGCTCGGGCGTCTGTTTATTAACCAGTAATACCAGACTGGTTGATCTAGTGTTGAAATGATTCTTGCCGATTTATTTTTTAATAGTTTATCCCACCACACCGAGTTTTCTCTTTTTTGAAACGCAAAGCCTGGAAGAAAGGTTCTGTCAATGAAACCTTTTAAAATTGCAGGCAGTGAACCCCACCACACTGGAAAAATCCAGACTAAATGGTCCGCCCATTTTATTTTCTCTTGTGCATCAATTAAATCGGGTTCAAGGTCTGTCCGCTTTCGATAGCCGAATTGCAGGTTGGGATTAAATTTTAAGTCACGAATTACTATTTCCTGAATGGCCGATCCAGCAAAAAGGGCTCCTTTTTTATATGCAGTGGAGAGCGCGAAGTTGAAACTTTCCTGGTCAGGGTGGCCGTTTATTATTAATATTTTATTTGATGCCATGTGGTTGCGCTTTCTGTGTAGAATAATTGAAAGTTACGGATTTGGAATTGCGGAAGTTTTGAAATTTGGGAAAGTAAACCAATCCGTAACTACAACCCGAATTGTAGCTGCAACTATTTTGGCGATTACACATATTGCGCTCAAGGGGCTGGGTTGTAGCATTCATCGTGTTGTGCGCAGCCATTCATTTTTTCGGGAAGTTCAAAGACGATAATGGCAATGCAATTTTTTCGACTGGCAACTATTCATAGTATCATACCTACTTATTGAAGGTTTTGCGAAAAGTGATCAGCATAAAAATTCCAAAAGTAATTTCAATAAGCGCACCTGTTATTGCCGAACCAAAGGATTGAACTTTACAGCTAAACAGTAAATATGCTGCAACGCCTAAAACGGATCCTAAAACCAAATAAAATTTCTTACCATAGATAGCGGTAAAAGTCAAATATCTTCCACCAATAATCAAAAGCATGGCTTGAAAAAACCATTCAGTATGCTGCAATGAAAGTCCAAAAGCAAGCGGTAAACACATTAACATGAAGATGGTCCCTTCCATAGCTAAGCTGCCGAAAGGATTTCCTTTTGTGTGGGTTCCACGCAGACCCATTGCTTTACCAACGAGTACACTTAACGGATAAATAAACACACCACCAATTAACAGCGTCCAAACTGCCTGTTTACCAGAAAATTGAAACGATACAATAGCGGCTGTGAGCCACATAACGCCTGAAATAATGATACCTATAGAACCATTTGCATACCCCTTGCACATGTCTGTTTGAGCTTCACTTATTGTGGAAGTTCCATTCATCTGGCTGTTTGAGGAATCGTTATTCATGGTAGATTTTTTTGTTTAGAATATTTTGAAATGGATTATCATCATTGCCAACAATGCCAGGATCGCTTGCGAACTTTATCTTATTGATAAAAAGGGTTCTATTTTAATGTGACGTTCCGGTGTCATTGCCAAAATAAGGCTTTTATTTTGCAAATAATGAGCGACCTAATCCACCGGTAAAAAAATTTTGCTGCCTCCCTTATTCCATTCCACAAATGAACAAGCGCCTTGCCGGCAATGATATTGATAAGTCTGCGCAGGGGGTAGGAGATACAAGCATAACGGTCCACGCTTTTTTAATGCTTCATTTTTTTGCAATTGTCTTTTCAGGTGCTGTTTTTTTTTAACTGGTCCTTCATGATGGGTGTGCTATTATCATCAGCTGCAGCCACGGTTCCTTTGTTTTTTATCAAAACCTGCGTGCCCATTGCAACAAATAAACATGGATTAAATGGCGTGTCTAACGTTGTAAGCAAAAAAGTTGGGGTGCATTTTTTTTGTGGGAATCGTTTGCACCGTTTTGGTCGGGCGCTTTTTACGATATTTCCGTTTTTGCGTGTATTTATTTGCTAATAAAATTAGTAATTTTAACCTGCTAACTGAAAGTGCCATGTTCAACCCATTTGCTTTATTTGAACCGAAATTCCTGGAGGGCTTTAAAATGAAGCGCGTTAAAGTAATGGTTATGCAAACCTTTGACCGGGGTTGCAGGGATGCGCGCCCCGCTTATTTACTTACGCACTTTTTTAGTTTAGGCGATGCCCAGCAACATTACGACGTGCTGCAGCATGATCCAAACAGGGAACGATTCTTTATCGATAATGAGGCGGATTTTAATAAACTAAAGGCCCGCCTGGAAGACCAGCCGCAAGCGTTGTACTATATGTGTCTCCTGGTGAGAGATGCCGACAAGCTGGCAAAAAAACAACTGGACACCGCGATCATGGTATACATTGCCAACCATACTTCCTGGCGCCCGGCCCGCAGTGAAGAGGTTCATTTGGATCTCAAATTTAAATTCGGCGAAATTTTCGTACACTTGTTTTACGGAAAAAACCAGGTAAGGGAAAAATTGGATATTGTGGACCATGTGTTACGACATCAGCTATAAAATTACGCTACAAACAATCGAAGACTTCTTTGAAGGGATCATCTTTGACGAAGGCGATCAACTAGATCTCAGCTTCGACGGCACACATATTATGGGGCATGCTTATGGGCTTCACCCAATTATATACCGGCACAGAGAAGATCAATTGCTACATTGTAGACCCATGGAATGGGGCTGCCTGCCTTTTTATGTTAAAGATGAAAAGCAGTTTATTAGGCAAAGAGCATCCATGCTGAATGCCCGGAGCGAGCGGATAGTGGACGACCATAACAGTTATTGGTACAAAATTCGGGAACACCGCTGCCTGGTACCGGTGAACGGAATATATGAGCACCGGGCAATCAAAGGCTGGAAAAAGAAGGTGCCTTACTATATCACTTTACATAATCAGTCTACGTTCTTTTTGCCAGCGCTGTATGCTGTTACCGAATTGCCGGATACAACTACCGGCGAAATGATTAAGCGATATACATACAGCATCATCACGCGAAGCGCTAATTCAGTTATGCGGAATATCCACAATGATGGCGACAGCCGGGGGCGCATGCCACTATTTTTACCATTTGAGCAATCGTTAGAATGGATAAATCATGCGCTGCCCCTGGATCATTATAAAGAGATTTTAAACTTCGAAATGCCCGCTGAATTATTGCAGTATCATCCCGTTTTTACAATTCGTTCAGCAAAGATGCGCCCGGATGATAAACCCAAAAATGAATATTGGCATTGGGAAAAATTACCAGCATTGGGGGAAATGAACCCTGATTAAATTACTTGTAAAATCCGCTTGAAATAGAGGCTATCTGTTACATTCAACACATGGGTCTCACAATAACTGGGTTAGCTTTTTTAGCTTGTGCTCACATTTGTAAAAGATATATTACCGACAGGGGTTCTGCAAATTTGATAAGTAACAGGCAGCAGGACCAACCGTGTGTTCGCATCGGGAGGGTACCGCGGTGTTACTGGTTCAGGTATCATTAAATTTATTCTCCTATATTACGAATCAGAAGGCCGCATTCAAATCACCAATTGATTTAACCACCAGCATATTGAAAAAGCTAATTTATTTTATTATTGTGAGCAGCTGCGCTGTTAGCAGTTTTAGCCAGATAAGACTACCAGCTATTATCCGGGATAGTATGATCCTGCAACGCAATGAAAAAGTGAATATTTGGGGATGGGCGTCCGCAAAGGAAAAAATACAGGTGCAGTTTAAAGGCAAATCATACAAAGCTGTCGCCGATACAACCGGAAAATGGCAGGTTAAGTTACCGCCTACGGCAGCGGGCGGTCCGTATACAATTGAACTTCGCGCGCGTAATACGATAACAATTAGGGAAATTTTATTTGGTGATGTTTGGTTTTGCAGTGGTCAAAGCAATATGGTGCACCAACTGAACATACACGACGTGCGGTATGCGGATGAAATAGCAGCTGCGAATTATCCGCAAATCCGCCAATGCTGGATTCCTACACTTACAGCATTAAATGGAGCCCGGGAGAATTTGCCACCGGTTTACTGGAAATCCGCTACAGGGCCCGATGTCAGGCCCTTCTCAGCCGTTGCCTATTTTTTTGCAAAGAAAATATTTGAGCAGTATCATGTGCCGGTAGGCATTATTAATGCCAGTGTTGGTGGAACCCCTATTGAGGCGTGGATAAGTGAAGAAGGATTAAAAGATTTTTCAGCAATAAAAAATAGTATTGAGAAAAATAAAGACGCCACTTACCTGGATAGTTTAAAACGGCCGGCGCAGTCAACCGGTACGCGACCTGCAATGCCCGCTGATCTTGGATTGACGGGAGACATTAAATGGTTTGATAGTGCTTACACACCGAAGGGGTGGCGCAATATCTATATACCCGGATACTGGGAAGACCAGGGCGTAAAAGATTTAAACGGCGTAGTATGGTACAGGAAGGTAATCGACATCCCGGCCTCGATGCCTGGCCAAGCTGCAAGGGCTTTTATTGGCCGTATCGTTGATGCAGATGAATTGTACATTAATGGAAAAAAAGTAGGGAGTACCGGTTACCAATACCCGCAGCGGCGCTATGCTGTACCGCTTGGTTTATTGAAAGCTGGTAAAAACCTGTTTGTCATTCGTGTTACCAATACAAATGGCAAAGGTGGTTTTGTTCCCGACAAACCTTATTACCTTTTTGCTGGAAACGACACCGTGCCATTAAACGGTGACTGGCAGTATAAGGTAGGGGCAGTTTATAAGCCAGTGGAAAGTGGCGGCTATGCGCCTGGCATTTCGTTTCAAAATCAGCCTGCTGCCTTGTACAATGCAATGGTATCGCCGGAAACCAATTATACAATAAAAGGATTTTGCTGGTACCAGGGAGAATCGAATGAAGGGAACCCACAACAATATGCAGTGCTGCAGGCAGCATTGATTCACGACTGGCGAACTAAATGGAAAAACGATAGCCTTCCCTTTTTATTTGTTCAGTTGCCAGGGTTTATGGATTATAATTACCTGCCCTCGGAAAGTAATTGGGCCCTGCTGCGGGAAGCACAGATGAAGGCACTTGCACTTCCTGCTACTGCAATGGCAGTTGCCATTGATATTGGTGAATGGAACGATATTCATCCGGATAACAAGAAATCAGTAGGGGACCGGCTGGCGCTTGCTGCATTTAAAATTGGGTATCATGAACCGATCATTTTTTCCGGCCCGCTATATCAGTCGGCGGCAATTGACGGAGACAAAATTGTTGTCAGTTTTATAAATACAGGAACCGGCCTGAAAACCAGTGATGCGGAAGTGCCTGCCGAATTTGCCATCGCAGGTGCTGATAAAAAATTTGTGTGGGCTAATGCAAAAATAGTTGGCGACAAAATAATGGTATGGAATGAAATGATAGCTACGCCTAAATATGTTAGGTATGCGTGGTCAGACAATCCGGTTAATCCGAATTTAATAAACCAGGAGGGCTTGCCAGCGGCACCATTTCGTACAGATGAATGATCTCATAATTGATCTTTTCTATTCATTGTGTCATTTTTTTTTAATTTGATCTGCTGCGCGGTTCGGCGCTGGCCGCCGCTGCAACGGCACTGCACCCGCTTCTTTGCTCCGCAATCCGGCTAACGCCGGAGTCGAAGCGGCTGAGGCGCCTTATGCAGCGACTGGTGTTATTGGAACTAGTTCTTGTTTTTTGTTTGTGTCAATGTTTTTTAATTTGACTTGCTGCGCGGTTCGGCTCAGGCCGCCGGGGCCTCGTCGCTGCAACGGCGCTGCACCCGCTTCTTTGCTCCGCAATCCGGCTAGCGCCGGAGTCGAAGCGGCTGAGGCGCCTTATGCAGCGACTGGTATCATTGGAACCAGATCTTGTTAAGTTTTGTGTGCTCGTTCATTATGCCTATCCGGGTCTGCGCCCTCTGCAGCGACTAGCATCATTAACAAAGTCTGCTCTATATTGATTTTTTAGTTGTCTCTCAAAAGGTAGGATTGGTGAAGTTGAAGTCACAGTAGTACAAAAGCCTAATCAGGGAACGATGTCGAAATCGGGCTGTTTTCCCTGCCCGACTCGTCATTCAGGCGGGGATTTCGACTGGCTTTTTTGCGGTACTTTTTTTCCATAAAAAAAGTACCAAAGACAAATTTGAAACAGGTTTCCGAGACGGGCATCCGGCTCAGGCCGCCGGGGCCTCGCCGCTGCAACGGCGCTGCACCCGCTTCTTTGCTCCGCAATCCGGCTAGCGCCGGAACCGAACCGGCTGAGGCGCCTTATGCAGCGACTGGTGTTATTGGAACTAGTTCGCGTTTATCTAATTTATCATTGATTTCTGTTAGCTTGATCTGCAGCGACTGGTGTCAATGAAAAAAGTGCTGTTTGCTATTGATATTTTACACTGCGGTCGCGTCAACATTTATCAGCAATAGATATATGGAACGCCGCCGGAAGGGAGCACTGCATGCCGGTCAGTGCAAAGGCCCGAATCAATATCAGTGTACATCCGTTGAGCAACTATTTATTCATAGGCCGTTCGTCTTCTACAAAGGCTTTTTCACGCTGGTTGATGCTTTTGCTGAATGCACCAAATTTTATTAAAGACGCAGTCAGTATCACCAGCAAAAAGCAAGCGGTACTCATCCAGCCCAAGCGACCGTTTTCCAGGTATTCGTCCCTGATGGCAATCACTTGTAACAGAACCAGTGCGGAAAAAAATAATTGGTATGGAAAGGCGGTGGTTTTAAGTGTGTTCATGTGCGTTAATTTAAAATGTTAGCATTTTGTTTATACAGCCGCTGGTTGATGAGTAGTTCCCAGTAATCGGCCTTTTGTTCCAATTCATGCATTTGAAAAATACTATTGTGCCGGTAAGCATAAAAGATAAGTTCCGCAGGCGGACAATGCGTTGTAAACTCAAACAACAATATAATTTTTTCAAGATGCGTTTCGGGCCGACTGTTCCCCGCGTGGGCGGGAATGTGAATCCACTTTTTTTGTTTACGGCAGGTCTTTATGGCCGTGAGGTCTACAATGTTTTTCGTGACGCCGCTATCGGGGCAATCCTGCACAGCCATTAATAGCTCACGGCGCGGGTCAATGCCAAAGACTGCTTTTTTCAACTGTTCAGTAATGGAAAGTTCAACATTGTTTTCCAATGCAAATTGTTGCAATTGCAGTTGGAGGCGGGCCCCCCGTGTTACACGTGGCCGGCTAAGTAAAACAATAACTACAGCGCAAATAAGCACAATACAGGCCAGCGCAATAACGGTTATCGGAATAAGTGGCATACAAAAGATTTATAGCAGACGGGCTGCTGGCAGCGTATGTGCATGCAAGCGCACGTCAATCAATAATTAATCACCAATAAAATAAAAAGTAGAATGGATCGCGGGCTTACGCGGTGCGGAAGTCTTTGAAATTAGAAAAGCAATAAAGCTTACGGCAGAAAGGAAGAAATTCAGTGAATGAGCAGGTGTACGCATCCCTGGTATCAATTACCAGGTAGTGCTGCGGGTGCAGCCGGCTATGTACAATGTTTTGCTTCATCTATCCAAATATAAAAAGAATCATCCTCTTTTGTGCGGAAAGCTTGTTTAAATAGTGTTAATAACGGAGCGATCGATTGCCGTATCGCGTGCAGAAATCCAGCGCGAATAAAAATTGCTTTTTGTGATTGGAAGTGGTGCATTTTATTGAGCAGGCAACTTACATCAATGCATGCCAAAAAAAAATCCCGCCGTTTGGCGGGATGCACTAATCAAATACCATTAACCATTAAACCTTATCCTATGAAAGCATAAAGTTACGATAAATAAGGTAGTTGCATGAACGGTTTCCATAATAATTATCCCCTGCCCCGGCACATTTCTAAAAGTGGAGATTGTTGTATAAGACAACAAATCCTTTTTTGGTATTTCTGTCTATTCTAAGGCGGTAGGTAGCAAAGCGGCATTTTTACAGCTGTCTGTACGGGATCCCGCGCTAATCAGTCCCGAGTTGGGATTCCAGTTAAGCATGCGCTGCGCAAATACCCGGATGGAGAAAAAGTAATCGAAAAGATAAATGAACAGTCCCTGTTGTAAAGTGAGCAGCATTACACAGCTGCCAGGTTCAAATTAAAATTGAAGGAAAATGTATGCAGGAATATGCGCAGGCAGGAACGTATAGAAAGATTAGACCAACTCGTTTTGAAACGGATCTGGAATCTATAATTGTCTTTTCTGCTTCAAGAGACGGGTACTATGAACGTATGCCATTGCTTGCTGTGTATGCGGTACGGTATCCCACCTGGCTGGCTACAACTTTTGAAACAGAAAAAGCACAAGCGGCACGCTCCGTGTACCACAACCGGAAAAGGCATTTATATTTGTTCTGCTGCAACACCCCCGGCGGAGGCGTACACCGAATGTGCGTTACCATTCGGCCACCAAGTATTAAAAGATGTTTTTAACATTAGAAAAAACTGATTATGTTACAACGCTTTCTACCAACCATCAACCGGCTGTTATGGTTCAACGCTGCGGGTAAACCTCGTATACAAACATGTTTTTTTTATTTAACAGACACCAAATTATTTATTAATGGCTACTCAACCTGTGATTGCTGATGAAACTCCGGAGCATAAAATACCATTAGATACGTCCGGCGAAAAAAAATCTTTTTTACGCAACCTCACCGAAGACTGGTGGGCGGTATTGATAGGCGGCGCTATTATAACTGTCGTATTGCTTATCGCACTGCTGGCGAACGGTTTTAAATTTGCCTTGCCCGTATACCAGTGGGCTACCGGCGCAGACCTGGCCAACAAGGTATTGTCTTTGCATAATATTGTAATTATTGGTATCATCGGTGTTTTGTTTCTTATACTGTCCTCCTTTGCTATTGTGTTGTCGGGCGGAAATGCAAGCAGGTACGCCGCCGGGTTTACCTTAATATTTATACTGGGCGTTGTTGCGTTGATCATTGCAGGCAATAAAACCATTAATTATTATGGCCTGGAGTATGTAATATTTGCGTTAATCATTGGCCTGCTGATAGGCAACCTTACCACGGTGCCGCCATGGTTGAAGGAAGCTGCCCGCTCCGAATTTTTCATTAAAACCGGGCTGGTAATCCTCGGTACCAGTATCTTGTTTACTGACATCATCAAGGCCGGGTTGCCCGGTATCCTGCAGTCAACACTGGTGGTTAGCGTGGTCTGGTTTTTTGCGTTGTGGCTGAGCCGCAAATTAAAAGTAGACGATGAGTTTGGCGTTATACTGGCTTCTGCAGTAGCCATCTGCGGTGTATCCGCAGCCATTGTTGCAAGTGGTGCTATTAAAGGCGATAAAAAGAAACTTTCCTATATCACAACCCTTGTGCTGGTGGTGGCTATCCCCATGCTGGTTATTCAGCCATGGATAATAAAGCATTTACATATGCCGGAAATAGTGGGTGGTGCCTGGCTGGGTGGTACACTGGATACAACGGCATCCGTTACTGCTGCTGCCCAACTGGTAGGACCAATAGCAACGAAAACCGGCGTTATTATAAAGTTTTCACAGAATGTTTTGATTGGTATCGCTGCTTTTTTTATCGCCCTGTGGTGGACGTACAGGAAAGGAAAGGCAGGTGAGCCCCAGCAGGAAAAACCAGGCCTTGGTGTTGTATGGGAGCGGTTTCCAAAATTTGTGCTGGGTTTTATCGCTGCTTCCCTCGTCTTTTCATTTTTAGTTCCGGTGGCGGTTACAAAAAATGTAAGCGGTATATTAAACAGCTTGCGTACGGTTTGGTTTGCGCTGGCATTTGTAGCCATTGGGCTGGAAGCAAGGTTTACTGATTTGGTAAAGATTGAAGGAGGCCGGCCGGCCATCGCATTCATCGGTGCCCAACTGTTTAACATTATCTGGACACTGCTGCTCGCTTACTTGTTATTCGGCGGCTATTTATTTCCCGTACCGGATATTAAGTAATGAGTATGCATAAGGCGGTACATGCAGCCAACTGTATTCGCGATGGATGGTTGTTTTGGCAGCAAGCCAACCCTGCCTTTTGCATTGTTGAACCAAAAGCCTAAATCAAAGCCGGTAGTATGTCAGCAACACTTGAATCCCATATAAAAAAATTTATTGATCTTTCACCGGAGCAAGCCGCTATGGTTACTGCATATGCGAAGCCTGTGCAAGCAAAAAAGAAAACATTTTTATTAAAGGAAGGGCAGATTTGTGCATCTAATTATTTTGTAGAGCGTGGCTGCCTGCGTATGTTTTTTACGGATGAAAAAGGTGTTGAGCAAACCACACAGTTTGCCATTGAAAACTGGTGGCTGACCGATTATGCGAGTTTTTGCAGTAACAAACCCTCGCAGTTTTCTATACAGGCAGTGGAACATTCAACCATTATTGCTTTTGATAAAACAGCACTCGACCAACTATTTACCCAGCTGCCGCAACTGGAACGTTATTTCAGGCTGTTGCTGGAGAAAACGGCCGGTGCCACGCAATGGCGGGTGAAATACATTTATGATTTGTCTAAAGAAGAAATGTACCGGTTTTTCAGTGCATCGTATCCTGATTTTGTTCAACGGGTGCCGCAATATATGCTTGCATCCTACCTCGGCCTCACCCCTGAATATTTGAGTGAAATAAGAAAGAAGAAATAATTCGTTCGCTTCGTTTAATGTACGCTGCTTCACCCTCGCATCCTATCTTTATCCCGCAGCAAATAAATATTAAGTATGCTTACCGACCAACTAGAAGAAAAGACCAAACGCAGCCACCAGCTGCTGGAAGGAAAAATAAATCCTAAAATAAAAGCCATTCAGACCCCAGAAGATTACAGCCAGGTCCTCATTTTATTTTATACTTATTTTGGTGGGCTGGAACTGCTCATTGATAAATACATTGACCTGGTTGTACTGCCAGATTATTCTATCCGCCGTAAAACTGCTTCCCTTGCGCTTGATCTGCATGCCCTTAATACGCCCTTGCCCATGGTTGCCGATATGCCCAGCCTGCCTGTGGTTGAGAACAACCTGCAGGCACTCGGTGCATTGTATGTGCTGGAACGTTCAACCCTGGGCGGTAGTTTTATCAGTAAAATGATAGGCGATAAATTAGTATTTACAGATGCGTCGCGCCTGGGCTTTTTTAACGGTTATGGTAGTCCTACTGCAGGTATGTGGGCAAGTTTCAGGCAGGCGCTTGATGCATTGGTTCTTCAGCCAGGCGATGCCGACACAATTCTTACAGCTGCCAACGATACTTTCCTGCTTTTCTGTGAGTGGGTGGACGGCAACAACGGGATTGAATGATCAATGTTTATTGAATACCAGGAAAAAAGTGTTGCCAACGCCGGTTCGCTTAAATGTATTACGCAGGTTGACGTGTAGTTATCGTGTTATTATTATTTTAATGCGAAATTTTTTCTTAAACAGGCTTAAGTTTTTTTTGTTGTGTGTTAGCGAGCTTTGTGTTTCATTAAAATAAAAATATATGGAACAAAGATTTAATATGCAGCAGGTGCAGCCCGAAGCATACAAGGCATTGATTGGACTGGAAAAATATTTAATGGGTACCGCAATTAGCACTGTGCACAAAGACCTGATAAAAATAAGGGCGTCCCAAATCAACGGTTGCGCTTATTGTATAAATATGCATACCCGGGATGCACGTAAAAACGGAGAAACAGAACAACGTATCTACCTGCTCAATGCCTGGCGTGAAACCAATTTGTTTACAGCAGAAGAAAGGGCCGTACTTGCACTAACGGAGCAGGTAACGCTTATCAGCCACCATGTTGCTGAAGATGCATATGAAGCTGCGGCCAGCCTTTTTTCAGAAACCTATATTGCGCAACTACTCATGGCTATTGTAGCCATTAACGCATGGAACCGGATTGGCATTACCACGCGCCTTCAGCCCGATTAAAAAAAGGCCTGGCTCGCTTTTACACGATGTATCCGTAAATGAAGTGCGTTATGTAATAGAAAACAGGAATAGCGTTAATGGAACCACGGATCACCAATTGCCCATTTGCTCCGAATTTATGCGCTCAGAATTTTCTGCTGGTTTTCGTTGCCGCCAAAATGGGTCGTATTTTACAAACCAGGAAAGCCACAGTGTTCGGGAGAGCCGCATCATGGGTGGTTGAATGGCTACTAAAAAGAGCGCATTGCAGATAAGCCAGGTTAAGAAACGATCGTCATCAAACGAAAAACCAATCGTCAGCCACCAGGCTAAACAAGATGCCACGCAGAGGCCTACTGATAGAGCATAGCTGACGTAACCAGTGCCGTAATAAAAACCTACTTCTATTTCTGTGGGTTGCGTGCAGACCGGGCATTTATCAACCATTTTTACAACAGAGAGGAGTTTGTACGAGCTTCTCTCTTTGTAAATAAATCCTTCCCTGCAACGCGGGCATTTATTGGTGAGTACCGTTAGTAAATAGCCCGGCCGCTTTTCTTTATCTGCCATAATCCTGCTTGAGCCGCAAAGGTACAGCGCTGCTATTTAGAAAACGGGTAAATTACAATGGTTCCAGTACTTTTTCCATTTGCATGCTGCGCGAGCCTTTGATAAGAATAGTAGCATGGTGGAACTGCTGTTGCTGAAACCATTCTTTTGCCTGCAGCGCGTTTTCAAAACTGGTATATGGGTGCCGAATGCGCAGGAAATCCCCGCCGGCCAGTACAACCGCGCCCCATTGATACCCCTCAATCAGTGCCACCAGTTGCTGGTGTTCTTCCAGGCTCTCTGCACCCAGTTCGGCCATGCCCCCCAGCACCAGTATTTTGTGTGTCTCCGGCAACTGCGCAAAATTTTCAATAGCTGCACGCATGCTGGATGGGTTGGCATTGTAGGCATCCAGAATAATGGTGTTGCTGTCTCGTTTTATTAATTGCGAACGGCTATTGGAAGGCGCATATTTTTCAATGGCGGATTTTATCAGTGGTGATGGAATTTTAAAATAGTTGCCTACAGCAGCAGCACATAATATATTGGGTAAATTATAATCACCCACCAGTTGGGTATGTACCAGTTCATCAATACCGTTTGTAAACTGCACGTCCAAAAAAGGAGCGCTTTTTACAGCGGTGCCGACGATGCCTGCACCGGTTGTTCCATAAGTAATTATAGCAGGCAAGCCTTCACTCATTTTCCTGAGGTAATCATAATCCCACATTACAAAAGCAGTTCCGTTGTGGGCACGCAAATAATCATACAATTCCCCTTTGCCTTTTTTAACCCCTTCTTCGCCACCAAAACCTTCCAGGTGTGCCTTGCCGGCATTCGTAATAATGCCATGCGTAGGAAGCGTGTATGAGCAATAACCCGCAATTTCTTTCTGGTGGTTGGCGCCCATTTCTATAACGGCAACGGCTGCGTCTTTTTTTATTTTTAGAATCGTAAGCGGTACGCCAATATGATTATTAAGATTGCCTTCCGTTGTATAAGCAACCAGTTGTGTTGACAAAACCGCGTGCACCAGTTCCTTTGTAGTTGTTTTACCGTTGCTACCGGTAATGGCAATAAACGGAATGGAAAATTGCAGGCGGTGCTGTTTGGCGAGCAATTGCAACGTTGTTAAAACATCCTCCACTAAAATAGTTTTATCACCTGCAGCATAACCGGCTTCATCCACTACCGCATAGGCTGCACCCGCATCCAGGGCCTGCCGCGCAAAAGCATTCCCATTAAAACTTGGACCCTTTAGTGCAAAAAAGATATCGCCTGCTTTTATTTTACGGGTATCTGTTTGTACAGATGGGTATTGAAGGTATACGTCGTAAAGTTGTTCTATCGTCATAAAAAAAAATTATGAAGTGCAGGTTGTAAAGGTAATTTGCTGCAATTACAACTTACTTATGCGCAAAACAGCAAAGCAATGATAACTCACTATACATAAGAACCTGCGTTCTGTTCTGCGAATGTATGCAGCATTCATTTCCAATGAATAAATCCATGCAATTAGTACAAAAAAAAGCCATCCTTTTGGGACGGCTCTTTTTAAATGTATAGGCTTATTATTTTTTGCGGCTATTTTGTCTGCGGGCCTTGTAGTTGATACCAGTACCATGGCCATTGCCTTCAGGGCTACCAACACGGTCCATCGCACAACGGAAACCAACTGTACTTAAGGTCTGGTCTTCTTCAAGGAAACGACGTGTGCCAGGGCTTAACCAATATGCACGGTCGTTCCAGCTTCCACCTTTTATTACCCTTGATTTGTCACTGATTAAAGTAGTGATGCCATATCCGTATGTTACACCTGCCACCAGTGAGTCACCATCGAGGTAGTTGATAACATCACCTTTCTGGTAGTTACGGCGGTTTTTGCTTTCCTCATCGGTTACAAAACGACTTTTAATTTTACCAAGGCTGTCTCTTTCTGCCTTACCGGTAGATAAATCTGTTGTAGTATACTTGTTACCACGGTAAGAAGCCACATCATCATTATCCACACCAGATAAAGGACGGTATACATCGGCTGTCCACTCGTTCACATTACCACTCATGTTATACAAGCCAAAACCATTGGGGAAGAAAGAAGTAACTGGCGCGGTATATACAGCACGGTCATTCAAACCACCTGCAACACCCATGTTATCACCCGCACCTCTTTTAAAGTTCGCAAGGAAAGTACCCTGCCAGCTTCCACGACGTGTATCGCGCAAGCCATTTACATTCTGGCTCCATGAGTACACTTGTTTGTTGGCAAGTAATTCTTCACCTCTTTTACCTTCTTTCTTAGATGGCATCGGGTTCTGGTTAACCAGGCCCAGTGCAGCATATTCCCACTCAGCTTCCGTTGGTAAACGGTAGCCTGGCAACAATATACCATCTTCAAAAGTTACGTTGGTACGCGGCGTACCGTTAGGGTTTTTTAAAGGGTTCTTTTTAGATTTTGCAGCCTGTCCGGGTGTGGGTTGGTATTCACCCAGTAAATAAGCTTTGGTATCAAAATTCTCCTGGCCAAGACCAGTTAAATTTTTCAACGAATTTTTATTGATATAACCTCTTTTTACAAGTTCGCCTTCATTCACGCGGTCTGTTCTCCAGGCGCAGAAATCATTGGCTTGCTTCCAGGTTACACCTACAACGGGATAATAGTTATAAGAAGGATGGCGGAGATAGTACTCAACCAGCGGCTCATTGTAAGCCAGCTCGCTTCTCCATACCAGGGTATCTGGCAACACAGCATTGCGTACGGCCAGGAACTCATCTCCATCAAACACCGTATTTACCCAATACATATACTCACGGTAGTGCACGTTAGCCACCTCGGTTTTGTCCATGTAAAACGAGTTTACCGTAATACGGCGCGGAATATTATTCCAGTCGCCCATTACATCTTCCTGGGTAGCACCCTGGGTAAACGTACCGCCCTGTACAAACACAAGACCGGGGCCGGTTTTCTCTTCTTTTTCCTTTGATACCTGGTAACCACCCATGTTTTTATCATTGTAGTTCCAGCCAGTTACATCGGATTTTCCACTTTTGTTCTTGGGTTTACAAGAAGC
>JBDSEV010000089.1:0-30875 GCA_039919885.1 Chitinophagaceae bacterium
ATTGAAGAGGATGATAAAAGGACCATTGAGGAACAACTGAAACAACTCGGCTTTGTGCCAACAATTTACAGTCCCGCATGGAAATTGGTGAACGAATCCGTGTTGCAAACCTGTCACCGCAACAACATGAAACTGATTGCCTGGACGGTCAATAATAAAATTGAAATAACGCGCCTCAAGGCTTTGGGCGTAGATGGTATCATTTCCGACTACCCGAATCTTTTCTAGGGAGTCGGCGCGCAAAAGCCCGTATTGGTCTGGCTGAACACACAGAAAAATAATTTTAAAAAAAGCCTTTGCTCGAACCTACCCATTCCATTATAAACCGGTATTTTCTACTGCAACAGCAAGAACAGCCAATGCCAGGTCTTCGAAATTGTCGGGGTTAACTGAGTGATCATGCATCCGGTTCCGTCCTTTGCTGCCAACTATTATCTTTTACCTGTTTGTTCAACATAAATCTGCCCCGGAATGGCATTTCGGGGCAGATGAGTTATGCGCTGGCTTTTACTGATTATCTCTTTTCGCTCTGCCTGGCCTGGTTACCGATTTGTTGCCGGGCGGTTGTGTTGCAGGCCTGGTAACGGGTCGGTTAGTAGATGGCTGCGCTCCAGGACGCGTAACCGGCCGGGTAACGGGCCGGTTGTTATCCACCGGCCTGGTAACAGGACGCGTTACAGGTCTGTTGTTATCTATTGGCCTTGTCACCGGGCGGGTAACAGGACGGGTGTTGTCTCCTGGAGGTGTTACGGGTCGCGTAACTGGCCGCGTTCCGTTGTTATCACCGGGCGCTGGGCGGGTTATTGGACGAGTGCCATTATTATCGCCGGGTGCTGGGCGGGTTATTGGACGAGTGCCATTGCTATTGCCGGGTGCGGGGCGGGTAATAGGTCGGGTTCCGTTATTATCGCCGGGCCTTGTTCCGGGTCGGTTGTTATTGTCACCAGGTCTTCTGATTGGTCTTGTTGCCGGCCTTTGTATATTGTCCCTGGTGGCTGCCACGTCTTTCCTGCGGTCGTAAATATTGTAAGGCCGTTGCGGACGTGATGGCTGGGGTCGGTTCCAGTTGGGTGGACGGTTGTGGACAATATTCGGGCGAATGATAGGACGGTTATTACCGGGTCTGTTATTGCCGTAATAATTACCATTCCAGCCCCAGGGCCGGTAAGGCGGACGGTATCTTGGCGGACCAAACCAACCATTGCCCCAGGTATGCTGGTTGCGGTACCGGTACCAGGCATTGTTGAAACCAAGGCCATAGCTAATGCTCCAACCCACCCAGGGATTGTAATGCATCCCAAATCCCCAGGTATACGGCCGTGGCCAGAAGCGTCTGCCATACCAGGGCCGGTAGCGCCAACCTGTTCCCCAAACTACAGTGTGCCGGCTGATATAGTTACCCATATAACCAGGGGTATATCCAACATACACATACTGCGGGGTAGACTCGTACACATATACATAGCGGGAATTGTAGGCACTATTACTGACCGGGATTTTTTCTACATCAGACGGCCGCTCATTGGCTACCTGCCAGGGGCCGCCGGAATTGCTGCTGATAAACCAAATACCATTTTCCAGTGCATAATATTGATTGTTTGGTGCAAGCATCACCGTGATGCTGCTGTTTTCGGCAACAGATAGATTTGTATTTTCAATGCGCACAAATTTTGGGTCGCCATCATAGGTCACTTCACAATTTGCTGAACTGCGGTCAACCTTCGCCGTTTGCGGTACCCTTGCGTCAATCATCGCCTGATTGGCTTCGTCGGTACCCGCCACACTTGTAAGTATACCATCCTTTTCTGATCCGGCAGGAACATGCGCAAATGCTGCCGGCAGGGCATCCGGCGCCACATACTGCCAGGGCCCGTTCAGTGCGGCACTGCTGTACCACCGCCCTGCAAGCAGAATGTAATTTTTCTGGCTTTCCACATCTTTAAAAATATCGTCCAGTGAATTATTTACATACAGCAGCGTTGAACCTTCAACGGCCTGGTAGGTGGCCGCGCCTTCCGTTTGTATAAGTTCAGCCGGCTCCGTACTTATCACAATAGCGGAAGCGGACGTAAAATTTGTTGCCTCCTTTTGCGCAGTATCTTTTTTTTCTTCTTCCTTCATCACCGCATCCACTGCTTTTATTTTAGCAGGCAGGTTTTTTACATTGCGCCATCCGTCTTTAATGCTGGACGAACTATACCAGAAACTCCCGCCATACAAGTAATATTTTTTATCATCGGGGTTTTTAACAATCAGGTAGGGTGAGTTGACCACTCTGCTCATATTAAGGTCGTCGTCTTGTTGTTCCACCGGTTCGCCATCCAAAACAATGAGGGTGGTTGGCTGACTGCGGTAAATAATTTTAGGAGGATCGTTCTTTATGTCGTTGCCGTCTTCCGCATGATCGGCTGCCAGCGCTGCCTGGAGCCGGCTGATATCAAACTGTATATTCATTGAACCAAACGCTTTATCTACTGCAGTTTTCAAAAGCGTTTTACTGTCTTCGTCATTGTCCGCAAATTTAGATTGTGCAACGGTTGCTTGTGTTATGGTGGCCAGCCGGGTGTCGCTGGAAATAGTTGCATTGAACCACATCACACCAAAGACCGGCTCTTGCCCAACTTCCTTAACAATAGAAACGGCTGCGCGGGCATACAGATTGGTACCAGCATACTTCTCCGGCTGCGGTTCGTATATTGTAATCCGGCTGTTGCCGCCAGCAGACAATTCTTTGGGCCAGTTCGTTTGCGCCGCTAGCTGCCCATGGAGTAGTTGCATTACAAAAACGACAACCACTATTTTTTGTAGTTTGAAGAATGCTTGCATACGGGTAAATTTTTAAAGTAAAAGCACGGTTACAATCTTACCGGCTTTGCATTAAAATTACGCCATTTATTTTTCCAGCCCGCGCTATTTTGCGGAACATGAAAACCACTGAACAGGAAAATCAGGGAATGGGCCTGCAGCCTCCAAAATCGGTGACTACGCAATGTACTGTTACACTACAGTGGATGCATGTACAGCTTACCTGGTTGAATGTAACGGGGGTGACGGACTAGCGAACAATAATTTTTTTGGTGAATGTTTTATTATTGGGGGTTTGAATGCTAAGGAAATATTCACCAGTTGCCATATTAGCGGTCCTGGCAATGGTGAGGGGTTGTTGGCTGCTTTGCACCACCAGGGTAGTGTTGTAGACCGGGAGACCTGCTGCATTGAACAGCGTTATACCAATACGCTCCCCTGCTATCCCCTTATAATCAACAGTGAGGTGATCCGTTACCGGCACAGGAAATGTTTTAACCGAGGTGCTAACGCTTACATTGCCAATAATCACCTGCGAATAACCGATTCTTCCATCGAGCCATATCTGTTTCAGCCTGTAATAATTTTTACCCGCAAGTGCCTGCTTGTCTGTGTAGGCATAGCGGCTGGTAACCGTACCGGTATTTCGGCCGGCTAACCATGCAATGGCGTTAAAGTTAATGGCATCGCTGCTGCGTTCCACAGTAAAACCCGCAGTAGCAAATTCAGTAATCGTTATCCATTCCAGCTGGCTGGATTCACTTACCGCAGCGGCCGTAAACCCGGTAACCGACACCGGAAACAATCCGGTTGCCGCAGTTGCGCCCATCACCTGCATTTCCCAAATTGAATATCCTTTACTGGTAGCGCGCTTAATACCTTTCATACGAACATAACGGGCAACAGTACCCGATTTCATTTGTATGGTATCAATGCCCGCGATACTACTATTGACGTGTACCCGGTTTCTGACTTGTACGCTATCGATATTTAAATCTGTAAAGCTGCCGTTGTTGGAAAATAAAATATCAAAATCCCTTGCATAAGATTTTTCCCAGGTAATAAACATATGATTGACCAGGTATGCTTTGCCCATGTCTACAGACAACCACTGGTTGTCATCATAACCACTGGAGAAGCGGGTATCCTTGTTACCATCCACTGCATACATCGCAGCATGCGCTTCATCATCCGCCGCGGAGGCCGTTGCTGTCTTGCCCTGTGCTACATTGACATAAGGGGCCGCCATTATCAATGGCGAGGATTGAGCGAGCGCAGCGAGTTGTGCCAGCATACCAACGCAGAAAACTGATAAGAAATTTCTTTTCCGGCTCGTTTGGTTTATTTTCATAGGGTCATTTATCGTGTTGATTAGTAACAAGCACAGTGCCAAAAGACATCTCCCTGCTTGTCAATAAGATGCCTTTCAAGGGTGGTTATTCCTTCCATCTCATGGAAACTTTTTCCGAAAAAAATACAACGTATCAACATCAATCTGTGCATTCACCTGCGCACTGTAGTAGAACAGCAATTTCTATATAGCAAACTTGCTTAGGACTTGTACGATCGGGTGCCAGGCGATTACAATTAAACTTTTTTTTGAAAACATTTTTTTGAACACCGCACGTTCAACACCGGCCTATATTCTCACCCAATAACCCCCCAGCAGCATCCAATTTTCTGAACAGCTATTTTATGATCGCACGCACATGAAATTGATTGCCGCTTCCGTTTATTTTTTCTCACTTCGTTGGAGGATAAAAAAATCCCTTCCGCAAAACGCGGAAAGGGATGGTTGAAATTTGAATAAATTTATTTGCCGGCTGGTCGTGTGTACTGTAACATCCACTCATAGATGTTTTTGCCATCACACTCTTTAGTAGCGGGATCAGTTGCCTTTGTCCAGGCATCATGTCCGCCGCTGGCCCAGATAGTTTTTTTGGCGGTTATCAGCGGGTTAAATGAATTTACATTATCTACATTGGTGATAGTAGCATTTACGCCTACCATATCGTCATCTGTATTGTGGAATGCCCATACGGGAAGGTTTGCTTTCGCAACTTTTGCCAGCAAATCTTTGGCTGGCCAGCTTGCTCCGCAAATGGGTACAATGGCTGCAACGCGGCCGGCATAAGCAGCTGCATAATCCCAGGTGCCGCCACCGCCCATACTTAGGCCAGCAACATATATCCTTGACTCATCCACACGGTAATTGGCCACTGCGTAGTCGATCATGGCGTTAACGTCCGCAGGCGTAGGCCACTCTTTAAATTGTGGGTTGATGACAATGAAAGAAAAACTTTCTCCCTTCACAGTAAATTGTGCCGGAAAGCTGTGTTTATCCAATAATTTAGGAACCGCATTTCTTAATACACGTGGTAAATCTGCAGCTCCGTTGCCGGTTTCACCTACGCCATGCAAAAATACAAGCAGTGGATATTTTTTTGTGGTTGAATCGTATCGTGCAGGCATTGCTTTATAAAAACCGCCTATACGTGGACTGACATTATAGCTAACAGCAGTTTGCACAGCAGGTGCAGTTTCGGGTTGATTGTCTGCAAGTGCGCCTGAATGCACCGTATCTTTTTTGCAACCAGTAAGCAGCAGCGCTGCTGTACATAAGGAAAGCGTAAACCGCAGGACAGTTTTCATGGGTAGTGGATTTTGATAAGAACGGTTTATACCTTGTATTATTTTACGTATTCCGCGAAGGCTCTTTTTATAGTGTTTTTACATGCAGGGATACGTGTTTCTGCCAGCAAAACTGCGTATAACCCCTGTTATCGACGGGCAAACACCTTTTTTCAAACATTGTACCAGTATGGGCTGAGCGTACTATCAAACTGTTAAAGCAGCGGCAGGGGAACCGTCAATGGCGGCGTTGCCAGCTAATTGCGCCTGGTAGAAATCTAACAGACAGCAAACGGTATATCAGGCGCCTGTTGCAGCAGCATCGGCCGCGCCTTTAGCATCGGTAATTATTTTTACCAATACTTTATCGATACGCTGGGCGTCCATATCAATAATTTCAAAATCAAAAATACGCCAGGTTAATTTTTCACCGGTATGCGGAATGTGTTCAAGTTCGTGCAAAATAAAACCGGCGAATGTATCAAAATCATGTTCGCCTTCATTCATCCATTCTGTTTTTTCAAAATGGGTAAGAAAATCATAAAATGGTATCTGGCCATCCACCAGGAAAGTGCCGTCTTCTCTTTTGATGATTTCATAATCGGGCATATCCGGTTCTGGTATGTCGCCTACAATCGCTTCCAGAATATCGTTGAGCGTAATCAGGCCCAGCATGCTACCATATTCATCCACCACAAAACAACAATGGGCGCGCAGTTCCTTAAACTTTTCAAGAACCTGGTAGGCGCTATTGTTTTCGGGCACAAACAGTGCAGGTTTCATAATGTCCTTAAACGGGGTATCATCGCTGCTTACATACAAATCTTTTATAGATACAATACCTTTTATGTTATCGATATCTGCATCGCAAATAGGATATACAGAATGGGGTTCGCGATCAATTTTATCCCGGATCGCGTCTTCATTATCGTTCATGTCGAACCAGGTAATATCGCTGCGGTGCGTCATCAGGGAAGTAATATTTCTGTCGCCCAGGTGAAAGACGCGTTCAATGATTTCCTGTTCAGCTTCATCAATGGTACCCTGCGTAGTTCCCTCGCTGATAATGGCTTTGATTTCATCTTCCGTTACCGATTCATCTTTGGCGCCTTTTAAATTAAAGAGGGTAAAAAAGATATTACTTGTTTTATTCAGCAGCCATACAATGGGATGCGTAATTCGCGCAAACAGGATCATTGGCCTTGCCACCAGGCGGGCAATGCGTTCCGACTGCCGCAGGCCCAGGCGCTTGGGAATCAGTTCACCAAAAATGATGGAAAGAAAGGTAACAATCATTACAATAATCGTAGTAGAAATGGTGGCGGCATAGGGCCTGAAAACATCAATCTTTTCAATGACCGGCCTCAGGTAAACACCAAAACGCTCGCCGGAATAAACCCCCGTTATAATGGCAATTAAGGTAATTCCAATCTGCGCCGCAGACAAAAACAAGTCGGGGTTATTGGCCAGGTCAAGCGCTATCCGTGCATGCGCATCACCCCGCTGGGCCATGTTTTCCAACCTGGATTTCCTCGCTGACACCAGCGCTATCTCAGACATCACAAATAAACCATTCAAAAAAATAAGGGCAATCAGTATAAAAACATCTGTCATCAGGCTCTTTTATTTTGTAAACTAACTAATCCGGCGTAATTATTAAAAAATAGTGCGACAATATATCCAAGCAGGGAACCGACCAGGCCGCCGCTTACTACGTCAAACGGGTAATGCACCCCCACGTAGACCTGCGAAACGCAGATAATTGCGGCCCATAAAAAAAACAGCCTGATCCAGGGCGAAGTATAGGGCCGCATGGTAACTACAATAAACATTGACAAACCAAAATGGTTCGTTGCATGAGAAGACGTGAAACTGGAACTCTTGGGACAGTAATTGACCAGCACCCTGATGTGGTCTGCCAGTGCCGCATCCTGGCAGGGCCTGAGGCGGAAAATATGCTCTTTTATAAGGCTGCTGCTAACCATGTCGCACAGGCCTGCCGTGCAAATCGCAAACAACATCCAGAGCAGCCCGCGCGTACCAAAATTAACAACGGCAAAAACAAGGAGGAACAAATACAACGGAATCCAGGTGCTCGATTCCCGCAAAAAAGGCATTACCGTATCAAAGAAATTATTGGCCATGCTGTTGTTAACCAGGAAGAATAATTTCCTGTCAACCCCGTCAATACCAGCAAAGAAGCCGGCGCCTGTTTGTAAAAAAAACATGCTGCAAAAGTAATCAGTAAAGTTGAGTGTTGATTTTAAAGTATTTTGCAGCAGATTTACCTATTATGCAAGCTATCCCCCGTCTGATCCGCTGGATTATTTCTGTCGCGCTGTTTTTCTTTATCCTGATGTTTTTGCTGAGGATTGCAACGTATATTTATTTTGCACCGCCCGATTTGCATGCAGGTGATGCCCGCTCTTCTTTTTGGCTGGGTCTCCGCTTCGATGCGCGTGAAGTTGGCGTGGTTTGCCTGTTATTGCTGCTTGCCGGATCGATTCCTGTTCTGAATCCTTTTACCACCAAAACCGGTAAGCGGGTCAGTCTCTTTATTGTTCTTGCGTTCCTTTTTACATTCATCCTACTGTATGTTTTCGATTTTTTACATTTCCGTTACTTGCTGCAGCGGCTCAACGCAAGCGCACTGAGTTTCCTGGAAGACGCAAAAATATCCGGCACAATGGTCTGGCAAACCTATCCCGTTGTCAAAATTTTCCTGGGCATGCTGCTGGCATTTATTTTTTTAGGATGGCTGTTGCGGCGCCTGCATAGGAAAGCTGCTGCCCTGCCATTTACAGGAAGCAAAACAACCCGCATCGGCTGGGGCGTATTGGTATTCCTACTCTGCGCACTCGGCATTTTTGGAAAAATTGGTCAATACCCGTTGCGCTGGAGCGATGCTTTTGATCTCGGCAGCGATTTCCAGGCGAACCTTGCCCTCAATCCGTTCCAGTCTTTTTTCAGTTCCCTGAGCTTCCGGACTTCTACCTACGATGTGGCGAAAGTTAAAAAGGATTACCCGCTGATGGTAAAATACCTGGGTATTACGCGCCCGGACAGCACGGTTCTCAATTACGAACGAACGATTAGTGCTATTAAAAATGATTCCGTTGCAAGGCAGCCGAATATTGTGATGATCATTTGCGAATCATTTAGTGCGTACAAAAGCTCCATGTGGGGCAACCCCCTTAACACGACACCTTATTTTAATGAACTCTGCAAACAGGGCTTGTTCTTTGACAACTGTTTTACGCCATCCTACGGTACGGCAAGGGGTGTATGGGCAAGCATCACCGGCATCCAGGATGTGGAACTAAGCAAAACAGCGAGCCGAAATCCGTCCATGGTAGATCAGCACAGCATCATCAATGATTTTAACGGCTATAAAAAATTATATTTTTTAGGGGGAAGCACCAGCTGGGCCAATATAAGGGGACTGCTTACCAACAACATTAAAGACCTGCATATTTTTGAAGAACAGGATTACAAAGCATCCAAAGTAGATGTATGGGGTATCAGCGATCGCAATCTTTTTAAAGAAGCCAACAATGTTTTAAAGCAGGAAGCAAAACCCTTTTTTGCTGTGATACAGACGGCAGATAACCACCGGCCTTATACAATACCTAAAGAAGACCAGGATGAATTTAAAAAATTAACACTGCCACCGGATAGTTTAAAAAAATATGGTTTTGATAACAACGAAGAACTGAATGCATTTCGTTTTACTGACTTTTGCTACCAGCATTTTATTGAAGCGGCAAAAAAGGAGTCTTACTTCAATAATACGATTTTCATGTTTGTGGGCGACCATGGAATCGACGGCAATGCAGGTGCCATGTTCCCGGCTTCCTGGAGCAAAGACGGCTTAACAAGAAATCATGTTCCACTTTTGTACTATGCGCCCGGTCTCGTTAAACCCGCCCGGGTACATTGCGTAGCATCACAGGTAGACGTATTACCAACGATTGCCGGCCTTGCGCGTATTAAATATACCAACACCACCATGGGCCGCGACCTCCTGCAACAACTGCGCACAGACAGCGGCAAAAGCAACCTGGCGTTTATCTATGATGCCAATAACAAAGATATTGGGGTTGTAAATGGTCAATGGTATTATAGCCGCAATCAGCAGGGCAGCCAGGAAAAAATGTTGTGGGCAGATTTTAACAGCCCGGAACTAAATAGCAACAACAGCGATTCCCTTACCGCTATCAACCGGGCGTTTACTGAAGCGCTGTTTGAAACAGCACGTTATATGCTCAAAAACAATAAGAAAAAATTACGGTAAGAAAATGTGGCAGTACAATTATATTTTTCTTCGGGCGTAATAGGCCGAAGCTTAAAGTGCACAAATATTTGAAAGCGAAAACAGGCAGAAAACACTGTTGTATTGATATTTATCAGGGCGTACTTTATCCGGTTATACCTGCGGCCATCTGCATGAATACTACCGTGTACGTACGCCTGCAGCGCCAGCCACTAACAAGGCCATGCATCTTGTAAAATAATAATTTTACCAGGAAAATTTTCAATTAAAAAACAACCTGTTGCGCCTCATTTTCTGGCAATAAAATTAGTTACGATGATTTATTTGTTGCGCCGATCGTTGTTTTTTTTGCAACCATGATCAAACGCGGCGATTTTTTTACGTCGTACGCCCCTAACTCATAATCGCCAAACACTTCCTGAATCTGCAAGTGATGAAAGGCAAACATATCATTAAAATCACCCAATGAAAATTTGAAAACTTTTTCAATGAATTCCAGCGGCGCCTCCAGCGCATCATCTTCCACGATAATCTTTTTGTAAAAATAGGTTTCGTCGTGCCACCTGGTTAGGTGATAGTCAACGCCGGCAATTGTCTTTTCAGATTTATGCACCAGGTGGTCTTCTGCATAATGCACATTGAGGTAATCCATTACCAGTATGCCACCGGGCTTCAGTGAATTTGAAATGGTTCGAACCGCATTGTAATGTTCGCGCTCCGTTCTGAAGTACCCAAAGCTGGTAAAAAAATTGAACGCGTAGTCAAAATAATTCATCCAGAAAGGCAGCCGCATATCGTGCTGGTAAAAATGAAGGTTGTCCGCCTCATCCTTTTCGGCAAAGCTGATATTCTCGGGCGAAAGGTCAATACCCGTAACATCGTACTGGCCGGCGGCGAGCCGTTTTGAAAACCTCCCCCTGCCGCATGCCATATCCACCAACCTTGCGCCTGCAGGCGGCGATAAATGACGCATTAGCGTGCTGATAAAGGCGTTTGCTTCCTGTTCATCCCTGTTGAAATACAACTGATGGTAATAAACGGTATTGAACCAGTCCCTGAACCATTCTGCAGATGCAACCATGCCAGCAATTTTCACCAAATGTAGCCTTGAAAACCACATGCCTGCTCATCTTGTTTGATAAATGTGAATAATTTAAAAGGATACTACCGTTTCGGGGTAGGAGAAATAAAAAATTATTGCTATATCTTTAACTTTCCCGTGAATCACTTACCTCCAAATCTTTGAATTGCCAGGTTTTCCGTCTTTCTAAACCCTTATTTTCGCAGTATTGTAAACCCTATTAACCGTGGCATTAATCAAGAGTATATCAGGCATTCGTGGAACCATCGGCGGTTACAGCAACGAGAATCTAACGCCCCCCGACATAGTAAAATTTGCCGCAGCGTACGGCACCTGGCTTTCCAAACAACACAACGGCAAAAAAGTAGTTATCGGGCGCGATGGCCGGATGAGCGGAGACATGGTGAGCAGCCTTGTTATTAATACACTACTTGCCCTGGGCATCAACGTGGTTGACCTTGGCCTTTCTACCACGCCTACCGTTGAAATGGCGGTGGTTTGGGAAAATGCAGATGGTGGCATTATTATTACAGCCAGCCATAATCCAAAAGAATGGAATGCGCTCAAATTATTAAACAAAGACGGAGAATTTATAAGCGCCGAAGATGGTGCGGCCATCTTGCAAATTGCTTCTAAAGGAGATTTTCTTTTTGCTGGCGTTGATAAGATGGGTCAGTGCATGAAGAATACGCATACCATGCAAAAGCACATTGATGCAGTGGTTAATTATCCGCTGGTGGATATAAATCTTATTAAATTAAAGAATTACAAGGTGGTGGTAGATGTGGTAAATTCTACCGGTGCATTATTTATACCCCCGCTGTTAAAAGCACTCGGCGTAGAAGATGTGATAGTTTTGAATGGTGAAATAAACGGAAAATTTGCGCACAATCCCGAACCGCTGCCTGAAAACCTATCAGCGCTCAGTTCTGAGGTAAAGAAACAAAATGCGTCTTT
The DNA here is from genome assembly GCA_039919885.1 of Chitinophagaceae bacterium. Lineage (GTDB taxonomy): Bacteria > Bacteroidota > Bacteroidia > Chitinophagales > Chitinophagaceae > JACMLD01. Next base: position 11,748 of record JBDSEV010000089.1, read on the forward strand.
CGGTATTGCTACAGATCCGGACGTGGACAGGCTTTGTTTTGTATGTGAAGATGGCAGTATGTTTGGTGAAGAATACACGTTGGTGGCCATTGCCGATTATGTACTTGGCAAAAGAAAAGGCAATACCGTCTCCAACATGTCTTCTACAAAAGCACTTAAAGACATTACGTTGAAACATGGGGGTGAATACTTTTCCTCTGCAGTGGGCGAAGTAAACGTAGTGAAGAAAATGAAAGAAACAAATGCCGTAATAGGCGGCGAAGGCAACGGGGGCATTATTGTTCCTGACTTGCATTATGGCCGCGATGCACTTATTGGCATCGGCCTTTTTCTGAGTGCATTGGCCCAGCATAAAAACGGCATTAAATCTTTCAGGGCGAAATACCCCGATTATTTTATTTCTAAAAATAAAATTGAGCTGGAGAAAGGCATTAATGTATCCGCCATTTTTGAGAAAATTCAGACCAAGTATAAAAAACAGCCGGTTAATACAGAAGATGGTTTAAAAATTGAATTTGACAACGATTGGGTACATCTCCGTACTTCCAATACCGAACCGATTATACGCATCTACGCAGAAAGTAATTTTGAAACCACGGCCAATAACATCGCTTTGCGATTGATGCAGGATATTAAAGAATTTATGTAGTCCCCCGATAGCTGGCTATAAGCAGTTAACCATTAGCGCTTTTGCTTGGGCAAAACCATTGTTTTGCCGGTATTTGCTGTACGTTCCTTTGTTGCTAAAAGCTTGTAGCTAACGGCTAAACGCTTCTTCGTATATTTGCAACTTTATTTGAACGAGCCATGGTTGTTTTCAAACAGCTAATGGCCAACAGCTAATCGTCGACTACCATGCAAAGGATTTATTTAGACAACGCCGCCACCACCTCCCTGGACCCACAGGTGTTGGAAGCCATGATGCCTTACCTGACCGAAAAGTTTGGCAACCCTTCTTCAATTTATTCTTACGGACGCGAATGCCGGCTGGCTATTGAAACCGCCCGAAAAAGCGTGGCTAAGATCCTGAAGGCCCATCCCGCTGAAATCTTTTTTACCTCCGGTGGTACAGAAAGTAGCAATACCGCTATCAATGCTGCGGTACGCGACCTGGATTGCAAACACATCATCACTTCGGCAGTAGAACACCATGCAACCCTGCATTCGGTAGAAAACCTGCAGCATCGCGGAGAAGCCACGGTAAGTTTTGTAAAAATGCTGCCCGACGGTCATATTGATTTGGAAGACCTGGACGCGTTGCTGGCAGCCAGCCCGCAAAAATCCCTGGTCAGTTTAATGCATGCCAACAATGAAATCGGCAACTTGCTGGACATCCATGCGGCCGGCAATATCTGTAAAAAATACAATGCCGTATTTCATTCCGATACGGTGCAGACCGTGGGACACTACCCGTTCGATTTAAAAAACACGCCTGTACATTTTATTACCGCGGCGGCCCACAAATTTAATGGTCCCAAAGGCGTGGGTATTTTATACATCAATGAAAACGTGCGCATCAAACCATATATACACGGGGGTTCGCAGGAACGCAACATGCGTGCAGGTACAGAAAACCTCTATGGCATTGTAGGCTTTGCGAAAGCACTGGAACTGGCAACCACTCATTATGAAGAACAAAGTGCTGCAATTCTCGGTGTAAAAAAATACATGGCCGAACAACTGCAGGAAAAAATACCGGACATTTCATTTAATGGTGATGCCTTTGGAAAAAGTTTATATACGGTGCTCAATGTTTCGTTTCCAAAAACAGAAAAATCTGAAATGATTTTATTCAACCTGGATATCGGCAATATCTGTGCGTCGGGTGGCAGCGCCTGCACCAGTGGCGCCGACCAGGGCTCGCATGTTATCCGCGCCATTGACAATAATCCCAATAGAATTGCGGTTCGGTTTTCCTTCTCAAAAGACAATACCCGCGAAGAAATAGATATAGTGGTAAATAAATTGAAAGATTTGATCTAGTAAGGATGTCTGGGTTTTTGCTGATGATTTTTTTGAGCCAGGCATTGCTGCTACTATTTAACATCCTTGCGTCGCACACTTGTACGGAAGAAATTTTACTGAACATCGGACCCTTTCGCTTTAGCCCCAACAGCCCTCGTTTCAATATTCCTATTGCTACAAGGCCGGTGCGCCGTTTTCCTCCCAAACCATTACCAGGTGTACCAGGGTCTGCATACTCTTCTGCATATCCTGAACACTTACATATTCTTGTTTGCCATGCAGCGCCATCTCCCCGGTAAAAATATTTGGACATGGTAAGCCCATAAATGATAGCCGGGCACCGTCTGTGCCGCCCCTGATGCCCATGGTAACCGGCATTATGCCGGCACGCTCCATCGCCTTTCGCGCATAGGCTACCACCTGCGGATGCTGGTCTAGCACTTCTTTCATGTTCCGGTATTGTTCTTTTACTACAAAGTCCGCCTTTGCTCCTGGGAAACGCAGCAGTGCGGTCTCCATTTTATCGCGCAGAAAGTTTTCATACGCTTCCAGCTTAGCGGTCATAAAATCCCGCACAATCAGTTGCACGCTCACTTGCTCTGCAATTCCGTCAATGTGCAGCGGATGCACAAAACCATAGCGGTCGTCTGTAGTCTCCGGTGACAATTCGTCTTTGGGCAATAAATCGAGGAAATACGCAGCTACTTTTAGCGCATTCACCAGTTTACCCCTGGCGGCGCCTGGATGTGCGCTGGTTCCATAAAAAGTTACCGTAACGCCATCGGCAGAAAAATTTTCATCTTCGATGCTACCCCTTTCCCCGCCATCCAATGTATAGGCAAAATCCGCAGCCAGTTTCTGTATATCAAGTTTGTCAACACCACGGCCAACCTCTTCATCCGGCGTGAAAAGAATTTTTATAATGCCGTGCCGGATGTCAGGGTGCAGGCGCAGGTAATTGATCATATCCATGATTACCGCAAGGCCCGCCTTGTCATCTGCACCTAACAGTGTTGTTCCCGATGCTGTAATGATATCCTCCCCGATTTTTTCCTGTAAATAAGGATGATCTTTTATTGAAATAACCTGGGCCGGATCATCCGGCAATACGATGTCTGCGCCGTCATAGTTTTGGTGCAACACCGGCTTCACGCCTGTACCGCTGCAGTCCGGGGCGGTGTCCATATGTGCGCAAAAACAAATCGCCGGAACAATTTTGTCTGTATTGGAAGGAATGGTAGCATACACATATCCGAACGCATCCAGGTGAGCATCCTGAACACCGAGCGACAGCAATTCCTGCACCAGTATCCTGCCCAGGTCTTTTTGCTTTTCAGTAGAGGGAAAGGTGGTGGATTTGGGGTCGCTCTGCGTATCGGTCTGCACATAGCGCATCAGCCGTTCTGCTGCACTGTATGAATAATTGTCAAACATAGTTTGTATTTTTATTAGAACATCACCGGGGTTCAAAAAGCAAATTAACATAAATGAAATCAGAACGCAATAATAAACCATTGATTCCCTACGGCTGGCTGCGCGTGCTCATCTTTGTTGCACTGTACCTGGCCGTGGTAACAGCAGCAGGTGTCATTGTCTATCTGATGCAAGGCAAAAAGACAGTCGCTATAGACAAGTCTGCTGCCGGCACCGGACTTTTCTACCTGGTATTTATTATCAATGCGCTTATATCCCTTGCAATGGTCTGGCTGTTCAGGACATTGGTAGACCGGCGCTCTGTTGAAAGCCTTGGTTTTGCAACGGATAAAAACGGATCGAATGCAGGCGCAGGTTTCTTCCTGGGGATTTTTATACTGTGCGCAGGTACCTGCATTTTGTTTGCAGTAAAACAATTGGTGTGGACAAACATTGATTTTAACGGCAATGATTTATTTATCAGCTTCGGACTAATGGTCATCATTGCTTTTTATGAAGAAATTGTTTTCAGGGGATATATCCTGGGCAACCTGCTGGAGTCTTTCAATAATAAATGGATCGCGCTGCTTATTTCGGCATTTATGTTTGCGCTGGTGCATGCTGCCAATCCATCTTTTTCAATAGTGGCAGCCGTGAATCTTTTGCTGGCAGGTATATTGCTGGGCATCAATTACATCTATACAAAAAATCTCTGGTTCAGCATCATGCTGCATTTCAGCTGGAATTTTTTCCAGGGACCAATACTCGGGTATGAAGTAAGCGGCATGCCGCTGAAAAGTTTGTTGCAACATGACGTCCTCGGCAGCGAATTACTCACCGGTGGTAAATTTGGATTTGAAGGATCGTTGGTGGCCACCATATTGCTGTTATTGACCATTGCTGCATTTATTTGGTTATACGAAAAGAAATACAAACCAGCAGGCACGCCGCCGGTACAACCGTCGTTGCATTATAATTCAAACAACTATTAGACTCGTTTCATCTGCTATTAATGCCAGGTGTAAGGCGATTATTTTACGCCCGCATTAAAAAAACTGACAGGCCGGTTAGTGTTGTTTCCCTTAGCAATTCACGATCGTCGCATCAGAATTTTTACGACCTTCATTCCATGCATCCATTTCATTTCACCAGCACAATGGCGTTCTCCTGCGCCGATCCGGATTCAAGTTTTGTGTTTGAGCCGGCAGGAAATAATAGATTCCACTGGTATGGAAAGGAGCTGGATAAAATTGGTAAATATGAATTTGTTGAGGCTGAACGGAGCCACATAGAATTGGTATGGAATTATGGCCGCGAACAATCTTACACCGTAGTTTCATTTGAGGGAACCGGCGACGCAATGACAAAATTTGTTTTGAAAAACGACAAAACCCAGGAATGCTACTCATTTTTCCGGTAGACGCCAGTGATGACAATAAAAAGCAAAGTATTATTAAGAAACACTAAAATCAGCCGGGATAACGCTGACGTGTTCTTGCATCTTTATTTTTTTTGTGCTTAATAATAAAGAAGATAGCAATTGCTGGAAAAGAAGATGGCAGGCATTGTGCGCTTTGAATGGAGCATGAAATAGATTGGCAATGATACAGCAAATAAAAAAGGTTCATAGTATCGCCTTAAGCGATCCTATGAACCCCTTTAATAACCCGTATTGGTTACGGCATTATAATCAATGATTTTGCTGCAGTAATTTCAACCAACTCCAGGTCAAAGACAAGATCTTGTCCTGCCAGCGGATGATTGGCATCCAGCGAAATAATTTCATCTTTTACGTCGGTGATAATTACAGGAATTACCTGCCCGTCGCCACTTGTCATATTTAACTGCATTCCGGTTTCCGGCACCATTTCCGGTGGAAAATTAGCACGGGTAAATTCTACCAGCATGCTTTCATTAACGGGGCCGTATGCTTCATCCACGGGAATATTGATTGTTTTCTTATCGCCTACTTTCATTCCGGTAACACCATCATCAAAACCTTTGATTACCATTCCGCTGCCCACTTCAAATTCCAGCGGCTCACGCCCTTCACTGCTGTCGAAGGTTGTTCCATCTGTAAGGCGGCCATGATAATGAACTTTTACGGTATCGCCACTTTTCACTGTTTGCATAAAAAACTGAATTTTTTAATTATGATTTTATTCGTATCACGTCTTTCAAATTAGTATCAATGTGGTGCACTTCGGTTGAAGTAAAACCAACGAAATAAATAAAATAAAAGATGCTTTATTTCCCGAAAATAAGCCAATGTTTTTCATTTTCCATTAAAAATTTTCGCCGCGATTAGTGACCGAAATAATGCAAAACCTGTGCAATAAATTCCTCAAAAAAAGTTTGTAATTCCGGGTTTTATTTGCCCCGGTCTCCCGATCACTTACTTTTACAATATGAACGAAACTGGCACATTTAGCAGCAGCAACAAGGACAATAAAATTATTTTCATGGGCACCCCTGAGTTTGCGGTAGCGTCGCTGGATTCCCTGCTGCAGGCCGGTTTCAATATTATTGCAGTAGTAACTGCCCCCGATAAACCTGCAGGCCGCGGTATGAAACTGACTGAGAGTGCTGTTAAGAAATTTGCTGTGGAAAAAGGTTTGCACCTGTTGCAACCCGAGAAATTAAAAGATCCATCGTTCGTAGCTCAACTACAATTGCTTCATGCCGACATACAAGTAGTTGTGGCGTTTCGAATGCTTCCGGAAATCGTTTGGAACATGCCACGCCTGGGCACCATTAATTTACATGGATCGTTACTACCGCAGTACCGTGGCGCTGCGCCAATTAACTGGGCTGTTATCAACGGCGAAAAACAAACAGGCGTTACCACATTCAAACTGCAGCACAGCATTGATACCGGGAATATTTTATTGCAGGAGCGTTTCCCAATTGGTGATGATGAGACAGCCGGGGGTGTGCACGACAGGATGAAGGAAATTGGCGCTGCCATGCTGGTAAAAACAATAGAGGGACTGGAAGACGGTACCATAACCGAGCGGGCACAATCGGATTCTGCAGGTGCAGCACCAACGAACAATGCGCCGTTAAAACATGCGCCTAAGATTTTTACCGAGACTTGCAAAATAGACTGGCAGCAACCGGCAGCAGCCATCTATAACCTAATCCGGGGGTTATCGCCTTTTCCCGCAGCGTTTACCTACCTGAATGAAAAAATGCTTAAAATTTATACAAGTAAAAAAGAAATTACGCCACCCGCAATGTCCACAGGCGGTTACCTTACAGACCATAAAACTTACCTTAAGTTTGCGGCAGCAGACGGGTTTATCCATGTGCTGGAAATACAACTGGAAGGAAAAAAGAAAATGTTGATAGATGAATTTCTACGGGGCTACCGGTTCTAACGCCCGAAAGTAGTACTGCACCTTAAACAACCAGCATCCCGGTACGGTAACTAGTACCTCAGCTCCACACTAAATTTTACGCCTGCCGCATTAAGTTCCGCAGCACCTGCATCACTTATCCTGGCTACCAGTCCCAGGCTTTCTTTCATGTCCGGAAGATTGCCCAGTACTTTGGCAAAAATAGTCCTCCCTGAAACAGGATCGTTTATTTTAACAATGGTGCCCACCGCTACGCTATTGACCAGCGCATAATATTTTCCGTCGGTCCAGCCGCTGGTACTTTTAAAAACACCCGCATTGCCACTGATTGATTTGCCGCCCTCTTCGTACGATGCTTTAAAATAACTCAGTTTTGTTCCGGATGCAGCGTTGCCGGTAACAACGGGGCTGGAGTTGTTTGTATTGATGGCCACCGGGTTACTAACAACAGGTTTGCTTTCTTCTTTTGCCGTGTTGCCCCTTATCAAGGTTGGATCAATATTGTCAATAACAGGCACAGGCGTTGCAGGTTTTTTCAGTTCTTTATTGTCCGGCTTCTTCTCATCCGGCATGTTTAAAGTCACCGGGCTCGTTCGGGCAACCCTGGTGGCAGCCTGATCAGCAAGCGATGATTGTGCTGCCTTTACTTTCAGGTAACCCACTACAATGCTAAGTCCAGCTTTGGCCTGGTCTTTATTAATATTATTCCATTTTTCTAGACTTTCTACGGGTACTTTGTTGTAGTTGACGCTCACCCTGTACAACCATTCTTTTTCCTGTATCGTATGGTGCAGCGGTACCAAAACTTCATCGGTTGCTTTGCTGCCGTCCTGAGAAAAATTTTCGGCCGTTAACGGCACCTTTATGGTTTGCCCGATTGCAAGTGCCTTGTCTAAACTCAATGCATTGTATGGCGCCATTTGTTTGGGGCTCACATTATACACCCGGCCGATACTGTACCAGGTCTCCTTTGCCTGCACGATGTGGGTGAGGTAAATATTGGGCGACACACCCTGCACCTGCAGTTCGTGGCGCTGCGCAAAACTCAGCTTCCCCATAAGGAAACATACTAGCACCAATAACCATTTATTTTTCATCGCTTTGTTTTAAGTTTTTCGCGCTACAAATATGAAAATTTTTTACTCATTTTTGGTGAAATTAAAGCCAAAATACGGTAATTGATTTCAACGGCACCTGCCGACCGGCCGCAGTTAGGTGTTTTATGGCGCCTGTCTGGTTATCCGCCATTCTTTTGGATAGTAATTATTCATCCGGTTTGGCAAGGCTTTTACCCAACCCAGGTTGTGTCCCGCATATGATACTGCCGCCCATCCCCTGTGCGTGGTTGGGGCATTTACTTCCTCCTTCCGCAAATACGCAATGGCTTCCTGCCGGTTCAACGCAATTGTAGTAACACTCTTATTACAGAGGCTGCTTACTGCTAGCTGGTGATCAGGTATAAAATCTTTACCCGCAATTTTGCCTGCAGTAACCCCAGCCTTTTTTATATACAATGCTGATTGCAATACCGGAATCTCTTTTTGCAGGAATGACGGCAAAGCAATAATTGCTTCTTTTTGCTTAAAAAATACCAGGCTGGCATCTTCGGAGAGCCAGGGGTTTACGATTGTTGCATCTTTTACAGCAAGCTGTTCCAACGCGGCTTTACCTGCCGTTATACCTGTGAACACCCCTCCCGATTCTTTTACCATAGCGGCAATAAAAAATCCTTCGCCTTTTGTTTTATCCGGATAGAAACGATAACCATACGCATTGTGCTTTGCAGATACCGATTCTGTAATGCCCCATTCCGGTTGTATGACCAGCCTTTTGCTGGTAGCCATCAAACCATCCAGCATCCAGTCGAGTATTGCCTCATCTTCCCCGGTAGAATATGAACAGGTGGAATAAATCAGCACGCCGTTTTGTTTCAGTGCCGGCCATACATCGGTTATAATACGTTGCTGCCGCTGGCTGCAGTGCTGCACATTGTTGGTGCTCCATTCATTGATTGCTGCGGCATCACGGCGGAACAATCCACTGCCGCTGCAGGGTGCATCAATAACAATAACATCAAAATAGTTTTCCAGCCTGGAAAAATGCGCGGGATCATTGTTAGTAACCACCACATTGGCCGACCCCCATTTGATAATATTTTCTTCCAGTACCGCTGCGCGGGATTTTATTACTTCATTACTGACCAGCAAACTTTCTTTGCTGATGAGCGATTGCAATAAAGTTGATTTACCACCAGGCGCCGCGCACAGATCCAACACACGCAAAGGCGCGGTTAAGTCAGTTGTTTGTTTCAATGCCTGCTCCAGGAACATGCTGGAAGCTTCCTGCACATAATAAGTACCGGCATGAAAAAGTGGGTCAAAAGTGAATGAGGGCCGATTTAGCAGGTAATAGCCTTCCGAAGACCATGGCACAGGAGACATAAAACCAGGAACCTGCATCGGATCATCGGCAGGCTTTGCGAGAGGTTCATTTCGCTGTTGTTCAATCGCTGCTATTTTTTTGGCCGGGTTCAACCGGATAGAAGTTACCTGCTCACCACTTTCATGAACAGCGCTAAAAGCCTTTTCATCAAAGCCGGCAACACCCTGTAGAGATTGTAACAATGCAAGCGGGAGGTTCAACTATTTTTTTTGTAAAGATAAAGCTTAGGCGCTTTTTATTTCGGTTATCAAATCCTGTAATACTTTTTTGGCATCTCCAAAAAGCATGGCTGTCTTTGGACGGAAAAAAAGATCGTTTTCTATACCTGCGTATCCGGGTTTCATGCTACGTTTGTTGACGATACAATTTTTTGCCAGTTCCACTTCCAGGATAGGCATACCGTAGATGGGCGAAGCAGGATCTGTTTTAGCCGCCGGGTTCACCACATCGTTGGCACCCAGTATCAGTACCACGTCGGTAGTGGCAAATTCTTCATTGGCCTGTTCCATCTCTTCCAGTTTATCATAGCTCACATCTGCTTCCGCCAGCAATACATTCATATGACCGGGCATACGGCCGGCAACGGGATGAATAGCATATTTTACTTCTACCCCTTTTTCTTCCAGGATTTTTTCCAGCTCATGGCATGCATGCTGTGCCTGGGCTACCGCCAATCCGTAACCGGGAACAATCATTACTTTCTTCGCGTAGCTCATCAGCATGGCGGTATCAGCCAAACTAATCTCCTTAAATGCACCTTGTTCCTTTGAACCAGCCGTGCCGGCCACAGCTTTGGCACCGAACGAACCAATTAATACATTGGTAAGCGAACGGTTCATGGCCTTGCACATTAAAATGGTCAGCAATGTTCCTGCGGCACCTACAAGTATACCGCCGGTGAGCATCGCTTTATTATTATAGAGGAATCCGCCGCAGGCAGCAGCAACGCCGGTAAAGGAATTGAGCAAGGAAATTACGACCGGCATATCGGCGCCGCCAATGGGCAGTACAAAGACTACCCCATACAGCAATGCTGCCACCAATATAATGTAAAATAGAAAGTAATTATTTTGACTGAGATTAATAACAAGGTAAGCGGCGGTGGTCAGAATGGCAAACAGCAACACAATATTAAAAATATGCTGGCCTTTGAAGCTTTTATCTTTTACTTTTCCATTCAGTTTTCCCCAGGCAATCATGCTTCCGGCAAATGAGATGGAACCGATGATTAACCCCGCAAATATGATCAAAAGTGTACCAGCTGCTACGGGATGAATTGAAGTACTCAGTTGCGGAGATACGTGACCGTTAATCAGCGGATCCACTGCAGAAATCAGACCTGCTTTATCCAGGTGATCAAATTCCACAACAGATATCAGCGCCGCGCAGGCACCTCCCATACCGTTAAACAAACTCACCATCTCCGGCATAGCCGTCATTTTTACTTTCTTTGCCGCCATGGTACCTACAACACTACCTATTAACAGTGCTGCGAATATCCACCCGTAATTGTGCAGCGATTTTCCTTCATCGTCTTTATATAAAAAAATTGTTGCGAATATGGCGAGCGCCATGCCGCCTGCCGCAATCAGGTTCCCCCTGCGTGCAGCAGCGGGGTTGGATAACATCTTCAACCCCAGGATAAACGTGACTGAAGCAACCAGGTAACAAATCGTAAGTATGTCTAATTCCATAATTATAATTTCTCGAAAATTTTCACGCAAACACAGTTCCCTTTCACGCAAAGACGGCAAAAAAAGCAAAGATTCGTTTGTCGGATTGCTGCAGTTCTGCAACGTTGATCAACGATACGTATGCCAACGCGCAAAATCATTTTATCCTATATCCACGCTCAGTTTTTTTTCTTTTTAAACATTTCCAGCATCCTGTCCGTCACCACAAAACCGCCTACTACGTTCAGTGTTCCCAAAATTACCGCCAGGAAACCCAGCGCCAACGCCAGGTAATTGCCGGTGTCTGCCTTGCCCATTACAATAATCGCCCCGATGATTACTACGCCATGAATGGCATTTGCACCGCTCATCAACGGCGTATGCAATACGCTGGGAACGCGGCCGATTATTTCAATTCCCAAAAAAACCATCAGCACAACAATGTAGATCATTTGTTCGTGTGCGTACATCCAGTTGAGCATACAATTCTAAATTTTAAATGTTTATTGCCAGTTCCTTCATCTGCATGTTGCCTTCGGTCAATTTTTATTTTATTCCAATCAGGGCTTTCACCTTATCATTCATTACGGCGCCGCCATGTGTAATACAGCTGCCTTTTACCAAATCATCTTCCCAGTTGAGGTGTAGTTTTACTTCCTTATCAATAATCAATTGCAGAAAATTCTGTACGTTTTTTCCATACAATTTGCTTGCATCGGAAGGCATGGTTGATGCCAGGGAAGAATTACCTACAATTGAAATACCGTTGTACAATATCGTCTCATTGTTTTTTGTGAGCGCTGTATTACCCCCGGTGGCCGCGGCAAGATCAATAATAACGGAACCTTTTTTCATGGCAGCTATCATTGGCGTGCTCACCAGCACGGGAGCAAGCTTTCCGGGTATTTGCGCGGTGGTTATAACAATATCTGCTTTCGCAATACTTGCTGCAATTTTTTCTTTTTGTTTTTGTAGAAAATCGGCTGTTTGTTCAACTGCATATCCGCCGCCTTTGCTTGCATCGGCAGCGCCTTCTACTTCTATGAATTTTGCACCCAGGCTCATTACCTCTTCTTTTACCGCGGGCCGTGTATCAAAGACTTCCACCACTGCACCCAGCCTCCGCGCCGTTGCAATGGCTTGTAATCCTGCCACCCCTGCACCCAATATCAGTACTTTGGCGGGGGGAATACTACCTGCTGCTGTCATAAACATGGGAAGGTATTTCGGAAAGATATTGGCAGCATGCAGCACCGCCTTGTAACCGGCAATATTGGCCTGGCTGCTCAATACATCCATGCTCTGCGCACGGGTGGTCCTGGGCAGCATATCAAGACTAAAACTGGTGATGCCCGCGGCAGCCCAGGTTGCCATTTGCTGAAAATTGAACAATGGCTGGTAGATACCGATTAGTACAAGCGATGCGGGAATGAGTAGCGTAGGATCGGGTGGGTGTATGCTGCAGATAATGCTGGAGTCGGTAATTATTTCTGCTGCTGATTTTAGTTGCGCGCCTGCCTGGCGATAATCTTCATCTGCGGCCGATGCTTTAACACCCGCACCGGTTTCTACATAAATAGTAATTCCTTTTTTGGTAAGGGCGGCAACCGCTTCGGGTAACAGAGATACGCGCGTTTCAAATGCTGGTTCCTGCAAAACTCCAATTATCATAGTCTATTGTTCTTCCGGTAAGATAATCAGTTTTTTTTATGATCCGTAGCGGGCAGCGACAATCCCTGCTAAAATCGTATCACAAAATGCTGCTTTCGTTTAAAAGCTGCGCTGTAGCATACCAGCCCAACAAAGAACAGGTCAATGGTGAGCATTACATCGGGATCGTTTTTTATTTCCTGCCACGCAGCTTCCATTTCTTTGCTCCAGTGAATATCATCGAATATTAACATCCCCGGCCGGCCGGTTTTTGACTGCAATTTTTTGAAGTATGATAAGGTGGGTATCCTGCGGTGATTGCCATCTATAAACGCTAAATCGATGTTTTCCAAATCTTGTAGCAGCGGTGGCAGGGTATCGTCGAAATTCCCATTTATTATTTTAATGTTTGCAATGTTAAGGGAAGCAAAATTTTCGCTGGCTACCGCAGCAACACTGGCCGCACCTTCGCAGGTAATTAGTTTCGCCGCCGGGTGGCCCAAAGCAAGATAGGCCGCAGATAATCCGAGCGAAGTCCCGAGCTCTACTATACATGCGGGCTGGTAATAATGAGCAATGCGAAACAACAACTGTCCAAATTTTTTTGACTTTGCAGCATTTTTTGCAATTTCCTGAACAGTGCGGTGTTTCCTGGCGCCGGAAGCGTTCCCTGCACCAAAGTCATCTATGTCCAGCAACCTGCGGTCTGAAAGCAGTTTGCTGCGGCAACCTTCAATTTTGTGGTAAGCGCTAAATTTTCGTTTATCGTTTAACACGCGGGTTACAAAATCAAATACAAAAGGCGAATGAATGCCATGCCCCTTACCGTTGGATGCCGTTATATAATAGCGGATAAATTTTGCTGCAAGACGAAAGGGAGAATACAAAAAGAATTAAAAATTAATAGTAAAAATTAAAAAATCAGCGGGGCTATTTTTTTGTCAGGCTCATTTCTTTATTCTATTCCACACCTGGAAGCTGTACGCGTACTGGTGCTTTTCATCGGGTGCAAAATCAATATTGGAGAACAACCGCCATTCCTGCTCGCTAAAAACGGGGAAAAACGCATCTCCCTCCACGGTGGCATGCACACGTGTTAATACAATCTTGTCAGCCATAGGTAAAACCTCCGCATATACTTTGCCGCCCCCTACAATAAAAGTTTCTTTTGCGTCCGTTGTACCGGCTATTGCGATGGCTTCCTGTAAACTTCCGGCAGTTTTTATTTGACCGAGCGGATTGAGCGTGGATGGGTGATTGGTAATAACGATATTAAACCTGCCGCTGAGCGGTTTATTTTCCAGCGATTCAAACGTTTTTCTACCCATGATAACGGGCATGCCCCAGGTGGTGTTTTTAAAGAACCGGGTATCGTTCGGTAGGTTCCAGACCAGTTTGTTCTGCAATCCTATCACATTGTTTTCGGATGCCGCTGCCACCAGGGTTAATATCATAGTAAAAAATAAAAAATGAACATAGATGCTATACCGCCACGGGTGCTTTGATAGGAGGATGGTATTCGTAATTTTCAAGCTGAAAATTTTCAAAATGAAAACTATCAATATCCTTCACAGCCGGATCCAGCTTCATAACTGGTAACGGTAAAGGGGACCTGCTCAATTGTAATTGCACTTGTTCCAGGTGATTATTGTAAATATGCACGTCGCCAAAACTATGTATAAAATCGCCTGGTTCCAACCCGCATACCTGTGCCATCATCATCGTCAGCAGTGCATAAGAAGCAATATTAAACGGTACCCCAAGGAATACATCTGCACTGCGTTGGTACAGCTGGCAGGATAAGCGCGCTTTGCCACCTTCTGCAGGAGCGGGCGACACGTAAAACTGGAACATAATATGACAGGGCATCAATGCCATATCCTGCAAATCCGCTACGTTCCAGGCACTGACAACTATTCGCCGGCTATCAGGGTTTGTTTTAATCTGATGTATTGCATCCGCAACCTGGTCGTATGTTTTGCCGTCTGCTCCCGCCCAGCTACGCCACTGCTTACCGTAAACCGGACCTAAATCACCCCTTTCATCAGCCCACTCGTCCCAGATTTTTACCCCATGCTCCTTCAGGTAAGCAATATTGGTTTGTCCTTTTAAAAACCAAAGCAACTCATAAATAATGCTTTTAAGGTGCAATTTTTTAGTGGTGACAAGCGGAAAACCCTTTTCCAGGTCGAACCGCATCTGGTAACCAAAACAACTGGTGGTGCCGGTACCAGTCCGATCCGTTTTTGAAACACCTTTGTCTAAAATATGCCTAAGCAAATCGAGGTATTGTTGCATGGCCTGCAATATACCATCGAAATTGCAATTTGGTAAACGCCCGCGTTATTTGTGGGGAAACTGTGCATACGGGCCGGCAAATCCATGAGGCAACTTTTCTACAATTTCAACGTCTTGTTGTCATCTGCGATCGGGATAAAATTTACTGAATTTTAATACCTGCCGCTGCAGAAGTACGCTTGGCTGACATTACCGTCATTTTATTGGTGGAAACAGCTTTTGGTGGCATTCGGGTGTCTTAATTGTCAAGCCACTTCTACTGGAAAGAATCATTAAACGTTTTTTTAAGGTAACGGTGCACTACGTTGAAGCAATTTTATTATTTTATGGAACGCTACTACTTGACAACTTTAGCAAATCCTGGACATTCCAAAAATTATCCGGCACTGGATTTGTTAAACTAGTAAAAAACCTCTGATTATTAGTTCGATAAGCCGTTACCGTAAGAAAATAGAAGCGTCTTTTACAACTAATGAAAATTCAGCAGTAAGACTGGAAATTAAAAACCACAAAAAAAATTAAGCATTATGAAAAAGAACATTTTGTTCGTTCTCCTTTTAGCCAGCACAGCAAGTTTTGCGCAGCATTTTGAATTAGGTCTTAAAGCTGGTGCAAACGTGAGCAATTTTACAGGTGCTAGTAATGAAGCAGATTTAAAAGCAAAGACGTTCATTGGTTTTCATGCCGGTGCGTTTGTAAGTTTATTTGTAGGCAATAATTTTGCGATTCAGCCTGAAGTTTTGTTATCTACACAAGGCGCCAAGTTAGAACAGACGGGGGCAGATAAGACCGACTATAAGCTGACTTATATAAATATTCCAGTGATGTTAAAATACCGGTTTAATGGAGGTTTTTATGTAGAAGCAGGACCACAATTAGGTTTTAAAGTGAATGAAAAGGTAGACGGCAACAGCGAAGATTTTGCCAAGAGTACTGATTTGTCAATTGCCGGCGGGTTGGGCTACCATAGTTCAATAGGGCTGGGCATTGGTGCGAGGTATACGGCCGGATTGTCTAAACTGGGCGATTTCGACGGACAGACTACAAAACCCGATTGGAAAAATGGAGTAGCACAAATAAGTATTTTCTATACCTTGTTTAACAACCACAGAAAATAATTTCTTCTATTGGCATAACAAATGTTTATGCTCAAATAACAAAAGGGATCTGTTACTAACAGATCCCTTTTGTTATTCGATTCATTAAATAGGATTGGTGCGCCTGTTCCTAATTTTCTATCCTATCTCCTTATAATTTTCTGCGCTGCATTTCTTTCCTGATTAACACAAGTTCACGCCCCGTTTGCCCGCTAACCGCACTGTTTTCCTGTGCTCGTCTCATCAGGTAAGGAATAACATCTTTGATAGGACCGAATGGAAGGTATTTACTCACTTTGCAACCCGCCCCGGCCAGGTTAAAAGTTATGTTATCGCTCATGCCGTACAACTGGCTAAAATGCACATTAGGATGATTAAGCGCTAATCCCTTTTGCTGCAACAGCTGCGTAGTGTATAAATTACTGTTTTCATTGTGTGACGCAACGATAAAGGCGATGCGATCAATATGCTGCACGCAAAAAGCCAAAGCAGTGTTGTAATCGTTGTCAGTTGCATCCTTGCTATCCTGTATGGGCGATGCATAGTTCATTTCGACTGCCCTCCTCCTCTCCTTTTCCATATATGCCCCCCGCACTAGCTTTGCACCCAGTATAAAGCTTTTCGTGAAAGCGGCGTCGTAGGAATCTTTAAGAAAACGCAGGCGGTCGTGCCGGTATAGTTGAATGGTATTGTATACCACCGCAGTGAGACCATTGAACTGTACCATCATCAGCACCGTCAGCACATCCACCGGATCCTGTATCCAGGTTTCTTCCGCATCCACCAATACGCCTACCTTCTTCCCGGCCGCGGATTTGCAGATTCGCTTCATGCGTTCATGCACCCGCTGCCACTCCTTTTCTTCATCTGCCGTAAGTGCTTCCAATGCTTTTACATAGCGTTTCATGAGGCTGCCTGCATGGGCTTCTACGCTTTTGTCGAGTTTCTCTAAAAGGCCAAACCGTGCGATGCCGGTCACTTTAATGCTAATGAATGGAATATTCGGCTGGGTGGCAGCATATTCAATCACGCGGATGAACTCATCACAGGCATGGTCCAGCCCTTCTTCTCCATAATCGCCGCCCTCCACGCCATAATCAAGAATGACGTCCACGCCATACTTACCCAGCATTTTCGCAACATTGCTCGTTTCTGCAAGTGTTTCGCCGCCCACAAATTGTTTAAAAATAGTATTCCGGATTATCCCTTTAATGGGCAACCCTATTCGTATAAACCAGGGCGTAATGGCGGTTCCTATTTTAACCAGGCTTTCGTAACCCATGCTAGAGAAAAGAAAGCGCGCCTTTTTTAGGTCCTTATCGCTTTTATAGGCAAATGCCTTTTCTGTATCGTCAAAAGAAATTTCCGGAACGGTATTCATAAAAGGAACGATTGTAAGCTTCAAAAATAAAGCAAAGCGGGGAATTGAGGTCAGTGATTATTAGCGGAATTCTTTTATACAGCACCACGGTGAACGGAAATTACGAAACCGTATACAAATCCTGCAAAGCGGCAATCCTTTTGCTGGTGCGACTGTATGCAAGAAGTCGCTATAGTTTTCCCGCACCAGCTCTACCGCGCTCATCCGGCCCTTCATCCATCCAGGATGACATATATAATTGAAGAAACACTTTTTTTTCGCCAGTATAACTTTCACAAGCAGAAACTAATATTGCACCGCGCGTCAATGAAAACCTATGAAGATTACCTTACCGCCAACAATTATCCGGTTACCTATATTGATACGGTGGATGCGCGGAGCGATGTACGCAGGCTTGTAACCCAACTCGCAGAAAATGGTACCACCTGCATTCACTTTGCAGCGGTAACAGATAACTGGCTTGGCAGGCGACTGGAAACAACATGCAAATTGTATCATATTCAACTGATGGAATATGCCAGTCCAAACTATTTGAATACAATGGAAACAGTAGCGGAATTTTTTGATAAACAAAAAACCTACTTCCAAACTGATTTCTACATAGCGCAGCGAAAACAACGTAGCATTCTGCTGGAAAAAAATAATACCCCGCTCGGTGGCAAGTGGAGTTATGATGCAGACAACAGGTTGAAGTTTCCGAAAAAAGAGATCATCCCATTGTTTCAACCGCCGCAACAAAACAACTACGTAGCAGCAGCACAAGAATATATTGAACAACATTTCGGCGGCAATTACGGAAACGGGCAAGCGCCATTCAAAGGAAAGGATAGTTTCTACCCCGTTAATTTTGCAGAGGCCGAAAAATGGCTGGATGATTTTCTCCAACACCGGTTCAGTAAATTTGGGGTATACGAAGACGCCATCGTAGCGAAAGAAAGTTTTCTATACCATTCCGTGCTCACGCCGGCACTGAACATTGGGCTGCTGCATCCGCAGCAGATTATTGATAAAGCGCTGGATGCGGCCATTGAGTATGCAGTACCGTTAAATTCAGTCGAAGGATTTATCCGGCAGTTAATGGGCTGGCGCGAATTTATACGGATAGTGTACGTTCGGGAAGGGAGCAGGCAACGGACAAAAAATTACTGGGGCTTCACCAGGAAAATTCCGGCCAGCTTCTGGACAGGTGAAACGGGCATACTGCCAGTAGATACGGTCATCAAAAAAATATTGTATACCGGTTATTCACATCATATTGAACGGTTGATGGTGCTCGGCAACTTTATGTTGTTATGCGAGTTTAACCCGGACGAAGTATACAAGTGGTTCATGGAAATGTATATAGACAGTTACGACTGGGTAATGGTGCCCAATGTATATGGCATGACGCAGTTTGCAGATGGTGGACTGATGACTACCAAACCCTACATCAGCGGAAGTAATTATTTAATGAAAATGGGTGATTTTGAGAAAGGTGACTGGCAACAGGTTTGGGATGGTCTTTTCTGGCGGTTTATGCATGTGCACCGCGGCTTCTTTCTGAAAAATCCCAGGTTGGGTATGCTGATCAATACTTTTGACAAAATGGATTCAGGAAAGAAACAGGTACACCTGCAAAATGCTGAAACTTTTTTACAATCACTGGACAATCAGCACACGACCACTTAATTTTTTTCAAATGCAGACAACGTCCTCCGCTTAAAAAACCGTGGAACAGGATCATACATTGTCATATTCCATCAGCAGCCGCGGCGCAACAGGCAACTGAAAACATGAATATGGAAAGGTTTTACCATACTAAAAATTGCCTGTCACTGCCGGAGCTTACCGTAATCGGAAATGCTGCAGGC
>JBDSEV010000065.1:0-37159 GCA_039919885.1 Chitinophagaceae bacterium
AGACTTTTTTTCGTCTTTAAACGCGCCATTACTAATCATGATACTGGTGGCCATAATTTTCCAGCCGCCGGGGTTCCAGTACAGGGCCGTGTCTCTAGGATCCCGTACTGTGGAGGGCGGTTTGTACGTGCGCCTGCCGGGGTAATTGCTGATGGAAAAAATAGGCTCCACCAAATCGAGTTCATTGATATCGACCAATTTTTTATTGAAATCAACTTCCCGCGCATCCAGTTTAAGGGAAGCCAGGTACAGGCCCATGTCTTCGCCGCGCCAGCCGTCTTTTTTTAACAGGTGAATGTTTTTAAGTTCCGCTTTTTGTAACTGCAGTTGAATACTCTTCTGATGTGCAGTATCGGTGCCTGTACTGGCCTGGGGTGGACCGAAAAAATAATTGATGAGGAACTGGTAATTCCAGATAGAATCTGTGCGGTTGAGGTGAATGGTAGCATCCTCCAGCCCGATGTATTTAAGTACTGCAGTATCCCGCAGGAAAAACCAGTCGTTGATATTGACCCGCAATTTGCCGGCATACAGCAAGGTGTCTTTGTTTTGATCTTCTACATACACACCTTCCATCTGCATCTTACTGAAAAAGGTAAACTTTACATGTTTTACGGAAACCCGTGTGCCCAGGCCTTTTGACAGTCGGGCAGATGCCTGACCAGCAAGCCAATCCTGTACCGGCGGTGTTTGCACAAGCAGGAATGAAACCAATAATATACCCAGGAGGATCAATAAACTGCGGAAAAAATGCTTTGGCACCCAGACACCGGCCGCTACCACCACCATCGCAATGCTGCTCCACATCCGGTAACCCGGCCATATAATGCAGGCAGCAATGTATATCGCCAGGAGCGACAACAAGGTATAGATCTTTATTTTGCGGCTTTTTTCCAGTGGGTGACCGTATTTATACAAATGAGCATCAGTAAAGAAACGATTGCAAGCCTTTTCCCGGACCAGCCTTCGCAGCTGCAGCAACGCCGAAAACAACAATTGATTTTGCCTGAAGCGATAATGCCGTAAAAATAAGCTAAACACAGGCAGTGTGCAAATTAGGTACCAATGGCCACCTGCCTGCCTTTCTTATCAAAAAATTAGGATGCTGCCTGCTAATACTACCCCCTGCGGCGGGCGCCTTTATCGGCAATTGTGATCCCGTCTTAACGGGCTGCTCTGCTCCCATGACTACAACGCCACAGATCAAACCATAAAAGGTACCATTAACCAGCGGCCAGGAAACGCCACAATGTTCAATCAGCATGTGTTAGCCGCTTCCGGCGCCGGTCCGGATAATCAACAAAAGGGCTGATTGATTTGCGCAATAAATTTGATCAAACAACATCCCTTCACCCATGTTCGAACCAATACAGCCTTATATGCGTTTTTCATTCGTTTTTTACATGTTGGTGCTTACCGGAACAGCTGCAACGGCCGCACCGGTGGCAGCTCGCAGTTACCCCAGTTACAATCTTCGCCATGCCACGGATACGGCCAGGCCCGGCAATACCAGGGCAGCCAGGTGGACGGTGTTTTGGAATACTTTCAATGCAGCCATCAATGCGAAAGATACGGCGGCCATCAGCCGTTCAACTTCCGGTGATTTCTACGACGGCGGCGGCGGCACCGTGGTTCAATGGCTGCAAACTGAAGTGTTTGCAACCGAAAAAACACTGACAGCTTTCCGGCAAAAGCTTCGGAAAGGCGTCAAAAATTTTAAATGCTATGAGGGCCACCCTTGCAAAGCCACAGGCAGGAATACATCGGGTGATCTATTCTTTGAATATACAAACGGGGGCTGGTTATTTGGCGGTTTGGTGGGCGATTAACGTAAAACCCGGTATCAAGGATCGCAAGATTGCGCCCGCTGACATTCAACCCCGTTCGGGGTTGTACACCAACCCTTGCTTTTGCCCCGGGTTGCACCCGGGGCTACTATTGTTAAAGCCTTTCAGGCTTTTTCGCAGCAGCTTCAGTAGCTGCAATTATCGTGGACACAGCTCCTGGTAACGCAATCAATCGCTAGCCCGAAGGGCTTGAACAATAGTAACTGCAGGTGCAACCTGCGGATCTAACGCAAATTACTCCCAACCCCGGATGGGGTTGAATAGCCACGACAGGCGGCAACCGAAACAATGTGCAATGGGATGGCCGATGATAAACAATCTAGGCACAACATATAAACTCGCTTTCAAGGATCGCACGATTGCGTTCGCTGACATTCAACCCCGTTCGGGGTTGTACACCAACCCTTGCTTTTGCCCCGGGTTGCACCCGGGGCTACTATTGTTAAAGCCTTTCAGGCTTTTTCGCAGCAACCCAAGTAGCTGCATTTATTGTAGAAACACAATAGTAACCGCAGGTGCAACCTGCGGATCTACACGCAAATTACTCCCAACCCCGGATGGGGTTGAATAGCCATGACAGGCGGCAACCGAAACAATGTGCAATGGGATGGCCGATGATAAACAATCTAGGCACAACATATAAAACTCGCTTTCAGGGATCGCACAATTGCGCCCGCTGACATTCAACCCCGTTCGGGGTTGTACACCAACCCGTGCCATTGCCCCGGGTTGCGCCCGGGGCTACTATTGTTAAAGCCTTTCACGCTTTTTCGCAGCAGCCCAAGTAGCTGCAATTATTGTAGAAACAGCATCGGGTAACGCAGTCAATCGCTGGCCGAAGCGCTATTTTGCAGCAGCTCGAGTAGCTGCAATTATCGCAGACACAGCTCCTGGTAACACAATCAATCGCTAGCCCGAAGGGCTTGAACAATAGTAACCGCAGGTGCAACCTGCGGATCTACACGCAAATTACTCCCAACCCCGGATGGGGTTGAATAGCCACGACAGGCGGCACCCGAAATAATATGCCATGAGCTTACTGATGATGAACAAAATCCGCAAAAGGAAGATAGCCGAAGGACGGGTGACCAAACAGGATCAAAGGCTGCTGGGGATTGCCAACGCATCCGGGAAATGGACAGCTACTGAAACAGACGCGTGATAAGAATACCGAACCGTAAAATTTATTGACAATGATGGCACGCAACACAAATAAAATAAAGAACGCCTTATCTTAGCATGGATGATGATGGTTTTTATCTTCCATACTGATCATGTAAAATATACAAATCAAAATCTGGCAGACTATGCCTTTCAATGAAAAACTTGCCGCTAAGGTGCGTGCGGCAATGCAACTGCAAAAAGTTGTTGAAGAGAAAAAAATGTTTCGCGGACTGACATTCATGCTCAACAATAAAATGTGTATCTCTGTAAGCGGCGATAAATTAATGTGCAGGTTTGACCCGGTCCTGCAAGATACCGTGGCTAAAAAGCAGGGGTACGAACCAATGGTCATGAAAGGCAAAACATATAAAGGTTTTTGCTACGTAAATGAAACCGGTTTCAAAACAACCGCTGCGCTTCATTATTGGATACAGCTTTGTATTGCGTTTAACAGCAAGGCAAAGGCATCCAAAAAGAAGAAAAAAGCAACACCTGGTGCTGGCACTTAAATAGCGCCTCCATAAGATCGCATATCGCAAAGGCCAGGTGGCTCTATGCTCCCTCCTTTCAACACCCTGCTTGAAGAAAACAAAATAAAAAAAAATAGGTTGGTTGGTTAGTCGTTGTTCACAATTAAAAAAAAGTTACCATGCAGGACAGCATTAAAAAATTAAAATTCCGGGACAGTGGCGTTGTGCTAAATGCCCCGGCCTCTTTGGAGGAGGCATTTAAAAAACTCGGCTTCAAAACTAACTTTGATAAAAAAAC
This sequence comes from Chitinophagaceae bacterium, assembly GCA_039919885.1. Classification (GTDB taxonomy): domain Bacteria; phylum Bacteroidota; class Bacteroidia; order Chitinophagales; family Chitinophagaceae; genus JACMLD01. The sequence continues at coordinate 3,780 of JBDSEV010000065.1, forward strand.
GAAGAGCAGTAATACATTGGTTTTTATTAATGATAATAAATCCTATCTCCATTTTCTGACCACCGGTCTGAAGCATATTGAACCCGACAGTGTTTTATGGTTCGCCTATCCCAAAGGAAGTTCAAAAATTAAAACCGACATCAACAGGGATACCATTCGTGTAACCGGGGAGCAATTTGGCATTACCACCGTTACTGCAATTTCAATTGACGAAACCTGGACTGCCCTTCGTTTCAGGCCAATTGAAAAAGTTGGTCAATAACAACAAAACAAAATCGCGTGTTGTCGCAAACACCCCCTTAAAATGTCGGGCCATGGCCGGTGTATATTGTTGAGAAAAACTATTTTCAATTGCTATACAATCTTCACCAGCTTCTAAACTTTACCAGGATGGACATCGCCGGGCAAAAATTTTCAGTAGACTTCGGATTGGCCAACGCCGAACTGCACTTTATTAGCGACACAAAGATGACTTTCATCATCAAAGAAAAAGACGGGCAGCCTGCCGCTATTACTGAAACCGTTGAAATAAAAATGACCAAATTGCGGCCAAAGTTATTCATGGTAACCTGGAAAGAAAAAAGTGGCACGACCGTTACACAGGTGCAGGATTTTGAAAATGAAACGGTGCATTCAAACTGGACCACTGCTGATGGCGAATTTAATAGGCGGCAAGGCAACCTGAAGCGAATTCAATAATAAGTTATTACAACCTGGACATACCTCTGTAAAAACGGCCACCAACCGTGCCTGTGATACGGTAACCTGTCGTTGTTAGCGGCGCGTAAATATTTGAAATTTGCTGCGTACCTTAGGTGAGCAACCTTTATAGTCTTCCGGGTAGTGGCGTTGTTGTTTACTTTACCATTGTCACGCTCCGGCATGCGTTATTTTTTAAATTATACCATTGATTACATTACTAAGAACAAGTGCAGTCAACCCTGATTTTGCCGGATTGGTGAGGCTCCTTGATGCCGACCTTGCAGAAAAAGATGGACAGGAGCATGGGTTTTACAGCCAGTTCAATAAGATTGACCACATTAAAGATGCTGTGGTAGCATATCACAAAAATCAACCAGTTGCTTGCGGCGCAATCAAAGCGTTCGACAGCGCTGCCATGGAAGTGAAGCGCATGTACACCCTCCCGCAATACAGGGGAAAGGGAATTGCCGGCAAAATACTGGCCGAGCTGGAAACATGGGCCGCAGAATTATCGTTCAAAAAATGCTTGCTGGAAACAGGAAAAAGACAACCCGCTGCAATTAGTTTATACGAAAAAAAAGGGTACAAGGTAGTTGCAAATTATGGCCAGTACGCCGGGATAGACAACAGCATTTGTTTTGAAAAGAAAATTTTATAACGCAATATTATCTACTATGAAAATCAGTACGGTACCAATCGCAGGGGTTGACCAATACATTGAAGAATTTCCGGCGGCTACCCAAAAAATGTTACAACAACTGCGCGCCCTCATTCTAAAAGCAGCACCAAAGGCGGAAGAAGTCATCAGTTACCAGATGCCGGCTTATAAATACAACGGCATGCTGGTATATTTTGCGGGTTATCAAAAACACATCGGATTTTACCCTATGCCGGATACCATTATTGCATTTAAAAACGACTTGTCGATCTACAAAACTGCTAAAGGGTCAGTTCAGTTTCCCCTCGATAAACCCCTCCCGGTAAGACTAATAACGCAGATGATAAAATTCAGGGTAAGGATCAACGAAGAAAAAGTCGCCATCAAACGAAAAAAATAAAACAATTATTATTTTCCGTTCTATTAATGGAAGATTATATACACGCTATAACACCGTTGTCATGAACAAGCAGATGGCGGCGTTACCGCCTGGCAATAGCACCGCAAAACCAGCACCCGATGGCACCTTTTGTATTGTCACATGCAATTCAACCAGCGCTAGTTGCATAATTGTGCTGTTTCACCCAATAAAAAGTAGGAAGGCAGCCTGAATTTTAAACAGTTCCCTGTTTTAGCGGCTATATACTGTGACTACCATTGTGCCAATCCTACCTTTTGCCGGAAGAAATTAAAAAAAGACGAAAAAAATTGTCCGGTTGCGGGTGCCTCAATTGTTATACAGCAGACAGCAAAGATTATTTAACTTGTTTGCCGAAAGGCAGGCAGAAAACTAAAAATTATGGATGAATTTATGTTGATTTTCAGGCACCAGGATGGTAACAAAGTAGCCTCACCCGATCAAATACAAGCCTGGATGAAGCAAACGATGGACTGGATAGGTGGTATTGCTGCGCAAAACAAATTTGTTGCAGGCAACGGACTGCCCTTTGAAGACGCCAAAGTTGTAAAGCATAACAATGTCGTTACCAATGGACCTTTCGGTGATATAAAAGAAACCATTGCCGGGTACATTATTGTAAGGGCTGAATCGGTAGACGAAGCGGTAAACTTTGCAAAGGGCAGCCCGGTCTTACAAGGCGATGGTAACACGGTAGAAGTAAGAAAAATTGCAAAAGGAGACGGTGTTCATTAAAATAAAACGATTATTTGTAACACGTTTTTAAATACATGCAACTGCAATGGCGGCGACAAATGCTCCCGCCTTTGCTTTTAAACCCGTTTTAATCAACGCCGTTTTCCCGGTTAGTGATTTTATGTATGGAACAACAGGAACTGATACCACATTTATTCAGGACAGAATACAGGAAAATTGTTTCCGTACTCTGCAAACGCTTTGGGCTTGAACAGATAGCGGCAGCGGAAGACATCGCGGGAGAAACATTTTTAACTGCTGCACAGCACTGGGCAATCAACGGCCTTCCCCGTGAACCAGTTGCATGGATGTATACGGTTGCTAAAAACAAAGCAAAAAATTACCTGCACAGAAGCAGCCTCTTTCAACAAAAAATAATTCCCGCTTTAATAGCACAGGGTCTGCAGCAATATGAGCCGGAGATTGACTTGTCTGAAAAAAATGTGTACGACAGCCAGCTGCAGATGATGTTTGCTATTTGTCATCCTGCCATTCCTGCAACAGCGCAAATTGCACTAGCCCTCCGTTTACTTTGTGGCTTTGGAATCGAAGAAATTGCGAATGCTTTCCTGTGCAGCAAAGAAACAATTACAAAACGTCTCTCCAGGGGCAAAGCCAGGCTGCGCACCGAGAACGTGCGAATTCAATTTCCGCCCGCGCCGGAAATTGACAAACGACTCGCATCAGTGCTTACGACGCTGTACCTCCTTTTTAATGAAGGCTACTACTCCGAAACCAATGACGCAGTATTGCAGGAAGATATTTGCCTGGAGGCGATGCGCTTAACGCAGCTGCTGCTTGAACACGAACAAACCCGCCTGCCACAGGTAAATGCATTGCTTGCATTGATGTGCTTTCACGCCTCCCGGTTTGAGGCAAGAAAAAATAACAACGGGGAAATGATTTTATATGCCGACCAGGATGAAAATTGCTGGAATTACGCACTCATCAGCAAAGGCGCTGAGCTGCTCCAATGCGCATCGCAGGGGCAAACCATTTCTACCTATCACCTGGAAGCATCCATCGCTTACTGGCACACAAAGAAAACAGATACCAAAGAAAAATGGGAAAACATTTTGCAATTGTATAACCAGCTTTTGCAAATTTCCTATTCGCCGATTGCGGCGCTGAACAGAACCTATGCTTTATCCAGGGCAAACAGCCGGCAGGAAGGTATTAAAGAAGCAGAAAAATTGAAACTGACCGGTAATCCTTATTACTTTACCCTCCTGGCAGAACTCTATACTGGTCTTGACAACAAGCAAGCGCTTGCGCATTTGCAAACGGCCTGGTCACTTGCAAAATCCACGGCCGATAAAAACATTTTATCAAAGAGAATAGTTGGGTTTTCCCCAATGAGAAACGATTTCAACAGGAACCAGCAATAAATCTTTTTTATCCGCTGATTCCCGGGTATCCGTGTACTATTATCAGTAAATTGTAGAAAAATAATCCGATGCAAAAAGTTTTGATGCCATTCCTGTTGCTTTGTTTTTTTATAGCCCCTTCCCAACCGCCTTCTATCCGCCTGGTTGTACGAGGCGATGACATGGGCTACTCACACGGAGGCAACGAAGCGCTGATTAAATGCTTTACAAAAGGCATTGAAACTTCCATTGAAGTAATTGTGGCATCGCCCTGGTTTCCGGAAGCAGTTAAACTACTGCAAGAAAATTCCGGCGCGGATGCAGGCATTCACCTGGCACTTACCAGTGAATGGGATAATATAAAGTGGCGGCCCCTTTCCGATTGTCCAAGCCTGAAAGACAGCGATGGATATTTTTTTCCGATGGTATTTCCCAATAAGCATTATCCTGGCCGATCTATAATGGAAAACAAATGGACAATTGCGGACGTTGAAAAAGAATTCAGGGTGCAGATTGAACTAGGGCTAAAAAAGATACCGCGTGTCAGTCACCTTTCCGCTCATATGGGCTGTACCAGCCTATCGGAAGAAGTAAAAGCGCTGACAAAAAAATTAGCCACTGAATATAATATCCCGGTAGACCCAAACATCGATCACGACAAAATGATTGGTTTCGACGGACCGCATAAAACAGCTGCAGAAAAAATAACCAGTTTTATCAGCATGCTCAATAAACTGGAACCTGGTAAAACCTATGTATTTGTTGAGCATCCCGGTTTAAACAATGATGAACTAAAAGCCATTCACCATATTGGATACGAAGATGTGGCGGCAGATCGGCAAGGCGTAACCGATGTTTTTACCAGTGCGCAGGTAAAGGCCGTCATCAAAAAAAGAGGCATTCAGCTGATAAGCTATAAAGAATTGGCGGAATAATAATACGATGCGCCAACGATTCCGCACCTCAGGGCACGAACCGGCGCCGTTGCTCTAACACAGGCGGTACAAATGCAATATTTACTAATGACCCAAGTTTACATTTCTTAAAATGGCCAAATCAAAAAAAATAATGGCCGTAACCACCGTAGATGCATTCATCGCGCAGTTGCCTGCGCCCTTTTCAGCAATCATTGAAGCCACCAGGAAAATATTTTTAGCAACAGACAAGGAAATCGGGGAAAAAATTAAATGGAACGCACCCTGCTTTGTTTATACGGGCGAGATGAAGCCATTTAACCCAAAAGAATATAAAAGAGATATTGCAGTAGTAAATGTTCACAAAGAACGCGTATTGATTGTTTTTCCTACTGGTGAAATTGTAGCGGATAACAGCGGGTTGATGGAAGGCACTTACACGGATGGCAGAAGGCTTGTTACAATACACGATATGAAAGACCTCAATTCAAAAGAAAAAGCTTTACAGCATGTACTGAAAGACTGGCTGAAACAGGTAGACCGTTAAGGTTACTATCCACCCCTATTCAATTGAAGAAACCTGGATGAATAGGTTGGGACTACGTAGCCTTCACCTCCTTTTACAGCATTGAAAAGTTCGACCAAATAAAAAACAATATACCACGCAATTAGTTAAAAACTATAGGGTGTTCCGGGAGACGCTATTGACCCGATATTTGTCGCACCGGCACCTTGAAATACTTGCTGGCAGTATGTAAATTTGCTCTATACCGGTACGTATTGAAGGATTATTATCGAATTACCTACCACTTTTAAAACCAATTTATGCGCAAACAAAAGATTACACCGTTTTTATGGTTTAACAACAATGCCGAAGAAGCCATGCAGTTTTATGCCGCTATTTTCAAAAACGCTACGTTCGAAATACATGGCCGCTGGGGAGCAGGTGGTATGGCACCAGCGGGGTCCGTGATGTCTGCCACATTTGAACTGGACGGACAAAAATTCATGGCACTCAATGGCGGCCCGATGTTTCCGTTTACAGAAGCCATATCTTTTTTCGTGAATTGTGAAACGCAGGACGAAGTAGACATGTTCTGGGAAAAACTTTCGGAAGGTGGTAGCCAATCCAGGTGTGGCTGGCTGAAAGATAAATTCGGTTTGTCGTGGCAAATTGTTCCTGAAGCGCTGGGCGCATTGCTGGCCAGCAAAGAGCCCGGTGTGGCAAAGCGGGTAATGGAGGCGATGATGCAGATGAACAAAATTGATATTGCTGGTCTTAATAAAGCGGCGGCGCTGCCCGCAACACCGTCCTCATAAATAACAGAAACCGGTTACCATGAATTTTTACCAGGCAACTGTTTATGCGATGCGCGCGAAACACTACCCGGACGATTATCAGATCAGCCGCATTGTGCAGGCGAAACATTTTATCGATCAGTCCGCACCAGACAACATCGACCTCGACCGTATTGCGCGGCATGCCTGCCTTTCTAAATTTCATTTTATCCGGCTTTTTAAAAAATACTACTGCACCACGCCGCACCAGTATATAATTGCCAGCAGGATACAAAGCGCCAAACAATTGCTGCGCACGGGTGAATCAGTGGCACACACCTGTGCACTGATTGGGTTTAGCAGTATTAGTTCGTTCTCGGGCCTGTTTAAAAAAATTACCGGCTATACTCCCGGGGTCTACCAGCGAAAAGGCAATTTTGAAGAAAGACCGTGTGTGATTTCTTGCGAACTTTACGCCAGTCAAAATTGCAACAAATGAAAATACGACTCGCCAGCCTATTGGTAACCGATCAGGATAAAGCGCTTACCTTTTATACCAAAACACTCGGCTTTGTAAAAAAGACGGAGATTCCCATGGGTGAACATAAATGGTTAACGGTGGTATCCGCCCAGGAACAAGATGGGGTGGAACTGGTGCTGGAGCCCATCAGCTTTGCACCCGCCCTCGTATTTCAAAAAGCGTTGTTTGATGCCGGTATCCCACTGACCGCATTTTACATTGATGATATCGAAAAAGAATACCAGCGCCTCAGTGCAGCGGGTGTTGCATTCAGCATGCCGCCAACAGCAATGGGCGCGATAAAACTGGCCGTTTTTAATGACACCTGCGGTAACAATATCCAGTTATACCAGCCGTTATAAGGTTATCATTTACTGGTAGTTAGCTATCATTGGACAATCAGTTAATACTGTTAAATCCCGGCCATTGTACATGAAAAACTGCTTTACAAAGCACTTTCGTAGTACAGTTTCGGATTTTACAGGTTAATAAGCTTATCTTATGCCGGTTACTACCGTTGTGTTAACCTAATTTATCCAGCATGTCCTTTATAGATAACGTTTTAGAACCGCCTTCTTATGGATGGAAAGATGCGGCTGGCAACCTGTCAAAGCCAAGTCCGGCAAGAATTTTCCAGGAGTTTTTTAGCAGGCTCAATGTGTTTAAAGACAGAAAAAATTGGTTGTCGTTTACCAGTTGGATGATGGTGATGGCCCTTGGCGTCTTTTTAGCTTTTTTTATTTTCAAATACTTCAGCATCAAATTGCTGATCGCTGCGTTTGTATATAGCATGGTTATTATGGGTTCTCATGGAACTGTTTGGTACCACCGCTATTGTACACACCGGGCGTTCAAGTTTCGCAATAATTTCTGGCGTTTTATCACACAAAATATTACCCTTAAAATTATCCCGGAAGAGATTTATGTTATTTCTCATCATGTACACCATGCTAAATCTGATGAGCCCGGCGATCCTTACAATGCTACCGGCGGATTTTTATATTGCTTTTTAGCAGATGTGAATCATCAGCCTATCAACCGGAACATGGATGTGCAAAGCTATAACCGTTGCGTGCAGCTTATGAAACATACTGGACAAAAATCTAATACTTATCAGCAATACAAGACCTGGGGGTCACTTACAAATCCCCTGCTTACCATTGGCGGCGTACTGCTAAATTGGTCTTTCTGGTTTTTTGTATTTTTTATGATTGGCGGACCCGGCCTCGCCTGTGCATTATTTGGGGCAGCAGGTGTATGGGCAGTAGGCGTGCGTACTTTCAATTACGAAGGGCATGGCAAAGGACAAGATAAAAGACAAGATCACACTGATTATAACCGCAAAGACATGTCAATTAACCAGCTCTGGCCGGGTTTTGTAGCGGGTGAATGGCACAATAACCACCACCTGTACCCAAAAAGTGCGCGTTCCGGATTCTTGTCTTACCAGGTTGACTTTGCGTGGTACTACATCAAATTTTTAAGCATGATTGGGGGCGTAACAGCTTATACAGATAATAAAAAGCAGTTTATGCAGAAGTATTATGCGCCGCACCAAAAAGCTAAAACCCCGGTAACCGCCGTTCGTCCTGCGGAATAAACAAAATTTTCTTTTAAATAAAAGTAAACTTCCGCGTACCAGGTGGGCGGTGCAGCCAATTATCCATTCTACATGCGTTCTCCATGCATGCGGTATAGAATGAAAAGCAATTGTATTTTCAATCGTAAGCGAGCTACAATGCAATATGACTGCATCGCTGTCCTATTTTCTTTGCGTTACTCTACTAAATCATTTGCTGGGAAAAATTGTATTTAACCAAAAAGAAAAGAATTGATGGCTGTTTGGTACGCTATGCCGAAATAACAGGCCATCGCGTACAAATCAGCCATATTTGTTACCGCAACTTTATGCCAGCGCCACTAAGATTTTGTAACTTGAATGCACATGAAGATTCTCTGGAAATACCTGCAACCGCAGCGATGGCTGATTGTGATCTCGCTCCTGCTGGCCGGCATCAGTCAGCTGCTTAGCCTGGTTGATCCGCTGATATTCGGAAAAATTATTGATGAATATGCATCCATACCGGGCAACCGCCCGGAAAATGAATTGGTAAGAGGTGTTTTGTACTGGCTGGGAATAGCCATCCTGGTTGCATTGCTGGCAAGGGTGGCAAAAGCTTTCCAGGAATATTATACCCGGTTGGCGGTGCAGCAATTTGGTATGCAACTTTTTAATGAAGGACTTAAACAAACGCTTCGTTTGTCTTTCCAGGAATTTGAAGAACAGCGCAGCGGGGAAACATTGTCCGTGTTGCAAAAAGTAAGATCCGATACGCAGCAGTTCATCAATTCGTTTATCAATATTTTATTTTCTTCCATTGTTGGTATGGGCTTCCTCATCTGGTATTCCATCACCAAAAACTGGATGCTCATACCGGTGTTTGTTATAGGCATACTGGTATTGGGATCCCTAACCGGGCTGCTCAGCAAAAAAATAAAAACAACGCAGCGATCCATCAACCGCGAGACAAACAGGATGTCGGGCGTAATAACAGAATCATTGCGCAATATTGAACTGGTAAAAAGCCTGGGACTCACTTTTCCTGAAATCAGGCGCCTGCGCGAACAGACGTTGAAAATATTTGAACTGGAGATGGTAAAAGTAAAAAAAGTGCGCGCCTTGAGTTTCATGCAGGGTACCACGCTCAGCCTGCTCAAACAATCCATCCTGTTCATATTACTCTGGCTTATTTTTAGAAAAGTACTTACCACCGGGGAGCTGATTACCATGCAGTTTATTTCTACTTCTATTTTTAGTCCGTTGCAGGATCTTGGCAATATCATTCTCAGCTACCGCGAAGTAGAAGCTTCAATTGCCAACTTTGATCAGCTGATGCATAAACCGATTGAACAAAGGCCCGAAAATCCTGCAGACATTGGTGCGTTGCAAAATATTCGTTTTGATGATGTTGTTTTTCACCATAAAACAGCTGCGTACAACGCCATGGACGGTATTTCTTTTCGCGTGCAGACCGGCGAGACCATTGCATTTGTTGGACCCTCCGGTTCGGGTAAATCAACGTTAGTAAAATTATTGGTGGGTTTGTACAAACCGGTTGGCGGAGAAATATATTTTAATGAGGAACCGGCATCGCGTATACGGTACAATGAGTTGCGCAGACAAATCGGCTTTGTAACCCAGGATACACAATTGTATGCTGGTACCATTAAAGAAAACCTGTTATTTGTTAAGCCCGATGCCACTGATGCAGAAGTGCTGGATGCGCTGCACAAAGCCTCCTGCGATTATTTAATCGGCCGCTCTTCCAAAGGCATCAATACTGTACTGGGCGAGGGCGGCATGAAGTTGTCCGGTGGTGAAAAACAGCGCCTGTCAATTGCCCGCGCCTTATTGCGGCATCCGCGGCTACTGATTTTTGACGAAGCCTACTTCTGCACTTGACTCCTTAACAGAAGAAGACATCACCAATACTATCCGCGCCATCTCCGCCAGCCGGGAACAAATTACCATTTTAATAGCCCATCGCCTGTCTACCATTATGCATGCGGATGTTATTTATGTGCTTGAAAAAGGAAAAATTACCGAAACCGGTTCACACGATAACCTGGTTTCGCAAAAAGGATTATACTATGCCATGTGGCGGCAGCAGGTAGGCGAAAGAAGAGAAATCATACAGTAGGTTCATTGGATGATATATCAAAGCAACGGTGGCAGCCACCACCCGAAATAATAAATCGACTTACATTTGCCATTCAAATATGTTTCTTCATGGCTTCCATTGCAAAATCCATTACAACTTCTGCCGCCGCGGCAACTGTTTACCCAATCCTGTTTGCCATCAGTTTCTCTCACCTGCTCAATGACACTATACAATCGCTGATACCGTCTATTTACCCAATGGTGAAAGATAGTTACCGGCTCAACTTTGCACAGATTGGGATCATTACCCTCACTTTTCAATTGGCGGCTTCCCTCCTGCAACCGTTTGTTGGATTCTATACCGATAAAAAACCGCAACCTTTTTCACTGGCAACGGGCATGGGCATTTCTTTGGTTGGGCTTATCGTGCTCGCGCTTTCGCATCATTATTACGTGGTACTGATTGCGGTAGCGCTGATTGGGACCGGGTCTTCTGTCTTTCATCCCGAAGCATCTAAAGTTGCGTACATGGCATCGGGTGGAAAGCGTGGGCTGGCGCAATCTATTTTCCAGGTGGGCGGCAACGCGGGAAGCGCCATTGGCCCACTGCTGGCTGCGTTAATCATTGTGCCTTACGGCCAGGGATATATTTTATGGTTTTCCTTGCTTGCCTTATTAGCCATTATAGTGTTGTACCAGATTGGCAAATGGTATAACGCCAATATGCAGTTGATAAAACCTAAAATAAGTACGGCTGGCATAAATGAAAACGTTTTGCCGCCGCGTAAAATAACACAGGCCGTTGTCATCCTGCTGGTGCTTATTTTTTCCAAATATTTTTACCTGGCCAGCATGTCGAGCTATTTCACTTTTTTTCTTATCGACAAGTTTACGGTTTCTATTCAGCAGGCGCAACTCCATTTATTTATGTTTCTTGCCGCCGTTGCTGCAGGTACGTTGCTCGGTGGGCCGCTGGGCGATCGCTTCGGCCGCAAATATGTTATCTGGTTTTCCATACTCGGTGCCGCGCCTTTTACATTATTACTTCCCCACGTATCGTTGCTATGGGTAACCATACTTAGCATCATCATCGGGTTTATCCTGGCATCTGCATTCTCCGCCATTTTAGTGTATGCACAGGAACTGCTACCCGGAAAAATTGGTACGGTTTCCGGGTTGTTCTTTGGCTTTGCGTTTGGCATGGGTGGCATTGGTTCTGCACTGCTGGGCACATTAGCCGACCATACCAGCGTTCAATACATGTTTATGGTGTGTTCTTTTCTGCCGCTGATTGGTTTACTAACGGGCCTGTTGCCCAACCTGAAAACAGGCATGAAAAAATAAAAACGCTGTATGCATTTCGCCTAGCGCAACCTTCAGCAATAAGATATGCTGCATGAATACTTCGCATTTCGTTAATTTTGGTTCTTAAATAAATGATCATGAAAACAATCGCCTTGCTGCTAGCATGCATCCTTTCCATAGCAGCAGCTGCCCAGGAGCCCAATACACTTACTAAAAAAGAAAAAAAGGAGGGTTGGAAATTATTGTTTGATGGTAAGACTACCCGCGGCTGGCACACTTATCTCCGCGATACGGTTGGCTCGAAATGGCAGGTAAGAAATGGCGCCATTGTTTTTGATACGGCTCAGCCAAAAGCAGGCGGCGGTGATATTGTTACGAACGGAGAATATGAAAATTATGAACTGCGGCTGGAATGGAAGATATCCAAAGGCGGAAACAGCGGGATTATTTTTGATATACAGGAGGATCCTAAATATGAAGCCACTTATCTTACCGGACCTGAGATGCAGGTACTGGACAATATAGCCGCCAGCGACAATAAAAAACAAAATCACCTGGCCGGTTGCCTCTACGACCTGTCCGGCGATTCATCCGTTTCCAAACCCCACGCACCGGGTGAATGGAACCAGGTTATCATTGTCCAGGATGGCGGTCACCTGAATTTTTCCCTGAACGGAGTAACCACCTTCGACGGGCAAATTGGCAATGATGCGTGGGATGCAATGGTGGCAAAAAGTAAATTCAATGCGCCGGACTTCAAAGATTTTGCAAAAATTCCGAGGGGAAGGATTGCGCTGCAGCAACACCCGGGTTCAAGCGAATGGCGTAATATTAAGATCCGTTTTCTCTAATTGCTGACCGGCCAAACTGCTGTTTATTTTAGCGGTGTTCACGTGCGCGGCAAAATGTTGCAGCAGTATTTTCAGTTTGGGATGAATATAACTGGTGCAAAAAGGTTTGTCGGGATTTTGATAGAAATAGTCCAGTTCATTTTCCGGGGAGCTACGAAAGGCGTGGAATTGTAACACCGTTGTTACGAGCTTATCTTCAAAGGTTGCCTGCAGATCCTGCAACAACAACACACAATGTTCTTTTTGTGCATGAGCGAATGTGTAAACAGCCGAACGGTATTTGTTGCGCATGCTGTGATTGGCCGTGCTGCTATGGGTGTACAGGTGAACGGCCAGCAGTACGCGCAAATCGATTGCTGATTCGTCATAATGCACAATGACAGCTTCCGAAAAAACTTTGTTTTCCTCAGCGGCTATCCATCCCTGTTCTACTTTTGTAACACCGCGCAGGGACGCAAACACTGCCTCTGTGCACCAATGACAACCACCACCCAGCCCAATTTTTTCCATCCTGGTTCCCCTATTTTTTCTTGTTAACAACAATAACATTGGCAACCGGCCGCTGCCCGCTGTGATCCCATTTTTGTTCGTCTGCCGCAAGATTGTCCAGGTCAGTACCTGGTTTGTACAAGGCAGATTTTTCCATTTTTTTATTATCAGAGGGATAATTAATAACACCGCCATCCGGGAATTGTTGTATCCATAAAGTGGTGGAACCGCCTCCATCGAGGTTAACGCAGGCATCCGCTTTCAGCCATTTAGCAATACTGGCCAGTTCTGATAATTGCATACCCGCGGCTTTTAAATTTCTTCCGTCAACGGTAATCAGTAAAACTTTTTTTCCTTTTATGGCTACTGCTGAGCGCGGGTGCCGATGGGTATAAAAACTGGTGGTATCCAGTAATACCCGCTGGTGATTCCACAACAATAAAGGGCCGGTGACCATTACATCCTCGCCGGCAAGCTGATCTTCCCAGCCGGCTTCACCATTCCATTGGCGGATGCTGACCTTATGCCCGCTTGCAATGATGGCGGCTTTCTGGTGCATTGCACGTGCATTGTTTTTTTCCAGCCTGGTGGCATTCAGGGTTTTTCCGTCCAGGCGAACATAGTCAACGGAGCCGCCATTCTTCATATCAAAAAAAGTTCCGTTGATTGCAGCCAGTGCGTCATGGTCCTTCCCAAACTGGCTGGTGGGCTGCAAATGAACCGAGTCAGCGGCAATGTCAATCCGGTTGCGGTGGTTCAATTTAATTTCCAGGATGCTGATATTTTGCCTGGAGCCGAACAGGGATTTATTAAACCAATATTGTTTGAGGTAAACGCCCCGCGCTATTTTTTTGACGGTCCAATCTGCCTGTGCAAATACCACGGAATCCTGTTGGCCGATGGACACACCTACCAGTAGTACCTGCAGCAGCGCCGTCAATACATATTTCATCATACCATAATTTAAGGAGTTTTTTCAAGCCTGCAATTACCTGGGCCGGTTATTTATGATTTTTTAATTGCTGTTGCCGGCATTTTCGAAAACAGGAAACAAGCGGCGAAATTTTATAACGCAGGGCGAAATAATTTGACTATGTTCATACCAGTATGAAACCACCCGAACACAGGCGGATAACGCCTTCCAGCGTTTATATAAAAAAATCAACTTTACCGGGCACCGGCAAAGGTTTGTTTACGCGTATACCTGTTGCAAAAGGGGAACGCATTATTGAGTACAAAGGCCTTGTAACCACCTTTAAGAAGATCCAGGAAAATGCTGCCATCAATCCCTATGTGTATTTTGTAAACCGGAATCATGTAATTGATGCGATGCCTTTTCCGGATAGCCTTGGGCGTTATGCAAATGATGCAGATGGAATTGTAATGATGCCCGGTTGTACAAACAATGCCAAATTTATTGTTGTTAATAAGAAGGTTTATTTTGAAGCCATCGCGGATATATTGCCAGGTGCAGAAATATTTGTGTCTTATGGAAAAGGTTACTGGGACACCATTAAATTTAACCTGGCGGTAGACAAAGCGTACGGGGTAACTGGCCACAAAAAAAAGAAATAAAGTGCAGCGGCGATCCCGGTTTTAGAAAGCATAATTTATTTAATAGGATTATCCATTTAGAACGCAAAAGGAATTTAATACGGTATTCTGAGGATTTTTCTCTTCTTTTTTCTTGATAAAAAAGAAGCAAAAAATCAAGGCTTCAGAAAAAAAAGCTAAAATTTCCATGGTTGCGCTCCGCAGCGGCAGCGTCTAAAGCCAAACTTTTGAACGCTATTTAGCGGGAACTTATGAAATACATTTGTAAAGGGCCTGGCAACTTTCGCTGCTTAACGCTTCACCATGGAAATTTCTTAACGCTTTTTTTCTGAGGCCGCTCTACACGCCCTAATGCGCTCTTTCTGGATAATCAAATTATTTAAAATTTCTTCCGCCAAAGAAAATTTCTTTTGGTGTTATCTCACGGATAAGCGTCCGTTTGCTTTCTTCCGCATGTGCGGGTATAGATTTTTCATCAGCGCGCGACAATGTCATTAAAGGAAGGTTTTCATTTCCAGCGCTGGTGAGCCGTTGCAGCAATTTTGATACATCATAACAATGTTTTGCAATGATGTGAATCACTTCACCTTCGCGTTGCAGCACGCCTTCTACCATTAAAAGCCGGGATTGCAAAATAGGCTTCCTGTATTTTTCGAACAGGTTTTGAAAAACCACCAGGTTGGCAAATCCGGTTTCATCTTCAATGGTAATAAAACAAACGCCTTTTGCCGTGCCCGGCCTTTGACGTACCAGCACGAGTCCCGCGCATTTTACTATGTCACCATCCTGCCCATGCGCCAGTTCTTTGGTAGCGATGACATGCAGCAGTTGGAGTTTTTCGCGCACAAAACTAACCGGATGTGCTTTCAGTGATAATGAGGTAGCCGCATAGTCCTGTACTACATGTTCGGACGCACTCATTTGTGGCAACACAATACCTTCTTCTGCTGCATCGGCTACCGGCTGCCCTTTGAACAAGGCTACCGGCCGGTCATTGAGTGCTGCTACTTCCCAGAATGCCTGGCGCCGGTCGAGCCCCATTGATCTGAATGCATCTGCATCGCACAATTTTTCCAAAGCTGCCTGCGGGATGCCCGCATCGCGGAGCGCGTGCACGCTGCTGTACAATTTGCCGCGGCTTGCCACCAGCAATTCAATGTCTTGCTGCCGCAATCCTTTTACCTGGCGAAAACCCAACCGGATGGGACAAAATCTATCCGCATGCGGTTCCAGCATATTGTCCCAGTAAGAATGGTTTACATCTACAGGTTGTACTGCTACCCCATTCTTTTGGGCATCCATAATAATCTGCGCAGGTTGGTAAAATCCCATGGGCATACTGTTCAGCAACGCAGCAGCAAACACTTCCGGGTAATAACATTTTAACCAGGAAGAAACATAGACCAGTTGCGCAAAACTTGCTGCATGTGATTCTGGAAAACCATAACTGCCAAACCCTTCCAGTTGCCTGAACACCCGCAGGGCATATTCTTCCGTATATCCTTTTGCCACCATTCCTTTGACCAGTTTTTGTTCAAACTTTGTAACCAGTCCTTTTGCTTTAAAAGTAGCCATGCTCCGCCGGAGTTCATCTGCTTCCGTTGCTGTAAACCCTGCGGCCTCAATGGCAATGCGCATTGCCTGCTCCTGGAACAGTGGAACACCCAGTGTTTTACGTAAAATTGCTTCCAGCTCTTTAGAAGGATATTCAACAGGTTCCTCACCATTTCTACGGCGCAAATACGGGTGCACCATATCGCCCTGTATGGGGCCTGGCCGTACAATGGCCACTTCTATTACCAAATCATAAAAACAATTTGGTTTCAGCCGGGGCAACATCGCCTGCTGCGCACGGCTTTCTATCTGGAAGACACCAATGGTTTCTGCATGGCCGATCATATCATATACTTCGGGATCATCCTGTGGAATATTGGCCAGCGTGAGATCTAGCCCATAATGTTGTTTGCACAAATCAAATGCCTTGCGGATACAGGTGAGCATGCCCAATGCCAGCACATCTATTTTAAGAAATCCCAATGCATCGATATCGTCTTTGTTCCATTCAATGCAGGTGCGGTTTTCCATGCGGGCATTCATGATGGGGCATAAATCAGAAAGTTTTCCCTGTGTAATTACAAAGCCACCTGTATGCTGACCAAGCTGGCGGGGAAAGCCCATGAGCTGTTCCGTTAGTTTTAATACTTTGCGCAGGTGTTTGTCGCCGGGGTTGAGGCCCTGCTCCGCAAGGCGGTCTCCTTCAAACCAATCGTCTGTAAATTCCCAAACCGAATTGCTCAGGCGGTTGAGCGTATCCACCGATAAACCCATGGCCTTTCCTACATCCCGGATGGCACCTTTTTGTCTTTCCTGGGTTACGGTTGCCACGATAGCTGCACGGTCGCGGCCATATTTACGATAGATGTACTGAATAACTTCTTCCCTTCTTTCATGTTCAAAATCTACATCAATATCCGGCGGTTCATCACGGGCAGAAGAAATAAAACGCTCAAAAAGCAGGTCGAATTTAGTGGGGTCTACTGAGGTAATGCCCAGGCAATAACAGATGGTAGAATTGGCGGCTGATCCACGGCCCTGGCAAAGAATGCCTTCGTTCCGTGCAAAACGAACAATATCATACACCGTTAAAAAATAAGCCGCATAATTTTTTTCTTCAATAAACTTTAGTTCATGGCGGATAGCAGCTGAAATTTTTTCAGGTATCCCTTCTTTAAAATGTGCTGCTGCACCCTGCCATGCCAGGAATTCCAATTCCTCCAGCGTCGACCTTCCTTCGCTGGTAATTTCTTCGGGATACACATATTGTAAACTATTCAGCGAAAACTGGCAGGCTTCACTTATTTCTTTGGTACATCGGATGGCATTGGGGTATTGCCGGAACAAACGCTCCATTTCTTCTATCTGTTTCAGGTGTCTTTCCGCATTCTGGTGAAGCTTGAAGCCGGCGGTATGGATGGTACACTTTTCACGGATACAGGTTAGTATATCCTGCAACTGGCGCCGGGCAGGGTTATGGTAATACACATTATTGGTGGCTACCATTGGGGTATCATACTTTTCTGCCAGTTGTGAAATACGGTGCAGCAGTTTGCCATCATCGCCGCTGTAAGAACGCGCAGCACCGAGGTAGAGATCGTTGCCCAATGCCTGGCGGTATGCTGACAGTGATTCAATAAAAGCCGGTTCAATATGAAAAAGGTTGTTGAGTACCGGTGGCGGCAATACAATAAATTTAATGTTACCCGCATATTTGTATACATCTGCTTTGTATAAATGGCAGGCCCCTTTTTCTGCCCGCAGGTTACCCAGGGTGAGCAGTGCCGATAATTGCGTGTAGGCATACTGGTTAGCAGGATAGGCCAGCAGGGAGGGCCCGTCCAGCAGGTCCAGCCGGCAGGCGGGAATAATGCGGATGTTGTTTTTTTTGGCTGCTACATGACCACGCACAATACCTGCAAAACTATTGCGGTCTGTTATAGCAATTTCTTTATACCCATACTCAGCTGCCTGTGTTACCAGTTCTTCGGGATGCGATGCACCACGCAGGAAACTAAAATTGCTGGTTGTCTGCAGTTCGGTATAACTCATGACCCGTTTATTATATCGCTTTCTTTACTTGTATTTTTGTGACCTCGATAGTACAGCATCTTTAAAACTTTATCCGGACTTCCAAAAAGCCATGCTTTCATAAAAAAATCTGTGTGCATTGCTTAACAAAAGGTTTTTAGAAATGCGCGCTGGTTCATTACGCGTCTATCCCCTTTTACATTCCATTCAGGCAAAAAATCCGTGCATGAACCACTGGTGCGTTTTATCTGCTGTATAGTGGCCCGACCTGAAGAGCCAGTAACGCTGGCCTTTTTCATCTTCCACATGGTAGTAGTCGCGGTGCGGCCCTTCTTCCAGCCACCATTCCCGTTCGATGCGTTCCGGTCCGTCCGCTTTTTTTATTTTGTGTAATTCGCCTTTGTACCGGAACAACATGGGCGGATAGTCCGGTACCGGGGCGGTTACTTCAATGGGCTCGGGTATTGATAAAAGCCGGGCGGGCCGCGGTCGTTCTGCCTGCCAGGGAGTTGTTGCGTTTTCAGTAAGTGCAATTGCGGTTTTAATGGATCGTTCAGGCCAGTAATGTTCATCGGGCAGGTAGCGGTGTATCGCATTATTGCCAAGCCGGTTGGCCAGGCGATCCAGCAATTCTGCAAGACCTGCATCCGCCAGTCCACAGGCACCGGCCCATAATTTTTGCTGTCCTGCGGACACTTCTTCTATTGCAGCGGCATCCAGTACAAAAAGTTCAATGCCCAGATCGGGTTCAATACCAGCAATTTTTGGTTCAAACAAACTGAACAAATGTTTTGTGTTGAAAGAGGGACGGTTGGTACTGATGGTTATCATTTCAATTTTACCATCCAGGCGATAGGCTTTCAGCAAAGCGGTCCGAAGCCCTTTTTCATCTCCCCGGAGCCGGGCACAGATTTTTTCCAGCAGGCGTTGCAGGGCAATTTCAATACCGGTAGCCGTTACGATGGGTTCCGGGCAAGGCAATCTTTCCTGGTAGGGAACTATCGGCTCCACGGGCTCAATGGTTTCTTCTTCGCGCCCCAGCGCCTGGTCTATTCTCAGCAGCAGCAATGGGCCAAATCTTCTGCGCAAAGCCGTACGGGGCAGCCCGGTAAAATAGGCCAGCTGGTAAAGGCCAAGTTTATGTAACCGGTCCAGTATTTCCGGGGGAAGCCGCAGCGCGGCAGGCGGCAATGAAAACAGGGCCGCTGCCTGTTTACCGCTGTCAATGATAGGATTGGATTTTCCATAACGTGCAACGGCCCATGCGGCACCTACGGTATCGGCTATGGCAGCCCGCACATCGTACCCGGCTGTTGTTAAGCGCATGGTGATGTCCGTTAGATAGGCCTGTTCGCCTTTCCAGAGATGTGCGCAACCAGACACATCCAGAACAAGACCATCGGGCGGATCTATGGCTGCAATGGGTGTATAACGAATGGCCCATGCGGCCAGCGCCAGCAACAAGCGGTTTGCACGTTCCGGCTGATCATCAAAAACAGCTAAAGAAGGAAGGATGGCCCTGGCATCCGCTACCGCCATACCCCGGGTAACCATTTCCGCTTCCGCTAAATGATTGGCAGCGGTGATGACCATTCGCCCATGATCCGGCAGGGCAAAAACAAAGGGTTGCTTTTTTAGATCGGGCTTGCGGATAGCAAACCAATCTGTGGTAAGGTGACTAAACCATATTGAAATAAACCGCCTTGCCATCTTATCCTGTTTTCTTTATTTGTTCTTTTTGCAACGCATACACTAATGGGTAAACCGGCTGGAAATGATCCCCTGCCCATTCCAGCTGCCATGCACCTGGTTTACCATTCCTGATTTTCAGCAGTTCCACATTCCATCTCGGCAAACCCACACCGGGCAGGCCTTCTGTTGTTTCGCTGGGCAGCGGAACAATTCTCCAGCGCGAAACAGCTGCAATTGTATTGAGGTTGCGTGGCTGGTGCCGCAAAATAAAACCGGTTACCCTGCTTTTTTCAACGGCCAGCTGCAGCCGCCTGGAAGCAGTAAAACTCAGTTCCCTTATCTCTCCTACCACGGCTGCGAGGCCCTCACATTTCAGGGCTTCTTCCATGGCCCAGCATACATCTTTTTCGCACTGCAAATCAATAAATATAATTTTATCCGGATCCACCCCAAAAGCTTTCAGCGCAGGGGGAAACACCGTGCGGTGCATACTAATCCAGATACAGGCACGGCCGGCCTTCATTAGCCCGGACAGCAACCCCGTAACAAAACCGCTGGTGGCCGCTGCATCCTCAGGTGCCGTACTAATCAGTTCATGTACGGCTGCTGTCGGAAATATTTCATTGGGGAATGCTTTTGCTATCGGCCCTAAGCCCAGATCCATGGCCGATTCACCGGTAACTGATTTGAATCCCTGTAAAACCAGGATTTCCTTTTTCAGCTGTTCCATAATATCTTTCTTCGCACTTACCATCTTGTTTTTATTGTTCCGGGGCTTAACCAGGCAACAATAATACTAAATATTTTAGCAATTTAGGGTTAAATTTGTTCCTTCTTTCGGTTAGTGGATAACATTAACCGGGGCGCAGTAAACGGGGAGTTGTTTTTCAACCTTTCCTGTATTTTCCTGTTAGCGGTTGTATGAAAATTCTGATTACCGGGGCCAACGGCTATATTGGAAGAAGACTGCTTTCCGCCTTGCAGGAGCAAGGGCACGAATTAGTTTGCTGCGTGCGCGATAAATTACGGTTTGAACAGGAAACACCGTATGACAACGTACAAGTGCTGGAAGTTAATTTTCTTGAGACTGAAAAATCGGCTGCATTTCCTGCGGACATTGATGTTGCGTTTTTTCTTATCCATTCCATGAAAGAGGGCGCTTCTTTTGATGATACTGAAAAAAAAGTGGCCAGTGGTTTCCTGCACCTGCTTTCTACCACCCGTTGCCAGCAGGTGATTTACCTGAGTGGCATTGTAAATGAAAAACAACTTTCCAAACATTTATCATCCAGGCTGGCGGTGGAAAAAATGCTGCGTGCCGGTAAAATTCCTGCTACGGTATTGCGTGCCGGTATCATTGTAGGCTCCGGTAGTTCTTCTTTTGAAATCATCCGCGACCTGGTAGAGAAACTTCCGGTAATGATTACCCCAAAATGGGTGGAAACCAAATGCCAGCCCATTGCCATCCGTAATGTGATAGAATTTCTTACCGGCGTGCTGCTGAAACCAGCCTACTACAACAATGATTTTGATATTGGCGGACCGGAAATACTCACCTATAAAGAAATGATGCTGCAATTTGCGCTTGCACGAAAACTACAACGCACCATTATTACCGTGCCGGTAATGACGCCCAAACTATCCAGCTACTGGCTGTATTTCGTTACGGCCACGTCGTACCCACTCGCCAAAAACCTGGTAAACAGTATGAAGGTAAACGTGGTTTGCCGGCCCAATAACCTGGCAAAAGAAATGGGCATACAATTGCTTACCTACCGGCAGGCGGTTGACATGGCTTTTCAAAAAATTGAACAAAATGAAGTTGTCAGCAGCTGGAAAGACGCCTTCAGTGCATTCAACACCAACCCTTCCATTATCCATAATGCAGAAGTGCCCAGCTTCGGTTGTTTTACGGATGTAAAAAAACGTGTTATTGAAACCAATGAAGAAGGCATATTCGCCAATATATGGAGCATCGGCGGCGAAAAAGGCTGGTACTACGGCAATGCTTTATGGAAAGCACGCGGCTTCCTCGACAAAGCCTTTGGCGGTGTGGGGCTGAGAAGAGGACGCACCAGCCCGGCATCACTCCATTCTGGCGATACCCTTGACTTCTGGCGCGTATTGGTAGCCGATAGAAAAACCAGGCGGTTGCTCTTGTATGCAGAAATGAAAATGCCCGGGGAAGCATGGCTGGAATTTAAATTTGACAACCAGGACGGCAAAAAAACGCTGGTGCAAACGGCTACCTTCCGCCCCAAAGGTTTACTTGGCCGCCTGTACTGGTACAGCGTACTCCCCTTTCATTATTTTATATTTAATGGTATGATTAATAACCTCGTGAAAGCTGCGGTAGTGCCACCCCCCGCTCAGTTGGCTGAAAAACCAGACTAACGGTGCCGTACAAGTTCCTTATCTGCTATTAACGCAATATCATTGCAGTAGCCATCCAGTTTCATATTGATAGTTGCAATCAGTTTTTGAATGGTATAAAGGCAGTTTTTTGTTACCAGTATGCTGTTGGGTTTTTGGTCTCAAATAAAATAAATCAATACACTTTTACCATTGGCGCGCATGCCCCTTCCTAAGGGTCAATTTCAATAAAATTTTGGTTCTATCAAATGCTTACCATCGCTTTTATAACGCCGGTAGCCGGATTCAGCCATTGTTGAAAATTATCTTTTACCTCGTCAAAAGCTACCCGGTGGGTAATATAGGTGGAAGGATTCACCAGGCCTTTCTTCATGGCAGCTATTACGTGCGAAAAATCGGCGCGGGTTGCATTTCGGCTACTCATCAGCGTCATTTCTCTTTTGTGAAACTCCGGGTGACTAAACGCTATCTCAAGTTTTTGTAACCCAACCAATACAAACCTTCCGCCGTGCGCAACAAAACGAAATGCATCGGTGATGGCTTTTAAACTTCCCGTAGCATCCATCACCACCGTGGGCATATCCCCATTGGTAATTTCCTGCAATTTTGCCACTGCATCTTCTTTTAAAGGATTGATGGTAAACTGAACGCCCAGTTTACTACTGCAAAATTCCAATCGCCCATCGTTGATGTCCATGGCAATTACTTTACCCCCGGCTATTGCTGCAAACGCCATCGTACCCAAACCAATTGGACCCGCGCCTATTACCAACACATATTCTCCTGCTGTAACTGTAGCTCTTTGTACCGCATGTGCACCAATGGCCAAAGGTTCCACCAGCGCCAGTTCATCAAAACTCAACCCGTCACCATGTACCAGCGCGTAAGAAGGCACGCAGAGGTATTCGCGCATGCCGCCGTCAATATGTACACCGCACACATTTATTTTTACACAGCAGTTGGTTTTGCCCGCACGACAGGCGATACAAGTACCGCAATAAAAATATGGAATGAAGGTTACGGCTTCGCCCACCGCAAAACCCGGTGCATCGGTTGTTATAATTTCTGCGGCAAGTTCGTGCCCTAGAATACGCGGGTAGCTGAAAAAGGGTTGTGTTCCTTCAAAAGCATGCAGATCAGTACCACAAATTCCTATCCTTTTTATCTGCAGTAATGTTTCACCAGGCCCTGCAACCGGCCGTTCCGTTGTTACATAATCTAATTGCGCTGGTGTAGTACAGATAAGTGTTTTCATTTTATTTTGTTTCTTGTATGGACTTTTCTCAAAAAAAGTATTGGGTTGATGTTATGTTCCATGCTGCTGCTGAACGCCCATCGCAATATTAATACACGGTTAATTATTAGCTGGTTTTATTTTAACAATTCGCCTGCTGTAAAGGTATACCGCTTTCATTTCCCATAAATAATCACAAAAAGCAAAAATTTGAAGGGCTGATTTAACGACCTATCATACCCATTCTACAACAAAACTTTTTTTGCAATGCCACATTGAACGAACAAACAGTGCCAGCCAGCGTTTCAGGGTTTTGACGCTTAACCGGTGGCATGCCTGGCAAAGCAAGATGCGTGCAGTGCTGTTAAATTAGCGTTGCTGCGTATTCTGCAATCGTACAAGCAAAAAATAACATTCAAACTGCAATAAAAGTGGTGCGTACCGGGCGCGGGGCGCAGAATAAAGAAATTAAACAACATGCATGGTAACGGGCTAATATGTCAATAGGGATTTCCGTAATTTCGCTTTTTAACCGCATGAAATCTACACATTATGAACCATACCGATCACAGTAAATTAGCTGAAGTTAACAATGAAAGCGATGCCGCCAAATGCCCTTTTTTAAATGGCGCGTTGAAGCAAAGTGCCGGCAGTGGTACAAGAAACCGTGATTGGTGGCCCAATCAACTGAAACTAAACATTCTCCGGCAGAACTCCTCCTTGTCGAACCCAATGGGCGAGGCATTTGATTATGCCGCAGCATTTAAAAGCCTCGACCTAAAAGCGGTTAAACAAGACATTTTTGATTTGATGACCAAATCGCAGGAATGGTGGCCGGCCGATTATGGCCATTATGGTCCGTTTTTCATTCGTATGGCGTGGCACAGTGCCGGAACCTACCGGGTATCTGATGGCCGCGGTGGAGCAGGCTTCGGCACACAACGCTTTGCACCGCTGAACAGTTGGCCGGACAATGCCAACCTCGATAAAGCGCGATTATTACTCTGGCCCGTTAAACAGAAATATGGTAGCAAACTTTCCTGGGCAGACCTGATGATACTAACCGGTAACTGCGCCCTCGAATCTATGGGCCTGAAAACTTTTGGATTTGGCGGCGGACGTGCGGATGTGTGGGAACCGGCAGAAGATGTTTATTGGGGTGCTGAAAAGGAATGGTTGGGCGATACCCGTTATACACCAGAACGCGAACTGGAAAATCCGCTGGCGGCTGTTCAGATGGGACTTATTTATGTAAACCCGGAAGGCCCTAACGGCAATCCTGATCCGCTTGCATCTGCCCGCGATATACGCGAAACGTTTGGCCGCATGGCCATGAATGATTATGAAACGGTGGCGTTGATTGCAGGTGGCCATACATTTGGTAAAACTCATGGCGCGGCCGAGCCCGGTCCATATATTGGCCGCGAACCGGCAGGTGCCAACATTGAGGAACAAAGCCTGGGCTGGAAAAATACATTTGGTACGGGCAACGCCGGCGATACCATTACCAGCGGTCTTGAAGGCGCATGGACTGCAACACCGGCAAAGTGGAGCCACAGCTTCTTTGAAAACTTATTTGGCTACGAATGGGAACTGACAAAAGGCTCCGGCGGCGCAAACCAGTGGAAACCGGTGAGCGACGGTGGCGCCGGTACGATACCCGATGCACACGATCCTGCAAAGCGCCACGCGCCTTTTATGCTTACGTCGGACATTGCTTTAAAAACAGACCCGGATTATGAAAAAGTTTCCAGGCATTTTTATGAGCATCCCGAAGAGTTTGCAGATGCTTTTTCACGTGCGTGGTTTAAACTAACACACCGCGATATGGGTCCGCGCGCACGCTACCTTGGGCCGGAAGTACCCGGAGAAGATCTTATCTGGCAGGATCCAATTCCAGCCGTTACCCATGCACTGATTGATGCAGCTGCTATTGCTTCATTAAAAGATAAAATAAATAATGCAGGACTAACGGTTGCGCAATTAGTATCAACTGCGTGGGCGTCCGCATCAACTTTTCGCGGATCCGATAAACGCGGTGGCGCCAATGGCGCACGCATTCGGCTGGCGCCCCAGAAAGACTGGGAAGTAAACAATCCTGCGCAACTGGCCAAAGTGTTATCAACACTTGAAGGCATCCAGCAAGAATTTAATAATACGGGTAAAAGCGTTTCGCTGGCCGACCTGATTGTTTTAGCCGGAGCAGCGGGCGTTGAGAAAGCGGCAAAAAATGCTGGTCATAACATTACCGTGCCTTTTACACCGGGCCGTGCCGATGCTTCGCAGGAACAAACAGATGTTGAATCTTTTGAAGTGCTGGAACCATCCGCAGATGGCTTCCGCAATTACTTGAAAAATCATCATACCAGTTCAGCTGAAGGAATGCTGGTTGACAAAGCACAACTATTGACACTGACTGCACCCGAGATGACGGTATTGATTGCTGGCATGCGTGTATTAAACACCAATGCAGATCAGTCGCAGCACGGTGTATTTACAGAAAACCCGGAGACACTCAGCAACGACTTTTTTGTGCATTTGCTTGATATGGGTACTACCTGGAAAGCAACTTCGGATGCGCAAAAAATATTTGCGGGCGCTGACCGTATCTCCGGTGAAATTAAATGGACGGGTACACGTGTTGATCTTATTATTGGTTCCAACGCTGAGCTGCGTGCCATTGCCGAAGTATATGCCTGTGCGGATGGGGGTGAAAAATTTGTGCACGATTTTGTGGCCGCATGGACCAAGGTAATGAACCTCGACATGTTTGTGTAACTTAACTTCCGCGCATCACCGGTTTACTGATGCATGAAAATAAAAAGCAAGACCCGCAAAATAATCATTTGCGGGTTTTGCTTTTGCAGGATACTTATTTTAGACGGTGAAGTTTGCAGACCACTTGTACTTGCAATGTAGATTTACTGGCTGGCAGGTACTGTGGTTTGCAATAGCGTTGCGTTCAAAACGTGTTAACACAGGCGGATGGTGTTGGTAAAATATGATTATATTTAATAGAATTTTCCATGTAAAGCGCATAGTGCGTACAAACGGTCTCTTTCTATAATTTGGCAATGAGCGGGACGAAAAAAGGATAACATTTCTATTGCTCCGCTACAGGGAACTGTTTGTGTCCTAACTTTTAATCCTACTATTTAATTTATATTATTCATTATTGTTATGGGAGATATACAAATAAAAGAATCTTCAAAAGTTTATGATGTGGTTATCGTTGGTTCCGGCGCTGGCGGCGGTATGGCGGGGTATGTACTTGCCCATGCGGGCATAAAAGTGCTTATGCTGGAAGCGGGCCCCTATTTTGACCCTGCCAAACATTCTTCGCAGCTAAAGTGGAACTATGAATCGCCGCGCAGGGGTGCTGCTACCAAAGAAAGATCGAATGGTGACTTCGATGCGGCTTATGGCGGATGGGACATTGAAGGTGAACCGTACAGCAGGAAAGACAATACCGAATTTGACTGGTTCCGTTCACGGATGACGGGTGGACGCACCAATCACTGGGGAAGAATTTCGTTGCGCTTTGGTCCGAAAGATTTTCAACCAGACGACGGCGTTAGTGATCGCTGGCCGATAACGTACGATGAAGTAAAACCGTACTACGACAAAGTAGATCGGCTGATAGGTTTATACGGTACCATAGAAGGTTTGGAAAACGAGCCGGATGGTATTTTTCTTACACCCCCAAAGCCACGCCTGCCAGAATTGTTTATTATGAAAGGCGCTGCTGCCGCAGGCGTTAAGGTTATACCGGGAAGGGGATCGGTATTAACCGAAGCATTACCGGGCAACAAAGACCGGGGCGCCTGTTTTTATTGCGGGCAATGCGGGCGGGCCTGCAAGGTATACGCTGATTTTTCCGCTTCCTCCTGCCTGGTGATTCCTGCGGTAAAGACCGGCAACCTGGAGCTTATATCTAACGCAATGGTGCGTGAAGTTATTACCGATAAGCAAGGGCTGGCAACCGGTGTTTCCTATGTAGACAAAGAAACGCTGCAGGAATACCGCGTAAATGCGAAGACGGTCATTCTTGGGGCGAGTGCTTGTGAGACCGCCCGCATCATGCTCAATTCAAGATCTTCGGTACACCCCAACGGTATTGCCAACAGCAGTAACCTGGTGGGGAAGTACCTGCAGGACTCAACCGGATCTTCCAGTTCCGGCATGTTACCGCAATTGATGGATAGAAAACGCTTCAATGAAGATGCATCGGGCAGTATTAATATTTATGCTCCCTGGCTGGTAGACAATACAAAACTTGATTTTCCGCGGGGCTACCACATTGAGTTTGGAGGCGGCATGGGCATGCCGGGCTATGGCTTTGGTGGTAATGTTCCGGTGATGAACGGCGTTCTTCCGGGCAAAGATGGAAAAATGAAAGAAGCGGGTGGATTTGGTGCTTCCTTAAAAGATGATTACCGCCGTTTTTATGGAACAACTTTTGGCATGTCGGGCCGCGGTGTAGGCATGGCAAGAATTGATAACTATTGCGAGATTGATCCTAACCTGGTGGACAAGTACGGTATTCCGGCGCTTCGTTTTCATTACAAATGGACCAGCGATGAAATAAACCAGGCCAAGCACATGCAGGAAACGTTTAAAAGTATCATGCACGGGATGGGTGCCATTGCCACTTCTAATGAGCATGGGCCGGAAGATATGTGGGGACTTGCTGCACCGGGCCGCATCATCCATGAAGTGGGCACAACCAGGATGGGCGATGAAAAACAAAAATCTGTGCTCAACAAATGGTGCCAGGCGCACGACTGCAAAAATCTTTTTGTAGTAGATGGTGCCCCTACTGTACAGCAATCGGATAAAAATGCAACCTGGACCATTCTTGCATTGTCTATGCGTACCGCCGAGTATATTTTGGATCAGAAAGCAAAACAAAATATTTAACCCGTTCATTATTCCCTTTTTTATGAACAGACGTGAATCATTAAAAGCAATTAGCCTGGGCACACTCTCTGCAGGTTTGTTACTGGACGGCTGTAAGCCTGCCACAGTGGAGGAAACAAAAGTAGCCGATATACCTGCAGGCGCAGACCGGCTGCCCATTGAGGCGGAACGGGACAAACAATTACACCGTGAAACCTTTTTTACCCCGCATGAAATGGCTACGATAACCGTGTTGGGTGATATCATTATTCCTAAAGATGAACGGTCCGGCAGCGCATCTGATGCGGGAGTGCCCGCCTTTATAGAATTTATTGTAAAGGACAAACCGGAGCAGCAAACGCCGATGCGTGGCGGGTTGCGGTGGTTAGATATGCAGTGCCTGGGCTTATTTGGTAAGTCTTTTGTTGATTGCAACGCAGCACAACAATTAGAAATCGTGAATGCGATTGCGTATCCCGGCAAAGCAAAGCCATCAATGAAACAGGGGGTTGCTTTTTTCGACCGCATGCGCGGTCTCACGGCAACGGGCTTTTTTAGCAGCAAGATGGGCGTGGAAGACCTGGGCTATGTGGGCAATCGTCCAAACAAATGGGAAGGTGTTCCGGACGAGATTATAAAACAGTACGGATTGGAAAATGTGCAGTTTGCAACGAAGGGTAGTTAATAGCAACAAATTCGGACCGTTATTGCGGCCGTTATCCACGCTCCTACCAGCCTTCGATTGTACCGAGCGTTGTTTTAATTAAATGCTCCATTACTTTACCTGCGTCTGCAGAAAATTGTTTTTCTACACGGTTAGCAACGATTGCGCTAAGGCTTACACACTGGTGGCCCAGTAGCTTTCCCAATCCATAGATACCAGCGGTTTCCATTTCAAAATTACTGATGCGGTGCTGGCCGAAACTAAAAGTGGTAAGGTTGTCGACCAGGTTGGGATTACTGAGGCCAAGGCGCAATACACGGCCCTGCGGACCGTAAAAGCCCGGGCACGTAACCGTTATACCCTGGTGGAAGCCGTTCACGAAATGTTTAAGCAGGGCACTGCCGGCGCCGGTAATATAGGGTTGTGCAAAATTATTATTCAGCTGGGTTTGGGTAATGAACGCAGCAAGCATTTGTTTATCCTGGTTGTTGTGTTCCAGGCGATAAAAATTAAGGAGGTTGTCGATGCCCAGCCCGTGGGTAGACGCCACGCAGCTGTCTACCGGGATGTCTTTCTGCAAAGAGCCCGCGGTACCAACCCTTATAATATTGAGTGATTGCAGCTGCGGCTTAATGGTACGGGTTGTAAAATCGATGTTCGCCAGGGCATCCAGTTCGTTCAGCACGATGTCTATATTGTCTGTACCGATGCCGGTGGATACAACGGACAAGCGCTTATTGCCGATGCGACCGGTATGGGTAACGAATTCGCGGTGTTCGTTTTTGTGCTCGATATGGTCGAAATATTTGCTGACGGCCGCCACGCGCGCCGGGTCGCCCACGGTAACAATGGTAGTGGCCAATTCTTCGGGCCGGGTATCCAGGTGATAAACCGCGCCGCGATCGTTGATAATTAGTTCAGATTCAGCAATTCTTTGCATGGATACATTTATCTTTAAGGGGTTAAAGTTCCAGTTTTTTTAAACATTCTTCGCCAAAAACTTCTATTTTTGCCCTTCTTAAAAAGGTCCTGTGGCCGAGTGGCTAGGCAAAGCTCTGCAAAAGCTTCTACAGCGGTTCGAATCCGCTCGGGACCTCGGTTAATTCCCCTGAAACGTATGCTGGTGGCTACTTTCGGGGAATTTGAATTTTTTATAGTTGCCTAAATCGTTGGCCGAATGTTCTCGTATTTGTTTTTATTTTCGCTCAGGTCCGAAATCATTTTGTAAACTAAAAAATTTATCATATGTGGGAATCAGAACAATATTACTCAATTAGGCTTGGTGGCAATTTTTATGAAAATGTGGTTAACCTTCTTGTGTATAGAGGCCAGTTGATTTTTACTATAACCAGGGCAGAAAATTCCGGCTCTTTAGGAATCGACTTTGACATCTATGATAACGCAGGAAGCAAGATCGCGGTTGTAAAAAACAGCAGGATATATTCGGGCAACAACAAAGATTTCGCGATTGTTGTAGATGCTGATCGGTGGAGTCTTTCTGAAAAAAATAACGGGAGGCTGATTTGTGACATTAGGAAGAGAAGCTTGGTTTCAACTGCAGAGTTAGAGGTGAATGTAAAATTGTATATGCCGAATGGCTACTTGTTTGAGGCAACTCCTGAAGGTACTAATCTTCCCCAAGGAAATATTTTTTCAAACAATCATTTTAAGAATAGTCAAGTAGGAATCATGATTAATTAAAACGCTACTACAGGCTTCTGGTTTATTGAAACTAAACCTTCTCTCTAAAAATCCTAGTGCATAAATATTGTACACCGATGAAAAAACGTTTTTAATGCGAGGGTTTCACCAGTTCTTATCCATTACAATAAATTATTTTTAGATAAGTGAATTCATAGGTGCCAGCAATGGTACCGCAGCCAGGGACTACCCCCTGGCTTTTTTTATGAATTACTCAATATACAGGATGCGTATCTTCAATACCCCTAAAACCACTTACCATGTCAGCCCCAAGTCAAGTATACCTCATTTATGTTGACGAATCTTTTGATCCAAATTCTTATGTATATTCTGCGATGATGGTTCCTATATTTAGATGGAACTCAGTTTTTGAGAAAATACAAAACTGGAGGCAACACTTGCATTATACACACGGAATCCCATTACACCACGAACTGCATGCAACAGATTTTGTATCCGGATGAGGTCAGCCCCAAAAAAACAGACACCGAGATTTCAGGGGCAACATTTTTAGAGAGGCGTTTACATTAATAGAAAGCATTGATGAAATAAAAGTTATTAATGCTTTTGCTGAAAACAAATTAGATCACATGAAATTATTTGAATGGATGCTCAATAGAATTAACAGGACTTTAGAGTTTCTTGATGCTTGCGGAATATTGGTAATAGACGAAGGAAATGAAAAAAAGCTGGTTTCAATTGTTAGGACTATGAAAAAGGCAAATACAATTCCAGATTCTATTTCTAAATATGGATTTAATAATCAAACTAGAGATTTGCCAATAAGTCGAATTATAGAAGACCCCCTTTTTAAGCAATCAAGCGGGTCTTACATGATTCAGTTAGCCGACTTTTTAGCGTATGGCTTATTGAGACATGAAAGGCCAGTCGCCAATACCCATCCAACGGTACAAGATGCTTTTACTATCTTGGATAAATGTTTAATTAAAAATGCATTTTCAAAAGATCCAAAGAAGAAAGGAATAATCAGGACATAAAAAAAGCAAGTGTCGTACTACCCGGCCTCGGGAAGCGAACCACCTGCGGTGTAAAGGTACTCAGAAAAATGGGATTACAAAGCGGTTGACTAAACAAGCTGGAGACAATCCCTTCCCATATATTACCCTGCGCAGCAAATCAGTCAGGATTCATTTCACCCAATGCAGGTAATTTTTCCCATTCCCAATATTCATTCTTCGGTTTTTCATCTGGTCGGGTTTTCGGGGAGCGAATGGTAAATACCGGTCGGTATTCAAGCACATCTGACGGCATTTCAAATTTTAGTATATCCTGATAGTGGTCCACCGGCAGTTCCTGATTAACCCATTCCAATGATTTGTGAAACGGTAGAAACAATGGCATTCTCCCCCTGTTGTCGCCATCATTATGTATGTTGCGCATTACGGAATTTGCATCCCTGGTGATGATAGTATACGTGTATCGCTTTAACATTTCACCAGTAGTTATATCCGGCAATTCTGTAACGGAATATAAACCTGGTAGGAAGAACATATGCTGCTGTTTAAGCTGGACGAAGTAAGGCACCTTCTTTTTCCAACCCTTCACCGCCCTGTGCTCATATATGCCATTCACAGGAATAAGGCAGCGCCTTTCACGTATTTTATACCAGTAGCTTTTATTGTCATCAAGGATTCGCTCGCTTCTAGCATTTAGCATAGTTGCCCGCTGCCGTAAAAAAGCTTTTTCTTCTTTTACATAAAAGGGTATACAACCCCATTCCATCGGTCTGCAGTGAAGTTTTTGATCCTCCCTATGACGGTAAATAATTGGATGCTTGCCATAAGTGTGGCCCATAATGTGGGTACCGTCAAACTCCATATTGATTTGCTCATCGAAAACTAAATCCGGGAAATAATCGCCTAGTTCTTCGCCTTGCACGGTGAAGGAGACATCGTAACACATAAGCTATGCTTTTTCAATATCCTCAAATTTAACCCTTAATGTTTGACTTCCATACTTCAAAAGCACAAAAAGTTCTGCAAAAATCACGTGGAATTTTGGGTTGAATCCTATATCCCGGCTAATTGCCCAGGTTGTGTTATTTTTAATATAACGTTGAATATGATTACCGTAATGGAGATCCAACCTTTTTTCCAGTTCATCTTTTTTGTTGAATATCGACCAGAAAACTTTATACTGGGATTCTGAAGCAAGCATTTCTTTTATTTTCTCAACATGCCTGGGATTTTCAAGATCAAGAATCGCCGCGTATTTATCGTGTCGCACAGCATTCAGATGGATTTTTGCTAATCCTAAATCATTGGGTGTTGAAAATATTATCCCAATCTTCTTTTCCTCAGAGAAGTGATCGTTTGCTCTCTCGTAGGATTGGGAAATTATGTACCGTTTATTTAAGCTTGGTAATGTTTCCAAATGCTCCAATTTAAACGGGATGAACGGCTGAAACATAGCTATATTTTTATCTTTATAATCTCCGTAATATCTGTCGTGTATTTTTTAGAAAGATAGTCCGCTCTCATCTTGTAACGTTTTTTAAATCCTTGTGTCGCCATCCTTATTGTTTCCTTACCCATTATTTTATTTACAATGTCGCAGGTTTCCATAATCTTTTTCGACTTGGCGAGGTCGGTTTTTTCAAATACACTTGCCTGTACACTGCTTTCCGGGACCAGGTCTTGCACAATCACCCCACATTTCATAAATTTATAGCCGTCCTTATAAATAATATTCAGCGCCTTCAAAGAATATCGAATCAGCTCAGCAGTGTTATTAGAAGCTCTTTCCAGCTGAATAGTTAT
>JBDSEV010000087.1:0-63174 GCA_039919885.1 Chitinophagaceae bacterium
TAGCGGCAGCCTTCACAAAAAACAGAAAACAATGAGCAAATTACATTTCACAACCAAACATGCAAATGCGGCTACCGTACAACGTGACTGGTATGTTGTAGACGGTACTAATCAAACCGTAGGACGCGTGAGCGCTAGAATTGCCGCCGTACTGCGTGGCAAAACGAAGGCCTATTTTACCCCGCACGTAGACTGCGGCGATTTTGTAATCATTATTAATGCCGACAAAGTTGTTTTTACCGGTAACAAGGAAGATGATAAAATGTACCAGAATTTCAGCGGTTACCCCGGTGGTTTGAGAGAGGAAAGAGCTGGTGATTTATTAAAACGCCGCCCTGAAGTAATCCTTGAAAGAGCTATTAAAGGCATGTTGCCTAAAAATCGCCTGGGTCGTGCGATGTACAAAAAGTTGTTTGTATATGCAGATCCTAAACATCCGCATACTGCGCAGCAACCCAAGGAACTTAAATTCTAAAACAGCTATTAGCCAAAAACAAATAAATGGAAAAGCAAAAGAATGCCGTTGGTCGCCGTAAAGCTGCTGTTACCCGAGTATTTATTACAAAGGGAGCAGGCAAGGTGACCATTAATGACAAGGATTATAAAACTTATTTTCCTTTAGTATACCTGCAGAACCAGGTAGAATTACCATTAAAAACCATTGAAGCGTCAGACAAGTATGATGTTGTAATTAACGCAACCGGTGGTGGCGTTAAAGGCCAGGCAGAAGCCGCCAAGCTGGGTATTGCCCGTGCTTTGCTGGAAGTAAATCCCGAGTTTCGCCCGCAACTGAAAGCTGCTGGTTTATTGCACCGCGACCCGAGGGTGGTAGAGCGTAAGAAACCAGGTAAGAAGAAAGCCCGCAGAAGCTTCCAGTTCAGCAAACGTTAATACAAGCTGTTGGCTATTAGCAATGCGCTTTTAGTTAACAGGACAGTAAAAAATATTTTAAAAACAGCTAACGGCTAACAGCTAGTGGCTAAAAGCTAAAACATACAATGGAAAACAGCACTTCATTACAACAGCAATTATTAGACGCTGGTGTGCATTTTGGTCACCTGCGTAAGAAGTGGAACCCAAAGATGTTGCCTTACATCTTTGCTGAAAAAAAAGGCATTCACATCATTGATCTCAATAGAACAACCGAAAGCCTGCAGGAAGTATCCGGTATACTGAAGCAGATTGCGCGGAGCGGTAAAAAGATCATGTTTGTGGGTACTAAAAAACAGGCTAAAGAAATTGTAACTGATTGCGCCAAGCGTGTTAACATGCCATTTGTTACTGAGCGCTGGTTGGGTGGTATGCTTACTAATTTCAACACGGTACGTAAGAGTGTGAAAAAAATGCAGAGCATTGAAAAAATGCTCACCGATGGTACACTGGAAAGCATCACAAAAAAAGAACGCCTGACCCTTACACGCGATAAAGAAAAGATGGAAAAAGTACTGGGTGGTATCGCCCAGTTAGGTCGTGTACCCGCAGCGCTTTTCCTGATAGATATTGGCCATGAGCACATTGCACTGGCAGAAGCAAAACGCCTGGGCATCCTCACATTTGGTATGGTAGATACCAATTGCGATCCCAATAAAGTTGACTATGCTATCCCTTCTAACGATGACGCTACTAAATCAATTGCCATCGTGGTTAATTATATAGTAGCTGCTATTGCGGAAGGTTTGTCTGAGCGCCAGGCTGCCAAAGATGAAGACGGCGAAGATGTAAATGATGATGAAAAGGAAAGAAAAGCGGCACGCCTGCAAGCAGAAGCAGATGCTGAAGGTGGTCGTGGTGGCAGGGGTCGTGGACCAGGTGGTCCCGGAGGTCCTGGTGGACCCGGCGGACCAGGTAAGCGTCGCGTAGGCGGACCAGGTGGTAGCGGCGGCGGCGGAAACCGCAGACCAGGTGGAGGGCGCTAATGCCAATTCAAAATTCAAAAGTAAAAATTAAAAAAGCGCTTAGTACGCTGTTATCTGCGAAACAAACGCTTTTGACTTTTAAATTTTGACTTTTCACTACATGGGTGTTTTAAATTTTGAATTTTTAATTTACAATTATGTCAACAGTAACAATAAGCGCGCAGGATATTAACAAGCTGCGCCAGATGACCGGAGCCGGCATGATGGATTGCCGCAAAGCATTAACAGAAACCAATGGCGATTTTGAAGCCGCCATCGACTGGTTGCGCAAGCAGGGCCAGAAAGTAGCTGCCAAAAGAAGTGATCGCGAAGCAAAAGAAGGAGTAGTGATTGCACAGACCACCGCCGACAATAAAACAGGACTTGTGATTTGTGTGAGCTGCGAAACCGACTTTGTAAGTAAGAATGCGGATTTTGTTGCCTTTACACAAAGCATCGCTGACGCAGCCATTGCTAACAATGTAAAGAGCGCAGAAGAGCTGAATGAAGTTGCTATTAACGGCGTTAAAATAGCTGAACTGATCAATGATAAACTGGCATCCATCGGCGAAAAAATCGGCATCAATAAATTCGAAAGAGTTGATGCTCCCTTTGTAGCGGCCTATATTCATGGCGCCTATCGTATGGGCGTGCTGGTAGGATTAAGCAAAGAAGCCAAAGATGCCGGCAGAGATGTTGCCATGCAGATTGCAGCAATGAACCCTGTGGCGGTAGATGCGGCATCTGTACCAGCCGAAACCATTGCACGGGAGAAAGATATAATTGTAGAGCTGATGAAGCAGGATCCCAAGATGGCCGGTAAACCCGATGAGATGCTGGCAAAAATTGCTGATGGTAAAATGGGCGCTTTCTTTAAGGAGCAAACTTTACTTGCCCAGGCTTTTGTGAAAGATGCAGGCAAAACAGTTGGTGATTATTTAAAAGGTGAAGGTGATGTAAAAGTGATCGAATTTAAAAGGGTGGCTTTAGGATAAAATTCACCGGTTAGCATATTAGAAAGGGGTTGTTTCATTTTGAGACAACCCTTTTTTGATCACGGTACCCGCCGGCAATGTTTTTGAATCGTAAATAAATTGGATGGCTTATTTCGAAGGTGTTGCAGCATATATTATAATCCTGGCTGCTGAAACAGAAACAACGTCAACTAAGACCTGTCTAACTTCTTTACTATTTCCTTTCCCCGCTGGATAAAAGGTTGTTCAATGTATTTTTCGGAAACGCATCCCAGGAGAAATGAAGCCACGACTGACATGGTAAACAAAATAAAAAAAGTGCAATAAGAATTGAAATAATTGGCCAACACAGGCGCCAGTCTCAGTGAAATATAGTGGGCAAACACGTAGTGTATTAAATACATGGAGTAAGAGACAGTTCCTATCCGTTCAAGTATTTTAAGATTCAACTGCCTGATTTTTTTAAATAATTCTATCAGGAACACGAATGAAAGTGCCGACACAATGGGAATGATAGTATAGAAATAATTCCAGTTGTATTTAAATAGTGTGATTGACAGGTAAGTCAAAAATATAAACAGCAGTAAATCCTGGCGCCAGCTGGTTTTCAACATATTATTTCTTTCCAGCATAAAATAAGTTATGCCAATGGCAAAAACCGGAAGCTGATTTATTAAATTGAAATACAAAAAATTATTACTTTTTACGTAATGACCACTTGTCACATATATCAATAAGAGCAGCAGTTGTGAGGCACAAATTGCTATTAGGGGAAACCACCAGACATTTTTTAAATTTGCTGACGAAAGACGCCTGGCACGACTGAAAAGAAAAGGAAAAACTGCATAAAACGCCATTTCAGTTCCGATGGACCATCCTCCCGGTACGATATTATTATTACCGGGCGGAAAAAACCCATGGACAAAAAGAAAATTTGATAAGACGTTTGCAACGGTGTAGTCGGCCGGGACAACAGGGACTTCATGATTAGCTACTGCAAGCATTACCAGGAAAAAAAAGTAACCAGCAATACCGATATAATAAGCAGGAGCAATCCTGAAATAACGCCGTACCGTATATTTTTTTAATGCATTTATTTCTTCGCCGCGGTTGGCGAACGATAGACACAAGGTATAAGACGATGCTACAAAAAAAAGCTGGACGCCCATTTGGCCATAGTAAGTAATTTTACTTAGTATCATCCCCAGTCCCTGAACTGTTTGCGAAGCATGTACCATAATAACCATTAAGATGGCAACACCCCGTATAGAATCAATATAATTTAATTTCATTTGGATATTTACTGGTAGAAATTTGTGCGGGCTCCTTGCATTGTTTAACCTGCACCATACGAAGGTAAGAATAGAATTTTATTTACATCCTGTATTGGCTTTAATGTAATATGCTGAACAATAACGAAAGCGCTTATAGGTTTTTGATTTGTGCGTCTTATGCAGCAAATTAGTTGGGCGCTTTTACGGGCGATAAAGCAAAATTCCATTACGCTGTTTGCTGCCCAATATCCAGGCGTTTAAGGGCGTTGTGCTGCTGGCACGTGCAGCAATTAAAAATCCCGAATCGTCGATATTTCTTATATTTATAGCCCAATCAAGAATTGCCTGCCACTATGATCCGAATGCCGGAACCACCCACTACTATATTCGGAAATACCACTACACCCAACAAGATTGTATCTTTTAAGTGATTAAATGCTAATAACTGTTAGCGTTCTTTAATGTTAAAGAGAACACCATTTCCAGCCAATAACGGAATGACGTGTTTTGCCTTGCACAACAAGCTGATTTAATAAACCATAAAAAATTAGTGTGGCAGTATTTTAGCGTATGTTGTTCAGATGGCTTGCTTTTTGATAAACACTTGACTTTTATTTTTTTTGTTAATTATTAACTGGTATACCCATCAAACATCTGGCGTTATGAAAATGTTATCTCTTGCAATACTGCTTTTGCTGGCTATTACCACCCAGGCAAATAATTATTATTTTTCTCAGTCGGGCGACGATTCCAGGACAAGCCAGGAGGCACAAAACCAAGCTACACCGTGGAAAACATTATCGCGCCTGAATAGTTTTTTTTCCAGTCTTCGACCGGGTGATTCGGTACTTTTTAAGCGGGGTGAGTTTTTTTATGGATTTATAACCAGTGATGCTTCCGGTAACCCCGCCAGGGCCATTACCTTTGCTGCCTACGGAACGGGTGACAGACCCGTTATTTCTGGCCTCAATGTATTAAGCGGATGGGTTTCTATTGGAAACAACAAATGGGAAACGAGCAATTCACTGTTGTCAGATTCTGTGAACGCCCTTACATTAAACGGCGTACCGGAAAGGAGTGGGCGGTATCCCAATGCGGGAACAGCGAATGGTGGGTATCTTACCTATGAAGGGCATGTAGGCAATACAGTAATTACGGACAATGAGCTCGGTGGACAAAACTGGGTGGGTGGCGATATTGTTGTTCGTAAAAACAGGTATATCCTGAACAGGGGAAGGATATATGCGCAATCCGGGAATTCGATTTTTTATACGGATCATTCTGGAGGCTATGAGAGCACAGACAACTACGGATATTTCATCCAGAACCACCCGGCCACTTTGGATCTGCGGGGAGAATGGTGTTACGATAACACGAACCGCAAAGTTACCATCGTTATGGACCCCGGTGAAGACCCTAATAACCAGGTAATCAAAGCGGCTTATGTAAAGACGGTGGTGGAAGTCCACAACCAGCGTTATCTTCATTTTACCGATCTTGTCTTTGATGGTGCGAATGAAAATGCTTTTGACATTTACCAGACATCTAATGTAGAACTTACCCGCTGCACCATTTCTAATACGGGCCGATACGCAGTACGTGGCGGAAGCAATACTTCTTTGCTGATGGATTACTGCGATGTGCTGAATTCAAACAATGACGGTATATACCTTGTGGATGAAACGAACGATGTTTTCACCAATTGCACCTTAAAAAATACCGGGGTGTTTCCGGGGATGGGCGAAAATGGCGAGAACACCTACATGGCGGTAAATGTGAACGGTTCCGGTATCCTTATTGCCAACAATACCATTGACAGTACTGGCTATACAGCCCTTCGGTTTGAAGGCAACAACGTAGAAATCAGGAACAACTTTATCAATTACTTTAATTTTGTGAAAGACGATGGGGGTGGTATTTATACCTGGACGGGCAACCCGGCAGTAGTTTATACGGGTAGAAAAATTACCGGAAACATCGTATTGAATGGTGTAGGAGCCGGTAAAGGAACACCCGATTCAAGTAGTTTTGCTACCAATGGGATCTATGTAGATGAAACTGCCGGTTATCTTGATATTCAGGGTAATACGGTGGCCAATTGCAGAACGGGTCTGTTTATGCACAACGGAAACAACATCAACCTCCGGGGCAATACTTCTTATAATAATGTTACACAATTCCTTTTTCACGAGGACCATGGCTACCTGACACGCAATAACAAAGTGTTCTCCAATATTTTGTTTTCCAAATACGCGTACCAGGGCGTTTCGGAATTGTTGTCTGACCAGGACGATTTTGACCAGTTTGCGACATTCGACAGCAATTATTATTGCCGACCCATGAACGATAAATTTCATATTACAACCAGCTATCTGCAGATAGACACCTTTGTTTATAGTACCTACGATTTGCCCCAATGGCGCAATAAATACGGGTTTGATATAAACGCAAAAATAACAGGCACACAAATCTCACCCTACACATTAAGCGGTCTCAACGGTAACAATAAATTTTCCAACGCTACTTTCGATCGAAACATTGACAGCACCGCCACCTGGTCTCCGTCTGCCATCTGCCATGCTGTATGGGCAAACGGAGAAAAACTGGATGGCGGGGCCATGAAAGTTTATTTTGATGGTCAGGGCAATCCCACTACCAACAGCCAGCCCGCTTATGTTATTATGTATGTCGGCAGTGTAGAAGCATCCAAACAATACATTCTTCGTTTCA
Organism: Chitinophagaceae bacterium; assembly: GCA_039919885.1. GTDB lineage: Bacteria > Bacteroidota > Bacteroidia > Chitinophagales > Chitinophagaceae > JACMLD01. The sequence goes on from JBDSEV010000087.1 coordinate 6,874, forward strand.
GCCTGCAGGGAACCAAAAATCTAAGAAATTTTCAGATATACCTGCGTAAAGAAGGCGATCCGTTTAATGCACTCACGGCCCCTTTGTTTTGTAATTTATCCACTACCCGCACGGAAAATGAATTCCTTATTTCTTTCCCCGAATCACAAAGCAACGCAAGCATTGTATTTGAAGCAAACCGCCAGGACAGTATATTTTATATTGACAACGTGAAGTTGTATGAAGCGAATATCATACCTACTAACCCAGACAATCATATCCGTTTTGAATACAATGCATCCGGCAACGCACGTACGGTTGATTTAAATGGTATTCAATATGTGGATCCAGCTAACCGGAGTTACAGCGGTTCCGTTACATTGGCACCATGGTCATCCATTATTCTTATCAAAACTACCCTGGAGGTATTACCCGTAAAGTTTGCAAAATTCACCGGCCGGTTGGTAAACAAAGAGGTGCAACTGAACTGGGTTACCACAGTGCCGCTACCCGGAAGTTATTTTGAAGTGGAGCGCTCACAAAACCAGGTGTTCGCAAAAATTGGAACTGTTAAGGCTGGAGAGACTGCTGTACAGGGCACGTATGCCTTTACAGATAGTTCACCGGCTCCTGATAAAAATTATTACCGGATCAAAGAAATTGACCCCGACGGAAGTTTCGCTTACAGCAATATTATTACTATAAACAATGCTGACGCAACGAAACTAACGGTATGGCCTAACCCGGTAAGCGGAACGGTATTTATGACCATTCCAAAAACGATGTATGGGCAAACTTTAACCCTTAGCCTCGGGTCAACCGGAGGAACAACAGTATTGAAAAAGATGGTGCGCAGCAATGGTGAACCCATTCAGCTGAATGTTGCAAGCCTGGCGGCGGGGATGTATTTTGCAAAAATTGAAGGGAAAAGTACAACGTATACAGCCACTTTTATAAAAAACTAAAGCAGCTTACAGTGTTACGGAAGAAAAAAAAGGAAGGTGGCTACGTGTTGCAGCAAGTATTTAAAACTTCGTTTTGATGTAGTTTTTGAGCAGTAAGAAAATGAACCATGTATTGGTAATAAAGTATCGTTTAAACAAACGTCTTGGCTCCTGTATTAACCGGAACAACCATTCAAGCCCATAATCCTGCATCCATTTAGGCGCTCTTTTTTGTGCCCCTATAATTACGGGCACTGCGCCACCAATACCGATCATAACACCAGTAATTTTATTCTTCATGGAAGCCATCCATATCTCCTGCTTTGGACATCCTAAAACAACAAATATCACGCTTGCACCGGATTGGTTGATGGTGTTGGCAACCTGCTGTTCTTCCTCGGCGGACAGTGGCCTGAACGGAGGCGAATAGTACCCGGCCTCAACAAGAAGGGGATGATTTTTTTGAACGTAGGATTTTGTTTTGTCCAACATGTCCTGCGTGCCACCGTAAAAGAAAACAGCTTTTCCAAGTCTTTCAAGATCAACTAAAAGATCGGGCAACAGGTCCATGCCTGCAACGCGATCCTGGCTGATATTATATAACAGCTTCAGTGCCCAGGTAATGGGTTTACCATCCGGGGTTACAATATCAGCTTCATTTACAATTTTTTTAAAAAATGCTTTTTGCTGGGCTTCAATCATCATATGCACGTTGAGAACACATACATAAGAGCCAACCGATTTTTCAGAAAGCCGTATAATTTCTTCGATAAACGCCCTGTATTTGCCGGTGCTAATTTGAACGCCGAAAAGCTGCTGCGCTTTCATGCCGTTTTCGGTGGGGCCATTTACAGCAAGTATTGGATTAATTGGTTGCATGAAGCTAATTGATAAGGGTGCCGATGCGTAAACTAAAAACGGCCACTACCTGGTTTTTGTATAAATAATATTTAATTCTTTAATATAATTTTCCGGATTGTAATGGTCTTCAATATGTTGTTTGCAATTTTCGCCAAGCTTTTGGAAGAGGCTCCGGTCCCTGTCGAGCCGGGCGACCGCATCGGCAATTTCCATTGCAGATGCTTTTGCCACCAGCATACCTGTTACGCCGTTGTTTACTAGGTGTGCCATTGAGCCATCATTGGTAGTTACCGGTACAAGACCAAAAGACATGCTTTCCAGCAGGGCCATTGGTAACCCTTCCCCCGAAATAGAAGGCAGTAGAAATACATCAGATGCCTGTATCAATGCTATTTTATCTTTTCCTGCAACTACGCCTTTAAAAACAAAATTTTCTCCCAACAAAGTCTTGAATAATCCGATGTATTTTGCTTCTTCCTCTCCCTTCCCGGCCAGAAAAAATTTATAGTCAACCTGCATATTCTTTAATAATACGCAGGCGTCATAAATATAGCGCATGCCCTTGCTTTCAACAATTCTGCCCATAAACAGCAGGTGCAGCGGACGGTCCGCAGGATAGGCATGATGAAACAGGCGCGGCTCATTTAAGTCAACACTATTGGGCAGCACATAAATATCCGGCGTATTAAATTTTTCAAAGATCAGCTGCTTCTCATATGCACTTAGTACAACCTTGGGCTCATGGCCGGTTAGTACAACTTTTAATATTTTTTTTATCCATGCGGGGGGCTCCTGCACCAGGTATTTACCGCCGTGTAAATGAATGATCATTTTTTTGTTCATTGCCCGCGCCGCCAGTATAAAAGGCGAATCCCGGAGAATGGATCTTTTCTCAAGCGCAAAATTGAAATGGATAATGATATTTTTGCTACGCATCAATTTTTTGCACCAGCTAGCGTAGGCCCCAACGATGTTAGCCATCCATGCTATTCCTCTTTCCTGACTATCAGTTTTGCCGAGTTCAAAATGGATGTAATGGCTAGTGGGATTATTGCTGATAATAAATTTTGTTACAGCGGAAATACCGCTGACATTTATATTTTCATTTAAAGAAGGCGACGTAATTATTATAGTATTTTCCATATATGCAGGGTCGGTGCGGTTCTAACTCTTTCAAGTGCTTTAGTGAATGTATAAAATGCGGTTCTTCATTTTATTCAATCCTGCTTTTACGTGGTTTTTCCACAGCAGGATTTCCTACGGCGATGCAATTGGCCATAATAGTTTTTACCACCACTGCGCCGCAGCCAATCATCACATTGTCGTTTATCCTAAGATCGCCGATGATGCAAACATTGCTGCCAATATCAACATTGTTGCCAATAACCGGAGATTTGCTGAAACTTCCATCGGCCAGTTGTTTGTTGCCAATGGTGGTGCAATGTCTTAACACACAGTTTTCTCCTATCACCACATTATTATTGACAACCAGGCTTTGCCCATGGTACAGCGCCAGGTTTTTTCCCGCGGTAATGTTCCACGGAAGTTCAACGCTAAGAATCCACTCTACCGTGATGCGGTAAAAAAGCAAATAGGGGAAACCGAGGTAATAATAAATTTTCCTGGTGGAACAGAAATTGGCCATCCTGAACAGGAGCAGAATAATTTTGCCCTTGCTATTGTTTTTGTTGGCATTCCAGTCCTGGAAAATAAATGAAAAGTAATTCATGTAATAAGTTGGTTAAATACAATTCGCCCCAGTCTCTTCCATAGCGCAGACAGGATGTTCTTTACAGCTCCTCGTGAAATAATTTTTCCCACTCGTCGGCTATCTTTTTAACTTTGTAACGTTGGCTGGTTTCAATTGCTTTCGCCGCCATGCGTTTCCGAAGTTCTTCATCCTGCATCAGCATACCGAGTTTGTGAACGAACTGGCTGCTATTATTATCACGGATAATAAAACCATTTTCACCGTCCGTAACTACATCGTACAGCGCAGAAAAATTATCAAAGGCTACCGGCACCACCCCGTTTTGCTGCGCTTCCAGTAAAGACATGGGTAAGCCTTCCCACACAGAAGTCATTATAAAAACAGCTGCCTGTTTATAAAAAGGGAGCACGTTGCCATGCTGCCCCTGGAAGACCACATTCTTTATACCTTGCTGAATTGTAAAATCTTTATAAAATGTTTCATCAGGTCCGGATCCAACAATAGAAAGTTGCCAATCGGAAAACTGCGGTGTTTGTAGCTGTTGCCATATTTTTAGTGCTGCGGATATCCGTTTTTGTCCTTCGCTGAGCCTGCTCACCATCAACACAATTTTATCTTTTTGTTGCGGTCTGTCCGTTAAGACGCCAGGTTCAAAAGTGAGTGGGTTGGGTATTGCTACCAGTTTGCTGTTTAATTTATCAGTACCGTATAAGCGTGAAAACGATGGCTTAAAAGAATCGGACAGCAATACAAATTTATCACAGATGGCATACAGCGCCGATGTCTCCCTGATATATGGATTGTAAAACGGGTAGATGATCTTTTTTAATATACGCTTGATGCTGGAGGAAAAGAATTTGTAGCCGGGGGCCACCCGGGCGCGATACGTGAGCTGCCAGTAATCGGGCGACGCGTGAAGAAAACAGTAAAAGGGAACTGCCGGATATAGCAAACGGAGCTTTTTATACAGCTTTCTGAATACGCCTGCATACGCATTCTGACAGATAAAAAAACTGAAATTTCCCTTTGCAACAAACGCCAGTACCTGCTCCTCCAGTTCATGATAAGGCTGCTGCAGCGTAACCTGTAATTTACTATTGGCTGGGTAGGCACTGTTGTCTTTATCGTAGAAAACAAAGGAAGATGTATAACCGCGGCTGCCCAGTTCTTTGGAAATGATGTCCGTAACACGCGGTACGCCACCATCTGCAGGTAAGATGGAATTTTGAAAAAAAAGTATATTGCCTTTTTTAGGGTTGGTCATCTATGTTATTTGTTTGCAGTCAATACCGCGTTAAACATTTCCATGTATTTATCTTTTAATGCGTCTGCAGCGAAGTGCTGCTGATTATACTGCGCGATGTTTTGTAACAAAACAGGATATTGCTGCAGGTGAACGCGAATACGTTCTGCCATCACCTGCTCCAGTTCCTGCACATTGTTACTTTCAAAAATATAGCCGTTGATGCCTTCTTTCACTTCATCGGTAAATGCCTCAAGGTCTGAAACGATAACCGGTAGTTTATAATTGAAGGCCACTTTTATTGCGCCGCTTTGTGATATGTCTTTATAGGGAAACACAGCATAATGACTTTCTGCAAACAGGCGCGGTATTTCGTCGTTCCTGTGCATCCTGATATCACATTCAAAAATAGATGGGTGCCGGATGGCGGCCTGGTACGGCGCCCAATCGGTACAAGCGCCATGAATGGAAATCTTAAAACCGCGAACTCCTTTGTCGTACAAATTGCAGGCTGCGTCAATTAATAAGCCCAGGTTTTTATTTGAATGAATGGAACCAAAAAACAGGAAAATAATTTCATCCTGCCGCTTAGGTACTGCGCTGCTGCCGAAATCTTTCAGTCCGAGCGGGATAGTAAATACCCTGGCCTGTTTGAAGCCAGCTTTAAAAATGGCAGCCTGTGAAGCCGAGAACATATGAACATAGCGCATTCGTCCGAACGCCTGTTTGAAAACCATTTTAGAAAGCCAGGGCATTTTAAAACTCGACTTCACATTACCATCGTGCGCAGTTACGATTGTTTTGCGTTTATTCAATCTCAGGTAAAGCGGTAATATGTACGGACTGGATGGCACATCATTAAAATATACCAGGTCTGTATTTAATGATCGGATCCGCTGGTAGACGCGCTCGTAGAAAAGCAACATTTTCGGATTTCTTGCTTTGCTGGTCCAGTAAAAAAATTCTACCTGAAGGCCCGGTAATTTTTTAATCTCTTCAAAATCAGGTTCAGCGTAGCGGGCGTGCTGTGCCGGCAACAGTATCAGCCAATAGATATCAAAGTGTTGTAGCAGCCCCGAAAGGACGGCAGGCTGGAAATCGGTATCAACAAAATAATCAGCACTTACCCAGGTAATGCTGCGCTTTTTTTTACTATAATCAGAAGATTGCATCATTTTGTTTTAGTCTTAATACATCCGGCGGTGGCTGCAGTGCTGGATACTTATCCATTTCGCTAAGCCTTTGGCAGAAGCGCACAAAGCAACCTGTTAAATTCCGCGGAGATATCCGCTGCGTTGTGGTTTTTTTCTGCCAGCGAAATGGCGGTCTCAGACAATTGACGGCGCCTGTTTTCATCTGTTATAAGTTTGGTGATGGCTGACGCAACGGCTTCTACTGTGTTAATGGTATTGGTTTCAAAACAATGGTATTTGCTTGCGTAATCAACCAGGGCCGTGCCGGGTGGCGCAAACAGTAACACCGGCGTGCCACTCATCATATATTCGGATGCTTTGGTAGGCATCGAGTATTTGATAAACTTGATGGCTTCCTCAGAAAAATCGTACGGAAGCGCGAGGATGTCCGCAGCTGCCAGCACAGCAGGCACATCTTCGTACGCTACAAAATTCTGGTGCTCTGAAGAAGGGTAATTATCAATCCAGCCTGGTTTTTCCTCTGCGCGTACAACAAAACGCAGCGTGGTATGCTGTTCGGCATTCACTTTTTCAACCGCTTTGGCAATTAATTCCAGGGAAGCATCAATGCCTATCCCCACCCTTCCCGAATACAAAATATAAGGCTGGTCGTTTAACACATATTGCGTCCTTTGAAATTTTTTCCAGAATTCAATATTGATAGGGTTATGAAACGCGATAAAATCCTTGCCATAGCGGCGTTTATATTCGTCAGACATGCTTTCGCTGATACTCAGCAGCAAAGCGCTCTTATCCAGCATTTGCCTGAACTCGCGGTCAATTTTCCGTGCCCAGTATTTTTTGAATGGTCCTTTTTCGCTGATGGAGGAGGGCCAGTCGTCCATCATATGGAAGGCCATCGGTTTCTTTAAGTATTCCTGCACGGCAATGGTAAAGCGAACACCTTCCAGGGTGAAAGCCTGTGCATAAATGATATCCGGTTGGTAATCATCCAGCCAGGCACGGAATTCGGCAGACAGTTCAATACGGGTAAGTGTATGCAAAGCACCCGCATACTCCATCATTGGGTACAATACATTGTGCACCATTTTATGCCGGATACCCGGACTGGCAAAGTTTTTTTCAGACGGGGATGCCGTAAAGGTAACGGGCCCCGACTTGAATTTTTTCTGTATCAGGCTAAAGGGAAATTTGAACTTGTATTCTTTTTCACCCAACTGGTAATATGTTTCGCAGGCCGCCGTGTTTATTTTGAGCGTGAGGTAGTGTGGCGTACAGGCAACCGCAATTAAATCTTTGTCCCATTGAGAAAAAAGATTTTTCATGGTAATGCCACCTCCCCTGAAATCGCAGAAAGATTGACCGATGATTAATATCCTTGGTAAACTCATGTTTATGAAATGATTTTAAAATAGTGCGACTACTAATTTTTATAATGCAGCATCTCCGCGTAACTGTTCCTGTACCGCTGCCTGCTGCGTTTGGGTTGTTTTAGCGGCGGGCGCGTTAATAAGCTGCCGGTAAGTATCAACCACTGTGCTGATAATGTTATCTATGTTGTGGCGTTTTATGGCACGGGCTCTCGCATTTACACCCAATGCAGCGAGTGGTACCGGTTGCATATAGCTTTTGGTAATGAGCGCTGCCAGTTCGTAGGCGTCGTAAGAATTATATAAAAGGCCATCTTCGCCATGCGTGATTAGCGAAGAAAGTCCGCCTGCATTCCCCGCTATTACGGGCATGCCCAGCAGCATCGCTTCGCATACGCTGTTCGGGCTGTTATCAATATGAGAGGGGTGTATAAACATATGCGCACTGGTTAATTCATCTATCAGTGCGGCATCTACTTTTGTTCCTTTAAACAGCACATTGTTATTCAAAAATTTAAGGCTCATTCCCTTTTCGATAATTGGGATAATTTCCAACGCACTATTCATACCGATTACATGCCATTCAAACACGATGTCTCCGATGCGCTTTAGTATGTTGGATGTTTCCAGGATAATCTCAAGCCCTTTGTAGAGCTGCGGGTTAATAACAGTTACCAGTCTAAGGGTGTTTGTTGCTGGTTTTTTCCATTCGTAATCGTTAAAAAAGGCCCGCAATACTTCTTCGCAATGAATATATGCTGCATTTTTATTAATCAGTTCCACGTAGTTCTTGTCCCAGTGGGTCCGTCCAAAAAAATGACTTGCTGCGGCAATGGCGGCATCTTCACGTGCTGCACGCTTTTTAAAAAGGCCGTATTCAAAATAATAACCGCGCCTGAACAACAAAGATCGGAAAGGGGAGTGCCGCATGATAGTTGCCTGCGACATGCCTTTGGGAAACCAAACAGACAGGTAAGGTCTTACCAGGCCCTGCAGGTGAATAACAATTGGAATATTGGTTACTTTCAAAGCATCCACCATGCCGGATTCCGTACCGAATATGTGAATTACATCAGGCGCAAAATCTTCGATGACTGCTTTTATACCTGCAGGATTTACATCATATAAGCTATTAAACAGGCGTTGCTTTAGTTTACCTGCAAAGCCGGTGCTTTTTTTCTGAATAGGATAATATTTTACGCCCAGGTTTTCAAACGCAGGTGCAGCCTGGTCATGAAAAAATCCTACGGCCAGCGTAATGCCCGGCACTTCTTTAATACCGTCTTCCAGTGAACTTATCCATCCGCAACCGGCCACATTACTATTTAATAATTTACCAGCTCCGGCTGCTGTAAATGATAACCAAAGAACCCTCATGCTTATTTATTTAGTGTGTGCGAATGGTTAGGCGCCAACCATATCAGATTTCGTATGGTTTCTTCGCCAGCCAAACGTATTTTTTTATCGAAACAAACCCCTACGCATATCCATACCAGGATATACCGCATGGAAAAAGTGGGTAAGCCATACGGCCCCATGTCAATCAGCCACAGGCAAATCATAATACCGCAACCTTTCGTAAACATATTTTTTGAGAAGAAAATTCCTATTATGGCAGCAGAAACCAATATTGCCAGTAGTAGTACAAGATTAGTGATGCCTCCTTTCAGCATCACCTGCAGATAGCCACATTCAATCAGATCGCGGTATTCAACGGGGTCAACATTTATATCTTCTGTAACCAGCGGGCAATAGTAAGTTCCATCAATGCCTTTGCCAAACCACATGTTGTTTTCCATGCTAATAAAATACTGATCAAAAACATATTCGCGGGTATCGTCTTTTACACGGCCTGCGAGCAATTTAAAACTGCTGTTTTTATTTGCAGAAAAAAAGGCTGCGCCGGCAATGATCATTATTCCGAAGATATACAGGCTAAGAAACTTCTTAGTGGCATGGCCTTGTTCGAAGGCGAGGTATGCCAGATACGAGAACGCAATAAAACAGCCGCCGGTTAGGATAATATTCCTGCGGGCTAATAATGCAGAAACATACAATGACAATACAATGCCCACAACAGCCACCAGCTTCCTGATGGCATTGTGGTAGGTCCACGTTAATAAAACAAGGCCCGATGCGGAAGAAAAAATCCAGATGGCCTGTTCCGCAATAGCAGGGGAAGCTTTATAGTCTCTCCACAATACAACGGAAATAAAAAGGTAGGTTATGCCGAGCCAAAAAATAATCCTGAACAGCCAGTAAAAGAAAAACGATTTACGTGTAAAAAAAGCGGTAAACGGCACAATGTATGGCCAGAGCCTGAAATCAGAAAACAAGTAGTCTTTGAACTTTACGTAACTAAACCCTTCAATACGTAAGATGATAAAGACATTGCTTATCATGAATACCGTAAACAGTAATTTAAAATAGGGTTCATCGGTTTGAACCGATATTATTTTATTGCCGTAAAAAAATACCGGCACAAGTGCAGATGCCTGTATCAATTGTGAGAGGGAGGGTGATACTTTATATGCTACAATGATTCCAAACAGGTACGCCACTGCACCGAGGAAAAAAAACAGCACATCTCTCTCTTTGTTTTCTGTAGCCTGCAGACTGGAATATAAATTCACTTTATGATACATTATTCAACGGGTAACTTTATCCAATCCTGGGGGAAAATACCCGGACAATCTATATTGTTCAGCCATCTGTTGGGCATGATAACAATTTTTTCTGTATTTCGGTTTAACCACGCTCCCCACCAGCTGAAAGTGCTGTTGGCAATAATATTATGTTTACAAAGACTCATCAGGTACATATCCAGGTAGCTATTCTTGCCTTTATTGTGATGAATATAGGTACAGCTTGGCAAATTGATGTTTTCTTTTACCCATGAAATATTATCCGAAAAAACAAAATAGACGGGGTTTTCAATATTGCTATCAATATGGGCAAGCGCATTTTTATAGTAGGTAGTATCCTTAATAACATGATGCGATTTCTCCCAACCGGTTCCCTGGTAATCACCGCGACGCACGTGGACGCTCACTGCATTGCTGTTGCGGATTTTTTCTGCCAGCGCTAAATTCTCTGCATCCACCGGGGCCCTGAAGGTGAATGCTCGATACACTGCATCGCTGATATCCTTGAAATAATCCACTACCTGCCATGTACCCATAAGTAGCTTTGACTGCTGGTTAAAAAGATCTGCGTCGTACTGAAATTCTTTTTTCTCCCGGTATGCTGTATAACGGGTCTTTTTATACAGTGGAATAACCCTTCTTAAGACCGCACTGCCTAACCTGTTTTTATAAAAAAGTTCGCCATCTTTCAACAAGTTGCTGGTTACTTTCGAACTAAGTGGAAGTTGCAAATCAAAAGCGGTGTACAGATTAAACCCATTGTGGTGGTATTGGTAAAGAAAATCTGACAGGGATAGTTTAACGGTTGCATCCCTGCTTTTGAAAGCAAGGTAGAGCGCATATTGGAACATCTGGTTGCCCAGCCCCCCGTAAATAGCAATTTTATTCATGGTTCACTTATTTGTACCAGATACCTGCTTTAGACTTCCTGATAAAAATCTGATAATATTGTAAGGGCGCTATAATATAGCCATATACGTTTGCAATAATAGATGCAATGAGGATGGATTCTATACCCATTTTATATCGTTTAATAAATAACAGGGCCAGCACAAAAAATCCAATACAGGTGATGATAGAAGAAATAAACTGTACCCGTAATGCGCCGATACCATTAATTACAAATACGAATATACTGGCGAACATGCCGGTAGAAAAGAATATATAACACAGCAACGAAATATTGTGGTTGATATGGATGGTGTTTTTACCCAGCCATAAATTATACACCCGCTCAGAAAACAGGAGCATAAAAAACCCGGCTATCACAAATGGAATCAGCAGCAGCAGGTATTTATTAACTGTTTTTTTTATCCACTGCACATCTCCTGAAGCGTATGCGTCGGTGACCCCGCTCCACAGCGGATTAATTAAAATCATAAAACACATCTGGAGGGTAAAAAAATATTTATAGGCAATGTTGTAGGCGGTTACCTGTGTAGTGTCAAAATAATGCGCAATCAGGAAAAGGATCGATTCGTACTGAACGATACTCGCGATCTGGAGAACGAAAAATTTGACACCTAGTGAGAGTATGTCTTTGGCATGTTCTTTTTTTACAAAGGCAAGAGATGGTCTAAATTCTTTGTAAGCAGTCCGAAACAACACCCAGGTGGCGGTACCCAATATCAGCAGGGTAGGAATCGCAATTGCCAGCGCCAGGTACAACAAAGATCCTTGCGTCAGTTTAGTGAGTGCGAAAATAACCACAAGCGCAAAAACTTGTCCAAGCATATCCAGCAAGGCTGACTTGGCAGGTTTCTGGTCGGCTATCAGGAGGGTGTTGATAATCCTGAAAATAAAGACAAGGCAGAAATAAGACAGGATGATAACCGAAAGTCGTGATACATCCTTTTCCATCTCAACCGGTATTTTCAATACTTTATGCCAGTTAATAAACTGGTTAATGACAATACCTACCACCCAAAGGCAGGCAAAGATGATGATAACGTAATAATAGGTAGTACTTACATAGATGCGGGCCAGCAGCATGTTCCCTTTCGCTTTTGCCTCCGTAAACTTATTTCTGAGCCCTTGTGTAAATCCGATATCAAAAAAGCTGAACCATGCAACAATTGAACTCATGGTTAACCAGATACCGTATTTGGCAGGGTTGATGTAGCCAATCGTCAAGGGAACCAGCAGCAGGCTTACTGCTATACTGCATCCTTTAATAAAAAGGGAGGCAAGGATATTTTTTTTGGCTTCAATGCTGCGCGCATGACCCTTGTTAATAAAACCTTTGGCGATATTCACCGCACCGGTTAATTTTATTTTTAACGAACCCAAGCAAAATGTTTTTAAATAGTGAACGGAATAATTGCTGCCCGGCGATAAATTGTAGAATTCAACTTATGACAGAAGTTATATGCCGGCAGTTTCTTAGTTGTATTTCAAAAAAATCCAATAAATGTAATAGCCTGCGCCAAATATAACCATACAGGGCAGGTACAATTTGGCGATGTTCATCCGCAGCTGTGGCAATACCAGTAAAAACAATAGAAATAGCAAAGGCAGCAAATGTCTTTCGCCGATAATGGCATTCATTGTGTATGCTGCGGTCAGAAAAAGGCAGGCCGTAAACAGCATGCGGTTAAAGTCGGTTTTTTTCATTACGGCCAGCTTATAGAACAAAAGCAAACCGATGGCCGAAAACAAAATCATGATGGCACTCCCTGCCCATACCATTTTTCTCGCAACAATGTTTATGAGGTGATAGACAATTCCATTGAATATACCCGGACCATTAAAGTCGTTATAAGCCGGTTTAAAAACGATTGATAATACCGCTCCCGCGGCCAGGGCAGCGCCAACCAGCCACAAAGGCAATTTCTTAACGGATTGCAATACAAACGGCCAGAAATAAAAACCAATTACAATCAGCATCCCCGTTAGCGCCGTCGCAAAAAAGGATAATTTATGTACATTGAAATTCGGATGTACCAAACCACCCCACCTGTAGAATATGGCGAGCGGAATAAGCGCGGGTAAACCAAGTAAAAAAGAAGAAATAAGAAAATATTGCAGGGCGCCTGGATTGTCACGCTCTTGAAAGTATTGCCATAACCGAACCAGCAGCACAGCAGCCAGCAGCATCAAATAAAATTGCTGGCACAGTACTGCAAGTGTTATGCTGATGCCGGCTCCCAGATCAAACCGGTAATTTTTTCCCGGATGCTGTAACAACAATAAAGCTACGAGGCAAAAAAACAATCCAAAATTGATTGCATAAAACACGAATGAATTCAGAAAAAAATATGGATAGAATAGTAAAATCAGTGAATAGAATGGGGGCACCTGTAACCGCGTCAGGATTTTTAATCCCGCCAGGAACGTAAGAAAAGAAAACACCGCTGTTACAATCCTGGCCAGCACAATACCGGGACCAAATACCTTGCTTATCCATGCAACAATAATATAAGGCAGTGGCGTGTTAGCGGCGGAATAAGATTTATTAAATGTTGCTGCAAAACCATTAGTATAATAGTTGAGTACATTGGGATAGTGAAACAATGTTTCATCCATCGCGTAAGCGCCAGATTTAAACAATGAGATAATAAGGAAACCTGCAAATGATACAGTTGCAAAAAGGACCACTGCTGGTTTGCCTGGGTTGTATTTTATTAGATCGCGTGCTGCTGTCATTCACATCTGTGTTTAGTAAACCCGGTTTATTGAGTTGCTTTCTCTGCCGGGGCTAAATTTTTTGCTTAGCTGGTTTTTTCCCTTTTATGAGTGTATTTGTAATTATTACCAAAGCTGTCTTTACCAAATCCCCGGGTGCGGACACCATTGAAAATCAGGGCGGTGTTTTTCAACCCGTTCACCTGGTTGTTCCTGTCCAGGCGTTCTACCGCGGTTTTGGGTGTATGTTCATGACGTATGATGTAGAGCGTCGCATCGCACAAAGGAGAAAGTGTATAGGCGTCTGATATAGCCCCAACGGGTGCGGTATCAACCAGCACAAAATCGTAATTGCTATCAAGATACTGCAACAGGGTTTCCATTTTGCCATTCATGAGCAGTTCGGAAGGATTGTTGGGTAGTGCGCCTGCCGGAATTAAAAAAAGGTTGTTGTTGATACTTGTTTTCCTGACGATGCCTGCCGGTGGGTAATCACCTGACAAATAATCACTGAGGCCTTTTTCTTCTTTTGCACCCAATTTTTTACTGAGCGACGGGTAATGCAGATCCGCCTCAACCAGCACAACTTTTTTGCCGGCCAGCGCCAGCGACAATCCCAGGTTGGCCGCAATAAAACTTTTGCCGTCGCCCGGTATCGTAGAAGTTACCAATATTTTTTTCTTCGTGTTGCCAATTCCAACAAACCCCAGGGAAGCGCGCAACCGCCGAAACTGTTCGGCGGTAACGCTGGTCACGCCGTCGCGTATTACCAATGCTTCTTTGGACTTGTCAAATCCGATTTCAGCAATGATTGGAACAGCGGTGAAATTTTCAATTTCGGATCTATATAAAATATTTCGGCTGAAAAGTTCTTTGGCGGCAATAGCAGCAACGCCCAAACCCAACGCACCCATCATTGCCACGAGGTAAAAAAATCTTTTATTGGGACTAACAGGGCCAAGAGACGATTGCGCTTTATCGATGATCCGGTTATCTGCCACAGTAGAGGAGTTTGAAAGGGCGGCTTCTTCCCGTTTTTGCAACAGGAATGAATAGATGCTATTTTCTATATTCTGCTGCCGGCTGATTTCTACCAGGTCTCTTTCCTTTTGGGGGATAGACTGGAGCAAAGAGGTATAAGCGTTGTTGGTAGAGATGAGGTCTGTTTTGCTGGCCTCCAGGCTTTTCCGCTGCGTGTGAATATTTTCCAGGATACTGGGCTTTATTTTTTCTATCTGGTCTGTAAGGCCCACCATCAACGGGCTATTTTCGCCGGTTGTTTTCCTTAATTTTTCTTTTTCCAGTTCTGCTTCATACAATTTATTAATGAGGCTGGTCAGCAAGGGATCACTTGCACCGAGGGTAGAGGGCACAATGCCGCCATTGTTATCTTTCGATAAAACATATTTTTCAATCTGTCCAAGCACGGCCAGCTGCATATTTACATCGCCCACTTTACGATCGTTCACGCTTACATTTTCAAGGAACAACTTGCCTTGCGAACCGATGTCTACTGCGCCTTTGTTTGCTTTGTATTGCTGAATTTTATGTTCGATGGAATCAAGGTGATGTCCTACATAATCCAGCCGTTCCTGCACAAAAGACAAGGTATTCTGGGCCAGCGCATTTTTATCATTTACCGCTGCCCTGTTATAAGCGAGGATGAGCTGGTTTAATATGTCCTCAGCCAGTAAGGGATCCTCATCTTTCAATTTCAGATCAATTACCGTGGATAGCTTACTGGAGGGAATTGCATCCAGCCTTGGCGTAAGCCCCATCACCACTTTTTTGAGATTGGTTAAAGAGAAATAAAGTTGTACCGTCTTTCCAGGGGCTTGCCGGGATGCGTGGGTAAACTTCAGCACGCCGTAAGGTGTTTTTATCCATTGGTTGAGTGGAAACCCGGTTTTATCAATTATTACCACCTGGCTGTCAGCATCAAAACTGAAAAACACGCGGGGATTGTCTTCTATGGAAATAGTAGCCGGATCCATCACCTCTATTTTGATGGGGGAAGATGAATACGCTGATTTGTCCCGCCATTTACTCTTTTGAAAAACGGGCGCGTATAGCTTCAGGTTGGTGGCCACTTCTTCCATTAATGACCGGGAGGCCAGCACTTCAATTTCGTTTTCAACTATTTTTTTAGTGCTAAGCAGGTTGAGTGATTCTATCATTCGCGAATCGTCAATACCTTTTTTCTCGTCTTTTATCAGCAATGTGGCGGTAGCTTCATACAAAGGCGCAGTTTTCTGCAGGTAGAACCATGTCGCTGTTACCGATAAAACCAGTAACAATAGAAAAAAAGGCCAATACGGAAAATATTTTGCCCACAAAGCGAGTAGTACATTTTCTGCGTGCCGGGGATGATTAAACTGCGTTGAATCCATTGTAAGATGCTGGCATGTTAAAAAACATGCAATTTGTTAACTGGTTTAATAATGTATAAACGTGAAATGTATGCAAGGCAGTATGAGTGGTTTATTACGGTTTTAGCCTCAATTTTACCGGTTAGCCAGTTTAACACAGGATTTTTCAGATAAGCGATCCAAGGCTGGTTGCCAATATGCTTGCATTGTTACGCAAGCAGGGCTTCGCCTCCCTCAGTCACATGATGAATGAGTTGCCGCCGGGTAACGCATAACGGATAAGTTATCGGGATATTGCTTATCAAATATCATGCGTATAACACTATATTTTTTTTATTAGTTTGTAGCCATATGGAGCAAAAGCAGGAAAGGGAAATATCATTGCAAACGATGATAGGGCCTGGCTGTAGTGATAGGATTTTGGAAGCGCAAATATAGTGGTATTATTGGCAGTTTTTACCAGTAAAAGCATCGTTTTGTAGCAGCGGCCTTGTAAAAAAAATCAGGTCCCCTGAAATCAGCCTTAATAGAGCAAAGGTTTAGCAAATAGAACGGGTCAGAAGGCCGAAAATTTTCTAGATTACGGCTACGGGAAAATCCGTCCCGCGGCTAACTAACGAGTGTTGATATCGGATATACCTGGTGCAATAGGGCAATGAAATATGATAAATTGATACCCAGCTGAAAAAATGGTCAGCCAATAAGTAATGTCTCATGGAGGTAATAAACCGGGAAACCCAGGGAAGGGGTGGGTTGATATTGGTTCCGGTAGCGCGGGGAACCTGGTTTAATCATGTTTTCGTTGCTGATAAGCAGGTTATTCCCTCAGGATTAAATTCTTATATTCGCACCGAATAAAATTGGATATGGCATTAAAGTACAAACGCGTTCTGCTAAAGCTCTCCGGAGAGGCATTGATAGGAAAAAGTGATGACGGATATGAACCCCTGAACTCCGCTTTGCTGGCTCAATATGCAAAAGAAGTAAAAACAATCGTGGATGCGGGCACTGAAGTAGCGATAGTAATTGGCGGTGGCAATATTTACCGCGGCATGAATGAAGCAGAAACAGGTATTGAACGGGCACATGGAGATTATATGGGAATGCTGGCCACTGTTATCAATGGCATGGCATTACAGGCAGCGCTGGAAAAAGCAGGTGTTTATACCCGTTTACAAAGCGCAATAAAAATGGAACAAATTGCGGAACCCTATATCCGCCGTAAAGCCATGCGCCATGTAGAAAAAGGCCGCGTGGTTATTTTTGCAGCTGGTACTGGTAATCCTTATTTTACTACTGACACGGCAGGGTCATTGCGGGCAATTGAAATAAAAGCGGAAGTAATATTGAAAGGAACGAGGGTGGACGGCATTTATACGGCGGATCCGGAAAAAGATCCGACTGCTGTAAAATACGACACGATTTCTTTTGCGGAATGCATCTCAAAAAATTTGAAAGTGATGGACATGACGGCGTTCACACTTTGCATGGAAAACCAGTTACCGATTATTGTCTTTGATATGAATATCCCCGGCAACCTGCTCAAGGTGGTGCAGGGAGAGAAAGTGGGCACGCTCGTGCGGTAAAGTCAGCCTGTGCACGCTTATTAGGTGGTTCTTTTTTTATCAGTCACGTGCATGGTTGCGCGTAAAAAAATCATTATGAATATTGCTGATATCAGAACAGACTATAAACAGCAATCATTGCTGGAGCATGACATTGACAAAAATGCATTCAGGCAGTTTGACAAATGGTGGACTGAAGCAACTCATGCAGATATTGACGAAGTAAATGCCATGACGCTTGCCACAGCGTCGGTTACCGGGTTGCCTGCTGCCCGTACCGTATTGTTAAAAGGATACGACGAACGTGGGTTTGTTTTTTTTACCAATTACGAAAGTTTTAAAGGGATGCAACTGGATGAAAACCCCAGGGCTTGCCTGGTTTTTTTCTGGAAAGAACTGGAACGGCAGGTGCGCATTACCGGGGTGGTAGAAAAAACAAGCGCCGAAGAAAGTGACGTATACTACAACAGCAGGCCTGCAAGCAGCAAGATTGGCGCATGGGCTTCTCCGCAAAGCAGGGTTATCAGCAGCAGGGAATGGCTGGAAGAAAATGAAAAAAAACAGGCGGCTAAATTTGAAGGATCCAATATAGTACGGCCTGTAAACTGGGGCGGCTACCGCGTAAAACCTGTAACCGTTGAATTCTGGCAGGGAAGAGCAAGCCGGCTCCATGACCGTATTCAATATTCCTTACAAGGCCAGGGCGGTTGGCTGATTGAACGGCTTGCACCCTAATAGTGGGACTGGTGGTTGCTTGAATAGCTGATATCTTGCAGCGGACGGACGATGCGATGAACGCCTCAATCTATCAACTATTCAACCACGGCTTATTTTGTTTCTTTTTTTACAGCTGCTTTTTTTACAGGTGCATTCGCGGGCCTGCTTTTACCAAACGAACCTTTAAAAATCTTTCCTTTTTTCGTTTTTTTATCTCCCCTGCCCATAATGTTTTTTTTAAGTTTTTTAAAATGTATTAAACGTTATTCATATCCTGAACTCTGCAAAGATACGCATCCAGGCAAAAGCCCCGAAACTTATTCACACAGTGCCGGGGCTTTTACATGCGGTATGCGCAGCATTATAACTTTGCAGACAATTCTTTTCCTGCTTTAAATTTAGCCACTTTGCGGGCCTTAATTTTAATAACAGCTCCTGTTTGGGGGTTGCGGCCATTGCGGGCGGCTCTTTTGCTCACTGAGAAGGTGCCAAAACCTACCAGCGTAACTTTACCGCCACCTTTCAAAGTTTTGGTTACAGCTTCAATAAAAGAATCCAATACAGCATTACCCTGGGTTTTTGTAATACCTGCATCATCGGCAATTTTTGCAATTAATTCAGCTTTGTTCATAGTGTGTGTTTTAAATTTTAACGCCTGACAAATTTAGACGGTTTTACATTGCGGCAAAATTTTTTTATTCAATGCGGCAAACGTTGAAAATGCTGCAACCCGCGTGTGCCAAGCTTTTTAGCCGGTTGTCGCTAACATACAAAACCATGCCATAAAAATCCGAAACGCTGAAAGCCATGCCAGCAAAGGGTTTCAGCATGCATCGCCTGAAATGCTTGCCAGTATTGACTTTGGGCGGAATTGCTTTCCTGATTACGTGAAAGTTGCAGCCTGTCTATTATCCACAGCTACTGTATAACTTCCAATGAGGAATGAAATGAAATAATAAGGTCACCCCATTTTTCGGTAGCTTTTTTATGAATGGATGGCGCATGCAATTTTAGGTATTGCTGGTATTGGTCTTCGTCAGCGGCGGTATATTGAATGGCGTAGGTATTTCCTTCACTGTCATCCTGTTCCAGCAGGCGCAATATTTTGTAAGCTATGAACGCGCCCGTAGCCATCGTTTCCTTTATCATGGTATGGCGTTGCCAATGCAACCACGCCAGGTCTACCGATGCATGCACCTTCGTAGTAACATTGTAAACAATCATAACAGTGTTATTTATTACCAGGAAATCGTCATTTGTAAACGACTGTATTAACCTGTGTTCAGTAATTCATTTTAACAAGTATCATTTTACAATTCCTTTAACTGGAGGTATACCGGGCAATGATCGCTGTGTTTTACATCCGGGTAAATATCCGCTTCCAGCACTTGCTTCCGCAACGGTTCTGTAACGTTGATATAATCGATTCTCCATCCTTTGTTTTGCAGGCGTACCGTGGGAAAACGCTGGCTCCACCAGCTATAGCGGTGTGGCTCAGGATGTAATTCGCGGAAACTGTCTACCCAGCCGCTCGCTAAAAACTTATCCGTCCAGGCTCTTTCATCGGGTAAAAATCCGGATGACTTTTTATTGCCTTTTGGATCGTGGATATCAATTTCCTTGTGTGCGATATTGTAATCGCCACAGAGTATGAGTTTAGGATGTTTCTTTCTCAACGTTTGCAGGTAATTAAAAAATTCGTCGAGCCATGCGTATTTAAAAGCCTGTCTTTCATCACCTGAAGTGCCGGATGGAAAATAAGCATTGATTAAACGGATGTCGCCAAAATCAAGTTGCAAAACCCTGCCTTCATCGTCACTTAGCTGATGTCCGGTTCCGTATTCAATATTGTCAGGTTTAATTTTAGTAAATACTGCAACCCCGCTGTATCCTTTTTTTTGCGCAGAAAACCAGTAATCATAATAACCAAGATTAGTAAATTGTTTGTGGTCTACATTGTCTTTGGCTGCCTTGGTTTCCTGCACACAAATTATATCGGCAGGGTCGGTCTTCAACCAGTCTATGAAGCCCTTTGTCATGGCAGAGCGGATGCCGTTTACATTGTAACTAATGATGCGCATAGCTTATTACATTTGTGTATTGCAAGTTAGTAAATTGAAATGGTTGAAGTATAAGCGTTATTCTTTTTCTGCACGTTGTACGATATAACCCACAATTTTAACCAGTAGTTAAAGGCCCTTCGTAACAGGTTTTATACTTTACCTTTATTGCATTATGCCAGTTAAAGAAAAAATTATTTCTTCTACAGAACCCGTTTACCTGGAAGGCGCGCAAAGCAGGAGCTACGAGTTTTTTTTCGCCATACGCGTTTTTCGTCAGCTGATTAAAGGATTCAGAACATTGCATTTTGTAGGTCCCTGCGTTACCGTATTCGGCTCAGCACGTTTTAAAGAAGATCATATTTATTACACAGCTGCCCGTGAGATGGGTAAGCAGATTGCTGCGCTTGGATTTACCACTATGACGGGCGGCGGCCCGGGTATTATGGAAGCCGCCAACCGCGGCGCTTTTGAAAACGGCGGCATGTCTGTTGGATGTAATATACAATTGCCCTATGAGCAAAAGCCGAACCCCTATGTGCAGACCAGTATTACCATCAAGTATTTTTTTATCCGCAAGGCGTTGCTGGAAAAATATTCCTATGCGTTTGTTATAATGCCCGGCGGTTTTGGTACGATGGACGAATTCTTTGAAACGCTTACACTGGTGCAGACAAAAACAATTACCCAGTTTCCAATTGTATTGTTTGGTGTTTCGTTTTACCAGCCGTTAATGGATTACATGAATTTTATGGCGGAGCAGCAAACCATTTCTCCAGAAGATCTAAAGCTGGTGTTGCTTACAGACAGTGTAGATGAAGCCATGGAACATATCGGCAAATACATCACAGCAAATTATAAGGTTAAGCCACGCAAACGGTTGTGGTGGTTGTTTGAGAAAAGATAAATAAAAGTTGCCCGTGATGGACTTACCCGCACTTTCCAAATAGGTAAAATTATAAATTCCTTTTTACCAGCTTTGCGCTGATTATTCTTACGTTGCTTATTGGCCTGTCGGCACCCTGCCTGCCGCTGGTAGGCACGGAAGCGATGCTGTCAACTGTAGCGAGCCCCCTTATTACTTCTCCGAATACGGTATAACTGCTGTCTAAATGAGGTGTTCCGCCCAATGTTTTGTAAATGGCCCTGTGCGTTACCGGTAGTTTTTTTCCTTTTAAACGGAATGTCTCGATAGAATCAAGACCAGCGTCCGTAAATACCCTGCCCTGTACAATATAAAACTGGCTGCCACTGCTTTCTTTTTTTGGGTTTACCTCGTCTCCCTGCCTGGCCGCAGCAATGGCGCCTTTTTTGTGAAATAAGCTGGGATTGATTTCGGCAGGGATGGTATACGATGGGCCGCCGTTGCCCTGCGCGCCCGGGAGCTTTGCATTTTTGGTGGAAGGATCACCTGCCTGAATCATAAAATGATTAATAACACGGTGAAAGCTGATGCTGTCGTAATAATGCTGCTTAACCAGCTGCAGAAAATTGTTGCGGTGCAGCGGTGTCAGGTCAGATAAACGAATGGTCATGGTTCCTTTGTCAGTCACCATTTCAACATCTTTTTGCAGATCGTTTTTTCGTAGCCCGCCGCCAATTTTTGGATTGCACGCCATTATACACAACAACACAATAAAAAGAGTACAGTAAGTCCGTTTCATTTTTATCAAATTTATATCGATAAAAAAATGTTTTTCATGATGGCGAAACTTGTCTTGCTGCACTGTTGGGAAGACAAAGACAACAAGTCCTTAAATGAAGCAGCTTTTACAAGTTTATGATGATGTTTGTAAACGCCGTCCGGCAATCCATTAACAAATTTTTTTTAGCGGGGTCATTTAAAAAGCCTGCAACCGTATTGGATTGGAGATTTGTCAAAATCCTTTTTCATCAAAATAGAGCAATACATGATCTTTCATAAAGTTTTCCTGGCCAAAAAGATCCAATACGGGTAGCGCTTTTAGCTGCCTGTAATGCGGCCAGCCGTCCGCATCAACACCTTCCATCTCATAATAACCGCTGGGAGACAGCAAAGAACAAACGGCAATGTGCATCAAATCCTGTTTTTGCTCTTTGTTGAATTTTTCTTTGATATCGCCCAGTTCCTGTACGCCTATTAAAAAAAGAATCGTTTCCATGTCGGGTTTTTT
Organism: Chitinophagaceae bacterium; assembly: GCA_039919885.1. GTDB lineage: Bacteria > Bacteroidota > Bacteroidia > Chitinophagales > Chitinophagaceae > JACMLD01. The sequence goes on from JBDSEV010000087.1 coordinate 29,269, forward strand.
TTCAAACCGTTCCATTAGTTTTTCTTCCAGCTTCCACCAGCGTGCCTGTAAATCATCTTGTACTTGCATGGCGCAAAGATAGTTTAGATTTTTATACATCGGGATGCGGCAGGGCAGGGGCGTAAAAAATACCAGGCAGAATTTACTTCCTGCGGTCATTGCTTTTGCGCATCGTTGCTGTCCAATACAACGTTGCCCGTTTGCTGTTCAACAATTACCTTTGCGCCAAATATTGAAAAATGTTACAGGTAGGATTTATAAGGCAGCATACCGCGCTGGTTAAGCAAAAGCTGGCCATTAAAAATTTTAAGCAGCCTGAACTGGTGGATGCGTTACTGCAATGGGATGATAAGCGCAAGCAATACCAGGTTGAACAGGAGGAAATACAGGCAAAGATCAATGCGTCATCAAAAGAGATTGGTCAGTTAATGGCAAAAGGCGAAAGTGAAAAAGCGGCAGAAATAAAAAACAAGGTGGCTGAATGGAAATCACAGCTGACGCCCGATAAGTTAAACGAAGCAGAAAAAAAGATTGAGACTATTTTATATACTTTACCCAACCTGCCATCAGACAAAGTTCCTCCGGGAAAAACACCGGAAGATAATGTAGTGGTGCGGGAAGGAGGCGACAAGCCCAGTCTATATGCAGGCGCTGTTCCGCACTGGGATCTTACTACGCGGTACAACCTTATTAATTTTGAACTGGGCAATAAAATTACCGGCAGCGGATTTCCTGTATACATTAACAAGGGCGCAAAATTGCAAAGGGCACTGATACAATATTTTCTTGATTTTAACACGGCTGCTGGATACACAGAAATTTTGCCGCCCTTCCTGGTCAATGAAGCGTCCGCCTTTGGCACCGGCCAGTTGCCGGATAAAGAAGGACAAATGTACCATGCTACCGAAGACAATTTTTACCTGATACCAACGGCCGAAGTACCGGTTACCAATATTTACCGTGATGTTATTTTGAAGGAAACCGAACTGCCTGTAAAGATGACTGCTTATACGCCGTGTTTCCGGCGCGAGGCAGGAAGTTACGGCAAGGATGTAAGGGGACTAAACCGCTTGCACCAGTTTGAAAAAGTGGAATTGGTACAATTGGTAGATCCTGCTACAAGTTATGCCGTGCTGGAAGAAATGGTGGATCATGTAGAAAAATTATTGCAGTCGCTGCAACTGCCTTACCGCATTTTGAAATTATGCGGGGGCGATATGGGTTTTACGGCTGCGCTGACCTATGATTTTGAAGTGTACAGTGCCGCACAGCAAAAATGGCTTGAAGTAAGCTCTGTCAGCAATTTTGAAAGCTATCAATCCAACCGGCTGAAAGCAAGGTTTAAAGACGGCGCCGGTAAAATGCAATTGGTGCATACACTCAACGGGAGCTCATTGGCGCTGCCACGGATAGTGGCGTGCCTGCTGGAGAATAACCAGGCACCAAACGGCATAGCGTTGCCAAAAATATTGCACCCCTATTTTGGCAACAGTGTAATTGATTAATTGCTGCACGGTCAGATAAATTTTCATTTAGCGTAAGGTAGATCATTGTTAAAGGAAGTAGTCAGTACTGATTGCTTCCTTTAACAATTTCATTATTGCCTAGATCACAATTTGCGAATCTCCCCTCAATTGGAAAAGCTATTAAGGAAAACCTGGTTTGTGTTTGTACCTGAATTATGGACATACAACAAATCTGTTTCCGCCACAGCACAAAAAGCCACTTCTTATGGAGCAAGTGTTTCATCAGAAAATACAAACTGATTGGCAACCGGTTTTCCTTTTTGACCAGGGTTTTCCGGTTTTTGCTCAATTAATACTGTTTTTTTATGTACAACAGGTGGCTGCACAATCTCAGCTGTGTTCCATACCTGTGCGCCGGAGAAATAAATACATGGTGCGCTCAAATTAGTTTTCTTTGCAGTCTTGCTAACTTCAATAAAAAACTATGTGGGAATCGATTGCGCGTTTTGTGCTCAAAAATAAACTGGTATTGGTAATTGGCTTAGCGGCGGTAACGGTTTTTATGGGCTGGCAGGCCACGAAAGTGCAGTTGAGTTACGATTTTACCGGCGCCATCCCAACCGATAACGCAAGGTATATGAGCTACCAGCATTTTCGCAAGCAGTTTGGCGAAGACGGCAATATGATGGTAATTGGCATACAGAACAATCAGTTGTATGAGGAGAAAAATTTTACAGCGTTTGCCTTGTTTTGTGCTGAACTGAAAAAAATAAAGGGCGTTGAGAATGTGCTGGCCGTACCAGTTGCCATTAACCTGGTAAAAGATTCAGCCGCCGGAAAACTACAGGCTGCAAACATTTTTACACCGGCGCCGGCATCCGGCAGCCAGTTTCAAATGATCGATTACGATAGCAGTAAAAGGCTTTTTTTCAGCCTTCCTTTTTATAAAAATGTGTTGTACAACCCGCAAACCAATGCAAGCCTTATAGCGGTACGCGTTAACAAAGCGGTGTTGTCATCCAACTTAAGAACGGTTGTTATCGGGCAGATCACCGCAGCAGGCGATCTGTTTGGAAAAAAGAATGCTGTTGAAATGCATTACAGCGGATTGCCCCTGATACGCACCCAGGTTTCTGATCGCATCAAGAATGAGATGCGGTGGTTCCTGATTGGTTCCGTGTTATTATCTGCCGTCATATTGCTGTTGTTCTTCAGAAGTGTCAGCACCATGATCCTATCGCTGGTGGTAGTGCTAACCGGTGTTGTCTGGAGTATGGGCACGCTGGAGCTTTTTCAATATAAAATAAGCCTGCTGACGGTACTCATTCCACCTTTGATAGTAGTGATTGGCATACCCAATTGTATTTACTTTCTCAATAAATACCATATCTCTTACCTGGAAACAAAAGATAAAAATGCGGCACTGGTTAAAATGATCAGTAAAATGGGTATTGTAACCCTTTTTTGCAATATTGCGGCAGCCATTGGCTTTGCGGTATTTGCGTTAACCAAGAGCCCCATACTCAAAGAGTTTGGCGCCGTGGCGGGCATAAATATCCTGGCGCTTTTTTTTATCTCTTTTATATTGATACCGGCAGCATTGTCATACTTGCCGGTACCCAAGGAGCGGCATACAAAATACCTGGAAAACAAATGGCTGCAAAGTTTGCTTGATAAGCTGGAAGTGTGGTCGCTCAGTCACCGCACCATTATTTATACCGTTACGGCCCTGGTGGTTGCGGTATCCGTGGCGGGTATTTTTCGCTTGCGTTCTGAAGGTTTTATTGTGGATGATTTGCCCAAAACAGATAAAATATATACTGACTTAAAATTCTTTGAAAAGAATTTTAAAGGTGTTATGCCGCTTGAAATTGTAATAGATACCAGGCAAAAAAACGGGCTCCGCAAAAATCCGCTGCAGACTTTTGGGGCCATTGATTCTTTATCGGCCTACATTGCCGCGCTTCCCGAAACAGGTAAGCCATTATCGATTGTAGAAGGATTGAAATTTGCGCGGCAGGCATACTATGACGGAGACAGCAGTAATTATGGCCTCCCCAATTCATTTGATATTAGTTTTCTGTCTTCCTATTTAAATTCAAAGCCGGATACGAGTGCCGGTAAAACCAATACTATGACAAGTCTGCTGAGTTCTTTCATGGACAGCAGCAAACAGAAAGCGCGCATTAGTGTAAACATGGCGGACGTTGGAACAAAACGACTACCTGTTTTGCTACAACAGATACAGGACAAAGCCAATCATTATTTCGACTCAACGAAGTATTCCGTGGAATTAACCGGTGCCAGCGTTACCTTCCTGGAAGGCAGCAGTTTCATTATCAAGGGATTGAAAGACAGTATCCTGTGGGCTTTTGGACTGATTGCACTGTGTATGCTCTATTTGTTTCGGTCGGTCCGCATTCTTTTCTGCTCGCTCATTCCCAACCTTATTCCGCTGGTGATTACCGCAGGCGTGATGGGCTGGGTGGGGATTGCTTTAAAGCCATCTACTGTGCTGGTGTTCAGTATCGCACTGGGCATCGCCATCGATATTACCATCCGGTTCCTGGTAAATTACAAGCAGGAACAGCAGGGCAGTAACCAGACACAAGAACAGCTGGTGGTGGCCACCATTCATTCTACCGGCATCAGTATTATTTATACCTCCCTGGTATTGATTGCGGGCTTTATTATCTTCTGCTTCAGTGGTTTCGGGGGTACGCAGGCACTTGGCTGGCTGACTTCCCTTACGTTGGTGGTGGCTACGTTTACCAACCTTATTCTGTTACCGGCACTGCTTATCAGCCTGATAAAAAATAAACAGAAATAGTAAGGCAGCCCCGCAGCTTTTGGTTAATATATTTGTCATATATTTTGACAAGTTTATGTTCTGTACATAAATTTGATTTTTTAAACCAAACAATAACTAAACATGAGAAAACTAATGCTCCTGATGGGAGTTTTGTTGTTTGCTGGTATGCAATTGCTGGCGCAACAAAGAACGGTTACCGGCACGGTATCCGATGCTAACGGAAATCCCGTTCCCAATGCTTCCGTGGTTGTTCAGGGTTCATCGGTGGGTACCACCACTAAAACGGATGGTACATATTCTATTACTATTCCAGCCAATGCACGTGTTCTTGTTGTTTCCTCGATTGGCCTGGCTAATCAGGAAATCAACATTGGAAATAAAGCCGTCATTAATGCCAGTCTTCAGTCCACAGATAAAAGCCTTTCTGAAGTAGTGGTAGTGGGGTATGGTACACAGCAGAAAAAGGCATTCACTGGCTCTTCTGCAAAGGTAGATGCCAAAGAGTTTGCTAACCTGATGAGTCCGTCAGTGGACAAACAGCTGGCCGGCCGCGCCCCGGGCGTACAGGTTACCAATTCAGGTGGTTCAATCAATACCCCAGCGCGTATACGCATCAGGGGTATAGCTTCCATTACCGGTAATAACGATCCGTTGGTGGTGGTTGACGGACTGCCGGTTTTGAATACCGATGCAGCCGGTGTCGGGCATTCAAATACACTGGGGGATATCAATACCAACGATATTGAAAGTATTGATGTGTTAAAAGACGGCTCCGCTACCGCCATTTATGGTTCAAGGGCTGCAGCCGGGGTTATCCTTATTACTACTAAAAAAGGTGTAAAAGGCCGTGCAAAAGTTAGTTACGATGCATCTTTTGGATTTAGCAGTGTAGCAAAGAAATTTGACGTTTTGAATGCCAAACAGTTTGAATTGATTTCCAATGAAAAGTTGACCAATGCCGGGCAGGCTATCAGGGCCGGTGTTAATGCAAGTGCAGATACAGCTGACACTGACTGGCAAAAGCAGGTAATGAATAACAATGCCTTTGTTCAAAACCAGACCCTGAGCGTACAGGGTGGCAGCGAAAAGACAACTTATTATCTTTCTATGAACTATTCAAACCAGAAAGGTATTATTGTGAGCAATAAGAACAGGGCTTACCGTATAAGGATGAACCTTGATCATGAATTGAACAGGTTTATTAAAATAGGCAACAATTTGTCTATCTCAAGGCAGGAAGACTATGGTCAGAATGAAGGTTCGAATGCCCTGGGTGGTTCTATCGCTTCAACACTGCGCTTGCTGCCCAATGTTTCTCCTTTTGCAAAGACGCTTTCTGGGTATAATATTCTTTATCCAACCGCCAACCAGATTGATAAAGGACCCAACGGTTCTACTATTGATGATAATTTTGGCAACACTGCCTATATTCTCAGAAACGATAAATATTATTCTGACAAATACCGCATTATCAACAATACTTATATTGAAGCTACGGTAGTTAAGGGTTTAAAAATCCGCAGCCAGGTGGGTGTTGATGTATTAAATGATTACAGCTACCAGGGTATCAATCCTTACCACGGAGATGGCTTCGGCAAAGGCGAAAATTACAATATTGCGCAAAACTGGTTACGGGTTGCCTGGTCAAATTATTTTAATTATAACCTGTCAATCAAGGGTCATAATTTCTTCTTAACTGGTGGTAACGAGGTGCAGAAACAAACCTATAAGTACTTTTCTGCGGACGGTACACCGATTTCTGATCCATTTTTTGTTGGCAATAATGTAATCTCCAATTCAAACGGCGTACAAACCGTTGGCGGTAATTATGATAAGACCGGCTTTACTTCGCTGTTTGGCCGTTTTAACTATGATTTTAAAAGCAAATATTTTTTACAAGCCAGCATACGTAAGGACGGGCAGAGTTCACTGGCTCCAGGCAGAAAATATGGTACGTTCCCGGGTTATTCTGTGGGATGGCGCCCTTCACAAGAAGGCTTCTGGCAGAATTCACCTTTCCTGAGAGACTGGTTTCCTGAAGTGAAAATAAAAGGGTCTTATGCTAAAGTAGGTAACGCGTTGAGCGGTTACCCTTACCTCACTACTTTTGGTGCAGCATTGTATGGAAATCTGGGTGCCATTAACCCTTCAGGTGTGGGTAACCCCGATTTGCAGTGGGAGACAAGTTCCAAATATGACATTGGTATTGAGATAGGATTGTTCAAGAACAGGTTTAGTTTGACTGCGGACTGGTTCCTGAATGATGTTGATAACCTCGTGTTATATGTTCCCCAACCTTTTAGTGCAGGCCTGGTTGGTTCTTATGATTTAACCGGAGGTACGATTCCTCAAAACATCGGTAAGCTAAATAACCGCGGGATTGAAATTGCCTTAAGCGGCAGCATTGTTAAGTCGCGTGATTTCAATTGGGACTTCAGCATCAATTATTCAAAAGTTAAAAATAAAATTACTTCGCTGTATAATGTTGGCGGATTGCCCGTTAGCAATATCTCAAATGGTGCTTATAACATCACGAGAGTAGGTGATCCGATTAATATTATTTTCGGTTATCAGTCTGCCGGTGTAAATCCAGTAAACGGTAATGCACAATGGACAAAATCGGATGGCACATTGATTCAGTATAATACGGATAAAACTTATGGAGCCAGTACAGTAGGAAGTTTTTATGCTGTAGATAAAGCAAATGGCGGATTGGGTGCACAAACTGCCCTTTCTTCTGCTGATAAAGTAAACCTTGGCACCAGTACACCCACCTGGTACGGTGCTTTCAGCAACTCTTTCAACTACAAACAATTCGGCCTTGAGTTTATGTTACGTTATTCAGGTGGTAATAAAATCATGAATTATACGCGCCAGGAAGCTTTATTTAACCAGAGCTTCCAGAATAACGGCAAGGATATTCTTAATAGGTGGACTACGCCCGGCCAGGTTACCGATGTTCCAAAGCTGTATTATGGTTTGGCCGCTAATATGAATGCTACCAGCAATGCCACTTCAAGGTTTGTAGAAAAAGGTGACTACCTGAGATTGCAGAATATTGTATTGAGCTATGCTGTTAGTTCTAAAAGTGTTGACCAGTGGACCAGTGGTTATGTAAAATCTGTAAAGGTTTTTGCACAGGCCCAGAATGTATATGTATGGACGAAATACAAAGGATCAGATCCTGACAACATCAGTTCTATAGGTGTTGATGCTGCAGTAGCACCACAGATAAGAACGATTTCCTTTGGTTTATCTGTTGGATTCTGATGATTCTTTGAAAAAATTAAAAATAACTAGTATGAATAAAATAATTATGGTTCTGTTTTTTGCAGCGCTTTGCTTTAGTTGCAAAAAAGTATTGGATACTTCTCCTTACAATAACATCACGGATGCAACAGCTTTTGCTACATCAGACCGCTGTCTGCTGAGTTTAAATGGTGTTTATGATGTTGCGCAGAGTTCTTACTTTGTAAATGGTACTACCGATAAACGCGGCTATCCCTTTGGCGCAGCCAGCATAGAACAGGGCGATATGCGCGGAGAAGATATGTTTAACGTAGCCGCATTTTTCCAGGTTACCTACCAGGGAACCTACAACGCTACCGCCCCCAATTGCGTGGGCTTGTGGAAAGGGTTGTATGTATTAATCAATACTGCCAATATTGGTATTGATGGTTTCCGTAAAGCAGGTACAGGTGGTGTTATTACTGCGGCAGTTGCAACACAATATGAAGCGGAGTGCCGTTTTCTTAGGGCTATGTCACACCATGAACTCTTAATTCATTGGGCAAGGCCTTACCTGGATGGTAATGGCAGCCAGGTAGGAATTCCGTACAGAGACGTGGCAATCAGCAACAGTGACGCGGTGGCTGGTATCTTGAATACTCCCCGCATGCGTGTGGACAGTGCTTACCAGAAAATACTGGCTGACCTTGATTTTGCAGAAGCCAATTTGCCAAACAATATATTTGTATACCGCGCATCAAAAGCTGCTGCCATTGCATTAAAGATGCGGATTAAAGCGCACCTCGGCCTTTGGACAACAGGTACATTTATGGGTGGCAGCGTTATTGGTGTTAAAGAAGAAGGAGCCAAACTGGTTCCTGCTACTGTTAACCCGCTTGCGCCAAATACCGTAATTAGTCCTATTGGTGGTTGGGCTTTAACAGCCACACCCGATGGACCTTTCGCGAACAACAATTCGCTGGAAAGCGTTTTCTCAATTAAAAATGATGCATCAGATGCGCCCAGCACCAATGGTGGCCTGGCAGCTATGTATGGAGCAGCCAGTAATGTCGGTACTGCGCCAGGTCGTGGCCTGATTGCTATTTCACCCCTTATCTGGAACAATGCTGGTTGGCTTTGTGATGACAAAAGAAGAGGTGCAAACATGGTGGTTGCAGGACTTAACAATGGCGGCAATCAAAGCTATTTCATTACAAAATACCGCGATTACACAAACAGGGGCGATTACGCACCTCAGATAAGGTATGCTGAAGTTTTGCTTACCCTGGCAGAAGCCGAAGCAAGGATTTCAGGAACCGTTTCAGCAAGAGGCGTAGATCTGTTAAACGTAGTGAGGAACCGTTCATTGGCAACTCCTGCGGTACAGCAGTACCTGGCGGCCGGTTTTGCAGCAAAAAATGACCTGGTGAAAGCGATTTTGTTAGAACGCAGGATTGAGTTGTTGGGTGAAGGAAAACGCTGGAGCGATATTTCCCGCCTCGCAACAGATCCTGATTTCAGCACAGGCGGAATACCTGCCAAGGCTGTTAATGGAAACAATGGTTCTGCTGGTTTTGCACTGTACAACTGCGGTGCTGGCTTCACACCAGGACAGGCTGCTATTCCTTATGCAGACTACCGTTTTATCTGGGCAATTCCACAGAGTGAAAGGGATGCCAACCCAATTATAGCGCAGAATCCTACTTACTAAATAGTAGGCATTTTAAATATTAGTAAGCGGGAGTTCCAATTGTGTGGAACTCCCGCTTTTGTTTTCCGGTTTGTGTTACCTATTCCAAACGTAGAAATAAAGGCAAACAGCCTGATTGTTCAAAATCCTGGTTATACCAATTAAAACACAATTATTTCAATACAGGACTGCATCCAAAAGATGCGGTCCTTTTTGCATTTAAAGCCATCACTAAACACATTATTAAAAATTATATATACAACAAATATATACACTTATGGATCTGCCATTTAAAAAACATTGATTATCGGCAGCAATTAAATATGAACGGAATAAAGACAAATAATAAAATAATTAATATGAAATTTTAGTCGCTGAATCTCAATAATTGCATAACAATTACAGCTTGAAGACATATATAATTTATAATAATTTTTGTTCAGTATTAATTTTGCCCTAATTTTATTTTAACAGCACTGGCCAAAATGCTGTTCCGGATTACAACTTTCCGGTTACAACTAACTACTTAAACAACTAACATGAGAAAACTGCTAATGCTATTAGTGGGCCTGGTTGCGTTTATGCAATCCGCCTACTCTCAGAACATTGACATTTCCGGCAAAGTAGCCGACGACAAAGGAAATCCCATTCCAGGCGTCACAGTTCAGGAAAAAAGCTCCAGGCGCGGAACCACCACTGACATTAATGGAGTTTTTAAAATTTCAGCCAAACCGGGGAGCAAGTTTATTTTCTCCAGCGTTGGATTTGACGAAAAAACAATTGTCCTGGACAACTCCCCTTCTATGACCGTTACACTTAGCGCCAGCAATCTCGCACTGAGTGAAGTGGTGGTAACAGGTGTGGGCGCCGCCACCAGTAAAAAGCGGTTAGGGGTGGCAGTAGAATCAGTTAATTTATCCAATCAGGTAAAAGTTACCACCGGTGATGTTGGTCAGCAGCTGGTGGGCCAGGTGGCCGGAGCACAGATCTCCAGCACCAACGGAAATCCAGGTCAGCCGTTGAATATTGTACTACGCGGAATCAACACGGTACAGGGTGGTACCATGCCAATGATATTAATGGATGGATTGCAGATTGGTGCAACCGATTTGAATTCAATAGATGTAAACCTTATTGACAGGGTGGAAGTAGTACAGGGTGCAGCAGCCGCCTCCCTCTACGGCGCCCAGGGTGCTAAAGGAGTAATTCAATTATTTACCAAAAAAGCAAAAGCTGGTAGAATTAACATCGACGTGAGCAGCAGTGCTACTACCAATGCGTTACTGAATATTGGTAATGTGCACAAAGCAGACAAGCATGCGTTTACCACCGACGGTTCGGGCAACGTAATTAAATCAGATGGCACGCCGCTGGTTTTTGATCCGGTAACCGGGGTGTATGATGCCAACTTACAATATAGCGCGCTGGCACTTACCAGCTATGCCGAAACGCCCTACAATGCAAACCTCAAATACTACGATCATTATAAAGAGTTCTTTAAAAATGGGTATGTGCTGAACAATTCTGTTACCATTTCAGGTGCAAGAGACAAAGTAGATTTTTTGTTGTCTGCCTCCAATAACAAACAGAACTCAAATTTTAAAGACAATGGCGATTATGAGCGTTCAAACCTTACTGGCAAGTTTGGTATAGAACTCGCAAAAGGCCTGAAGCTAACCAGTCTTACCCAACTGATTTATACCAAAAACACCCTAAACGATCAGACCGGGCGTGGCGTTATGTACTCGCTAAACAATACCCGGCCTTTCGCTGATTACCAATACAAAGATCCCGATGGCAATTATGGCGTGTATGTTGGAGATGCCGCGGGTGTAAATGCGGCCAACCCAAATTACGTTAACCAGTATACGAGCACACTTATCAGCAAGGTAGATCTCATCCAGAATTTTGACCTGAACTACAAGTTCCCCCGATTCCTTGAACTGGATGCAAAATATGCGCTTAATGTAAAAAATGAGAATACCACCTATCGGTATGAAGACCAGGAATTCAACCAGAACGCGGTGTACAACCAGTTTTACTACGGCAACTACAATCCGCACCAGGTGGCGGATGGCAGCACTACCGGCGAAATCGATAATTATGTGGACCGTACCACTTTTCAGAACTTTATTGCTTCCGCTACGGTGCGCACCGATTTTGACAAAGATTTTCATATTAAAATTCCCCTGAGAACAACTACAACAGTGGCATTTGATTATCGAAAAAATTTGTATAAAAGATTCTTTGCGTACGGTTATGATGCACCGGCGTATACACCCTGGAATGCAGGCCAGGCGGGGGTTTATAAAGTGCAGACTGACTATATCGAGCCTTTTATTACCTATGGGTTCTTAGCCAACCAACGTTTTGAGTGGGGCGACCTGGCAGGTGTTTCAGTGGGAGTAAGAAGTGATTATTCATCGGCTTTCGGTAGCGGTGCAGTAGCTCAAACCTTTCCAAGAGGCGATGCATACCTCAATATCTCAAAAATAAAATTCTGGGAGAATTCAAAAATTGCGAATGTATTTAATGATTTTAAAATACGGGCCGCCTATGGAGAAGCGGGTATTCAACCTAAACCATTTGATAGGTTTCCTGTTTTAGGCGCAGCCAACCTGGGACCTAACAGCGTTTTCACCTATCCTATTACAAACCCAAATCCATTGTTACAGGTAGAAGTGTCAAAAGAAACAGAAGTGGGTGTTGATATGGGCTTTCGCCTGTTGAAAGGATCCTGGCTGCAAAACGCAAGCCTTTCTTTTACATGGTGGAAGAGAAATACAGACAATGCAATCTATCCCGTTGATGCGGCACCCTCTACCGGGGTGGGCCAGGTAACGGATAATGCATTTGGTTTAGGTTCTAATGGTATACAGGCATCCTTAAACCTGAGTATGCTAAATTCAAAGAATTTTAGCTGGAACATGACAACCAACTTTTCCCGCCAGAGTTCTGAAATTACCAGCATTAAGGGACCAGATGTGGTGGTACTCAGTAGTGCCGGAAGTACTGGTATTACTTTGAAACCAGGATTAAAAATTGGCCAGTTATTCGGCTTCCTGGTGTTGAAAGATGTAAACCAGCTTGACCCAATTACAGGCGACCCATTTATTGCAAAGGCCGACCAGGGCAATTATGAAGTAGCCGGCAATGGCTACGTGGTTAGCAAAGCTACGCACCAGCCGATTAGCTCACCTACACAGTATGCTTTTGGCGACCCCAACCCTAAATTTAATATGAGCTTTATTAATAATTTCTCATACAAAGGGTTCCTGAGTTTTAGCTTCCAGGTAGATTGGGTTAACGGAAGTCATCTCTATAACCAAACAAAAGAATGGATGTACAGGGATGGAATTTCCGGTGACTATACCGAGCAGTTTTCCATCGGTGGCGTATCGCATGCATATACTGCTTTCTATCGCGGTATTTACCAGGCTGGCGCCAACAACGGTACAAAAGATTATTTTTATGAAGATGCATCCTTTGCGCGTTTGCGCAATGCTTCTATTGCAGTAGATTTCTCCAAACTTGTTAAGATAAAAGCATTCCAGCGCTTACAGCTGGTATTATCTGGCCGTAACCTGGTTACCATTACCAATTACACTGGTTTTGACCCTGAAGTGAGTTCTGGTTCTTCCAACTCATCCTTCGACCGTGGTGTGGACCATAACTCCATTCCTAACACCAGGGCATGGACCGTTGGTATAAACATTGGGTTGTAATCTTAACCTTAAAAATTAAAAGACATGAAGAATAATAAAATATTATTGATGCTATTGGTTGCAATGCTGGCTGTGTCTTGTAAAAAGCAGCTTGATATTACTAATACCAACCAGCCAACACCTCAAAGTGCTGAAAATGAAATTGGCGTAATATCGCTTGCGCAGGGAGCTATCTATAAAAATGGCTTTTATGATTTAAAATATACAGATGGGGTATACGGCCGTTTCTGGTCAGGTGCCACCGGCTTCCTTTCTATGATGGGAGATGAAATCGGCGCCGAAGCCGCCAACGCTTTTATGAACCAGATTGGGATGCCGAACAAGGTTACACTTGACAACGGAAGTGTGGTGCTAAATCCCAGTTCAATTAATACGCAATACGCACTATTGCGTACTGTAAATACCAACCAGCAATCTGGAAGCAACCCTACCTATTATGAATGGGCATACATGTACAATATGATTACGGGCGCCAATGCAGTGCTGGATATTGCGGACAAAGTAACTTTCACCGGCGTAGGTGCAGCCACTAAAAAAGCAACCGTTCAGGCATGGGCCTACTGGTGGAAAGGATACGCGTACGCCCATATTGGGACATTGTATTATGCAGGTCTTATTCAAAACGCTACTACTACGGAAGCAACTACCAATGGTAATTATGTGAGTAAGGAAGCCATTATCGCTGAGTCGAACGCCAATTTTGATAAAGCGATTGCTTCACTGGGCACTGCAACCGCTACTACCGATTATACAACAACACTGGAAAAGCTGGTGCCAATCTTTTTGCAAAAAGGAAAGGGTGGCGCGCTAACAACCACCATGTGGATACACAGCATCAACACCATGAAAGCACGTAACATTGTGCTGAATACCACCAAATCTGCTATGACGGCTCCACAATGGGCCAGCGTACTTACACTGGTGAACAACGGGATTACTGAAACGGACCTGATATTTACCGGCCGTACAGATGCCAATGGTGATTTCCTTGGAACAACGATTGCTGATAAAATTCAATCAAACGGGGCTGCAACAGGCGGTTATAAACTGAGCGAACGCCTGGTACAGGAATTCAGGGCAGGCGATAAACGCAAAGATAATAACGTGCGGACCTTACCGACAGTAGGCATTTTTAATACGGACCGGGGCAATGTGTTTAATACCCGCTATAGTTTAACCAACGGTGGGAGTGGTATCCCCGGAGTTATCGTTTGGGCAAACACGGACGCAGGTGCAAATGAAATTACACTCGCCAGTACTTATGAAGAGAATGAATTGATGAAAGCCGAGGCGCTTATTCAAACCGGCCAGATTGATGCAGGCGTTCTTTCTATTGACAAGGTAAGAACTTACCAGGGTGCCGGCCTTGCGCCGGTTGGCACTGGTTTAACACAAGCGGCAGCGTACGAAGAATTAAGAAGAGAAAGAAGAATCGGGCTGGCATTCAAAGGGCTTTCCTTCTTCGATGCACGCCGCTGGGAGATCATTGCGCCCGATAAATCGATTACCGGTGCGGTGGTGATTTCGGCTACCGGTGCATTAAACACGAATGCTACTATTGTGTATGGCTACCTGGATTACTGGGATGTACCCGACAACGAACTTGCTTATAACCCTGCCGAGACCGGATCGGCGCCTATCAAAAATCCGAAGTAATACATCATGGAATAACAAGTAAAAGAAGGGCCTCGCAAGGGCCCTTCTTTTTTATCCATTGACTAATGGTACTAAAAATCTATTGAATGATACAGCCAATGCTCCATTTGTACTCTGCTGCTGTGGTTGTTCTTGCCGTTTGGGCTTACTGTCATGTAGGTTACCAGGAACCTGGCGCGTATTGTTAGTCGAACCTATCGGCATCTCTATTATTCATTACCTGTTCTACGGTTACGGTGCTGGTTTTTTCGGGGTACTATTAAAAATCCTGCGGGGCGATTGCAGTGCCTATGGCATCACTTCGCGCAATTTGTTTTCCAGTTTTGCACCGCGCAAACCCTCTGCAATAATTTTTCCCTGGGGGTCAATTAAAATGTTGTAAGGAATGCCATCAAACTTAAAAGTTTCTACTGCCTTACTCTGCCAGAATTTTAAATCACTTACATGGGCCCAGTTAAGCTGGTCATCATGAATGGCTTTTACCCATTTGTCTTTTTCCCCGGTACGGTCGAGCGAAACACCCAGGATAGCAAAGTTTTTATTTTTAAACTGATTGTAGGCGTTCACTACATTCGGGTTTTCCTGCCGGCAGGGTCCGCACCAGCTGGCCCAGAAATCTACCAGCAGGTATTTGCCACGGAACGACGCTATCGAAATCAGTTTACCATCCACACCGGGCAGCTCAAGATCGGGTGCCTGTTTGCCGGTCCACGAATTTGCGTCTTCTTTTCCTTTGCTCGCCTGGGCGCGCTGCATATCATAGTTTGATTTTAACTGCGCAAGCGACTTGTGCTCCGGGAATCTTTTCACAACCGTGCTGAGCAGTTTTCCGAACTCGTCATTCTGAAAAGAGCGGGAACCCATTCCCAACGCAAAAATACTTTCAGCCGGACTATCCGCTTTATCAATGAAAGCAGCCAGGTATTCGTTTAAAGACAAAATAGCTTTGTTTTTGCGGTTGGTGGCAGCCACCAGTAAACTGTCTGAACCACCAAGCTGTTTAAGGCTGTCCATTTCAGCAAACACGTTGTTAATTGCGGATGCTTTTTCATCATACCGGCTGATAAAACTTTTGAGGTGTTCGCTTGCTTCCGAACCCGTTACCGTGTAATAGTTTTCGCGCTTACTTAAATCCAGTGTTACTTCTATCTTTTCCACGTCATTAACTATCAGGATAACCGGCCCTTTCTCCACCACCAGCTGATAAATGCCTTCTTCTTTTCCGCTTCCTTTTAAAATAATTTGCCCTTCTTTGCCGGTCAATAAAACCGAATCAAGAATGATGGGATGTAAATCTCCTCCATAGGGAATTTCTTCCAGCAGGATATGCGTTGGTCCCACCACGGCAACCGAATCGCCCGCACCTTCAGCATAATTTTGCGGAACCATTCTATCCGCATTTTTATAACTAACATGCACTGTAAAACCGCCTTTTGTTTTGGGATTGCATGCACCGAGCAGCACAACTGCTATAAACCCTATCACTATCGCACCTGAATAATTTCTTTGCATAAAAAAGTTTTAATACGTATTGTATTGCAATGGCAGTACCGGCTTTCGTTAACCATTCAGTTTTTCTGTTAGTAATTGAGAGGCCATTTTTGGATCTGCTTTTCCTTTCGATATTTTTTTTACTTCACCCATGAACAAACCAATCAGTCCTTTTTTGCCTTTTTTGTATTCAGCCACTTTATCGGGCATATTCAATAACACCTGGTCAACCCAATCCGCTACTGCGCCGCTATCCGCATCCTGCAAAAGGTTTAAATCAGTTGCCACTTGCAACGGATCGGTAGCACCATTTTCTATGAGCGTATGCAGCAATTTTGATGAAGCCACGGAAAAACTCAGTTTGCCGGCTTCTACGAGATCAATAACAGCAGCCAGCGTGGCCGGCAGCACCGGGAACGCATTGATGTGCATGCTGTGGTCGTTCAGGTAAGATTTTACCGGTCCCAGTAACCAGTTCGCCGCTGCCTTGTAATGGCTGGTGGCTGTTATGATTGCTTCAAAATAAGCAATCGTTTCTTTGTCGTCGCAAATCGCCCGGGCGTCATAATCCCCCAGGGCCAACGTTGTCTTATATTTTTCTACCAGGGTTTCAGGAAGCGCGGGCATGGCACTTCGTATAGCTTGAAGTTGTTCAGCTGTTACAATAAACGGCGGCAAATCCGGGTCTGGAAAATAACGGTAGTCATTCGCTTCCTCTTTGCTCCGTAACGCAAAGGTGGTATCGTTGCTGGCGTCAAAGCTGCGGGTTTGCTGTAAGATGCTGCCACCCTGTTCAAGCAAATCAATCATACGCTTTACTTCATATTCAATGGCCTTGCGCACATTGCGGATGGAGTTGAGGTTTTTTACTTCCACTTTTACGCCCAGCTGCTGCTCCCCTTTCAGCCGTACAGACACGTTTGCATCGCAACGCATGCTGCCTTCTTCCATATTGCCATCGCATACATCCAGGTAGCGCACCAGCTTGCGCAATTCGGTAATATAAGCGGCGGCTTCTTCGGCACTGTGTAAATCTGGTTCTGTTACAATTTCTACGAGGGGTACACCCGCGCGGTTATAATCAATACAAGTATTGTCATCATCCAAATCATGTATGCTTTTGCCGGCATCTTCTTCCAGGTGGATGCGGTTAAGCTGTACATTTCTTTCGCCTTCGCTGGTGCGGATGGACAAGTAGCCGCCTTTACAAACCGGGGTAGTATGCTGCGATATCTGGTAGCCCTTCGATAAATCGGGGTAGAAATAGTTTTTACGGGCGAAGTAGTTTTTGTATTCAATCTCGCAATGGCAGGCAAGGCCCAGCCTGATGCCCAGTGTTACCGCTTCCCGGTTTAGTTTGGGCAGGGTGCCGGGATAGCCCAGCGTGATTTCGCTGATGTGCGTATTGGGTGCGGCACCAAACGCTGCACTGTCCCCACAAAACAACTTGCTTTTTGTAAGTAATTGTGCATGCACTTCCAGTCCAATCACCGTTTCGTACTTATCGTAATCAATCATGTGGTTCTTGTTCACGCTTTTAGGTCTGCGGCTGCAAAAATACCATATCATGGCTGAATTTCAGGTGCTGTGGACCATAAACCTGCAACGCGGATATTTTTACCTTGTGCAGCGGTGAAAACCTGGCGGGAAATGCATCCGCGCCATCGTCCGGCACCCGTTACCCGTGTTTTAAGGTAATTCCATGAAAAAGCCATAGCACCAGCGGATGCAATGGCTTTTTTGCGTGTTCAATAACTACGGAAAGAGATCGTAAGGTGGCCTGATTGGCGGTATGCGTTGCTGAACTAAAGGCTGGTGGTGTTAAGTTTTTTCGGAATTTTTATGTCTATTTCCTGCGCTTTGCCATCGCGGTTCAGTTTAATTTTGAAGCTGCCTTTTTCTATGGCCGCCCGTGATAGTTCACCCAGTTTTTCAATCGTGTTTACTTCGGTGCCGTCAAAAGACGTAATAACATCGCCTTCCCGGATGCCGGCTTTTTCTGCGGTAGATTCATCGTCTACATCCAATACAGTAAGGCCTTTTCCGTCTTCTGTTTCCTGCGCCCGCAGGCCCAGTTTAGGCTTCATGGAGTAATTAAAGTTGAAGTTGTGATCAAGATTGAAATTTTTGTAGGCCTGGTAGGGGATACTGTTAAACGTGAGCGTCTGTTGCTTTCTTTTACCCAGGGTAGCCGCGGTTTTTTGTTCTTTTTTGCCACGTTTGTAAGTAATGGTTATTTTTTCTTCCGGCTTAAACTTGCCGATAGCTTTGGTTAATTCTTCCGGCGAGCCGATTTTAGTATCATTGAGTTTTGTAATCAAATCGCCTTCCTTTAAACCGACTTTTTCAGCAGCACTTTTATCTGAAATACTGATAATAGATACGCCTTCCGCCGTTTTTTCTGAGCCTACACCCAAAAATGCCTTGTTGCCGCTAAGGCTAGCCAGTTTTCCGTTAATGGCAAGGAGGTCTTCCGGCCCGCTGTATTCAAACGCATTGGGGCCACTCCTGAAACGGGAAGGGGGCGGTACAGGACGGCCAGCTTCCCAGTTTTCCACGTCTCTTTTTCCAGAGAATTGCCTGCGCTTTGAAATAATTACATCATCATTTTTATAGTCTGCCAGCGGCTTCCCATTGACAGTCACGTTCTCTCCGTTTATTTCGATGGTTAGTGTTGTATTGGCGGATGTATTGGGTTGAATGACGATCACCTCATCATTAGTACGGGTGATAGTGGTGGTGGAGGTTGAATTTTCTTTTTTGTCGTCCTGAGCAAAAGAAGCAGTTGTGTAAAGGGCCAGCAGGGCAAGGGCGCTGGCGGCTTTCAATGCATATTGTTTCATACCATGAATGTTTTTGAATGATAAAATTTATCTACGTTTAATTTCGTACTTCAAAGATAGGAGGTATTTTTTGAAATACGAAAACTTTCGGACGTGATAAATGAAAATTATTCTTCGTAGGATTTGATGATGAGTAATTAGATTAAAATGTGGTGCTTTTGCACGAGTTTTGGTTCAACTAAACCCGGTTTTTGCACAAGACGTTCCTCCGGAACGAAAACCGTATTGCAAATGGTATCTACCCATAAAACGTTCCGCTGGAACGTCGCTTGCGCAGCGTGGTTACACCAACAAATTGTAGTTTCGATAAGTCGTTGGGTTATCCGCGTTATGCGCTTGGGCTATGCTTGTAGGAATGTTTTGCGCAGCATTTTTCACCAACAACCGTAATTGGGATGGTCCCGTTAATTAAGTTTTGTGCCCGTGCATGGTTTTGCACAAGACGTTCCTCCGGAACGAAAACCCTATCGCATATTATCTAGCCACAAAACGTTCCGCTGGAACGTCCGTTGCGTAGCATGGCTACACCAACAAATTGTAATTTCGATAATGTCGTTGGGTAATCCGCGTTATGCGCTTGGGCTATGCTTGTAGGAATGTTTTGCGCAGCATTTTTCACCAACAACCGTAATTGGGATGGTCCCGTTAATTTATCCGCGTTATGCTCCATAGGCGCATTTTGTGGGTAGAAATTAGGTTAAGACCGGAGATGCGTGCCGTAGGTACGCTATGTGCTTGTGTGTGGTTATTGCATAAGACGTTCCGCTGGAACGTGGGTTGCGCAGCATGGCTACACCAACAAATTGTAATTTCGATAATGTCGTTGGGTAATCCGCGTTATGCGCTGTAGGCGCATTTTGTGGGTAGAAATTAGGTTAAGACCGGAGATGCGTGCCGTAGGTACGCTATGTGCTCGTGTGTGGTTATTGCAAAACGTTCCGCTGGAACGAAAACCCTATGGTATATTATCTACCCACAAAACGTTCCGCTGGAACGTGGGTTGCGTAGCATGGCTACACCAGCAAATTGTAGTTTCGATAATGTCGTTGGGTAATCCGCGTTATGCGCTGTAGGCGCATTTTGTGGGTAGAAATTAGGTTAAGACCGGAGTTGCGTGCCATAGGTACGCTTTGTGCTATTGCCGCTTTCTTTTATATGAATTTTATCGACTTACTATAACAACCCTTTCACCTTCTCAATCACCTGCCTCAAATTACCGGCATCCTGTCCGCCCGCAGTAGCCAGGGTTTTTTGCCCGCCGCCGCCACCTTTTATCAACGGCGCCACGTGCTCTTTAATAATTTTACCCGCGTCCAGATTTTTTGCAACGGTCACTGTTTCCGAGATGCCCACGGCCACAAATGGTTTGCCGCCAATATTGGCACAAAGCACAGCAACATGATCGTGCAGTTTATTTTTTAGGTCGAAGCAAAGTTTTTTCAACGCATCTGCATTGCTCACTTCCACTATTTCCCCAATAAAAGTAATGCCGTTGATGATCTCATCTTTGTGCAGTAATTCATTGCGGATTCCTACCAGCATCCGGTCTTCCAGGTGCTCCAGTTTCTTTTTTAAACCGCTATTTTCTGTGAGTAAATTATCAATGGCCTTGCCCAGATCTGCCGGATTTTTCAGCTGATCATTGGCTTGCTGCAATTGCGATAACGCATCATTGATATAGAGCTCCGCTGCAAACCCGGCTACCGCCTCAATTCTTCTAACCCCTGCAGCTACGGCCGTTTCCTGCTTAATTTTAAAAAGCCCCAGTTCGCCGGTAGCACCTACATGGGTTCCGCCGCATAACTCAACCGAATAATTGGGGTCAATGGTTACCACGCGAACGATATCGCCATACTTTTCTCCAAACAATGCCATCGCACCCAGTTTTAGCGCTTCTTCTTTGGGTAATTGCCGAATAACAACCGGGATGTTTTCCCGTATTTTTTCATTTACAATGTTTTCAACTTTTGTTATTTCTACAGCTGTCATTTTAGAAAAATGCGAGAAATCGAAACGCAGGTGTTCATCACTTACCAGTGATCCTTTCTGCGCCACATGAATGCCCAGCACCTGTCTTAAAGCACTATGCAGCAAATGCGTAGCACTGTGGTGAATGGCAGTTGTTTTTCTTTTTACCGCGGCTACTTTTGCAATAACCGTTCCCGTTAGTGTGGCGGGCAGCCGATCTGCAAAATGTATAATCAGGTCGTTTTCCTTTTTGGTATCAGTAATGTTGATGGACTCGTTATTGCTGAAGATTAGCTCACCGGTATCGCCCACCTGCCCACCGCTTTCTGCGTAAAACGGCGTGTTGTCGAGCACCAGCTGGTAGGCTTCCTTGCCTTTGGATTTAACCTTGCGGTATTTTACAATATTGCTTTTTGTTTCCAGGGAATCATAGCCAACAAATCTATTGGAAACATTTTCCAGTAGAATAGTCCAGTCTTCAGACTCTACAACGCCTGCGGCACGGGAACGATTTTTTTGTTGCTGCATTTCGCTTTCAAACCCCGCCTCATCAACCAATAACCCTTTTTCGCCCACAATCAGTTTGGTTAGATCCAACGGAAAGCCAAACGTGTCATACAACTCAAAAGCAATTTTGCCTGGCAAAATATTATCGGCGGGCTTAAAGGTCTCGATTCGTGTCAGTCCCCTCTCCAACGTCTTCATAAACGCTTCCTCTTCTTCTTTCACCACTTTCGTAATAAACTCCAGCTGGAATTTCAATTCAAAAAATACCTCTTCAAACTGTGCGGCGAGTACGGGCATCAATTGAAATAGCAACGGCTGTTTGTAGTCGAGATAAGAATAGTAATACCGCACCGCCCGGCGGAGGATTCGGCGTATTACGTAACCAGCACCGGTATTGGAAGGCAGCTGACCGTCTGCAATGGTAAAAGCAATGGCGCGTATGTGATCTGCCAGCACGCGGAATGCAATGGCCTGTTTGCTGTCACTGAAATCATATTTTTTCGCTACAATGTTTTCTATAGCGGCAATGGTACCGGTAAAAACGTCGGTATCGTAATTACTGTTTTTCCCTTGTATCACCCGCACCAGCCTTTCAAAACCCATCCCGGTGTCTACATGTTTCGCGGGCAGGGGTTGCAGGCTGCCGTCTTTTAAACGGTTGAACTGCATAAATACATTGTTCCATATCTCTATCACCTGCGGGTGGTCGTGGTTCACCAGCGTTTTGCCTTCCACGGCTTTTCGTTCTTCATCGCTGCGGCAGTCCACATGTATTTCAGTGCAGGGTCCGCAGGGGCCCGTATCACCCATTTCCCAAAAATTATCTTTTTTATTGCCGGGTAAGATCCTGTCTTCGGCAATCCATTTCTTCCATTCATGGTAAGCCGCTTCGTCTTTTGCCAGCCCTTCTTTTGCATCGCCTTCAAAAGTAGTTACGTATAGCCGGTTTTTATCGAGTTGCAATACCTCAGTCAATAGCTCCCAGCTCCAGGCAATGGCTTCTTCCTTAAAATAATCGCCAAAGCTCCAGTTGCCCAGCATCTCGAACATGGTATGATGGTAGGTATCTACGCCCACCTCTTCCAGGTCGTTGTGTTTGCCGCTGACGCGCAGGCACTTCTGCGTGTCTGCCACACGGCTATGGTCTGGTTTTTTATTGCCCAGGAAATAATCCTTGAACTGGTTCATACCCGCATTGGTAAACAATAGGGTAGGATCATTTTTTATAACGATGGGAGCAGAAGGTACAATGGTGTGGCCCTTAGATTGAAAGAAATCCAAAAACTTTTGACG
This sequence comes from Chitinophagaceae bacterium, assembly GCA_039919885.1. Classification (GTDB taxonomy): domain Bacteria; phylum Bacteroidota; class Bacteroidia; order Chitinophagales; family Chitinophagaceae; genus JACMLD01. Next base: position 51,948 of record JBDSEV010000087.1, read on the forward strand.
AATGGCTGCGCTGGTTAACATACTGGAACAATCTTTGGTTGTTAGTTGCCCTTCTAAGGGTTATATTTGAATAGAAGAGGGGCATTTTAAATGCGGGGCAAAGGTAAGGATAAGGCCGCAGTACGCCCACCGCAAGCAATGCGTACCTACGCCGGTTGCACCGGAAAACGGACGGCATGCCTTAATTAGTTAATATTTTATCAATGACTGCTTCAACGTAGTTTCTGCCATAGAGCGGGTATGAAAAAAATCAAGTACTACTATAATACCAATACACTTCGTTATGAAAAGCTGGAAACTCCGCTGCGGGTTACATTACTGCGGGTGTTGGGTTTTATAGCAGCTTCGGTGGTAACCGCCATCATCATTGTTTCCGTTGCTTTTAAATATGTAGATTCTCCAAAAGAAAAATTACTGCGGCAGCAGTATGAATCGGCGACTGAAAATTATGATATACTGGATGACCAGGTAAGAAAAATGCAGCAGCAGATGGCAGACCTGGAGAAACGGGACAACGACGTTTACCGGGCCATTTTTGAAGCCAATCCCATACCCGACAGCGCCCGCGCCAAAGCGATGGAAAAGCAGAAGGAAATGCAGCTGATCCAGGCCATGAGCCAGAGCGATTTATCCGGGTCCATTGCAACTACCCTCAATAATCTTTCCCAACGCATGGCTTTCCAGAATAAATCTTTTGATGAAATAGGCGGCTTTATTAAAAATAAGGAAGTGCTGCTGGCCTGTACGCCGGCTATACAACCCGTGAGTAATAAAGATCTTAACCGCATCGCTTCCGGGTTTGGCTACCGCATCGACCCCGTGTACAAAACCGTAAAAATGCACGCCGGCCTGGATTTTGCCGCTCCACAGGGCACACCCATTTATGCCACGGCCAATGGTACGGTTACCACCGGCGGCAATACCGGAAATGGTTACGGCAACCATGTAATTATAAATCATGGGTATGGCTATGAAACGCTGTATGGCCATATGGTAAGAGTAAAAGTTCGTGTCGGGCAAAAAGTAAAACGTGGTGAAATCATTGGCTGGGTCGGCAGCACCGGTAAAAGCACCGGTCCGCATTGCCACTATGAAGTGCATAAAAACGGCCAGCATGTAGATCCTGTGTATTTCTTTTATAATGATCTTACACCAGAACAATTTGACCGTCTGCTGAAAATGGCAGCGTCTCCCAATCAGAGTTTTGATTAGGGTAGTGTTGATTATTAGTCTTTAATCAGCGACTACTAAACGATATTTTGCTTCATTACTAAAATAAGAAACAACCTGGCGACCATTGCCTGAGGGCGAATACATAAGGCTTTCTTGTATCTTTGCTAACTACGTTCTACCATGCAGGATCTCAAACAAATAACATTGTCTTTTGATGAAATTCCGGAACGACCCGTTCCGGAAAATGCTGCGATCAATGACGTGCCGGCACCTGCAAAAAAACGCGGCCGTAAACCGAAGCCGGCGCCATTGATTCCAAAGCAACCTTCCAAACGCGGGAGACTGTCCTTAAAAGAAACAGCGGCTGCCACCGAAGCCATTGAGATACCGGATAACGAAATCCTTTTCCAGAAAAGTTATTATTCTATTGGGCAGGTGGCGGAAATGTTTCATGTAAACCATTCCCTTATCCGGATGTGGGCAAACGAATTTGATGATTACCTGCAGACAAAAAAGAATAAAAAAGGGGATCGCTATTTTCGCCCGGAAGACATCAAAACATTAGAGCTGATCCATCACCTGCTGCGCCAAAGAAAATTTACTACGCAGGGCGCTCGCGACTTCCTCAAAAAAAACAAAAACGCCGATGAGCGTTTTGCAATTATTCAATCAATGCAAAAAGTAAAAGCTTTTCTGCTGGAGATAAAAGCGTCGCTTTGATTGCTGGCGCGTTTCGTTTGCTAACAAAAGCTTAACCGTATAAATGTTTCCGTTTTTTAGGATGCAGCCTGGGCTATTCAAGAAGCAATCATTACTCACCGCACCCTATTGCTTCGTTACTGCACAATGTTCTTCGCCGTTAGTTCCCCTGATAGTGATAATATAATGCCCTTTGCTGATACCTTCCAGCGAAACAGCAACGGTATTGCTTGAAATAACAGCAGCACTGGTAACTATTTTTACTACCCGTCCCTGCATATCATGAATACTTGCCTGCACAGGCACTGCACTGCTTATACCGCCACTGGTTAGATACACCGTTGTTGTGGCAGGATTAGGAAAAGACTTGATGGTGATGGTATTGGCCTGGCGGCTAAACGATACCAGTTTAACGGCAGAATATTCAACACTACCATCCCGGTCAACCATTTTCAAACGATAATATATTTTAGCACCGTCTAGGTTCATTGCATCCAGCTTATCGGTAAAACTATAGACTGTATTGCTTCCCTTTGCTGCTACCACAGCCGCTGCAATATAACTGGCGCCATTGTTGGCCGACCTTTCTACCTGGTAATAAGAAAACGCACTTTCTGCGCCCGATTTCCATTGCAGTAGGGCTGTAGTTTTTACGGCCGCTACCTGAAAATTGCTGAGCGGTACTGGTAACAGTGAGCTGGGTGTAAACATTACGCTGCCGATGCCACTGCCGGAACTGGTGGCGCCATTGGCGGCCACCGGTGCGCCAGCATAATTTGCATCAGCACCGCCCGTACCTTCTACATCCGTAACGGTTGTGTTGGCGGGTGTGCCTACCACACCAGAAAAAATGGTTACGCCTTTGCCACCACCAGCGCCGCCACCATGTGCCCCGCCGTCATTTACAGTACCACCGTTGCCACCACTTGTGTTTATATTGATAGGGCAGGAACCGCTGACACTATACGATGCAACCTGCAGTACGATACTGCCGCCTGCACCGCCGCCACCTGCACCGTCATTTCCGGAATTACCGGCTGTATTGCCTTTTGCAGAAATGGTAATATTGCCTGTACCGCTGTTGCAGTCGGCACTGGTCTGTATGGCAGTTGCTTTAATTAAAATAATACCACCACCGTTGGCGCCTGCAGTTCCTACATTGTTATTCTGCTGGCCGCCACCACCTCCGCCGCCCATAAATACACGGGTGCCAGAAATATAGCTGCTCAAATCAATTCCACCTACGCCTGCACCTGAAGTGGTACCTGTACAACTCCAGCCCATTCCGCCACTACCACCAGCAGTAAGGTTGCCGCCACCGCCACCACCTGTGTTGTTATAGTTTCCACCACCACCGCCGTTTACTATTTTACCCCTCGCCACGGTATACACGCCATTGGTATTGTGAACGCCTTCGCCTTTGTACCCATAATAAGTGGTGGAGACGCCCGCGGCACCATCATAGAATCTTGCCGGGTCGCAAGTGTAATCGGATGCCGCATTGTTACCCACCGCGCCACCCCTAAGGCCGCGTCCGTCTGCCGTAATATTGCTGTTGAGTGTTAATATACCACTCACTTTAAAAGCTACCACACCACCGGTGCTGCCATTCCACGCAGGCGCCGTAATTCCACCAGTTAGGGTATAATTACCACCGCCACCAAGGGTTGGATAAGAAATAATCTGCACCCTGCTGTTGCTGTTAAAATGAAAACTGTTGGTAAGCGCCGTACTCAACGTAATGGAAGACGCAGTAGCCGACGTGATGTCAACCATTTCAGCAAGGCCGGCCGATTGTATCGAAGCAAGGTTGCCAAAACTTGTATTGTTTCCGGTATTGCTCCCCATGGTACTATCCTGCACCTGCATAATAATTGCCGCACCGGCCGTAAAAGAACCAGTTGCGCCGGTAATGGTTACTGAAGTGCCGCTTACCGCAGTTACGCGGGCATACAAATTCACAACGGCTTGGGAAAAAGAGCAGGCTGGTGCAAGCATCAGCAGCATAAATATTTTGGCAATAGATTTCATGGGGTGGAGATTTTCTAACTAAGTGTTAATAAGTATGCCAGCTTATAACACCTTACAAATCAACCACCCTGATGGAGGAATTGCTTTGTTGTTTCCAAAATTGGGAATGTTATTCCAAAAATGCTACTGGCGGGCAGTTAGATCAGTGTGCAGGGTTCCGCGGAGGGTAACCGCTGCCACGCTGCCGGCGAGCTCAATTTTTAAAGCGGCCAGGGTTTTGATGATGTCAAAATTGACGCGCTGTTTTAGCTCGTTAAACTGGTTGGCGGGGATGGTACTGGAGTAATATTCAACGGTAACGATATAGGCATTTACAGCGATATCATTCAGCAGCACGATCCTGTTAACAACAGGCGGATCGCCGGTGATGCGTTTTATTTCATCAATCAGTTGTTGCAGTTGATCCGGTGATGTGCCCAGGCTTAGTTCCAATCGCAGGTCAGCCCTCCGCTGCGTACGCAGGGTAAGGTTATCCATGATGCTGTCTACCATTTGTTTGTTGGGTACAGTAACATAGGTTTTATGATCGGTGCGGATGCGCGTGCTGCGCAAACCAATTCTTTCAACGGTGCCGTTAAATTGCTGCACTTTTACAACATCACCAACATTAAAGGGCTTATCAAAGAAAATGATAAACGAAGCAATCAGGTTTTCAATGCTTTCCTTGGCCGCCAGGGCCAGTGCTGCGCCAACGATGCCAAAGCCGGCAAGCAAGGCGCCAATGTCTTTGTTAAAGGAAAACTGGATAATGAGCAGCAGGCCGATGATACCAATAATCACTTTCAGGAAATCCCTGAAAAAAACAATCAGCTGGTTGTCGCGGGGTCCCTCATTGCGGGTGGTCTTGCCACCGAGCGCCAACGCTATAAAATCGATGGCACGCAGCATCAGCCATATAAATGTGGCGATGATAAGGCCGGTACCGACGCTGTCAATAATTTGTTTTGAAGTAATCCGGTGAATGTCCAACAGGAAGACTTTTGGAAAATGAAGTTTGTCGAGCGCAATGAATGTTATCAGGATAAATAAAAAACTTTGCAAGGGCGCGAGGACAAGGTCTACAAATGATTTTTTTTCAATATTCCAGGTGGTACGTTTCAATAATCGGAAAAACAAGCCTGCAATGTATTGCGACAAATATTTTTTCAGCATTAGCGCCACCAGGATGGTGCCAAAGCAAATGATATAACTCAGGAAGGTATTGTCAAGTATAACGGTCTGCAACAATTTATTCATAGCCTGAAGGCATTAAGACCATCAAAAATAAAGCACTTACAACTGTTTAAAAAGAAATTTCGTTTAGACCGGTGATGGTTACTGTTATTGGGGATACTAACCATGGCCTAACCTTGGTGTCATTCATCATTGCCTACAACGAATAAATATATAACCACCCGCCGCGCAGGCAAAAAAGGTGATCGCCTGAGATGCGTATTTTATCCGTATCATTTAAAATGCCCGGTAATAATTTTTCTTCCAGCGAAAAACTGGCCAGCTGGTAACGCACCAGCAACACGCCTTTCCTTCCTACGATGTATTTGCCTGCGAGTTGAAAATCCTGCCAGCCCGTGAAGGCCAGCTTGTTTTTTAGCGTACCAAAATAATCGAACACCAGCAATCCCTTGCTGCTGTCGTACAGGTAAACCAGCCGGTCGTGATCCTCAATAAACGCAGGCGAAGGCGCTTCTTCCAGCTGCAAGCGGAGATCCCCGGTCTGGTCGATGATGCTGCCATCATCCGATATCCGTTTTAATTTTGCTTCGCCTTCGTCGTAGACCCAAACGCCATTGTCGTACGACTGGCAGATGGCTTTTGCCTGGAAGATATTTTGTTTCCTTAGGTCAATGGTAGTCCTGATATTGAGCAGCCTGTCGAGCACCACAATGGTTCCGAAATCCCTGTAATACAATAAAATTTTAAGGGGGTTGCCGGCATCGATCGAAAAAACTTTTCCGTATTTGCGCACGTCATTGAAAATGGCGATGGAATCTCCGTTGCCGGATACTTTTTTGAGTTGGTTATTGCTGTCCAGTAACAAGATGTTGCCCAGGTTATCTACCGAAAAATCTGCATACTTCCCTTTGATAACGGTAACCAGCTTTACCGCAGTATCTTTTTGCGCAAAGGAGGTTGCAGAAAAGGAGCAACAACATAATATAAAAATCAGGTGTTTCAGGCTTTGTAATATTTTAGTTCTAAGTGATGGCCGTCAAATACGGCATACGAATCATATTGTATCCAGTCGCCCAGGTTAATGTACCTGCTATTGCCTGGCAGTGAAAAATCTATCGGCAGGTGACGGTGACCGAAAATAAAATAGTTAAATGATTCCTGCTGCAATATTTCCTTGCTGTAACTAATCAGCCACTCATTTTCTTCACCCAAAAATTTACCATCGGTATGCCCGGTGGCGGCGCGGCTGCTTCTGCTGAAATAATTGGCAAGTCCTACCCCAACCGCTGGTGGTAATATGCCAAAAAGCCACTGGCAAACAGGATTGCGAAAAACCTTTTTTATGAATTTATAGCCATGGTCGCCCGGCCCCAGGCCATCGCCATGCCCTATATAGAACTTTTTATTATTGAATGAAAAGGTTTGGGGTTCAAAATAGACAGGGATGTTCATCTCTTTTTCAAAGTAACCTTTCATCCACATATCATGGTTGCCAACAAAAAAATACATCGGTATGCCACTGTCGGTAATGGATGCCATTTTACCCAGGATCCGCACATAGCCCTTCGGTACCACGGTGCGGTATTCGTACCAGAAATCAAACAAATCACCCACAATGAAAATGGCCGCGGCATCGGGTGTAATGCTGTCAAGAAAACGCACTATTTTCTTTTCTCTTTCCAGGCTGCTGGCATAGTCTGGCGTCCCCAAATGAAAATCAGACAGAAAATATATTTTTTTGCCGGGTAGCAGTTGCATGTACTATGATTTCTTTTGCTGAAGATATTCCAGTACATCTCCAGAAGCAATTAATGGCTTGCCTGCTATATCATTGTTGTACCAGTATATCCAGGCGCTGGTGGTTTGGCCATCTATATAAACGGTTGTTTTTTGCCTGGTATAAAGCGCCGTTTCACCGGGTTCGGGATTTACACCCTCGTAATCGTCTACCTGTGCGATGGCCCAGGAAAAATCCTGTTCTTCTTTCAGGCGGTACAGCTCACCCAGAATATAAGTTTCATCGTCGGTGGGCAGGGCTGCCGGATAGCTTCCCAGATCATACAACTTGCCTTTTACTTTTGCGCTGCCAACCAGTGCAAAATGCGTACTGATATAAGCATAGGCCGGGTGATTGAACCCACTGCGTAAGGAGCCGTAAACAAATAGTTGATGATTAGCGAATTCCATAGTTCGTAAAGATAAACCGTAATTAATGAATTTGTATTTGATGATTTGGGAATTTGATGACCGGGGTATGGTGGCCATTGCTGGAGAAAATGGGTACATGCCGCCTGCCCGGAAACGGTATTGGTTAGGGCTGGTCTATTAAAAACAGGTATACTTCTTTAGGGCCATGCACCCCGGTTACCAATGTTTTTTCAATATCGGCAGTGCGGCTGGGGCCCGATGCAAAACTGATGAGGGAAGGAAGCCTGGTTCCATATTTTTCTTTCTGCAGCAATAGCGCATCTTTTATATCATACACCAACTGGGCGGTATAAGCAATACAGACATGAACCGGCGCATATATGCTTACGGTTCTTCCGCTCTGGCCCGCACTGCTTAGTACAATGCTGCCGGTTCTTGCCACCAGGCTTTCACACGTGGTAATGCTGGCATCGCAATCTGCCAGGCTGGTTTGCGAAAGGCCATTGACTGCAGCACTGGTGAGTGATTGCAGCAGCGCGGTTTCGGAGCAAAATAGGTTGTGCCAGTTTTTTTCAGCAATCAACGCATTCAGCTGGACGCAACATTCCGTAAGATTTAAACAGAATGCAAATTTGCCCTGTAGTTTACCAAACTCTTCGGCAAACTGTATTTCAAGCTCTTTTTGGGCAGGATGGTATAAAGAGGCTGTTCCTTCACTCAGCGGAAAAGGAAGAGGCGTTGATTCAATCAACGCCTCTCTTATTTTTTTAAGGATTACTTCTTTGGAAGAAGATACACTCATTACTTATCATTTATATAGTTGCCAATTCACTTCATCTTTCAGCAGCAACAAAAAAAGGTATTAGTTGTGTGCCCTGTTGGTAACCCCGCTGTCGTAGGGCGGAACACCTTCGCTGATGGCACCGTCAGTAGCATGCGGTTCTTTGTGATCCACGTCCAATAATTTCTTTTCCTCAAAAGGACGTTTACCAATCAATGCTTCCACATCACTTTTGAACAATACTTCTTTTTCAAGCAATGCTTCAGCCAGTTTTTTTACCTCTTCTTTTTTCTCAATCAGCAATTTCTTTGTTCTTTCAAAAGCATTGTCGATCAGTTTTCTTACTTCCTGGTCAATGATTTTGGAAGTTTCTTCTGAATAAGGTTTGGTAAAAGCATTTTCCTGCTGGGGATCATAATAGCTAACATTGCCCACTTTATCGTTCATACCATAGACTGTTACCATGGCATATGCGGTACGGGTAATCTGCTGCAAATCGTTCTGCGCACCGGTAGAAATTTTGCTGAAGAAAATATCTTCGCTTGCCCTTCCTCCGAGTGTCATACAAATCTGGTCTGTTAGCTGGTCCGTATTATACAAGTATTGTTCTTTGGGTGTGTACTGCGCATAACCCAACGCTGCCGTACCCCTTGGTACAATGGTTACCTTTAACAACGGATAAGCATGTTCCAGGAACCAGCCGCAAATAGCGTGACCGGCTTCATGATACGCAATAATCTTTTTCTCATCCGGAGAAATGATTTTATTTTTCTTCTCCAATCCACCAATTACACGGTCAATGGCATCCTGGAAATCTGACATGTCAACCGCATCTTTGCCTTTCCTGGCGGCAATCAGTGCTGCTTCGTTGCATACATTGGCAATATCCGCACCTGCAAAACCAGGTGTTTGTTCGGCCAGTTTATATATATCCAGTGTTTGTGAAATCTTAATGGGTTTCAGGTGCACTTTAAAAATGTGTTCCCGTCCTTTCAAATCTGGTTTATCAATTTCAATCTGCCTATCAAAACGACCGGGGCGCAGCAAAGCCGTATCCAGCACATCCGGCCTGTTGGTAGCAGCCAGCACAATGATGCCGGTTTCCCCGCTAAATCCGTCCATTTCCACCAGCAACTGGTTCAGGGTGCTTTCTCTTTCATCATTGCTCATTACCGCATTTTTTCCTCTTGCGCGGCCAATGGCGTCAATCTCATCTATAAAAATAATACAGGGAGCTTTTTCTCTTGCTTGTTTAAAAAGGTCACGTACACGGCTCGCACCAACGCCTACAAACAATTCAACAAAGTCTGAGCCGCTCATGGAAAAGAAAGGAACCTGCGCTTCACCCGCCATGGCCTTCGCCAGCAGGGTTTTACCGGTACCAGGTGGCCCTACCAGCAACGCACCTTTTGGAATTTTGCCACCCAGGGCAGTATATTTTTTCGGATTTTTTAGAAAATCCACAATTTCCATTACTTCCACTTTTGCTTCGTCCAGGCCGGCCACGTCGTTAAAAGTGATGTTTACCCGGGTACCCTTATCAAACAAAGTAGCCTTTGATTTACCGATATTAAAAATGCCGCCCGGCCCGCCGGCGCCACCGCCACCACTGCCCATTTTACGCATCAGCAACACCCATATCAGCACAATAGCCACAATAGGCAATAAAATATTGAGCGCCTGCGGCACCCATTCGCCTTCCTTGGAAGGATTTGGATAAATTGGTTGAAGGTTGGGATATTTCAGGTAAAACGCACGCAAATCATCCGCGAATATCTTGGAATCGCTGATGTAAAACTGAAACTGCGGGCCTTTTTCGCCTACCGGCTCCGTTTTCTTAGCCAACTTCGCTTGTATATCGCTTTTGGAAAGGCTGTCTTTCTTAATATAAACCCGTACCAGGTCCTTGTTGCTGATAACATCGAAATTTTCAACGTCGCCTTTTGCCAGCATCTGGTAGAAGTCCTGCTGGGTAGTTTCAACTGCGCTGGGGGTAAATTTTCCGGTAAACAGATTGAAGCCAATTAATACTACTGCGATGGCTGCCCATACCCAATATATATTAAACCTGGGTCCTTTCTTCGGCTCATCGCCGCCGCCCTGGGGTCGTATTCTATTTGCTTTTTCGTTCGGTTTCAAGTCTTCCTGTGCCATATTGTTTTTATGTGCGTACTAAATAAATGATTTTGACGCATGTTTGTTCGAAATAGGGGTTATAAACTTTTATTAAACCGTTAATTGTGTTCGGTGATGCCCGCATCGCTCCACATCTCTTCCAGTTTGTAAAATGTCCTGGCTTCCGTATGCATTACATGCACTACCACATTGATATAGTCTACCAAAATCCACTGCGATCCGTGTTGTCCTTCATGCCTGAATGGCGCTTCACCGCATTCCTGCTTTACCATAGCTTCTACGTTGTCGGAGATGGCTTTTACCTGTGTGGTGCTGGAGGCATGGCATATCACAAAAAAATCAGTGACCGCTTCGGGTATCTTGTGCAGGTCTAATGATACGATGTGTTCCCCCTTTTTTTGCTGAATGGCGTGGATGATGGTCTTAAAGATTCTCGAGTTCCTTGTCAATCGGGTTGCGCTGTCCGGCTTGCGGTTAGCTAACATGCTCAGTTGTTCCAAATAATCAAAACGTTTAAGTGAATAAAGTATAGTCGTTTAAGTGAAGCTTTCTATCGTTCGTTGCTCAATTTGCTGTGTGTCGCGGGACTCTAATAGTGACAAAATAGTCATTTATATTTATCCTTTAGCGTATCCTGTCTAAAATCTTATTTTCGCTGCTGCCAAAAGTACTAATGTTTAATCATTCAGCATACCATGATTTACACCGGCGGGCACCTAACCATTTTAGAATCAGTTGACAGTACCAACAACTATGCCATGGCAAAGGTTCGCACCGGATTGGCAAAGCACGGAGATGGCTACTTTGCGATGGCCCAGGTACAGGGAAAAGGCCAGCGTGGAAAGGCCTGGCTGACCGATCCCGGCACCAACATTATTCTTACCCTGGTACTGAACACCTCCGGCCTTCAATTGGCACAGCAATTCTTATTTAACGCGGCCATAGCGCTGGGCATCCATGATTTTTTTGCGGCGAATGCCGGGGATGAAACTACTATCAAATGGCCCAACGATATCTACTGGCGCGACAGAAAGGCAGCGGGCCTGCTAATTGAAAACATAATTGGAGGGAAGGACCCGCGCACGG
>JBDSEV010000036.1:0-18602 GCA_039919885.1 Chitinophagaceae bacterium
ATTGAGGCCCTGCACATCACGCGCAGTATGCAGGACAGGGCCGAACAACTAACGTCAGAGGCTGATGACGTTACTGATCGGCTGATGCAAATCAGCAAGCTCTCTAACTTATCGTTGTTGCTGTATAGCTGGTATATCAGAAATGGTCATGCGCGCAATAAAAATGACGAAGCCGCTGTACAGAAATTTTTTGATGACCATTATCCCACCCATGCTAAATCGCCGCACGGCTTTTATGAAAAACTCTACCTGTACCAGAGTTATTCCTGGTATGGATTTATACGGCAGGATTTTTTGATGTATTACCGCTATACCCAAAAATGGGTAGACCTGTTTTCAGACTACGCTTTCATGGTGGACATAGAAACTTCGCATTATATTAAGGGCCTGCACAATTTACTGGGTGCACATTTTGATTTGCAGAACTATGATAAGTTCAATGACGTACTGAAACAGTTTGAACTATTTTCGCAATCGGACATTGTTGTACAAAATGAAAACAACCAGATACAGTGTTTCGTTTATTTCAGCACAGCACTTATTAACAAACATTTTATTGAAGGAACGTTTTCAGAAGGCGTAAAAATTGTTCCCGGCATTGCCGAAAAACTACGCGAGTATGAAATCTATCTCGACCGGCACCGGATACTTGTATTCTATTATAAAATTGCCTGTTTGTATTTTGGCAGTGGCAACAATGAAAAAGCCATTGACTACCTCAATAAGATTATCAACTGGAAAGTAGACCTGCGGACTGATTTGCAGTGCTACGCCCGCCTGCTGCATTTAATAGCCCACTATGAGTTGGGTAATTACGATTTGCTGGAGTACCTCACCAAATCCGTCTATCGCTTTATGGCAAAAATGGACAACCTGAGCGTGGTGGAAGAAGAGATGTTTAAGTTTTTACGCAACTCGTTCCGGTTAAGTCCGAAGCAGCTGCCACCCGCTTTTCAACACCTGCTGGACATTGTAAAAAAATACGAACGCAACCGTTTTGAGACGCGCGCATTCGCTTACCTGGACATTATATCCTGGCTTGAAAGTAAAATAAAAAAAGTGGCGGTGCAGGATATTATCCGGGAGCGCTACTTGTTGAGGCAGCAGGCAAGAAAACACGCGTAGGGAAATCAAAAGTCAAAAATCAAAAGTCAAAAGTAAAAAGCCGCGGTGTAGCCTTTAACCCGCCGTTGAACCCCTCCGGGGTTCTGTTGGTTGGAGGTTACACTCCCCCGGTTGCACCGGGGGTTACTATTGTTGAAGCCCTTCAGGCTTCTCCACTGCTCCGAAAGTTTCGGCCGGTGGGTTTTACATCCCTTCAATTTTTTTTTTACGGTAGCATCGGGGCTACTTTTGTTGAAGCCCTGCAGGCTTATCTTCTGCTCCGAAAATTTCGGCCGGTGGGTTTTACATCCCTTCATTTTTTTTCGTTACGGTTGCACCGGGGGTTTCTATCGAAATCATGCCGGGTCCGTGATTTACATCATATTTCTGGCGGGTAAAGCCCGGAGGGCTTAACAATTGTAACCCCGGGTGAAACCCGGGGAAAATGAACTATATAATACAACTCCGGAGGAGTTGAATAGCGTATTTAAACGCCTGGCCGCCGCAACACGTTGAACCCCTGCAGGGTTCTTTTTTACTTCAATGGTCCAATCCCCGGGATGCACCCGGGGCTACGTATGTTGAAGCCCTTCAGGCTTCTCCACTGCTCCGAAGTTTCGGCCGGTGGGTCCCTTCAATTTTTTTGTTACGGTTGCACCGGGGGCTACTTTTGTTGAAGCCATTCAGGCTTCTCTTCTGCGCTGAAACTTGGGGCGTCGGGTCTACTACATCACTTCAAGTTTTTATACTACCGTTGCACCAGGGGTTACAATTGTTAAGCCCTTCAGACTTATCTGCTACTCCGAAAGTTTCGGCCGGTGGATCCCTTCAATTTTTTTGTTACGGTTGCACCGGGGTTTAAGTCCAATTAGTTCATCAGCTCCTTTGTCTCCCGCTAATTGAGCTGCCGGGAAGACCGCAGGGCTGAAAAACAATCTGCCCCGGCTTAGAAGCCGGGGCAGACGAAATGAGTGCTACAACTCCGGGGAGTTGAATAGTGTATTAAGGCTCGGCCCCGGCAACAGGTTCTACCCCTTCGAAAGCGTGGCCAAATTTTGAATTTTGAATTTTGAATTTTTACTTTTTAATTTTTACTTAATCAAATAAACCGGTTAATAATATTCTCCAGGTATTCCTGCTTACCACTTGTTACTGCAGGCTCTCCATTGGCAACTGCGTAATCACGCAGGTCTTCCAATGACAATTTACCGGCTTCAAAATCCTTTCCTTTACCGGCATCAAAAGAAGCATACCTGTCTTTCCGTATTTTTTTGTAATCAGATTTTTGCAGGATGTTATCTGCGATGATTAGCGCACGCGCAAAAGTATCAATGCCCCCGATGTGTGCATGAAATAAGTCCGCCACGTCTGTAGAATTTCTTCTGCGCTTGGCATCAAAATTAATACCTCCACCCTGCAGGCCGCCTGCTTCTAAAACTACCAGCATCGCTTCCGTAAGTTCATTAATATTATTAGGAAACTGATCCGTATCCCAGCCATTCTGGTAATCGCCGCGGTTGGCATCCATTGAACCCAGCATACCTGCATCCGCAGCTACTTGCAACTCGTGCTGAAAAGTATGACCGGCCAAGGTGGCGTGGTTGACTTCTATATTTATTTTGAAATCATTTTGCAAATCAAACTGGCGCAGGAAGCCGATCACCGTTGCGCAGTCGTAATCGTATTGGTGCTTGCTGGGCTCACATGGTTTCGGTTCAATAAAGAAGGTGCCTTTGAATCCGTTCTTTCTTGCATAATCGCGCGCCTTATGCAAAAAGGTAGCGAAATGCTCCTGCTCCCGTTTCATATCAGTGTTCAGCAGCGTCATGTAACCCTCACGGCCACCCCAGAATACATAATTCTCACCATCCAGTGCGATGGTTGCGTCCAGTGCGGCTTTTACTTGCGCAGCGCCATGCGTTAACACATGAAAATCCGGATTGGTACCGGCACCATTCATATAGCGACGATTGGAAAAAAGATTGGCAGTACCCCATAACAATTTTACGCCACTCGCTTTTTGTTTTTCCTTTGCGTAATCTACCAGCGCCTGTAAACGTTTCTCATTGTCAGCAACGTTGTTGGTGTAGTCCACCACATCCACATCATGAAAACAATAATAAGGCAGGTTTAATTTGGTGAAAAATTCGAAAGCGGCATCCATTTTATCCTTTGCACGGCCAACCGCATCTGATTTTTCATCCCAGGAATAAATATGGGTTGGCTCACCAAACGGATCTCCACCATTTCCAACAAATGAGTGCCAGTATGCTACTGCAAAACGCAGGTATTCTTTCATGGTTTTACCTGCTACCAATTTGTTTTCGTCGTACCACCTGAATGCAAGTGGATTGTCTGATTGCGGTCCTTCATATTTTACCGGACCGATGCCTTTGAAGAATTCTTTGTCGCCTGTTACTACTGACATGGTAATTATTATTTGTTTGTTTAAAAAAATAAAACTTCATTTTTATATAAATCGCCTGTGCTATTTCTAACAATCGAGGTTCCAGCATCAGCTTTGTTTCAGCAATAATGCTTTCCACTCCTGGTAAAAAACATCGTGTGCTGCTGCGTCTTTGGGTTCAATTAACTGCAATGGTTTGGTTGTGCTGAAAGCTTCTTTGGCAGAACGATATGCTCCAACACCGATCCCCGCACCAACAGCTGCACCAACGCTGCCGTCGCACTCATATAATTCGACTGGCGTATTGGTTGCATCTACAAAAGCCTGTGCGAATACACTGCTCAAAAACAAGTTGGCCCTTCCGGCCCGGATGACTGTAGGATTCATGCCATTTTCGCGCATAATATCAAGGCCATAGCGAAACGAAAAAGCAATCCCTTCCTGGGCAGCACGTACCAGGTGCGCACGCGTATGTGCGTTAAGGTCGATTCCATAAAATTGTGATCCGATCATTTTATTGTTCAGCATTCTTTCTGCACCATTGCCAAATGGTAAGATTTTAATGCCTGCAGACCCTGCCGGCACAGTGGCTGCGGCTTCATTCATTTCCCCGTAGCTTGCATTGCCTGAAAAAATGTTCTTCATCCACCGGTTTAAAATACCAGTGCCATTGATGCAGAGTAATACGCCGGTACGGATATTGTCTGCGCTGTAATTAACGTGTGCAAATGTATTGATCCTCGATTGCGGATCATAAGTAAGCGAATCGCTGACACCATAAATAACGCCTGATGTACCTGCGGTTGCAGCTACTTCTCCCGGTTCAAGTACATTAAGCGACAGCGCATTGTTTGGCTGATCGCCAGCTTTGTATGTAACAGGTATACCCACTGTAAGGCCGAGCAAAGCGGCTACTTTACCGCTAACGTTTCCATGCGCGGCAAAAACAGGTTGAATGGAAGGAATAATTTTTTTATCGAAACCAAAATAATTAAATACATCCTCCGACAAGCTATTTGTTTTGAAGTCCCAGAAAATACCTTCCGACAAAGCGGCAATACTGGTGGTGATTTCACCGGTTAGTTTCATGGCAATAAAATCGCCGGGCAACATGATCTTGTGAATTCGCTTAAATATATCGGGTTCGTTGGCCTTTACCCATGCGAGTTTGGCAGCGGTAAAGTTGCCGGGCGAGTTGAGGAGGTGCTGCAATGATTTTTCAGCGCCGATGGTCTGCCCGGCCTTTTCGCCAATCGCTACAGCCCGGCTATCGCACCATATAATAGAAGGACGGAGCACCTGCTGTTGCTCATCAACGATTACCAGTCCGTGCATCTGGTAAGCGATGCCGATGGCGCCAATATCTTTCGGCTGGTATTTGCCGCTGGCATTTGCTTTTAAAACAGCGTTCTGTACATGTTGCCACCACATTTCGGGTGACTGTTCCGCCCATCCGGGTTGTTCTGAAATAATACCGGTTTCTGTGTCTTCCGGAAACTGGGCAGTTGATACACAACCACCGGTTTGGGAATCTGTTACAGCCACTTTAATAGAAGAAGTTCCTATGTCTATTCCGAGAAGAAGCATATTGGCAGCAATATTTGAAGTAAATCAATGAAATTTGCGATGTAAAATTAAGGGACTGAACCGCTAGTCACTGCAACTTTATTTTTAAAAACTGAAACTAATTTAATATAAATTACACCCAGATACACAAAATAAGGTTAATATAGTTTAGATATGAAACCTCTAATAGAAAAACTGCCGTTGTCAGCGGACACCTCTTTTCTGGCAAAAACGTTTTGCACGCCCCATTTTGAAGTGCCCTGGCACCAGCATGCAGAATATGAGCTGATTCTTTTTACGAAAGGAGAAGGTGCCAGTTTTATTGGAAACTACGTAGGCGATTTTGCCTGCGGCGATATTTTTTTCCTCGGGTCTAATTTGCCGCATACTTTTCAGAAAGCGGATAAAGACCTTGTTACCAGCGCCATTGTTGTGCAGTTCAAAGAAGATTTCTGGGGCGGTCATTTCCTGCAGCTGCCGGAATGCCGGCAAATAAAAAACCTGCTGGAGACGGCGGCGCATGGTTTAAAAATGAATGAAAGAAGCAGGCGCGCATTGACGCCACTGCTACAGCAACTGGAAGGCGCAACCGGATTTGAGCGTATCATTAACCTATGCCATTGCCTGTTGTTAATTGCGCAGCAAGGCGACTATACCAGTTTATCTACCCAGGAAATAAAAGTATTCAATTCAAAAAATAAAGAAAGAATTGATAAAATTCTCCAGTATACCATTGATTGTTTCCAGGAGCCGGTGACGCTTCATGATGTAGCGAAGAGCGTTGCTATGAGTATACCGGCATTTTGCAGTTACTTTAAAAAAAGCACCAAGAAAACGTATATCGACTTTTTAAATGAGGTGCGGGTGGGTTATGCTTGTAAACAACTTATTGATACGCAAAATAATATTGTTTCTATTTGTTACGACAGCGGGTTTAACACGCTTGCAAATTTCAACAAACAATTTTTGAAAGTAAAAAACTGCACCCCGTCGGCTTACCGGAAAACATTTATGAACAGGCAGCGAGTGAATTAACCAAATTATTCCATCCCAATTTCCAGCAGCTTATTTTTTACGGCGTACATCACCAGGCCCACCCTTGTTTTTACCTCAAACCTTTCGCATAGGGCAGCTTTGTAGCCATCTATCATTCTGGAGCTGACGGACATCTTAGCAGCAATTTCTTTGTATGTCATTTCAGAAGCCAGCAGGTGCAGAAATCTTTTTTCTTTGTCTGAAAGCACAATCTCCTTTTTGTCTTCATCTACATTGTGCTGCAGCCCGCTAATAATTTTTCCGGAGATAATTTCCGGGAGATAAAAGTCATTTTTTATTACAGCGTCCAGCGCATTTTTCAATTCCTCCGGTTCCATCGTCTTTAGGATATACCCTTTGGCGCCCAATTTCAGAATTTTTATAATCACGGCCTCATCACTCAGCATTGACAGGGCCAGGACCTTTATGTAGGGATAATTCCGGTGCAGCCAGGCCGTGGTATCGTAGCCATTTCCATTGGGCATATTGATATCCATCAGCACAATATCAGGCATGCCTGTGTCAAGTATCTTTTTTTTTAATTCGGTCCCATTGTCAACTTCAAAAAAAATAGTGTATCCTTCAAATGAGTTGATAAGCCTGGTGAGGGCCTTACGCACCAATATGTGATCATCCGCTATAGCTATTTTATACTTCCTGGGCATTGGTACGATTGATGTTCGTTTGATTACGCCGTTTTATTACCTGAAATAACAGCCGGTATTTCAATAACAGTGGTTGTTCCTTTCCCTGCCTGGCTTTTTATTATCAGCTGGCCGCCAATCAGTTTTGCCCTGTTCATCATACTGGTAAGACCAATACCCCTGTTAGAAGAAGGCCGCTGCATCGCTTCCTTAACGTCAAAACCTATTCCATCGTCTGTAAAAGTAAAAATTATGCTTTTTTCTTTATAAATCAAATCGGCTTTTATATTTTGCGCTTTTGAATGTTTTATTATATTGTTCAGCACTTCCTGTATTATACGGAAAAGGAAAATCTCGGTGCCTGAATTGATTTCAAAATCAACATCGGCGTAGGAATAATCCGTTTTAAAAAGGTTTGTTTTTTCAATCTTTTCCAGTTCAAACCGTACCGCTTCAATGATGCCGATCTTTATTATGCGGTCTGTGTGCAGGCTTTTCGAGAGGTCGGAAATGCTGGTAATAATGTGACTCACCATCCCCTTGCTTTCAATGATAAACTTTTCTGCCTCTTCTTTTTTTTCCACTGCTATAACCGACAGCGTCAGCTTCAATACCGATAATTCCTGGCCAATATTGTCATGGATTTCCTCTGATAAGTTCTTAAATATATTCTCTTGTATTTCCAGCCGGGCATGCAGCAATTCCTGCTGGTGCTGGTATTGTCTTTTCCGGTAGATAAAAAGCATGGTGATTATAAAACCAACCAGCAGCAATGCAAGAAAGATGCCGCCTAAGATCACTGCAATGAGTTCCGAAGATTGGTTCTGCATAAAAACGCAATAATGTATAAACTGTAAAGTAATATGTTTAAAAAGTCGCTAATGGTGGTCAAAATATTATTGTAATAACCGTTTTGAATGATAAAGTTAGTAAGTCCAAATAACGAAAACGTACAGGCGTAATAAAACATGAGGCCTGCGGCAATCCAGAAAAAGGGGTTACGAAGGAGATTGATGGTTTCCGGCATCCGGAATAAAAAATAAAAATACAGAATTGCGTTTACAACCACCAAAATACAGCCTAACACATAGGTGTAGCTGTGAAAACCGTCCCGCCCCTGGTAAAAAAAGATATTCACCAGCGAGATAGCGGTATACACCACGGTGACGGATGCAATTGTATTTCTTATTTTTCTATTTTTAGCAATTAAAAAGAAAAAGAACAGGTAAAAAACAAAGTCGAACAGGCTGAAGAGATTATAAAAAAGGGTGTTATTCTGATTTTTGGCAGAGGATTGAAAGCCATAATATTCGCCTATAAAACTAATAATCAAAAACACCGGAAACAGCACCAGCGGAATCTTTCGGTTCTCTTTAAAAAAAATTGCACCGATTAAACTGGCAACAAAACAGATAACTATTGATTTTATATAAAGCGGCATAGCTAAGACGCTGTATGCGTATCACGTAAAAATATAAAAAAACCCTGCAATGCAGGGTTTATATTATAAAATTAAACGGAGATGATGTTTAAATAACGATCATGCCTTCCCCTTGTTTGTCGATCAAAATGCCGGGGTTTTCGAGATCAAAACCGGTACCATTACCTGTACCGCCACCTGCGCATGTGGGAGGACATAGCCGGCCTACATTAAACGCAACTATTTCTGGTTTCCCTCCTGTGTTGGTATAAATATTTTTATCAATAACCGTTCCGTTGGCCAGTTCTTTTTCTTTTGTTGCCACCAGCACAATCGTCTGCCTGTCTTCGTAAATTTCCTGGCCGGCGGTATCAGGGGTATATACACCAAAATACATTTTTATACCATCTGCTCCGCTTTCTTTTGCAGTATCAAGAAAAGCTTGTAATTGATCCAAACTGTACCATACACTCAGCGAATCTGCTTTGCCGATATGATTGGAATTCTGCAGCCATCTTTCTTTCTTGTAATTGCTTAATAAAGATTCAACGTGTTTGCTGTTAACGATCTGGCCGCTTTGTTTTGTTGTTTTAGTCAGTAACATAGTGTGATAGTTTTTGAGGTTTTGGAAAAAATCCTACCTCAAAACTAGCGGACAATT
Source organism: Chitinophagaceae bacterium (assembly GCA_039919885.1). Classification (GTDB taxonomy): domain Bacteria; phylum Bacteroidota; class Bacteroidia; order Chitinophagales; family Chitinophagaceae; genus JACMLD01. The sequence continues at coordinate 8,838 of JBDSEV010000036.1, forward strand.
CGATAAAAATAATAGCGTAACACCACTGGATCAATAATTTACATATTATAATTATACGTAATTAGATAGATCACAATCAATTGATTTTCCGACGTAGCATTTGACTACGTAAAATAGCAGCAATAAAGAACAAATATATCGTATTTACTTCGTGAACCTACCAACACGCTGCTACGTATTTTATTAGGAAATTTCTTTATAAGTGTAAAATCAGTAATATTCATAAGCAATATTATTTGCTTTGCAGATATCATCTGCTACACGGCTCATCATCAGACTAAAATCCAGCGGCAGCAAACTGCTTTCAATTAATTTATTTTCCAGGCACCGTTGCACTTCTTTTACCTGGTATTCAAAACCATTGTCCCCATACGGCAAAGACAGGGTTTGGGTTACAATGTCTTGTTTTCGTATGTGCAACACCGTTCCTTTGTACCAGGGGCGTTCCAGCGTAATGGTTCCTTCGGTACCCGTGATTGTTGCCACTATGGGCGTCTGGGATACAATTGAGGAAACAATATTGGCCATCTTTCCATCTTTGTAATATAAAATGGCATCGGTGGTTTCGTCTGCTCCCGTTGGGGCCAGGTGCGCAAAAGACTTGATCTCGTCGGGCTTACCCATCAGCAGCAATGCAAGGAATAACGGATATACCCCAACGTCGAGCAATGATCCACCACCCAATTTCAAATCATATAAACGGCTGCCCGCGTTAAACGGCGCTACAAATCCAAAATCTGCATGTATATATTTCAGTTCCCCGATGGCACCCTCCTTAACCAACTCCAATGTTTTTTGTATGATGGGCAGGAACCTGGACCACATCGCTTCCATAAGAAACACCTTATTGCGCCGCGCTGCATCCACCATTTCTACCGTACTGGCATAGGTGACAGACATTGGTTTCTCGCATAACACTGCTTTTTTGTTCTGCAAACACAGCAACACATGTGCGTGATGGTAAGTATGTGGTGTTGCAATGTAAACCGCATCAATACTTTCATCGGCCGCCAGTGCCGCGTAGTTGTCATAAAAAACGGATGCCTGGTATTTTTTAGCAAAGACTCGGGCCGTTTCACTGTCCCTGGAGGCAACCGCATGGAGACGCGCATCCGGAACAAGCGCAAGCGCCGCAGCAAATTTCTGTGCAATTCTGCCCGGGCCAATAATACCCCATTTATATATTTTCTCCATAGCAGTTGATCGTTGATTTTTAAATCATGTATTTATTTTCGTTGGGCCAGGCAACAGTGAATATTCAATTAATAACGATGATTTGATGAATGGCGCAGCGTTTCCTGCATGCCAGATGCTTTAACCACATGCGCATTTCCGGACGCACGGCAGGCCAACAGACGGTAAGCGCAATCTTTATTTTAATTCCAGCACAACAACGGATGCAGGAGGAAGCTTTACCTGTACGGCGCCTGCTTTGATAGTAGCACCATTAAAAACAACGGGCTTTATTTTGTCAGGGTTTTCGAATGAATTATAATCCTGCAGTTTTGGCGAAACAATAATTCTGCCCGTTACCTGCTTCATTGCAACCCCGCCAAGATCCAGCGTAACATCCGCATTTTTCAATGGATCAATATTCACCAGCGAAATATGCACCAGCCCGTTTTTATCTTTTGAAGCAGAGACAGACAAAGCAGGCAACGAGTCGTTACCCAGGCGGTAACTGCCGGCAGTCAGCGAAACAGGTACCAGTGTTGCATCCTGGTGTACATTGTACATTTCCATTACGTGATAGGTTGGCGTCAGGATCATTTTTTCCTTGTCGGTAAGAATAACAGCCTGCAATACATTTACACACTGGGCCAGGTTGGCGATGCGCACCCTGTCCGCATGATTATTAAAAATATTGAGTGTTACACCTGCAATCATCGCGTCACGCATGGTGTTTTGCTGAAATAGAAAGCCAGGATTGGTACCTGGTTCCACATCATACCAACCGCCCCACTCATCTACCACCAACGCTATTTTTTTCTGCGGGTCATATTTATCCATGATGGCTGCATGTTTTGTAACAAGTTCTTCCATCAGCCAGGCCTGCTTCATGGTGCCAAAATATTGTTCCGTTGTAAAATTAACAGCAGGCCCTTTTTTAGTCCATTCAAGCACGGAGTAATGGTGCATGGCCACACCGCCCAGCATATTCAGCGGAATATTTTTCATTAATGTTTCTGTCCAGTGGTAATCCGCATCACTTGCGCCGGAAGCGATCCGGAGCAGGCCACCGGTATTTTCCCAATCGGATATAAACGTTGCGTACTTACGGTATTCGTCTGCATAATATTCGGGTTTCATATTGCCACCGCAGCCCCAGGCCTCATTTCCAATGCCCCATAATTTTACTTTCCAGGGATCTTTTCTACCATTCACCTGGCGCAAATCGCTCATCGGACTTCTGCCATTAAAATTTGTATACTGTACCCAATCCGCCAGTTCCTGAACGGTACCGCTGCCTACATTACCTGAGAGATAGGGCTCGGCACCCAGTACTTCACACATGTTTAAAAAATCATGCGTACCAAAACTGTTGTCCTCGGTAACGCCACCCCACCATTTATTTACCATAGCGGGTCTTTTTTCACGCGGACCGATGCCGTCTTTCCAATGATAGGTATCGGCAAAACAGCCGCCGGGCCAGCGCAGGTTAGGTATCTTTAGTTTTTTCAACGCAGCGATGATATCATTGCGTACCCCATTGGTGTTGGGTATTGTTTTACTCGTATCCCCCACATAAAATCCGCCGTAAATACAATGTCCGAGGTGTTCAGCAAAATGACCATAAATATGTTTGCTGATAACTGGCGAAGCGGTATTGCCGAGCTGCAGGCGGGCAGTCGACTGCCCCGAAGCTGCGAAAAAAATAAAAGCAGTGGTGGTAAAGATGAATAGCTGTTTCATGTAATTGCAGTTTTATAGAACGTTTAAAACTGGATGCGCGTTAACCGGAGGGTAGAGTACCCGCCGCATTAAATAAATCGCACCCCTTCATTTTCCAGTTTCCTGTATTTGGCCTTATCGAACGTATAATAAAAGGCGCCTTTTTTAGAAGATTCCTTTTCTTTTTCTTTTAATTTATTGAGGATGCCAAGCGACAAAATCTTGCGTGTAAAGTTGCGCTTGTCCAGCGGCGTTTCGTAGATGGCTTCGTACAAGCTCTGTAATTGCGGCAGTGTAAATTTATACGGCAGCAATTCAAACCCTACGGGATGGTTAAACACTTTCTGCCGCAACCTTTCCTGCGCCAGCAGCAGCATTTGTTTATGGTCGAAAATTAACCTGGGCATTTTATCGAGCTCCACCCATTTAGCGTTGTGCATAGCCATTAAAGACGCGGGGTAATCGTCAATCTTTATCAGCGCGAAATAAGCAACGGACACTACCCTGCCAGCGGGATCGCGCCCGGCATCGCCGAAACAAAATAATTGTTCCATGTAAATATTGCTTAACCCTGTCAGTTCATTCAATACCCTGACTGCCGCATCATTTACACTTTCCGCTTGATTTACAAAGCCCCCCATCAGCGACCATTTATCTTTTTGGGGCTCCATGCGCCGTTTTACAAATAAACCTTTGAGGTGCCTGCCATCAAATCCAAAAATAATACAATCGATTGCCAGCAAATGCCTGTCGAAGTGTTTATACTGAATGATACTCATAAACGCGATCTGATTTTCTGATGATATGCACGGGCTCCTCTGCCGTTACCAGAATTTTACGTATAACGCTGCTATCAATAGAATAGTTACCATTATCAATGCCAGCGTAGTAGAACTCAGCTTAAACATACCCTTCGGCAGTATAAATGCTTTCGGATTAACAGCAGGTCCGGCCAAACTCATGGTCACCATCACTATCATGGTAAACATAAATGAAAGCCCCATACAAATATGAAACGGTATCACATAAACATCTTTGCCATCGTGCAGCGTGTGGTATGCCGTATAAAGAAAAGTTTCATTGCCAAACAACTGGGGTGCAAACTCATTGAACAAAACGGATAATGCGAAACCGGTAATAACGCCTGCTATTGCTGCGGCACCCGTAGTTCTTTTCCAGAACATACCCAGGATAAACATGGCAAATACACCCGGACTGATGTACCCGGTATACTGCTGTATAAAAGTAAAACCGCCCTTACCGCCGATGCCCAACACGTCGTTCCAGGTAAACATCACCGCCAGTATCATGGCAACAAATACGGCTACCCTGCCTGTTGTTACCAGCTTCTTTTCATCGGCTGTTTTGCCAAAATATTTTTGATAGATATCCAATGTAAATATGGTAGAAATGCTATTTACCTTACCTGCCAGCGATGCCACAATAGCAGCGGTGAGGGCTGCTACCGACAAACCTTTTAAACCGGTAGGCAAAAAAGTGAGCACGGCAGAATACGCGCCATCTTTACCGCCAACGAGCTGTGGCAGGTAACCACCTTTGTACAGCACGAACGCTGCAATACCAGGGAGCATTACAATCAGCGGCATCAGCAATTTCAGGATACCGGCAAACAAAATACCGGTACGTGCCGTTTCCAGTTCTGCACCCAGTGCTCTTTGCGTGATGTACTGGTTACAACCCCAGTAGTTCAGGTTAATGATCCATATACCTGCCAGGTAAGAAAGCAATCCAGGAAAAGTGATATATTTGTCAATATCGTTTTGGCTAGAAACGGCGGTAGGCTTGGGTATGATCATTTTAAAATGCTCCGGTGCCTGGTGAAGCAATTCTTTAAAGCCGGCAATAGCGCTGCTGCCAACGCCAAATTTTTCGCCTACTACAGTTAATGCAATGTAAGACGTAACCAGTCCCCCAAAAATAAGTACCGCTACCTGAATTACATCGGTATAAGCCACCACCTTCATACCACCCAGTGAAATAAACAGGGCGAAAACAGCAAGGCCTATCATAATAACATGCAGGTACTCGCCACCTGCCAGCCCGTTGATGGCCACGGCACCCAGGTATAAGATGGAAGTTAGGTTTACAAATACATACAGGAACAGCCAGAAGATGGCCATGATGAGCGCCACTGAATCATTGTACCGCGTTTTTAAAAACTGCGGCATTGTATAAATTTTATTTTTAAGGTAAACCGGGATAAACCAGACAGCTACTATGATTAGCGCAATGGCTGCAATCCATTCATACGCCGCAACTGCAATGCCAAGGAAAAACCCTTCGCCGCTCATTCCGATAAACTGCTCTGCAGAGATATTTGATGCAATCAGCGAAGCGCCGATGGCCCACCAGGTAAGCGTGCCTTCTGCCAGGAAGAATGCTTTGGCGTCATGCTCATTTTTTCTCCGTTTGAGATAAATAGAGTAGCCATAGCCCGCTACGATAATGAAATAAATAATAAAGACAATGTAGTCCGTTAAGGCCAAATTGTTGTTCATAAGCAGATCGTTGTTTTATTTTAATGAAGCTTGGTAATATCTGTTGCAATTGTTTCCCAGGTGGTCCGTCAAACGAAAATCGTTTGTATTCTTCGCAAATGAAATACGGCATGGGACTGACGACTAAAATACATGATCTATTTATAATACACCTCGTTCCACCGCAATTCATTTTTCAGATCATACAGGTTGGTTTTTTTACCAATCAGTACAAATTCAATATTGGCCATTTCCGCAAAATCCTGCAAGTTTTCTGCCGTTAGGTTCTGACTGTAACAGGTATGATGGGCGCCACCGGCAAGTATCCAGGCTGCACATCCAGTTTTCATATCGGGGTAAGGTTTCCAAAGCACCCTTGCCACCGGTAATTTGGGAAGGCTTTGGATGGGATCCACCGCCACCACCTCGTTAACCAATAAACGAAAACGGTTGCCCATATCAATAACAGAAGCATTAATGGCCGGGCCTGCGGCCGAGTTAAAGACCAGCCTTACCGGATCTGCCTTGCCACCAATACCGAGCGGATGCACCTCGCAGGAAGGCTTTCCCTTTGCTATAGACGAACAAATCTCAAGCATGTGCGAGCCCAGCACCAATTCATTATTGGGATCAAAATGATACGTATAATCTTCCATGAATGAATTGCCACCCTGCAAACCGCTGCCCATTACTTTCATCGCCCTTACAAGTGCAGCTGTCTTCCAATCGCCCTCGCCCGAAAAACCATATCCTTTTGCCATTAACCGTTGCGCGGCAATGCCTGGTAATTGCGCCATGCCGTGCAGGTCCTCAAACGTATCTGTAAACCCTTTGAAGTTTCCATCTTCCAAAAATGCCTGTAGTCCTATTTCTATTTTTGCGGCTTCGCGAAGGGAAGCATGCTGAGCGCCGCCTTTCAACAAGGATGCACTAAGCGTGTAGGCATCTGCATATTCTGCAACCAATGCATCAATTGAAGCATCTGAAGTTTCATTGATCACTTTCACCAGGTCACCGATGCCGTAGGTGTTCACAGAATATCCAAACTTTAATTCAGCTTCTACTTTATCACCTTCCGTAACGGCTACATTCCGCATATTGTCGCCAAAACGTGCAAATTTTGCGCCCTGCCAGTCGGCCCAGCCTGCCGCAGTTCTTGCCCAACCGTTAATTTGTTCCAGCACCTGCCCGTCCTGCCAGTGACCCGCCACAACTTTGCGGTTAAGGCGCATACGGCTCATCATAAAACCAAACTCCCTGTCGCCGTGGGCACTCTGGTTAAGATTCATGAAATCCATGTCTATTGCAGCCCATGGAATATCGCGGTTGAACTGCGTGTGCAGGTGCAGCATCGGTTTGTGTAAGATTTTGAGTCCGCCAATCCACATTTTTGCGGGAGAAAATGTATGCATCCAGCTAATGATACCGATACAATTGCGGGTAGTATTTGCATCCTGGCAAACAGCGTAAATTTCTTCTGCCGTTTTTACCGTAGGTTTCCATATAACGCGAACGGGTACCTGCGCAGAACCGTCCAGAAACGCCGCAATCTGCTGCGAGTGGGTGGCCACCTGTGCCAACGTTTCTGGTCCGTATAAATGCTGGCTGCCAGTTACAAACCAAACTTCCAATTCCTTTAAATTAATCATCGTTGCTTTTATTTTCTCAATATTAAAACCAATGTTACGCATTGGGTGCAGTTATACAACTTGCTATGTTTGTCTTTTTACTTCGCCAATAAATCTACCCCTTTTACTTCTGCAGGAAACCAAACCATCATCTCTCCTTTACCCCTGTTTGCCCAACTGTAATAAGGTATGGCAGTGAAGGGTTGTTTTACCATACTTACTAAGCCATTGCTCACCAGCACAACCGGTACCTCCGCTTTTAAAACGGTTACACCATTCAACAATGCCGGCATAAACTCGCTGGTAAACGTTGTGCCTTCCGGCATTACAATGTTGGAAGTTTTGCCATTGTTATCGGGCCATTCAGCGCAGTACACCAGCGGCCCGCGCTGCAGTGCTACCTTCCCGATATCATCTTTTAGGTTATTGCTGGAAGCAATTCTTCTAACGTCCATGGGCAAGTCCACATTCACCAGATCATTTTTTTTCCATGTCCTGGCAATCACAGCGTAGCCATCTTTGATGGTATAGTCAACCGCCAAACCGTTTACTTTTATAACTGGTTTGGTGCCGGCCTTATTTTGAAAATGGTAAAGGTCGGATGGCACAACGGCATCCTGCGCCCATCCGGGTATCCGCACCATTAAATTAAACAGCACTGATTTTTTGGGATTCATGGTAAACGCAAGCGCACCATCCCAGGGGTAATTGTTTTGCTGCAACACCTGTACAGGCGTTTTTCCTATATTAAGATCAGCGGTGCCGCTAATAAAAAGGTTTACATACAGGTTATCATCTTTCTGCGCGTACATATAACCGGGAACGGCGGGCAGCAGCCGCGCCATATTGGTTGGGCAACAGGAGCATTCAAACCAGCCGGAGCGGGCCGCTTCTACACCAGCGGTGGTAAAGCCATTGGAACCGCTTCCATCACCGGCGTGCTTTACCTGCATGGCGTTCGTATAGAAGAATGATTTACCATCCAGGCCAACACCAGATAGTAGTCCATTGTACAACGATCTTTCCAGTACGTCAATATATTTTGCATCGCCATGCAGTAAAAACATGCGATAGTTCCAGTACACATTAGCAATGGCTGCGCAGGTTTCGTTATAAGCGGTTTCGTTGGGCAACTCATAATTAGCACCAAAACGTTCGCCATCGCCTTTAGCACCAATGCTTCCCTGAACATAAAATTTTTTGCTAACCATATTTGTCCAAATCCTGTCTATGGCATGCAATAAGGAATCATCGCCCGTTAGCGCTGCAATATCTGCCACCGCCGCATACAGGTAACCGGCCCGCACAGCATGGCCTTCCGCCTCCTCCTGGTCATTTACGGGTTTGTCATCCTGCCAGTAGGAACCGCTTTTCCAGGGGTCTTTGCTGCTGGAATCGTACCCGGTATAGCGTCCGCGTTCTTCTATAAAAAACTTGGCCGTGTTTACATATTCTTTTTTACCGGTAAGCCGATAAAGTTTTACCAAACCCATTTCTACAATTTCATGACCTGGTGCCACATGCAGTTTACCAGGCCCAAAAACGCTGCAAACCAGGTCTGCGTTTTTTATTGCGATGTTAAACAGGTTCGTCTTTTTAGTAGCCATAAAATGAGCGGCGGCGGCTTCGTACAGGTGACCTGCATTGTACAACTCATGACTTAATTCCCTTTCCCGCTGCCATCTTTCTGTGCCTGCCCATATATGCGGATGCGCAGGATCAATGGTGCGTGCAGTATATAAGTAACCATCGGGCTCCTGTGCTTTGCCAATGATAACAATGAGTGAATCCACATAGGCGGCAAGCTTCGCATCGGGGTGTACCGCCAGCGAAAAAGAAGCACCTTCAATGGTTTTATAGATATCCGTATCATCGAAAGGAAAGGTGGTGCAAAACTTCCCTTTCTTTTCCGCTGCCATGGTAAAGTTTTTTACACGGCCCGTATTTTCACACCGCTCAAAAGAAGCAGGTATGGTTACGGTTCTGTTGGTTTCAATTTTGGGCAACCAGAATTTATCGGTCAGTTTTACCTGTGTAAACGGTACGCCATGCACCGGGTAATCCTGTTGTTGGGCAAAAACAGCTACAGCTGCTAAAAGGATGGGAAATGCAAGAAACTTTTTCATACGCTATCGTTATGGATGAATGTTTGCCGATACTGTTTTGGGATTAAGCACCTGATTCGTTGCAATTTTCAACAATACAGATCCGTGCGCATTAATTTTCGTGGAGAACCGGTTCTTAAATATACCCAAATCTGTCTTGTTCCACAGATCTCGTACAGGTAGTTTTCCTTTTAATTTGAGGGTTGAAAAATCAAAGGAGACATCACTGGCCTTCTCACCAATATTAAACATCGCCACATACACGTCTTTACCGCCCGGCGCAAAAGATATCCAAATCATACTACTGTCTGTTTTCAGCAATTGCGTTGGAGACATGCCGTGCTGGTTTACCGCCAGCACTTCTTCATTGGTCAGCAGCTTAAGCTCCAGTGCCCGGTTTTCCGGCATGTTGCCGCCAATCATTAACGGAGATTGATAAATGCTCCAAAACGTAATATGGGTATACAACTCATCTTCTGTAAAACGACTATAACGCTCCCTGCCATTGGGCCCGCGTTTAGACAATTTGCCCACCTGCAGCATATCACAATCGGGCCAATGGCCCGGACCGCCAACATGCTCCCATTGCCGGGCGTAATTCATCATAGCAAGTATTTCTTTCCAGTTGTCCCAGAAATCATC
>JBDSEV010000090.1:0-10100 GCA_039919885.1 Chitinophagaceae bacterium
GCAACATACACCCTGTCAAGCGCCATGATGTCTGCATAATAATTCTGTATAATATTGGGCATATCATTACAGGGCACATAGTCTTTGTTCATTTGTGCAACCGCAGAAAAAATAAGAACGGTAAGGATAATGCTGAGAACTGATGTACGCATGTTGGTTGGTTATTACTGCTTTGAAAGGATGGCCGGGGATGGCCCGCGACTTTATCGTTCGGTATTTGTACAAGTAATGATACTGCATGATGATTACAGTACCTGGAAACCCAACGCGTAGGGATCATCTTCTTCGTCGATGCTGATGGTATTGTAACCATAAATTCTTGCCCAGCCTTCAATACCAGGCCTGATGGCCGCTTTACCGGCAATAGTGGTTTCCGCTTCTATTGTTCCGGTAAACGTTGATCCGATGATGCTTTCGTGAATAAACTGATCGCCTTTTTTTAATTTCCCTTTTGCATACCACTGTGCCATCCTGGCGGAAGTACCGGTGCCGCACGGGCTTCTGTCAATGGCTTTTTCGCCATAAAAAACGGCGTTGCGGGCGGTGGATGCAGGATTTAACACGGCACCTGTCCATAACACGTGCGAGCAACCGCTTATGGTTGGATTTTCGGGATGAACAAATTCATACTTTTCGTTGATGCGTTTCCGTAATTCCCTGGCCCAGGCTATCAGCTGGTCGGCGTTGTAATGCTCAATTCCCATAAAATTTTTCTGTACATCCACGATTGCATAGAAATTGCCGCCATAGGAAACATCCACAATCAATTCGCCCAAACCGGGGCATTCAACCGTCAGTTCCGATGCCGCCAGGAAAGAAGCCACATTGGTAAGTTTTACGCTTTTCACTTTTTTGCCTTCCTGTTTATAGCTGATGGAGACCAGGCCTGCCGGCGCTTCCATACGGATGACGCCGGGTTGTTTGGGTGTAATCAACCCTTCCTCAATAGCAATGGTAATGGTGCCTATGGTACCATGGCCACACATGGGCAGGCAACCGCTGGTTTCAATAAACAATACGGCTACATCATTGGCGGCGTCATGCGGCGGATACAAAATGCTTCCGCTCATCATATCATGCCCACGCGGTTCAAACATTAGTCCTTTGCGTATCCAGTCAAATTCTTTTAGAAAATGCTGGCGCTTTTCACTCATGTTATTTCCATGTAAAAAAGGGCCGCCGCCCGCCACCAGCCTTACGGGGTTTCCGCAGGTGTGCGCATCGATGCAAAAGAATTTTTTTGAAGACATTGTTCAATCAGTAGCGATGCTGTCTTTTTACAGCGGGCGTTGTTTATAATTGTTCAGCAAATTGTTTTTGCGATAGATGCAGGTAATCCGGCAATACCGGCCTTGTCTCTATTGCCTTGCCGATGGTAGCCAGTACTTTTTTTCGTTCAGCGCCTTCAATAGGCAACCGCGGCGCCCTAACATATTCCGAACTGAGACCAGTTTGTACTGCTGCCAGCTTAATGTACTGCACCAGCTTTGGATGAATGTCCAGTTCCAGCACCGGTAAAAACCAGCGGTATACCTGCAATGCCTCCGGATACATACCGGCTTTCATTAAACGAAAAATGGCTACGGTCTCTGCCGGAAAAGCATCCACCAGTCCGCCCACCCAGCCATCTGCGCCAAGCGCCAGTTCTTCCAGCGCCAGCGTATCCACACCGCACAATATTTTATAACGATCGCCAAATGCAATTTTCAAACGTGTCACATTAGATACGTCGCGCGTAGACTCCTTTATTGATTCAATGCTTTTTACGGCTGCCAGTTCTTCAAACATATCGATGGTTACTTCAATTTTATAATCATAGGGATTGTTGTAGATCATGATGGGCAGGCCGGTGTTGGAAGCAATTGTTTTAAAATACTGAACGGTTTCCCGTTCGTCTGCCTTGTAGCGCATGGGTGGCAGGATCATCAATCCGTCTGCGCCATTTTTTTCAGCTGTTTGTGCAACCGCTATCGCTGCTTTTGTCGATTGTTCAGCAACGGTTACAATTGCGGGAACCGAGCGGCTCATGGTTTGTTTGCAGTGCTGCAGGAGCGCTGTTTTTTCCTCGTTCAACAATGTACTGGCCTCACCCAAAGATCCGCCCATTACCACACCATCTATACCAGCGGCCAGCTGTGCATTGAGGTTAACGGTAAACATATCAAAGTCTATTGTATCATCAGCTTTGAAAGGAGTGAGCATTGCGGGGTATACACCCAGCCATTTTGGAATTGCCATAAATTTTTTTTGATTGGTTACTACAAATCTAAACCTCTGCGGGCAAAGAAATATAACCTGCCGTCATTCGTTATTAAGATTCTACCTTTATATGCGGTTGACCGCTGCTATTGCCAGCGCATCCTGTGTACATGGCCGTTTACAGGTGCGGCGCGGCCGGTTTCTGCGTGCCCGCAAAAAGATTAACGCCTTTTGTTTTAAGCCTTCTGCGGTATACTTTATCGCCGCAGGTCACATACAGTATATTAAAGTCGGGGCCGCCAAAACAAAGATTGGAAGATTGATTGTTGGATGGCGGCACAGGAAGAATCGCATTTACCCGGCCCAGCTGATCCATTATCTGCAAACCAAGCTTGGTGGCAACAAATACGCGCCCGGCGGTATCGCAGCGCAATCCGTCTGGCCAGGCATTCTCTTCCGTATCCAACACGTGTAACCAGCCGAAGCGCTGTTTGTTGCTGAGCAATCCATCTGGCTCTACGGTGTATATCCATACCCAGTGCGACGCGGATTCTGTTACGTACAATTGCTGCTGGTCGGGCGACAATGTAAGCCCGTTTGCAAATTTCAGGCCTTCATCCACCACTATTTTTTCTCCACTTGCGCGAATGAGGAAAAGTTTGCTTGGTTTGCTGACACCATCCGGTGACGTAACATACATGTTTCCATTGCGGGCAACCACTATATCATTTCCGGAGACGCTGTCTGCAACTACCGTTTCTTTTTCACTGGCATCGTAGCTGAGTACCTGCCTGGTTCCACCGGCTACGGTATAACGTTTACCATCAGGTCCAAACCCGGTACCACTGGCTTTTTTTGCATCCAGCGGCAACGTAGATACCTTTCCATCCAGGCCCACCCTGAAGGTTTTGCTGGTAGGAATGTCCTGGAAAAAAACTTCGCCTTTGGCATTTACACCGGTGCCTTCCGTAAAAGTATAGCCCTCTCCCACCAGTTCCCATTCTGCACCGGGCAGCAGCAGATCGGACAACAGCTGGTTCTTTGATGGCCCCGCCGCCACCGTTGCGGGCCAACCTTTCCATAGCCAGCGCATCGCCTGCGGAAATAAAGCGGTACCCTGGTTGCCATTATGACCTTCTTCTCCCCACACATGGCTGACTTCATAACCCGAAAAACCAAGTGCACGTTCCATCATTTCATTTGCCTTAAACCAATCGCCCCCATAAATATTTAAATCATTTGCCCCGTCCTGTAAAAAAACGCGGATTGGCTTTGGTTCATATTTTCTTATCAGTGTTGGATAGCGATCGGCACCGCGTAAACCCACATAGGTACCAATGGCACTGAATACGCGTGAAAATTCTCCGGGGTATTCCCATGCTGCCGTGAAAGCGCATACTGCACCACTGCTCGACCCGCCAATGGCGCGGTCGTTACCACTTTTTGATAAACGGATTGCACGACCATCGCCCGTTTTTTGTTTTTCAACTTCCGGCAACAGTTCAGTCAATAAAAATTTTCCGTACGCACCTCCAAGGCCGTCGTATTCAAAGCTCCTGTTAAACCGATCCTGAGCTGCGCCATTGGCGGCGGGCAGCTTACCCGGCGTTACAAAAACACCGATAGTAACAGGCATTTCTTTGTTAAAAATCAAATTGTCAAAGACCGTGGGTGCTTTCCACTGTATACCATCCTGGTTAATGTAAACGCAGGCTGGTTTATCTGGTGTGTAACCGGCCGGAATGTAAATCCAATAGTCGCGCGTGGTACCGGGAAAAATTTTGCTTTTATCGAACGTGAATTTTAATAATTCCCCTTTTGGAATACCTGCATGCGGTACACTCGCGGAATCGATGGTGTACTTTATAGCTGGCGGCTGGGCAAAAAGCATGGCAGGAAGCAATAGTAAAAAGCAAAAACATTTTTTCATATTGAAGTATTTAATCGTTGGCTTTCCGTTTCATTTGCAATGCCCCGGTTCGTGGCGGTTTCGCAACCATGCCGTATTCCGCACCACTTCGCCATTGCGCGTCCGGGCTGCGGTTGCGGATCAATCAATACCGCGGAGCAGGCGAAGTAAATTTTAACCGCCCAATTCAAAAAGTGCAATTGCACTGCGCCAATACGGGGTGGTTTTTGTTTTGCCTTTGCCGATGTAAAGGCGCATACTTTTACTGTACTCCTTTTACGTGCATCTGCAATGTATACACGGATTCAGATGCTGTAATGAATAAAGTCCGCCGGTCTTTTCCGCCAAAACAAAGGTTGCCTACCCAGCCAGCGGGTACGGGGATATGCCCAATCTTATTACCGGACGGATCAAAAATAGTTACCCCTTTTCCGGTAAGGTAGAGATTTCCCTTTTCATCGGTTGTCATACCATCCGAACCCATTGCTACAAACATCGTTTTGTTAAGGAGGATGCCTTTGCTGCCGATTTCATACCGGTACGTTTTACCGCCCCTTATATCTGCTACATACAAATATTTTCCATCCGCGCTACCCACAATTCCGTTTGGCTGCAATAAATTGCTGTCCGCAATTACTGCCTGCTTACTGTTTGCTGCCAGGTAATAAAGATCCTGCCGGTCCAGATCAGGTTTTTTTCTTGTCCAGTAATCGCGCTGGTAGTAGGGATCCGTAAAATAAATACCGCCCTTTGCATCTATCCACAGATCATTCGGACCGTTGAATGCATGTCCCCTAAAGCCGGCCGTCAGCACCTTGATATTTTTGTCCGCATCGATCGACAGCAGCTGATTGGCTTCATCGGCACAAACGATTAACCTGCCACGCCTATCGAAATACATCCCATTGGCACGCCGGGCATTCTCCATATAAAGAACCAGTTCACCCTCGGTATTGTATTTCCATATTTTATTATTCGGCTGATCCGTAAAGTATACGTTACCATTTTTATCGACCGCCGGTCCTTCGGTAAAAATAAACTGTTTGGAAACCTGTACCAGTACGGCGCCAGGTTGCACCGTTGAAATTGAATCTAGCCCTTGTCCGAGCACGGGCAAGCTAAATGCCAGCGCACATGAAAATAAAAAACGCGTGGTATACTGCATAGATTTTAGTTTGTTTTATTGATTCTTATGCGCCGGCACATCACAATGCCGACAATAAATATTTCTTTCCTTTTTCCGTGTTAAAAGTAATGTTATAACCGCTGGCATCCGCTACCGCTTTAACCGCCAGGCCAGCTATGGTAACGGGGGCCGCTGTTCTTATACTACACGGGCCGCCGGAACCGGAAATAATTGATGCCTGTGTAAGCAGCCTGTTTTTCCAACTGATCGCTATTTCAAAATTACCCCGCGCCTTCAATCCTTTTACATTGCCTTCTTTCCACGCCGCGGGCAGCGCTGGCAACAAAGCAATTGCATTCTCCTGACTTTGCAGCATCATTTCCGCCATCCCTGCTATTCCGCCAAAATTACCATCTATTTGAAAAGGCGGGTGCGCATCAAAAAGGTTGATGTAAGATCCGCCGCCATTTGCATAGTTGGTGCCAGTTTGCCCGGTGAGGTGCAGTAAGCTTCTTATCATGGAATATGCATGATCCCCATCAAGCAACCGCGCCCAAAAATTTATTTTCCAGGCCAGGCTCCAGCCGGTACCAGCATCACCCCGCAGTTCAAGTGTTTTTTTTGCCGCTGCTGCAAATTCGGGTGTGCTTAGGGGTGAGATTTGCCTGCCCGGATAGAGGCCAAACAGGTGTGATACATGACGATGGTGGGGATCCACATCTTCCCAGTCTTTGTACCATTCCTGCAGATTGCCTTTTCTACCAATATGAAGCGGAAACAGTTTATTCTTTTTAGCAATTACCAGGGAACGGAAAGCAGTGTCCTCGTTCAGTTCTTTTGATGCTTCCACAACGTTGGTAAAAAGATCCCAGATGATTGACATATCCATCGTGGTGGCGATAGAAACACTGCCTTTACTGCTGCTATCGTCCAGGAATTCATTCTCGGGCGAAACTGACGGCGCCGTCACCAGGTAACCCTCTTTATTTTCAACCAGCCAGTCGAGGCAAAATAAAGCCGCCCCTTTCATTAGCGGGTAGGCAGTTTCTTTCAAAAATTTCTTATCCTTTGTAAACGAATAATGGGTCCACAAGTGCTGCGATAGCCAGGGCGAACCCATCGTCCAGCTGGCCCAGGTGGGATCGCCCTTACCTAAATCACCTACGGGGTTAGAAAGCGCCCATATATCGCTGTTATGATGCACTGCCCAGCCCTTAGCATGATAAAACTCCGCGGCCGTTACAGCACCGGTTACTGCAGCGTCTTTTATAAAATCAATCAGTGGCTGGTGCATTTCAGAAAGGTTCAGCACTTCAGCGGGCCAGTAATTCATCTGCACGTTTATGTTGGTGGTATAATTGGAACTCCATGGCGGGCGTATTTCTTTGTTCCAGATGCCTTGTAAATTGGCCGCTGTGCCGCCGGGCCGTGAGCACGAGATCAGCAGGTAGCGACCATACTGGAAATACAATGTCTCAAAAGAAGGATCCTGCGCGCCTTTTGTATAGCGCAGCAGGCGTTCATCGGTGGGCAATGCTGCATTGCTATCAGTTGCAGGCGTTGCGAGCGTAAACACGACCCTGTTAAAATAACGGTGATAATCTGCAAGATGCTGCTGTAATAGCACTGGCCACGGTTTGCGCACTGCCGTAAACAAATATTGGGCTGCAAGTTGATTCTCATCTTTTCCCTGTGCATCGGGGCATCGGTCGAACCCATTGAAGCTGGTTGCTGCCGATACAAACAGCAACACCTCCGTGGCGTTTTGTATGCGGATGCCATTGGTGTCTGCGCGCACTATACCGCCTTTGCTTACCGCTTTTAACCGAACCTGAAAACGCATACCGCGGCAGCCGGCCGTATCTTGCTGCAGAATGGGTTGCTGACTGTTCACATAACTGGGTTCAACATGTGCAGGCGCTTTGCCTTTTACCACCAGCTCACGATTATCATTAACCGATTTTTGAGACAACAACAAACTATTTATACCGGCAGTAAAATTCAGCTGGCCGGGTTTGCTGGCGGTAAACCTTATAACAATCACCTGCTGCGGCGCTGAGCTGATAACCTGCCTGGTAAATACGGTCCCATTAACGGTAAAACGCGTGGTGGCGATGGCATCACTGATGTTGAGGTCGCGGTGGTAAGCCACTACGTTGCTGTCTGCAAACCGCTGTTTGATAGACAAATCTGCCATGGGCAAAAAAGATTCTGAATAATAACCCTGCATCTTTTTCGCGTACTCGTAAGCCTTTGCATAATTTTCCTCTTTCAGCAACGCCTCCCGTACCAACAGCAGGTTATTATAAGCATTGGGGTTTACATTGGTACGTACCGGACCGCCCGACCAGAGACTGCCTTCGTTTAGTTGTATCAGCTCATTGGCAATGCCGCCAAAGACCATTGCACCCAGGCGACCATTGCCAACCGGCAACGCTTCGGTCCACGCTTTTGCAGGCTGCAGGTACCAGAGTTTATCTACCTGTTGTGCTGCAGAAAAAAAAATTAAGCCCAGCAGACAAACCATTGCAATAACAATCCTTTTGTGCATATCGTTGACGGATTAACAATTAACAATTTACAATCACCGCTTGCCGCTGAAAATGTCCATTGCGGTGTGCGAAGAGTGAAGCTAGTGTGGAGAAGGCGATATACCAAAAATAGACGAATTGCTGTGTAACGCGTGGTGCTACATTTGGTCTTACGTACAGTGCCGTGGGTTTCATAACCCACCTCCCATAACGCTGAAATTATCGCTATGCATTTATGCGGACACAAAAACGTCAATATTAAACATGAGCATGACTATTTGCGATAAAAATGTCGCCCCGATGGGGCTGAACGTTAAACCCTGCATCTTGCTACCAAAATGTCGCCCCGATGGGGCTGAAGAATACGCACACGATTGTTACGATCATTCCGCGCCGATAGGGTTGGACGTAAAATCATGAACCTTGCTACCAAACTAGCGCCCCGATGGGGCTGAAGAATGCACGCAGATTGTTTGCAGCATTCCGCGCCGACAGGGTTGGACGTAAAATCATGAACCTTCCTACCAAAATGTCGCCCCGATGGGGCTGAAGAATACGTACACGATTGTTACAATCATTCCGCGCCGATGGAGCTGAAGATTAAATCATGAACCTTGCTACCAAAATGTCGCGCCAGTATTGCTGATATTTAACATGAGCGGCTAATGCGTATTACGCGGTGCTATCCATCGTTGTATCAATTCACAAGAAGCAGCTACTTCGACAATGTTTACAGGCCCGTAGGGCTGACATTTTGGTAGCAACACCCGCGTAGTGATTGGCAAAGCCCCAGCGGGGCGACATTTTAAGCGAACGCAGGAAAATGCAGTGTTGGAAGCATTATGGATAAATTTTCCCTGTTGATACAGCTTTCCTATGTTGATAATAGCACACGCTGTAGCACATAGAAACTGCGGAACTATAGCTATCGTGTAAGTTATATATTTGCAGCAGGCCTGATTTTCAGGATACGATCTTAATTAGAAAGCATGTACGACATCTGCGGAGTAGGCCATATAACGTTGGATAAAGTAATTACACCCGGTTCGGAAAAATACATGCCGGGCGGCACTTCGTATTATTTTTCCAATGCTATCCGTAATATGCCGCTCAACTACTTGCTGGTGACTTCTCTCGGCAAGGGAGAAATGCAAACGGTTACAGGGTTGCGTGCCCTTGGCATCACGGTAAATGCTTATGAGAGTGCCTACTCTGTTTACTTTGAAAATATTTATGGAGAAAATGTGGATCAGCGTACGCAACGCGTGCTCCGCAAGGCTGATCCGTTTACACAAGAACAATTAAAGGACATACGGGCAAAAATTTTTCACCTTGGGCCGTTGCTGGCGGATGACATGTCTGCTGAATTCATCAAAGATTTGGCTGCGCGCGGCCGCGTGTCGCTGGATGTACAGGGTTTTCTACGCACTGTAGCGCACCTGAACGTGGTACTCGCAGACTGGCCTGAAAAAATGGAAATACTTCCATTAATAGCTATTTTAAAAGCCAATGACCAGGAGATGGAAATGATTACTGGTCTAACCGATGTAAGAGCAGGGGCAAAAAAATTGTTTGAATGGGGTGTTAAAGAAGTGGTGATAACCCTGGGTAGTAAGGGTTCCGTTATTTATACGGATGGTATATTTTATGATATTCCGGTATTTGTTCCGCAAGTTGTTGCCGACACAACGGGCTGCGGTGATACTTATATGGCTGGCTATTTATCCCAACGCATTCTTGGTAAGGATCCCCAGCAGGCGGGCGAATTTGCCTCTGCCATGGCAGCACTTAAAATAGAATCCTACGGACCGTTTACGGGCACACCGGAAGATGTGTTCCATTTTATAGCCGGTAAAAATGACCAGGCTATGGCTGTTGAAAACAAAAGTTTTAAATAGCGATAATTCATTTAAGCGGGAACTGTGATTGCGGACCGTAACTACGCTTAATCTTTTATAAAGGCAAAGCTGCTGTTTTTATAGACAGGTTTCATTACCTCCTCCTGTAACTTTTTAAAGGTTTCAAAAGGTCCTCTCGTAGCAAACAGGTTGATGAGCCATGCAGGCACTTTACCACCGGGATCCACCTGCAATTCGTGTTCAATTTTCACACCGCCCTGCACAAGCGGCGTAATTGTCCAGTTTGAATGAGATTGCTGTATGCGTACAATGTCTTTATATTCCGGCAGGTAGCCGGGCTTGTTGTCACCCGCCACCGTGACCACTTTTGTTTTTTCATTCTGTACCACAGCAATACCAACAATAAAATCGCGGTTGCTTGCCGGCCACGGTATCTCCACTTCCGAATAATAAATCAGCTCATTTGGCGCCAACTT
>JBDSEV010000075.1:0-175651 GCA_039919885.1 Chitinophagaceae bacterium
AAAGGCAGGATTGGTTATGGAAGAACGAAGCAATGAACAAATTGCCTGCATTAAAAGCATCCACCAATATGCTGGTTTGTGGCGAAGATCTGGGAATGGTTCCGCATTCGGTACCAGATGTAATGCGGCAGCTGGGCATCCTCAGCCTGGAAATACAGCGGATGCCAAAGGACCCGTTAAAGAAATTTTTTCATCCCAACGATGCGCCCTACCTGTCCGTGGTGATGCCATCTACGCATGATATGAGTACCGTTAGGGGCTGGTGGGAAGAAGATGCCGCCAATACGCAACAATTTTTCAATATTGAACTGGGGCAGTGGGGCGCCGCACCCTCCGTTTGTGAACCGTGGATCAGCAGAGCGGTTGTTTTACAACACCTCTATTCGCCTGCAATGTGGAGCATTTTTCAGCTGCAGGATTTATTGGGTATGAGCGAGTCGCTCCGCCGGCCCAATGCTGCTGATGAACGAATCAATGTGCCCGCCGACCCCAAACATTACTGGAAATACAGGATGCAGCTAACAATTGAACAACTCATAAAAGAGAAAGAATTTAACCAGGACTTAAAGCACGCTGTTCACGATAGCGGCCGGTAGTTTTCGTTGGTCTACTTGACTTCAATCCCACCAGCGTTGTTGCACGGTGGGATTTTTTTGTGCGCGCTATTGCCCGCTTTTTTGGCTCAGGCGTTTTAAAACAAGGTCATGAGGTTAATTTTCTACAAAGACAACGAAGTTTTTGTTAATACGTTGAATTTTGGTGCAGGCACTATTATTGAAATTGTAAAAGAAAAATAACCAACATGAAAAAATCAATTTTTTACAGCGGTGTTTTTATTTTGATTGCTGCCGCAACCTCTTGTGGTAACAATTCATCCACTGATTCGGCAACGCACGCAGAGAATGCCAACGATGCAAAAATAGAAACTTCAAAAGAGGCGGATTCCATGGCTGTTAGTACAATAGGCGTCGGGCAGCCAGACGCTGATTTTGCAGTGGAAGCTGCAGACGGCGGCATGCTGGAAGTGCAATTAGGAAAGATGGCCCAGGACAAGGGTGTGAGCAGTGACGTGAAAGCACTGGGCGCAATGATGGTAAAAGACCATAGTGCAGCAAATGCGGAATTGATGGCAGTAGCCAAAGAAAAAAACATCACCTTACCGGCCGTACTGAGCGATAAAAATCAGAAAACTGTCGCATCGCTTACTGAAAAAACCGGGACAGAATTTGATAAGGCCTATTCAAATTACATGGTAAGTGATCACAAAGATGATATTGACGCATTTAAAAAAGAAGCAAACAGTGGAAAGGATTCAACTTTGACAGGTTGGGCCAGGAATAAAGTTCCGGTATTGGAACACCACCTCATGATGGCAGAAAAAGCGAAAAAAACAGCTGATAAAAGCAAATAAGTTAATCTCGTATTAAAAAAATTATTATTACTCACTTAAAACTATAATAAAATGAAAAAGTTAATCCTGGGGATTTTTTTACTGGCAGGTGTTGCCACGCTTCATGCACAGGAAGACACCTCGATGAAGAAAAAAATGCACCACAACAAAATGAAATCAGACAGTACCGGTCAGAAGATGAAGAAAGACTGGAATAAAAATGATTCTTCCCGTACCAGGCCGATGTACAAGGACAAAAAGATGGATAGCACGTCAGTTAGACACTAATACATTTTCGCGTTCAAATAATAAAGGTGTTGCTGTTCATCGGCAACACCTTTATTATTTGATACTTACCCGCTGGTGAGCAGCCAGTTTAAGGGTAGCATTAAAAGACGCAAAGAACATGTTCACTCACAAATAATACTAACGCTGCTTTGCAACGGCTAAGAAATAGTACCCATCAGCGTCCATAACCCCTGCTACAAGGGTGTCCGCCATCAGTTGCCGTAAAACTTGTGTCCGTTGTGGATTGGTCAGCCGGGTGGCGAGGCAGTTGTTGCCTGCGCCGGCAGGGATATTCAAAAAGATATATATTTACCTGGTACAATTAGCCGGGCAATTGATTTGGCAGACTATATGGCCAGGCAATTATTCTTCAAATAAATTAACCATCCGTTATGCATCATTCAAGAAGAGATTTTATCAGGTATTCGGGCCTTGCGCTGGCAGCGGCCAGCCTATTGCCAGGAAACATCTTTGCGGAAACCGCTGCAAAAGAGACCCTGGGTTTGCAATTGTATTCCGTGCGCGATGATATGAAAACAGATCCCGCCGGAACGCTCAAAAAACTTGCAGAGATGGGCTATAGAAACGTGGAGCATGCAAATTATGTTGACCATAAATTTTATGGCTATACGCAAAAAGAATTTAAAAAATTATTGGACGGCCTTGGCTTGAAAATGCCTAGCGGACACACCCGGATGAATGCTGAACATTGGGACGCTTCAAAAAAAGATTTTACGGATACCTGGAAAAAAACAGTAGCCGATGCCGCAGCAATGGGCCAGCAATATGTTATCAGCCCATGGCTGGATGATAGCCTCCGTAAGAATTATGATGATCTGGTCCGCTACATGGAAGTCTTCAACAAAAGCGGGGAGTTGTGTAAAAAATCAGGGATGAAATTTGGCTACCACAACCACGATTTTGAATTCAGTGTGAAATTGAATGATACTACGGTATTTGATATTATTCTTACCAATACCGATCCGGCGCTGGTGATGCAGCAACTGGACATTGGCAACATGTATAACGCGGGCGCCAAAGCATTGGATGTTATCAATAAATATCCGGGCAGGTTTGTTTCGATGCACGTAAAAGATGAAATTAAAAGCACCGGTCAGGATCCTTATGAGAGCACCATCCTGGGTAAGGGCATACTACCCGTAAAAGAAATTATTGACCTCGGTAGAAAATCTGGTGGCAGTACTTTGTTTATTATTGAACAGGAATCTTACCAGGGAATGACGCCACTTGATTGTGCTAAAGAAGATTTAAAAGTGATACATACCTGGGGATATAAATAACGGGTACCATCCCATTTAAACCAGGCATCGAACGTATGGGTACTGCTTATAGCTGAATCTATACCGTTCCCTGCCTGGTTTTTTATTGCTGTTCCGGGACGGACCTGGTTATGGCGTGCTGACGTACCTCTTTACTGCCCCATGTATAAAACGAAGTTTTTCTATTACCGGTGCAGAAATAATAAAAGGATAAAAATCCTGGTGGCCCATGCTACGGTTGAGGCTATTTACCGCAAACGTTAATGGCAACCACATTTTTACTATTTCGTCAAAATTGCTGATGCTATACGGGTCGCGTCCGATATTGGCCTGCATCTGCTGTTGTTCAATAGCTTTTCTCGGGTCTATAGCGATGCCAAATGAATAGGCTGTTTCCAGGGTATCCATCATGTGCAGGAAATGCGCCCAGGTTTCTGCCCAATCTTCCCACGCATGCGAAGTAGAGTAGGGGCTTATGTAACGATTGTTCCAGTCGGCCGGCGCACCATTTTCGTAGTAGGTTTCCAGGGCCTGGCTGTAATCCAGTGTTTCATCGCCAAATAATTTTCTGAAATCCGCTGCAGCGTTCGGGTCGTTTTTAAAAAATACATCCCAATAATAATGGCCAACTTCGTGGCGGAAATGTCCCAATAATGTACGGTACCGTTCCCCAAGATCAAGTTTGTGTTTCACCCTGAGTTTTTCGTCGGCTTCTTCGATGTTGAGTGTAATAGTGCCGCTATCATGACCGGTCATTACTTTCTGCTTTGGATCTGTGTCTGCCATAAAATCGAAGGCAATCCCAGTTTCTTGTTCTCCGTCTTTACTTACCACCGGCAGGTGCAGGCGGAGTAGCGAATAAACCAGGCGGTGTTTAGCTATTTCTATGCGCCTCCAGCGGTCGACGTTTTCCGGTTTGTCCAGCGCAGGAATGGTGCGGTTTAAGTCACACGCCAGGCAAAAGCCCGAATCCTGGGAGACAGGGATAAGCCAATTGCAGGCAGCATATACTGAATTGTCGCAATACCGCCAGGCATTGTTTTTTTGATTGATATCGGTAAATTGCTTACCACCTGCAGGCAGCAAGGTTACCATTGATAATTTACTCGCGTCAAAGCCAACAGCTGAATTACAATTAAGGCAAACGGTGTTTTCGAAGTAGAGCAGGTTCTGGCATTTTGCACAGCTGTAAAGTTTCATCTTTTCTTTTTTCTTGGTTGATCGCAGTTGTAACAATATTTGTACCCCTTTTGCGGATACCGAATAAGACACACATTGGTTTTATTTATCCTCCCAATTATTATCAGCCTCATTGGCGTCCATAAAAATACCGCCATTTAGCTGAACCCTTTTTATTCTCTTTTTTGTATCAATATGAATAGTGGCTTCGGCCGGATTGCTTATCCAGCAGGCCGGCGACTCATGTGTAGTTTGGCTGCTGCCATCCATAAACTCGATTACAATGTCTGCAGGCGCGGGGTAGCCACCAATGTTTTTTATGGTAAGATCATAACCAGTGGCGGAGGCCTTTAATTGTTGTATACCAAAGTCGATGTAACTATTGCTAAAAAACCAACTGGACCAGAACCAGTCGAGATTTTTCCCTGAACTGTTGTTGAACGAATAGAAGAAGTCCCACGGATTTGGATGTTTGCCATTCCATTGCCGGATGTAGGCATGCAGGCATTTTTTGAATAGACTATCGCCCAGTAAATCTTTCAGCGCCAGGTAACCGAGAGAAGGTTTTACATATGCATTAACGCCGTAGGCAGTTCCCCTGAGGGTATTGGCGGGTGTAATAATTGGCAGACTGGCTTCGGCGCTATTGTCGCGCGCCCATCCATTCACGCGGAAGCGTTGATATAATTCTTCCGCTTTGGATATCCCAAAATCGTTGCGGCCAATCAGCAATTCAAAAGTAGTGGCCCATCCTTCATCCATAAACGCATAACGGGCTTCATTGATGCCCATGTAAAATGGAAACCAGGAGTGCGCGATCTCATGTTCGGCTACAAACCTGGCAAAGTCAGGATCGGCCTGTGTTTCATCGTTTACCATCATTGGATATTCCATATCTGCATAGCCCTGGAAAATGGTTGTTTTGGGATATGGATAAGGCAGCCCTGGCCATTGGTGCGATAACCAGTCAAGTGAATGACGGCCAAACTCAACCATACGGTGGAAATCCTTTGCCGTATCATTATAAGCGGCCTGTACACTGGCGCGGCGGCCCGTAGCATCGTCCACCACCACGCTGGACGCATCCCACACAAAATGGTCGCTGATGCCAACGGTCATATCAGTAATATTGGCTGCAGTCCATTTCCAGGTATTAAAACCATTGTGCGTCGTTACGCGCTTTGCTGCAAGTTCCTGTGCAGATGCAATCGATACGACTGCATCATTGGAAAGCGATGCCTGTAGTTTTTTGGCAACGCCGGGCTGCAGTACCGCCTCCGGGTTTTGCAAAGTACCGGTAGACCAAACAATGTACTTGTCCGGCACTTTTACCTGGAGTGTATAGTCATTAAAATCGTTGTAAAACTCCTGCTGATCTGTAAAATCAAGTTTGTCCCAGCCATAAGAATCGTCAAACACGGCAACCCGCGGATAGAAATAAGCCAAAAAGAAAGTAGTTGAGTCAATCATGCCTTCCCGGTTACTCTGCAACGAAATAGTGTAATGCCAGTTGAACGAAAGCTTTACTGAATCATTTGGTTGCAGGGGTTCCGCTAAGTTTATTTCCTGCCAGGTGGCATGCCCGGCCGGGTCTTCCCACGCATAAGGCTGATTGTTGATGGTGAACCGGTCTATTTGAATACCGGCTGTAAGGTAAGCGTCATTCACGTCGGTGTAGCGCAGGGCCTCAGGTTTGTGGATATTCAATATCAGTTTAATGACCAGGTTGTGCAGCGCTGCGGGACTATTATTAAAATACATTATGTCTTCCGTGCCTGTTATCGTACGGTTGGGTGGTGCTGCAGTAACAGCAATATTATAGCGGCCATGGTTTTGCCAGTAGGCCGGGCCAGGGGAACCGTTCGCGGCACGCGTACCATTTTTATACGCCGCTGAAATATTGCGGGGCATGTACAGCGATTGGGCGGCAACCGGTGCTAACACAAAAATCAATAGGGCTACACTCAACCATCTCATCATAATTATCATTTAAGGAAAAATAAAAAACAGCCCTGACCGCTAATTTTAAACAATTAGTGGACTGGCGGTTTACGTTAATTTTTTTATTTCTTTCAGGTAATCATATTGCTCTTCTTCATGAAAACCGGCAATAGCTGCATTTATTTTTTTTAGCTGGGCCTGGTACAGGTTCATGAGCACAGTGCTGGTAGTGTACTGGATACCGGAATTTTTCATTAGCTGGCAAAAGTAAATAAGGAGTTCTGCCTCCACCTGTTTTGAACCCGTATAACGGATGTGTTTTCCAGCAATGCGTAATATTTTACGGAGGCTTTTTTTTGCGAAATACAGCTGCCTGGTATTGATCGCTGCAAACTGCTCATCCATGTCTGTTTTAACAGCGGCAGTATATGCGGCCACATCGCTTTCTTCAAACAGCAGGTAAGAAAGTAACTCTTTGTTGTCTTTTTTATATTTTGCCAACTGGAGACAAAGCGCTGCCAGCCGCAAGGGGGGCAGGTCTTGTAACCCGGCTTTTATTTCACTGATACTGGCAGCTTTCATAAATAAATGTACTGGTACCCTGCAATATATTGCGCCCTGGCAAGACCAGGCAATAATTATTTTAGACAACAACGGCCAATTAGTCCAATAGTTCCGGCTAATGCATGCCTGTCTATTGGTAATCTTCCATGCCGCCCGTGATATCGCCGTAATTGACAAATAATTCGTACCCAGGCATAATATCCGTAATGGCTTCAAACACCTCACCCTCATTAATAGACAGGATATTGGGACTGCTGGAATGATTGAGGTAATTAACGAGGTCCATTACTTTAAAACCATAGTCCGGCACATAATAATTTACTTCGTCGAAAAGGCAGTACGTCTCTACCAGGTTTTTTGCATGATCCGGCAAAGTCTCTACTTCGGTAATCGGCAGTTTGACCCATTCTCCGACCCCCGTCGAAAAAATAGTCCGGCAGCCCTTTGGTATTTTACGGATGGCAAAAACGCCGATGCCGTGAATACCGGATGGCTTCAGCATAACAAACGTTTCATTTTTTAACTCCGCCAGTAATGCTTCTTTGGTCATAATATAATTGTGATGATGGGTTAGTCCTGGAGCTTTTGCCGCTTCAGAACTTTAAAAATAACAAATTTGATTATGCCTGTCCCAGTCATTTTGCCCCGAAACTCATCTTATTGGGCAGATTGCTGCAATACCAGCCACAATTTCAATGTGCATTGCTTTTTCAATGATAGTGGAACTACTAATAAAAATGTAAACTTACTATCCGGCAAAGTTTCACAAAATATAATCGTTGCTACAGCGTTGATAAATGACTATCGCCGTATGGGTGTGTATCACTTTTTTAATTGGAAAATTGCAATTAAGTCAAAAAATTATTACATGAAAAAGATCCTTGTTTTTTCGGTGTTACTGATGATGGCTGGTGTTGTTACAGCGCAGAAAAAAACAGCAAAACCTGCCGTAAAAAAAACGGCTGCAACAAAAGGTAAGCGTGTTACCAAAAAAGCGACGTCGTCTGTAAAGACTGAATTTGATGAATTGATTTGTTATGAAGACGGACCCTGTACATTCAGCATTCACAAAGGAGATACGCTGGTATACGACGTGTACGCACCGGGCAACCAATATACCATGCTGGTGGTGCCGAATAAATTTGATGCGGGCGTAGTCGCAGATTTTAATTGGATTACAACAGGTAGTGTAAATAAAAAAGGACACGTTACCATCAGTGGCAAGGCCCTGCAAAGTGGCAAAAATTACCTGGCTAATCTTCCGGAAGGAGAACTTAAATTAACCGATGCTTCCGCCCTCTGGCTGGGTGCGGATAATTTCAAGGATTTGTCGAACAAGGAAACACCGGTTAGTTTTGATAACGCAAAATCAGAGACATTCATGAGTCCGGATGAAGACGCAGTAAGCGCTCCTGTTAACTACAAGGGAAAAGACATCAGCCTGGAAGGGTTTGCCATACAAACAAAAGCTGAAGGAGAAGCAGATCGTAAAGAAATATGGGTGCTGAATGTATCCAGCAACCTGCTGATGTTTAAAATAAGCAGCAGTAATTTTACCATGCAGTTGAAAGAAGTGCGTGAAAGAAAAATAAGCGTCTCATCGTCTCAGGTTAAGAAAAAATAGAAAGTTGCCTTGGTCTGGCAATCGGGCTGTCTCAATATTTTATTGAGACAGCTTTTTTTTTGTGACAAGTTAAAATACCGCAGTAATAATGGGGCCGGGTTTATACTTATAGTCCCGGCTCATGCAGCGGAAAATGAACCAGCCAGTCCAGCTTAAAAAATCTGAAACTTTCGCCGTGCCGTTTATTCTTTCATTGTGCAGGTAAGTAAATGCTCCTATTAAAATAACTGTTGAGATTTTGTTAAGTCCTCTCTTCGAATATGCTTTTTTATATTGTTTTTAGAAAAGACTGCAAAAAAAGCGCGTCCAGGTTTAGACGGCCGACCTTGCACCAACTTCTCCAAAGAGTGAAAAGCAAGACGGTAATTTTCTGCGCGCGGGTCAACCCAGTTCACTGGTAGCGGTCGCGATAAACCATTACTTTAACACCACCAATTTTACACTTCAAAAAAAGTACAATGCGGTCGTGTTAGGGACTGGTGCTGTGGAAAATTATCCTGATAATTTTTTGCTTCCGTTCCTGAGCGCAGAACTGTGCATTTTTTGCCCCTTATCGATTGCTAACTATCTACCATATTGCAATTCTTAAACTGGCATATTATTGTGTTATAGGTATATATACTAAAAGTAATTTTATGGAAAATCCCGTAAATCTGTCCCATCAGGATGCAGTAAAAAAACTGAAAGAATTAGCAGATGATATTAACATGTGTTTGTTTTGTACCAACCTCACCAGGGACGATGGTTCTACGTGCCGTCCCATGGCCACGCAACAAGTCGATGAAAAAGGCGACATCTGGTTTTTTAGTGGAAAGGACAGTGACAAAAACAGGGAAATAAAGGAGAATAATAATGTTCAGTTGTTTTATTCCCATCCGTCAAAAAATAGCTATATGGTGGTGAACGGAACGGCAAGCGAATCAACAGATAAGCAGAAGATAGACGAATTATGGTCGCCACTTGCTAAAGCATGGTTTAAAGAAGGAAAAGATGATCCAAATGTTTCCTTAATCCGGGTGAGCAATGTGAATGCGTATTTCTGGGATACCAAGGGAAACAGGATGATAAACTTTTTAAAGATGGTCGCTTCTGCAGCAACAGGAAAAACACTGGTTGATGCAGAAGAGGGCGCACTTAATGTTAAGTAATTGGTTTCCTGTTTAAAATAATTTGCAGCTTAGTAAAATGCATTTGGAGAGAAAAGATACCTTTTACGGGTATCTTTTTTTTGTAATTGAAACAGTGGGAGCTCCTGCACCCGGTCCTTTATTGAATAATGCGCAAAGCACTTTTCAGTATTATAGCTTCTATGTGATTCGTTTTTCCAAGGTATTCCCCATCCACCTGGAAGTGGGCTTTTCTTTTGGAATGTATGTGTAACGACTGGGTTTGAAACAATTCTGTTTTAGTTTTATCGTACGCGGTATGGCTAACCATCATCTTAAAAATTTCCGTAAATGATACTTTCCTGATAATAACTATTTCAAAAAGATCATCGTCGAGCCGGCCCATGGGATTAATAATGGCGCCACTCCCATACCTCGTAGCGTTCGCAATAACGATCATGGCAGCATCGCGTTTTATGCTTGAGTTGTCAATTTGGATGGTTGCCTGCATAACAGAATGGCGCCAGAGCACTCGCCACGCTGCTTTTACATAACCCATCATGCCGCGGCGCTTTTCAGATTCGAAAATTTTAATTACAGAAGCATTAAATCCAATGTCACTCAGGTGCACACAGAGTTGACCGTTGATTTTTACAAGGTGAATCTTTTGTGTTTCTTCTTTGAGAAGATGTTGCAGTGCGGCACTGGTATCGGTAGGTATGTGCAACTCTTTGGCAAGCCCATTTGCGGAACCCGCTGGCACAATACCCATGGTAATTTCTGTATGCAGCAGGCATTCGGCGACCAGTTTTACCGTACCATCACCACCCACAGCAATTACCCTATCTGGTTTTGAATCGCTTATTTTATCTTTAATGCTGTCCGTATTACAGCCACGTGTCAGCAGGTACTGTTCGGTGGTGTGCGGGAGGTGCTGGAAGAAATCATTGATCGCTGCGGGCCAGTCCACACCCTTGTTTCCAGCGCCCGGATTAATAATAAAGAGTAATTTTAGATGCTGTCGACTATTCATGCTGGCTTGGTAGTTGTTTCTTAGCAACGATTAATATAAAAATATACCAAAATTTGTCAAAGTCATCCCCGGGCGGAAAGTTTGTGAAAATATACCACGGTTATGGGCACATGCATGATCTGCTTTTGTACGGGCATGTCTTTAGCAAAAGGGTAGTGGTCCGCAAACGCTATAGCAGTCACATGCTGGCCAACCTCCGGTATCTCTTGCGGTTATTTTTTGTGCAACCACTGGCGGGTGCCGTTGTTCAGTTGTACTGGCAGAACCAGGTGTTGCAAAACAAAACAGAAACAGATGGTTTTATTAAGTTTGAATGGGCATCGAATGAGCCTGTCGCCGCAGGCTGGCATACTGTGAAAGTTCAATATAAAGATGGGGAGGAGTCCATTACTGGCACAGGCGCATTGTTTGTACCCCATAAAACGCAGTATGGATTCATTTCGGATATTGATGATACCGTAATGGTTTCACATTCAGCTACGGTATTCAAAAGATTAAGGGTGCTGTTCACCACCAACCCGCGTACAAGGAAAATTTTTCCGGATGTGCAAAAGCATTATCAACTTTTATCCGTTTCCAATACTACGCTGGAAGCGCCCAATCCTTTTTTTTATGTGTCCAGCAGCGAATGGAACCTTTACGATTATCTCGAAGATTTTTTTTCTTTCAATGGTCTCCCAAAAGGTGCTTTCTTGCTCAACCATATTAAACGATGGACGGAATTGCTAAAAACCGGTAAAACAACACACGAGGGAAAATTGATCAGGGTGGCAAGAATTTTAATTGCTTTTCCGCACCAGCGATTTATTTTAATTGGCGACAATACGCAGCGCGATCCAGTCATTTACAAAGCCATCGCCGAGAAATACCCGGAGCGAATACATGCTGTTTATATCCGTAATGTGCATCGGCGGCATGAGGTCGCCACCCGCGAATTACTGCTTGACTTGCAAAACCGAACCGGTGTACAAACTTGTTTGTTTACAGACAGCAGCGAAGCCATTGCCCATTCCAAAGCAATCGGCCTCATTGTGTAACGCTGGGCAATAACAACTGTTTTACACCAGAATATTTACCTTTCCGCATAAATATAAAATTCATGAATGACTTGCCGGGTGCTGAAAACGCCGATAATATTTTTCTCCGTATGCGGCCCATCCATCGTTTTATCGTTGGCTTTTTAAGTTCGACGGCAGTGTATTTTTTTATCCGCTCCGCAGACATCAACACGCTATTAAAGGCAATGCTGTTATGGGATGTCTTTTGTTTTGTAGTATTGGTTTGTGACTGGGTAGTCGTTTTCACCTGTTCTCCTGCGCAAATAAGGAAGATTGCAAGAAAAGAAGATGGTAGCCGGATTGTAATATTTATCATCGTGTTGGTCGCTTCGCTTGCGAGTATGGTAACTGTATTGTTGCTTATTTTGTCAAAAGAACAACTGCAACCAGGTTTGTACCTGCCGGTGTCGGTTTTGGGAATGCTGCTTTCCTGGATACTGGTGCACACCACTTTTAGTTTTCACTATGCGCGTATATTTTATGGAGATGATGATGAAAGGCCCGATATCCATGCCGGCGGGCTCGAATTTCCCTCGGAAAGTGCACCAGATTACCTGGACTTTGCTTATTTTTCTTTTGTGATTGGTATGACTTTCCAGGTATCAGATGTGCAAATTTCCGCCAGGCGCATCCGGCGGCAGGCGCTGGTGCACGGTTTACTGGCTTTCACGCTCAATACATTTGTTGTTGCCCTCACCGTAAACCTGATTGCCGGGCTCAAGGGATAGCACCAAAATCATCTATCAAAAATTTTATTAAGATGCAGGCAAATTCAATACAGGAAGTCATTGGTCACCTCGATATGATTATAGCATGGAGTAAAAAGGCAGAGAGTCCGATTGGTTATTTTGCGATGTTATACCGGCGAATGACCGTGGCCGTTATGGACGGTATCCGGGACAATGCATTTGCAGATGGTAAAAGGATGGAGCAGCTTGATGTTGTTTTTGCGAACAGATACCTTGCTGCCTGGGAGGCCTATACCCACCAGCAGCATTGCACCAATGCATGGTATACTAGTTTTGAAGCCTGTAAAGACGATAACCTGATAGTTTTACAGCACCTGGTGGGTGGAATAAATGCGCATATTAATCTTGACCTGGGAATAGCGGCCGCGTCAATTGCGCCGGGCAATGCCATTTTTAATTTGCAGCAAGATTTTGACAAAATTAATGATGTAATTGCACTGCAGATGCAGTCTGTGCAGGATGCCTTGTGCAAGATTTGGTTTCCTTTACGGGCATTGTTGCAGGTAGCTAATAACCGGCAGGATATTGTACTTAATTTCAGTATTGTAACAGCCCGTAAAACATCCTGGACCAACGCCGTGGCTTTGGCTTTTATACCGCAAGCCTTACAAGAAACGCACATCAATACCATAGATGCAGCGGTTGTTACGATCGGCAACCGTATTATACATCCAGGAATAATTACGGGAATGCTACTGCACCCGGTAAGGCAAATGGAAAATTCATCCGTAAGTAAGAACATGGAGCTGCTGCAATAGCAAAAATACACGATGTTTATGCTTAGCGGTTACCATATTGAGCGTTCAGTATTCACATTATTCAGCAACACAAAAAAAAAGATAAAACAACGACTAATATGAAATTCAATCGTTCTAAACTGGTCAACATGGTAGTTATCGTGCTTGTAATAACACTTTGATTTAATAACCTGGCTGTGGCACAGGAAAAAAACCAAATGGTTAGACTTGCGAAAATTAAGGTTGACCCATTGCAGGTAGACAAGTATAACATTTCGCTAAAAGAACAAATGGCTACTGCTGTTCTTGTGGAACCTGGCGTGTTGACTTACTATGCCGTTGCCGACAAGCGCGACCCGTCTCAAATTACCATACTCGAAATATATGCCGATACAGCTTCGTATAAATTACATATAGAAACAAAACATTTTAAAAAGTATAAGGATACCGTAAAAGATATGGTGAAGTCTTTGGAGCTGGCCGACGTTAATCTAATAAGGTTTAGCAAAAAACCTCACTTGTAGTTTTAAAAACCAGTTTTCACCAGGCAGTTTATAATTTAATAGAAAGGTTTACCCCTTCTATGGCTACATCAGGCCAATGAGCAATCAGCAATATCCGGCGAGTATTTTTGTGCATCCGATTAACGACCATGCGCGGTTTGGCGCAAGAAATGCCCATTCATATTTGGCATTTGCCGCAATGGCGAACACGAATACCGCCCGCAGGCGGTTCGCAAGCCTTTTCGGCCACTGGCATCATGCACTATCCCTGATTTAAATTAATCTTATAGTGTTAATATTTGGCCGGCGTGCCTGCTGCAGGCATCGATGCTTTAATGAATTGACGGATATCCTCATTGGCCGTGGCCAGATCCTGTTTCCGCAGGTACATCATGTGGCCGCTGCGGTAGCCTTTCCAACTCAGTTTATCTTTTAGTTTACCTCCGGGATCCATTTGCCACATACTATATTTTGCATTAAAGTAATCACACGCTCCATCGTAATAACCTGATTGTATCATCACGTGCAGGTAAGGATTTTGTGCCATAGCCTGCCGGAGGTTGTCACCGGTTTTGTCCCCTGTTCTGTCCCAGGGATACACAGAACCAAACATCATATATTTAGCATCTGTTTTATAATTCAGTTCATTGCGGGTGTAAATATTAATAGCAGGAGTAAATGAATGCAACCAGGACGTGAGTTCCGGATTGAAATCCGGTTCGGTTCCTGCATCCTGTCGGTCAATGCCACGGTAACGGGAATCCAGCCGGCCAACGGTAAACCCTTTATCGCGCAGCAATTCTTTCCAGAAAAACTCAGTGGGCACCGTAAAATTATGCTGTATTATAGATGCGGTAGAAAGTCCCGAGTAGCGGGCCATCTTTTCCGCGATGTATTGCTTTTTATCGGCTGGTAAAAAACTTCCCCGGCTGATAGCGGGTATCAGTTCATTGATGGTAAAATCTTCAACTTCGGGCAGCATCTCGGTAAGATCCTTTTTCTGCAGGTCTGCCGGAAGTACTTTATGAAACCATGCAGTTGCGGCAAAATAGGGGAGGCGAAGCGCAGCATCTACCGGACCTCCGCGTTCAATTCCAAGTTCGGTGGGAGAAACCAGCACTACACCATTCAGGTACATCCATTGCGCATTTTGCAGTTCCAGTGCCAATCCCGAAACGCGGGTGGTACCATAGCTCTCTCCAATTAAATATTTAGGGGAAGCCCAACGGTTATTGCGCGTAACAAAAGTATTAATCCACCCGGCCAGGTATTTAATATCGGCATTCACGCCAAAAAAAGTTTTCCCTGGAATGTCTTTGCTCACCGCCCTGGAATAAGCAGTATTTACCGGGTTTACGAAAACAATGTCTGCAATATCAAGTAAGGAATAAGGGTTTTCTTTGATGCCATAGGGCTGAACAGGGTAGCCCTCATCATCTATATTAAGCAGGCGTGGACCTGTGTACGCAATCTCCATCCAGACGGAAGCAGAACCCGGCCCGCCATTAAATGAAATGACCAATGGTCTGGCGCTGCGATCCTTAATATCTGTACGTTCGTAAAATGAATAAAATAAACCAGCAATGCATTTGCCTTCTTCATCCCAAACGGGCATGGTGCCCGTGGTAGCCTTGTAGGGTATCCGTTGACCTTTGATGACAGTTTCGTGATCGGTAGTGACCGCCTGGTCTGGATTAAAAATAATATTGGGAAGCGTTTTATCTGTTTTTTCTTCCTTTACAACCGGCGGCTGGGCTGGTGTGGCAGGTTTCTGCTGCGCAACGATAGTTGCGTTAAAAGCACATAAAATGCAAATCAACACGAATGATTGCTTCATGGGGCGATTTTCTTTAAATGAATAAATGTTGTTTAAACTGGCAGGCGTTGAAGGTTGACTAAAGGTGTATCAAAATTAGTAAACGGTCAAATAAAAAGAAAAGTTTACAATGGCTCCGGCGCTTAATATTGATCACGATGCAATAGGATGAAATGACACAGCACGGTTGTACCCTATCCATGCATATTGCAAAAAATCGATGGGGTAGGCGACAAATGAGGGTTAAGCAAAATCTAATAAATAAGTTGGAAATAATTTTTACGCTGCGAGTAGTCTACGCTTGAAAACGATGAAGTATAAAAATGAGGTATAAATTAGCTGTCTAAATTGTGGGCAGGATGGGCAAAATTTCTCTTTTTTTTTCAGAGAACCTGCAGTAACTTTATTGCTCACCAAAAAAAAGGAGGTATTCATGCAATCTACAGATAAATCATGGAAGCCTTCGGTTATTATCGCGTAGCCGGGCTGTATTCATAAAATAATCTGCTGACTCAAAAAGAAGTCAGGGCCACTGAAACAATTCAGTGGCTTTTTTATGTTGGGCAAAAAAAAGCTGCCACTAGTATGTGACAGCTTCAGTATTCTAAAATTAATTATTTGCGGAACTACAATTTAAAGCCTACTGTAAAACTCAATACCCTGTACTTGTTTAATTCATCATCAGAACTGCTGGTACCTGATTGAATTTTTGCAAGACCAAGACCATAATTTACGGAGAACAAGGCATGCCTGGATTCTATACCAACTGTTCCGTTAAGGCCATAATCAAAACGTCTCAATACATTGTAACCCGCACCTTCTTCAGAACTGGTAAACGGATCATCATTGGAAAACTTGATACTTTCTGAACGGCTGAAATCGGCACCAAGAATTTGACCTTCCACCTTGTTCTTACCTCCTACGCCCATCGCAATATAAGGACCTGCACCAAAAAAGAAGCTCGACTGATCGCCTAATGGCAATTTAATCACTGCATTCACCGGCACTTCCACATAGTAAGGTCGTGTTGTCGCTCTGTACCAATTATTGCCAGAAGTGTTGCCTGATTCCAGTTTAGCACCTTTCCCTGTAAAAAATACGCCGGGTTGAAGCGAGAAAAACGCACCGATTGGCAAATCAGCCTGTAACCCCGCCTGGAAAGATGCTACTCCTTTACCTTCATCGAGGTCACCACTTTTATTAATGGTTATATTACTGAGGTTTAAACCACCTTTAAGCATCAGGGAAGGCTTAGGCGCTGTTTTCTGCGCATACGATACGGCACCGCTGAGCATTACTACTGCGCTAAGTGCAAGGATTTTGTGTTTCATACTGTACATTTTATTTACCACCTGATTTTCAAAAGTCCTGCCAATATTCTGGCTAGCGGAATGATTACCGTAAAGCCAAAATACACCTAGAAAAAAAGTGGAAAATAGAATGTTAATTGTAGAAAAATCACCCCTAATATTGGATAAATTAAACCAAACCACATAATGGTTTAGCGATCAATTAATTTAATAAATTATGCCATATGTTATCTTTTGTAGTGGAGCATCCACTCATATAAATTCATATTGTTTTCCTTATAGAGCGGGTCCAGCGCATTTGTCCATGCATCGTGTCCAAATGCTTTGAAGAGCGTCAGTCTAGGTGCAACCAAAGGGTGAAAACTATTGATCAAATCTATAAAGTCGGTCGCGGCTGATGCATTGATGGTGGGGTCGTCCGTATTGTGGAAAGCCCAGAGTGGCAATTTGCCTGTTGCAATACCGGCTGCATTGGAAGTTTTATCGCTTCCAAAACTTTCTCCCGAAATAGGGGCCACAGCAGCAAACAACGAAGTGTATACGCCAGCCATTTCTGTAGTAAGTACGCCGCCCATGCTCAGACCTGCCAAATAAATGCGGGAAGGATCTACGCGGTAATTTTTAATGGCATAGTTAATAAAGGATAATACCATTGAATCCGGCGGGTAGCCGCGAAACTGGGGAGAGAGTACAATGAAGGAAAAGTTTTTACCATCTACGCTAAAATTTGCCGGGAACTTTCGGTCATTGATGGTTTTGGCAACGCCATCGTTTAGTACCAATGGCAATTCTTTATCGCCGTCACCTGTTTGTCCGCCGCCATGCAGAAAAATCAGCAACGGGTAGTTTTTGGTTGTTACCTGGTAATGATTGGGCAGGGCTTCATAAAACCCGCCGATGTATTGATTAATGTTTATTGTGAAAGCTTTTTGGTAGGGCGGCACCGTTTCTACAAGATCATTATTGGGGGGCGCCACAGGAACAACATCATTTTTCTTACAGCTGCTTACTGTAGCCAGGAGGAGCAGTAAAGCAGCGAAACATTTGTATACTGGAGGCATAGCAGTGTTTTTACATGACAAACGCGAAGATGGGTATACAGAAAATATACCTGCAACAAAAAAGAATAAGAAGCTGTTATGCGCACGGCCAACAGCTTCTTTATCTCATCATGGGTATAAGTTATGCTTTGATAAATGGTCCTACAATTGCCAGCACCTGGTCTTTGCTCAGCGGTTCGTCAAACGCCTCTGAAGCCGCATCTGCAGAAATACTGAAACCATTGATGTTTACAATAGATACCATAGCCTGTGTTGTCAGGTCTTCACCATCGTAGCTGGCCTGTACAGCACTGCTGTTGATACCGCTCATTTTTCCTGTGATCCATGGTTTCACATTGCCAATTCCTGAACCATACGCTTTTCTTAGACCACGTATGTGTGCAGCATGGCGTGCTTCAACAGAATGAATTCTCAGCGCTGCGGTCAGGTAATCACCGCCACCTACTATTTCAGCAGCGCGTCCTTTATAAGCTCTTACACCGGTATCTTCAAACGTTTGAGCAACACTCAAAAATGTTTCAAAATTGGTGAAAACATTGTTGAAATTTCCTTGTGCTGTAAAATCAAACATCGGAGAATCTACTGGTTTACCACCGGCGGCAATAACTGCTGCTTTCAAAAACGCTACGTGTTGCGCTTCGTGTTTAGCAATAATCTGGATGCCCATTGCCGTATCGCCTGATGGTATTAGACCAGGTGCCGCTACTCCACTTGCATAAAACGCTGCTTCAAGGTATTCCAGCGTTAACGCGTAGTTTAATATATCTACTACCGTGTCCGCCGTTCCTTTGGTGCCGGCATACGCCTTCTGAAACATGGAGCCTAATGCCAGTGGCACTGCAGCGAGTGCAATTTTGCCACCGATGTTTGCAAAGCTTCTCATTGCTGACCGGCGCGTGTCTAATCGCCCGTAAACTTCCGGATCAACTTTTTCAATTTCTTTTATAATGTTTGTTATGTTCATTGTAATTTGATTTAATTGTAATTAATCAAGATAAAATTGGTTCCCTTTAAAACGCCGCTATCAATAAAATGGCAGGTTGCCGCCGTCCAGCTTGGTCTTAATGTATTTCTGTGCTATCGGTAACACATCAGCTGGTTTATTAGTCAGGTCAAGCCCGTTCATATCAATTGCGGTATCGTCGGCAAAACTGTTTACCATCAGCAAATCGCGGATGTAAGCTGCGTGACGTGCTTCTACGGATACTATTTTACCTGCAAGCACCAGGTAGTCTGGGCTTTTAATCAGCCGGCCTGCGCCGTTGTAAGCAGACACGCCTAAATCTTCGAAGGCTTTTGCGGTACCTAACACACTTGCTCTTGAACCAAAATCAATTGAACTGAAGTCAAAATCAAGCTGTTGAATGGCTGCTCCACCCAATGCTGTTTTGAAAAACTCGCGGTGCGCAATCTCATGATCACGGATGTCTGTAATAAGCGCAGTTTCTTTCGCATTCATGTTTGCGTAAGGAGACATAATCACCTTTACGTAAAAGGCAGCTTCCAGTTGTTCCAGTGCATAGGCATAATTAAGTATCCCGGTATCACCACTACCGAGATCAACGCCATCGCCACTTACTCTTGCATTGGCATCGTTTGCTTTTGTACAAGCTGCCAGCCCGGCCATGAGCGCAGTTGCGGTGCCGGCGTAGCCAAGAAATTTTCTTCGGGAAAGGCGTGCAGCAGCAGCCTTGTCAAGTTCGCCTGTCAGCCCTTTTTCTGTTTGAATTGTAGCCATTGTTTGTTTCATTTAATTAGTTAACAATAAATTTTTGTCAAGCCGGTGACGCGTTTTTTTTGACACTGATTTTTCAAGGGGTGGATTTTTGTATACACAGGAAGATAGTCGGGCTTTTGCCGGCCGTACATAAGCCGATCAAAGGCAGCAATAGATGGGAGGGTTTGTTGAACGGGTTTGGGTAAAGGCGAAAAAAGAGTGGGTAAGGTTTACTCAACTACGAAAGAAGTTTTTAGGCGGATTTAAAAAGTTAAAAAAAAATAAAAATAATTGGAAGGGGAGGGGTGGCATACCTGAAAATGCTTTTTCAATCTTGCTTTTTCGCGGGTGTGACGGTAAAAATCCAATCCCCACCCAATCTATTTTCTGAAATTCAAATCCGGACGAAATGGTTTTCCGTAAGTGCCGGTATCCTGCCCTTTATCGTTACTCCAGATTTCCCCTAATTAAAAGCTAATTTAAAATAGTACTGTATGAAGTATCTCATTTTGTGTGCAGCTGTATTTTTGTTCTTTTTTACTGCGGTAGCGCAGCGTCAGTACAATAGTGTTGTAAAGGATTCTGCTTTTTCGCTGCAATTAAAGAATGAGCCCAGGTTTTATGTAAATTTTCATACCGGGTACTCGGTAGCGCTTGGTTCAACATTTAAATTTTACCCAGATGACGTAAGCAGCATCGTGCTGAAGATGGTAGACAATAATGTTGTCTCTAAAAACATGGAGTATAAGGCGCCCCGGAAGGGATTGGGCGAGGGATTCAGAATAGGTGGGGGTATATCTTACGTGCTGAACGATTTTATTAATGTGGGGCTGGACATCGATTATTTCAAAAGTACCATTCAGAAAGTAAGGGACTCTTCTTTTAGCCAGGTATATACAACCGGTGCCATGTCTGATAGATCGTACAATGAACGCTATACCATTTCTTATGATGCCACGTTGCTTACGTTTTCTCCAAACATTACTTTCAAAGCGATATCAAGGCCAAGATGGTTTTTGTACAATAAAATTGGCGCAGTCATCACGATACGGCCAAATAGCATTGAGCATGATACCCGGCAGGCAAACTCAAAAATGAACTGGCAGGGGTTTACAAAAGATTCTGCTGGTTTTACAGACACGCGGTACGAATGGGGTATTAAAAATCCGTCTTTCGGATTCAGCGGTGCTATCGGTGCCCAATTTAAAATTACTGAAAGGATACGCTTGTTCTCTGAAATACAATTCTCGCATGTTGTATTTGTTGTAAGCCGGCGCAAGACAACCAGTTACAATGTAGATGGGGTGGAAATGGTTAACAACCTCACCGTAAATGAAAAACAAATTGATTTTGAAAAAGATTTTAAAACAGACGACTGGATACCCGATCCCAATAAACCGGATAAGGCAGTGACGCAGCGCATACCTATTACCTATGCTGGTTTGCAGCTTGGCATCGTATACCGGTTTTAACGACTGAACTGGGCCACACAAAATGCATGCTATAACAATATAAAATGTATCAATATGATTAAACAGGCAGTGCAACCTTTTTCGTTGCAACATTTTGGCAGGTTGCTTTTTCAAAACCGCAAAAAAGCAGGGCTGTATGGACTGTGTTTTGTTGGCCTTTCACTCAATCTTTGCCTTTTCCTTTCAGCAAATATGCATACGCCAGCGGCCGCAAGAATGAATGATGTGCTACAATTAATGT
This sequence comes from Chitinophagaceae bacterium, assembly GCA_039919885.1. GTDB lineage: Bacteria > Bacteroidota > Bacteroidia > Chitinophagales > Chitinophagaceae > JACMLD01. Next base: position 21,070 of record JBDSEV010000075.1, read on the forward strand.
GCTTCGGAATAATGGGTGTCTTTAATGTATGGGTGTTTAACAAGCGTAATTTTTTGAAAGGATGTGCATTCCAGGGGGCGAGGCTGGCTTTTATCAGCCTCTTGTTTGTGCTGATTGTCCTGGTACTTTTTTTATATTATTATTTTTCAGGAAATAATGGATTGATAATGGCATTTGCCAGCAGTGGTGCTTTTCTGCTGCCCTTCCTTATCTTCCAGGGGTGGATGGAATACAGCAATATTCCGGAAAAAACATATCCAGTGTGGCAACTTCCCTCGGATAACGGAGAATCAAACGCCTTACCGGCTTTTACGGTGCATACCATGCAGGTGCATTTTAGTGTTCTTTGCGCGCCCGGTGATGAAACAGTGCATATATTTCCTGTAACCGTTTCCGGTAAAACAAAACTCGGCCGCGTCTTCGAAAATTTTGTAAAGGACAGCGGACGGCACGGCAGACGTTTCGCGATAGCAGTAAAAGATCCACACGACCACGCTTTTGAATGGCAGTTTTTTGAAAAAAAGTGGGCGGGATTATACAGTAAAAATCTTAATCCTGCTGTAAGCCTGCATGAAAATTACATTTTGCCAAACGCGACCATTCATGTGGTGCGAACTGGAACCGCAGTGTAAAGGAATGTTATCAATCATTACATTGCTTCTATTTAATAGTTTGTGATAGAAGACGAGGAAAATAAAGTTAATTATCAGTCATGAGACCGACCAATTTTACAGACAGAAAAAAACGCATCATTACGTTCGCCGGCTTGTACGTGGGTTCTATCATCCTGTTATTTTTTATTTTCTCCGCCTTTGGTGTGCGCTTTTCTGTAAACGATCAGCAATCAGCTGGTTCAGCAGCATTTGCGGGCGCTGCGCCTGATATGGAATTTATTCAAACAGATAGTGCACTGCACGCCGCACTACATGCGCTGCAACTATCGGATGCGCGGTATAGTTTGCTACCCGATACGGTTTCTTTGCAGGTGAAGAAAATGACGATGGATGCTATTATCAATAATGAAAAAGATTTAAAAAACAGTATTGACAGCATTGACATTTTAACCGCATCCGGCACTGGCAACGGCAGGGGATTGATGTACCAGAATATGTTGAGTTCATTCAGGGCTGCATTGAATGAGCGGCAGGCACTTAAAAATATACAGGGTATGATAGCAGCAGGTAAAACACCGTTTAGTACTGGTCAGCAGAATATGCTGCAATGGAAAGATGAAATATCCCGGAAGGAGGATGAGATAAGCCGGTTGGGGATGCAGTTAAAAGCCTACCAAAGCGGGTCAGTACTGGCGTCATCTGCAGGCGCATCGGAAGCTGATAAAGGCGAAATTGAACTATTGAAAACGGCCTTCACAACGCAGCAAAACGAATACGCTGCTTTAAAAAGCAATTTTACCCAGCTTAAGTCAGACAACAATCAATTGTCTGCGCAAATTGTGCAGCTTAGAAAATCGCCCGTTGTGCCGGCAGAGCGGGCACCTGCAGCAGATAATAAAGTGAATGAATTGGAGCAGCAACTACAGACGATGAATGCAGACCTGTATTTTGCCAGGATAGATTGTAATATGGCGCGTGCTGATGCGCAGCAAATAATTTCAAACGCACGGCAGCGAAAAGAATTGTTATCGGAGTCGCTCGCGATGCTGAGTAACCTTTCGAAATCCGATGATGCAGCAATACAAAAAAAGGCAAAAGAAAAAATCACCCGCCTTAACCGTATTGCAAACACATTGCACGATTAATCCAGTAATTTATTCTTTTGCCTTTTATAATTTGATTTTGAATAGGTGCTTGTTAAAAACGGCTTCGGTTTCTATCGTTTCCACCGCCGCTGTATCCGCCACCGCCACTGTTGCCACTACCACCGCCTCTGTATCCACCACCACCGCTATTTCCACCACCACCGCCTCTGTATCCACCACCGCCACTGTTGCCGCCGCCGCCGCGTTGACCACCGCCGCTACTGCCACCCGGACGATCATCGGCTGCCTTTACCACCAGTGGTTTTTTGCCAAGCGAAATATCATTCAAATTTTCGATAGCATCTTTGGCTTCTGCCTCTATCGGCATTTCAACAAAACCAAAACCCCTGCTTTTGCCTGTTTCCTTATCAATGGCTACTTTGGCAGATTTAATTGTTCCAAATTTTTCGAAAATTTCCATTAATTCATCATCATCCAAATCGTATGGTAGACCAGCAACAAAAAGGTTCATAAAAAAATATTTTAGTAAAAATAGTGACTTATTTTGTATTGTATCTAATTATAAGGGTTAAGTGGAAGTAAAATGTCGGCTCTTTTTAAAAAGAATTGTTGAGATGATAAATGCATGCAGGTTTTACCATGTTTTTTTGGTAAAAACCGCAATTACGTTTACAGTGCGCGGCCTTCCGCCGTTCTGGCGCGGTTCAGCTTATCTTTGCAAACAGATTGGATTGAGAATTATGTTGCCTTATATTTTGGCGATTAAATGAAGTAGACTATGCATTCGTCGTTTAATGGTAAAACATCAAATAGCACCCGTGGCTCAGAGTATGATTTCCTCAACGGGGTATTTGAATGGGTATTTTACAACTTGCCGCCAAGGGCGGATAATAGCTTTACCCGGCACATGTACGATTTTTATAAAACCAGGGGTGGGCTAAGTAAAAAGCAACTGGAAGCGCTGCTGCGGATAATCAATGGGATTGCAGTAACACCACCCTTCAGCACTGCCACGCTGGAAGCTATCATAAAAAAGAAAACTACCAAATCCAAATCTGCTTTACCGGCGGCAACCCCGCTGTACAAAGAAGATACAGCAACACGAGAAAAATTAATTTATATACTTTCGGTGGCGCCCGCGCATAAGGCAGCATTGTTGTATATGAATAAACTGGATTTGCACGAATTGCTGACGCAGGCCGACAGGGACGCGATTAATAAATTTTTCCTGGTAATAAGCGCTGCAAAGAAAAAATAAGTTGCAGATTGCACCCCGAAACATCATAGCGTGGATATGTTATTTTCGGCACCAGCCACTCAACGGCGGACTGTGATTAAAGATAATTCGATGGCAGAAAAAAAATAACCGGTAAGATTAAGCTAGTTCGCTGGTGATATCTTTTAGCATTGGCTTATTTTTACAAAAAATTATTCATGGGTATTTCCGATAAATTAGCACAAATGAAAAACGAAAAAGCATCGTCCAACTTACAAGCGGGACAGGAATTTTTAGCAGCCAATCAATCAAAAGATGGGGTAGTGGCTTTACCCAGCGGATTGCAGTACATGGTGCTTACAGAAGGTACGGGTGAAAAGCCCGGAGCAACCGATAAAGTAACCTGTCATTACCACGGCACGCTGATAGATGGTACCGTTTTCGACAGTTCTGTTCAACGTGGGCAGCCAGCGACTTTTCCGCTCGACCGCGTTATTTCCGGCTGGACGGAAGGCTTGCAGCTGATGCCTGTTGGTAGTAAGTGGCGGTTTTTTATTCCACCGAATTTAGGATATGGCGATCGGCAGGTGAGTGCGCAAATTGGACCAAATAGTACCCTGGTATTTGATGTAGAATTGCTCAGCGTAAGTTAAATCCAAAAAAAAATTGTTGAAAGCCGTGGGGCAGGTGCCTATGGATACAGCAAGTATTTTTTTCTCATTAATTTATATTGGCTCAATCCGGGTTCCCAGCTTTTGCGGATTTCCGCTTCTGACACACCCGCTATAATTTGTTCCTTGAAATGGGCAGTACCGGCAAGCTTGCTGATATTGCCCATTTCTTTGCTTTGGGTATAATCAAAAAATTTCTCTTTATAGGGATAGGCTTTGTACAGTTCCATCATCCACTGAATGTTTATCTGTTTCTTTTTCAGCAGTATCCCGATATCATATTTTCTGAGGTCAATACCGTAACAAATTTTGTCCATGTGCTGGGGCGTTTCACTCATTCCTTTTATACCAATGGGTGTAAAAGAAAAATCGTATTTGCCTTTTAAATCAGGATTGCCCAATACAGTAAAAGGGAAATAGGTGCCGCGTCCCAGGTTCAGCACAGTTCCTTCAAAAAGGCAAACGGAGGGGTACAGCATTACCGATTGCTGGGTATTAAGATTGGGCGATGGCTTTACCGGTAATTCGTAATACATGTTGTGGTTATAATTGGCTACCGGAATAATTTTTATTTTGCACTTTATTCGGTTTGCCAGCCAGCCCTGGCCATTCAGCATTTGGGCAAATTCTGCAGTGGTTAGTCCATGGGTGATTGGTATGGGAAACATCCCGATACCAGATTTCAGCGCCATGTCCAGCACCGGGCCGTCTATCAAATAACCGTTGGGATTGGGCCTGTCCAGGATTAGCAATTCTTTACCATTGTCTGCACACGCTTCCATAATCCGGGCCAGCACATTGATATTGGTGTAAAAACGGCAGCCCACATCCTGCACGTCAAATATCATTATGTCTACATTGGCTAAATCTTCTTTGGATGGTTTTGTTTTGGCGCCATACAAAGAAATAACTGGTATGCCGGTAGCAGCATCAATTTCGTCCGAGACTTTAACACCCGCACTGGCGTTTCCCCTGAAACCATGCTCCGGGCCAAAGACTTTAACAATATTTATCCCGCGTGCATGCAGGCTGTCTACCAGGTGGCGCCTGCCAATGATGGTGGTTGGATTGGCCAGCACAGCAACCCGCTTTCCTGCCAGGTACGGAACGTATTTTTCTGTTTGATCGGCCCCGGTAATAATTGAGTGGCTGGTTGCGTTTTGTGGAAGGTGCGGCACCGATGCAACCTGCGAACATTGCGCAGCTGGTGTAAATGAAACTGGTAACGCAACCGTTGCAGCAATCACCAGCGAAAAAAATAATTTCATGTGCACAATTTTTGTTCAATTAAAGATACAGTGTCAAGGAAAAAGAACATTCCGCGCCTTCAAAGATCATTTAGCGCCTCGTCCCTAAGCAGGTGTGCTGATTTTTTGCAGCCGCACCAAAAATTGCCCGTTTTCATCTTCAGTGATGTATTCATCCTGCCAGCCCTCGGATAATGCGATGGCGGATAATGTAAAGCGATCTACATATAACCAGTTGAACCAGCCGGTTTTTTTTCCTTTGTATTGATACCGGTACGCAATCTCACCATAATAATTTTTCAAATCCGGAAACTGATGCTGGTATACGTACGCTACATCTGAAGAATCAAAGATCAGCTGGCCGCCCGGGCGCAGCAAGCTTGCGGCATGCTGAAGAAATTGCCGGAGGCCTGCGAGCGTGCCTGATAACCCGATGCCATTCATCAGCAGCAATAAGGTATCGTATTTGTCTTGCGAATAATTAAATATATCCGCTGTGATAACTTTCTGCACCCCGCGCTGTACCATTACGGAAGACGACAGCTCAGATATTTCGAGCGCAGTTACGTGTTTGCCGTGTTCCTGTAACCACAGGGCATGGCTACCCGCCCCCGCACCGATGTCCAGTATCTTTCCACTGCACAACTGCAGGGCTGCATGTTCTAACGGCGGCATCTGGTTGCCAGTCCTGAAATAAGCAGCAACGGGCATTTCTTCTTTTGGCCCGTAGGTATTGTGTATCCAAAGCTTGCCGGGCCTACGCCCGTTTTGATAATCGGCAATCGCCTGCCCCAGCGGATCGGTCATGCCATGAAAATAATACTTTATAGGTTTTTGGTTCGAAAAAAAAATCTTTCGTGCCTGTTGCGTTTTTTGTGTATTACCTTCAATATTGCGGCAGACAACACCCTGTCCAAGCGAAAAAGCAGCCCAATATGAAAAATAAATTTTTAACCGGTCTTATCAGTCTTACCTTGTATTTTCCCATTATTGCGAATGCGCAGGTATATAGTCTCTTCAATGGCAGCAGCCTGGCCGGGTGGCATATTGATGTTCCGGAAATGGACACCAACAAGCTCGCTAAAAATCCTTTTATCGTAAGAAACGGCATGTTGGTAAGTATGGGCGAACCCAACGGCCACCTGATTACTGACTCTGTTTACAGCGATTACACATTGCAGGTAGAGTACCGTTTTGCAGGCAAGCCAGGCAACTGTGGTGTGCTGGTACACGCTTCAACGCCGCGGGCGCTGTATAAGATGTTTCCTAAATCTATTGAGTGCCAGATGATGCACGAAAACGCCGGTGATTTCTGGTGTATTGTTGAGGACATCAGTGTTCCGGAGATGGAAGCCAGGCGCGGACCCAAAGCAGCATGGGGTATTACGGAAGGAAAAGAAAGGCGCATTAAGAATCTTACCGATAACTCAGAACATCCGCTGGGAGAATGGAACACAATGATAGTTGAGTGTAAAGGAAACAGGATTAAAGTGTGGGTAAACAATGATGTAGTTAATGACGGTTTTAATTGTACCGCATCAAAAGGCAATATAGCGTTGCAAGCGGAAGGTGCCGAAGTAGAATTCAGGAAGGTGCAAATCACCAGGAATAAATAGATGGCACAACGGATGTTAATCCAACTGGTCATTGTTTTCTCTCGCCGGTAAATTTTTCCCACAAGATAAAATCCTGGCCATACCAATGGTTCCTAATTGTTGCAAGCTGTGCGTACCCCGCGCCGGTGAGTAAATGAATGGCTGCCTGGTTGGTAGTCCGGCAATCGCACCATATTTTATGACAGGATCGCTCAGCAACGCTTTCTTCCAGCTTATTTAACAGCTGCCTGGTAATTCCTTTACCGCGGTTCGCGGCAATGACCCCAAACCATTCTAGCCAGATCGTATAATCGTCGAAACGGCTAAGGCAGAAGCCGACTATAGCATCACCCATGTGCGCTATTATTACCGCGTACCGGTCGTCATTTATTTTTGTGAGCAATGCAGCCGGCGAATACCTGGACGTCTCATGTTGCTTTGCCAGCGCGTTGTAATGCGGAATATCATTGATAAGTGTGGTAAGAACTGCAGCGAGTTGTTCGGCATCCTGCGGAGCCGCCAACCGGAGTAGGATATCAGGCATTGTATTGTAAATTTTGACTTGGCAATTGCCCGGTTTAGCAAGGCGCTAGGTTAACGCTGCGGCAGATTTGTCTGTTTTCCTGGTACCGCTGTAGAGTTCATATTCCAACAAGCGGCAATCAATGGTACTCGTATAAAATTCAATCCTTCGCGCAGCTTTCAATCCAATTTTCTTTGCAAGTTCCAGGTTGCCGGTAAAAACATACCCGAAATAACCACCGCAGGATTTTTTCATAAAATCGCCTATCTGGCTGTACGTTAATTCAAGTTCTGCAATATTACCCAGTCGTTCGCCATATTCGGGGTTCAGCATCACCACCCCGCCATTTTCCTGCGGCACTTCAGTGGCGGCAAAATCACACACGCGAAAATCAATCATACCGGCAACGCCCGCAGCAATGGCGTTTTTCCGGGCGTTTTCAACGGCTTGTTCACTGTAGTCTGTAGCAATGATACGCGGTACGGCCTTGTCGTTAATTTGCAGTTCAAGCAGTGCATCCTGTTGCCGGTACACTTCTTCATTATAATCTTTCAGGTACATAAAAGCATAGGAATTTCTGAACAGGCCAGGTCTGCGGTTGCTGGCAATCATTGCCGCTTCGATAGCCAGTGTGCCAGAACCGCACATGGGGTTAACGAAGGGCTTTGTTCTGTCCCAGCGCGTTGCATAGATAACTGCAGCAGCGAGTGCTTCCAGCATGGGCGCCTGGCCCGGGAGTTTTCGGTAACCATGTCTTGCCAGCGAGTGGCCGGAAGTATCTATAAATATTTCAGCCGCTTCCAGTTTCCAGAACAAATGAATAACTGCGCCTGAAAGTTCTGACCCGGTTGATGGCCGGCTGCCCCGTTTATTGCGCAGCCTGTCTGCAATGGCATCTTTAACGCGGAGGTTGGCAAACATGCTGTTGTTGATGCTTTCATTCTGTACATTACTGGTTACCGAAAAGTAGCCGTCTTCCGGTAAGATATTTTCCCATTCGTAATTTAACAGGTGACGATATACGTCGTCTGCATTGGCAGCTTCAAACTTGCCGAGGCTGTACAACACCTGGCTGGCACAACGCAGCTGGCAGTTCAGTTGTATACAATCGTTCAGGGTACCGCGCAATCGCACACCCGTCACAAAACTTTCTGTGGTACTAATACCAAGAGCTTCCACTTCCTGTAGCAGCCACGGTGTGATGCGCTTGTGACAGGTAATGGTGATATCGCCGGGAACAGTAAACAAAGTCATAGGGGTTAAAGATAAAGGCTTATATTAAATCTGCACTAAAAAGATGATTCAATTGCAGGAAAGTGGTATTGTTGCGTACTGCAATTCCATTAGCTTGTATAAATCTAAAACAACAAATATATGGCACTAACAAAAATTGATGAATACGAAGTAATGTATTCAGGCAACAAGTTTTTTCCGCGGATATGGCTGAAAAGTGGCGCAAAATATATCGGGCAGCTGGTGTTTCAGCCAGACGGTTCGGTGTTACCTGCGGACGCTGTGGCAGGCAGCCAGGTAAATATTTATTATCACCTTACCGATTATGCACACTGCATAGATTTGTTAAGGAACGAGAAGCCGGTATACCTGCTCTTCAGCAGCGGTGCCACTGAAAATGGTATTAAAACAACAGCCGAAACAGTAGGAGAGGGCGAATAAGTACAACTTACCGCTGCGCAAAATATATACACGCCGAAACATAAAAAAAATGAACAATAGCTTTGCAGTGCAAAACCATTGCTCATTTTTTTTATATCAGCCGTCCGGGAACGCTATAACTACATACGTCCGTGTTTCATCATAAAAAATGGCCTGCAAGTAAATACCAGGCCTGCGTACAGCTGGCTCAAGTTATCCACTGGAGCATTCATGAATACCTGGTTTTGGCTACTGCGCCACGCGCGGTCATTGAAACTACGCGTGTATACTGCCTGCAATCCGATGGAACACTGGTGTTTTGCAGATTTTGCAGCAATGCCCAGGCCAAGGCGGTAATTAAAGAAGCCATTGGTAAGGTCCAGTGAGCGGATACTATTTTGAACAGCGGGTGACTGCAACACATCGTCAAAATTTACCCCTGAATTGTCCTTATAATAACGGGCCTGGTAGCGCTGGTATCCCAAACCCACCAAAGGGAAAATGGCAACTTTCTCATCTTTAATAAAGTCGTACCCGATGTCTGCGCCCGCACCTATATAACGGATGGTACTACTCCTTTTATCACGATCGCCACTCATGCTACTACCACCCATCAGGTTAATCTGAGAAATAAATTGGTGTTTTTCTTTAAACCAACCGAGCTGCAAAACACCCGTAGCGTTTCTTAATTCTTTGTATTGCGGAAAGTTGGCAATCCGGCTGTTGAGTCCTTCAAACTTTTGAAAACTGATGCCCAATGCGCGTGACATTTCCGGAAAGTCCATCATTTTTTTATCATCTTGTGCAATTGCCAGCACACTGATAAACAGAAAGGCAAACGATACTAAAATTTTCATGGTTTTTATTTTAAATTGAAATGAATGAACTGAATTTTTGAACACTAATTGCTATCGCTTATCTTCTAATATTTTTATACTGCAGTGATAGTTTCCCGGTAAATTCGCCTACGCGACCAGGTTTTGCGCTATTACTATATAGTGTTGATAGTACGGTACCCACTATAAATTTGTTTCCTGTGCACTGCAATTGTTAACGCGCTTCTGTTCCTTTTCCAGTAACGTACCGCAGTTGCTTATGGTTCGCATGTAAGCGCTTAATTTTAGCGATACTTTAAAAGATCATGCCAGACTCCTCAGGCATTGATGAATTAATTATTGGAAAATAAACAGCAACCAGGGAAGACAATTGTTGCTTAATTTTTCTAATCATTTCTTGCAAAATAGTTAAACACACCAGGAAGCGGTACCGGGTGGTGCAAGCACGGATTAATCTCTGCCAGCAAGCAGCTGCAGTTAATGATAATTACGGAATTACAAGCGGTCCGGTTTTATGGATGGATCCATGGACCCCGGTAAGGCCTTTGTAGAAGTTTGGTGGCCTCGGGATCGCCCAGGAAAACTTTTTGAGTAGGGTCATATGCAAGCGGTCTGCCCAGTTTCATGGAGAGATTGGCAATAATACAACTTGCGGTAGAAATATGTCCCTGTTCAATATCCGCGACCGGCTTTCCCCCGGTATCAATGGCGTCCAGAAAATTGAGCATGTGCGAACGGGTTGCAGGTGCAGCATGTATCTCAATATCGGGTTCGGAAACGTCTACGGGATATTTGTCTTTTTCATATAATGCATCACGGTGAACGGGAGCCGCCTTGCCAACCGGTATAAAATCATATTTATACGGATCACCGCAGAGGGTACCTTTTTCCCCATATATTTTAAATGCCCAGGGGTAATTGGGATCCGCAGGCGTACCCCAGGTACGGTGCTGCCAGATACAGTTAAGTCCATCGTATTCAAAAAGTGCACTCTGGGTGTCTGCAATATTGCTTTTACCGGGGTTAGGCATGTAAATGCCCCCTGTTGAGCTCACCCGGTTTGGCCACCCAAGATTAAGCATCCATCTAACGGCGTCGAACATGTGAACACACATATCGCCCATGATACCATTGCCGTATTCCATATAAGCCCTCCAGCGCCGGTGGGGAAGTCCGTCATAGGGAAGCATCGGTGCGGGTCCGGTCCACATTTCATAATCAAAAAAATCCGGGACGGGCTGTAATGGCAGGTTGCTGTTATTGCGCATATGGTAATAGCAGCACAATTCTACATGCGAGACTTTGCCAAGCAATCCCGCATCCACAATGTTTTTCTTTGCATCAATTAAATGGGGTGTACTTCTGCGCTGCATGCCTACCTGTACCACCTTCTTATACTGCCGCGCCGCAGCCAGCATGGCTTCTCCTTCCAGCACATCCGTACTGATGGGTTTTTGCACATATACATGCGCCCCGGCTTTCAATGCGTCAATGGTGTGAAGTGCATGCCAGTGATCCGGTGAACCGATTAAGACAATATCCGGCTTCTGTTCATTTAGCAAGTTGCGGTAATCGCCGTAAAGCTGTGGTCGCTTTTGACCAGGCATGCGCTGGCCCACCATATCGGCGGCTTTGTCAAGCTGGTGCTTATCCACATCGCAGAGCGCAACTACTTCAACCGGTGCTACCTGGATGAGCCGGAATAAATCACTCTTACCATACCATCCTGTGCCAATCAGCGCCACCTTGCGAACAGCCGGCTGGCGTACAAAATTCATTCCATTGGCACGCAGGGCTGCGAAAGCGAGTGCTGCCGAGGAGCCTTTAATGAAATTGCGGCGGTTGATGGCATTTGACATATTGCGAATCGTTTGTATCGTGAAGGGAGATGCTGGCACACTAAAGATAATAAGGTTTCAGCTCATGCAATATCAATATCATACTTTGCGAGCAGACCGGCAATTCCAGAATAAGAAAATTTAGCCTTTTTGATTTTATTCATTTCCGGGTCGAGCGCATAGTTTGTAGCTGTGCGGAAATCTGCTTTTTCCAACACGGCATGCACAAAGGCCGCCTGCAGTAAATTGCAATTTTTAAATACAGCGCCGGTGAGATCAGTTTCCGTAAAATCGGTGTCTTTCAACGAACAATCAGCGAACAGCGTTTTTTTCATTTTCTTTTGAAAGAAAGAGCTGTAATCCATCGGGCAGTTTTCAAAGGACGGCGAGAAATTGAAATTGTTGCAACGGCTAAAATCAATACCAACCAGTTTACACGCAGTAAACCGGACATTTTTGATACCTGTATTCTCCAGTACAGCGAGCGAGCAATTGCAAAGCTGAAAATGACAGTCCATAAAATCATCGTTCGTTAGATCAGCTTTTGAAAAATCACAGTTGATGAATGTGCAATCGGTAAAGGTCCTGCCGGAAGGATTTTTTTCAGTAAAGTCTACCCCTTCAAATATTTTTTCTTCGTAGAAAATAGTATTCATCCTCTCTGATTTAATACGCCAAATATAACGGCAATTTCAATGCCGGCGCAACGGCTGCAATTCAAATAACGCTGCCCGTTTCCGCAGCCCTGCAGAACTAAATGAAAAGAAATAGCACCGGTGCTGATTTCAACCGTGGATGTTGCCGTGTAGGGAACGCATGCGGCACGGTGGTAAAGGTTGTTGTAACCGGCTACCACCTACGTTGGGATATTATCTGGCAGTTGGCCTGAAAAATTTTCCTTTTTTTAGCTGCGATATTTCTAACAAAAAATAGGATAGGCCGAATGCGCACCGACAAGCCGCGATTGCTTGCCAAACCAGCGGGAGCAAAAAATTGCGCATTATAGGTAAGCGCGCTCAACATTGCGTAGACAGCCATGCTGCTGGCTGGCGCTGGCTGTGCTACGGTGAATTCACCTACACTTTTTTTGACGGCAGGAACTATTTTAATTTGAATATGACACCTACCTGGAACCTGGTGATGTCATAACCAGCTTCTGCATTAAAACCAAAACGCGGTGCAACAAAATAAGAAGCACCGATAAATGCGCCGAACACCGGGATGACCTGGTCGCCCTCAAACCTGTTGTTATTGCGATAGCCATAATGATGAAAACCGACGCCGCCGGAAAATCCGCCGTAGGTGTCAAGTCCTTTAACTTTCCACCCATAATGCCACGCAGAACGCATGGCAATTATCGCTGTGCGACTGCGGTAATCATCGTAATAACCGCCATTGGAAAAAGATGCGCCTGCTTCTGCGCCCAGCGTTATCGTTCCCGGGCCCGCATGCCACAAGCCCCATTCCACCGCCGCTTTCATTCCAAAAGGGGAATTGTAATAATGGTCTTTGTATTCACTTCCAATGCCGATACCCAGGTTTAATGTAGCGCTTCCTACATGTACAGGGGCCATGGGGCCGCTAACCCCACGCCGGGCTTTATTTTGTGCAAATGAAGTTTGTACCATGCACGTGCAAACAGCCCCGGTCACTAGTAAAATCACCCATAATTTTTTCATATCCGCCTATCGACAAATATGGTGCCATCGCAGATTTAGCTAAGACGCCACGAAAGGATAGTACCAGTGGCGGACATATTTGCAAAATTGTAGCAAATAAGTCGCAACGGGTTCCGCGACATAAACAACCTAGGTACTATCGGTTGACTGCTCCATACTGGGCTGAGCCGCTTAACAGCAAACCCTGGCAGCAGACGTAATACCCGACGGCGGCACCGTAAATACACCTCCAAGAAAGGGTAGTTGTCGGTATTGCACAAAATCAAAGATTGCAGTTTTTTTACATCATTAGCACGAACCCAATATGATACCACGCATATGAAATTGATGATGTACCTCGGTGATGACCTGATTGAAGCGGTTCCGCTCGACCAGGAACGCATCCCAAAGCCCGGTTACCTGGGCAGCTTTAAGCGCGGCCTGAAGGAAAAATACCGGGAAATGATTGCACAATTTTCGGAACCACCTGAGTTCCTAGTAATCAATGTGGCATAACGGCAGCCAACAGCGCAGTCAGCCCGCCTACCAACAACAGTTATGTTAAATTGATTTTCTTTCCGGTAGCGGCAGCTTCATAAATACTCATTAGTATTTTCATATCCCGCAAACCTTCCATGCCATTAATATCCTCAGGAAATTTTCCTGTTTCAAGAAATGATTTGCAAATTCCTTCCATCATAACTGTCTGGTGATGCACCACTGGCATGTTCAGAGGTCCGGCACTGGTGGATCCCTTGATGGGCCCATAGCTGTACGCAGGACCAAGTTGTAACCAGCCCTTGGTTGCAGAAACATATAACTGCTCTACGTTTGACCGGTAAGAACTGAAACCATTTACCGTAGCGTGACCAGGAAACTGCAACTGCCAGGAGATGGATTGCTCCACATCTTTAAACACCGCCGGATCAGTAATTGGTCCGTACTGGGCAGTTACTGAAAGCGGTTCCTCACCTGTTACATATCGGGCCGCCTGCACACAGTATATACCAACATCCATAAGGGGGCCGCCACCTGCCATGTCTTTTTTCAAACGCCACTGCGTAGGGTCGCCAATGTTAAATCCAAAGTTTGTTTGTACAAATCTGACATCGCCCACCACTTTTTCGCGGCATTGACGCACAATTTCTTTGGTGAATGGTTCAAAATGCATCCTGTACCCGATGCCCAACTGAACATTGGCGTCTTTGCAAGCCTTAATCATGTCTTCAGCATCTTTTACGGAGGTAGACATTGGTTTTTCACACATTACATGTTTGCCTGCTTTGGCGGACCTGATTACAAATTCTTTGTGCATGGAATTGGGCAGCACCACGTATATAATGTCGATATCCTTATTTTTTGCTATCTCATCAAAATTCTGGTAATTGTAAATATTTTTTTTATCGAGGTTGTATTTCTTTGCCCATTCATCGGCCTTTGCAGGTGTGCCGGTAACAATACCCGCGAGGTAACAATTGCTTGTTTTTTCCAAAGCGACTGCCAGCTGATTTTTTGCATAGCTGCCGAGTCCTACCAACGCCACGCCAAGTTTCTTTGTGTCACGGGGGATGGTTGTAACGGGCGTGGCCAACGCATCGGCTACGGTAAGTGAGGCGATTGTTACACCAAGACCACCACTAAGTTTTTGAATAAAATCACGACGGGATTGATTGTTAGGCATAGCTGTAAATTGAAGGAAGTTAATAATCCTGTAATTTAGGGATTAGTAAGGACATTGGCGCGACACCAGCACTGAATTACAAATCCATGGAGCATAGCCCCATCTTTTTATTCCTACACATCGTATCGTCTTCGTTATAGGGCACCAATTTTAACGTGGTTTTTTTCGTCCATCCTGCAAATTTCTTACTGCTGACTGGCGAAGCATTTTTTGGTGTGCCGGTTTGCCTGCAAGATAGCTGGCAGCATGTAGCGGCATAATACTTTCTATTATTTAGACGGGGTTTGAAATAGCATTTTTTATGCGTATGCCTTCATGGGTAACGCCGGTGATTGTTAGAAATAGGGTTGGGCAAAACGAACGCAATTGGGTATTTGCGCTAACGAATAAGCATCGGTAAAAAAACTGTATCGCTTACCAGTATTTGGTTCGTACTTGTTAGAATTTTATTATTTTTATTGAATATAAAAAAGTGCATATGAAAAAAATATTGCTGTTCGCATGCCTGCTTGGTTCGCTGACCTCTTTTACGCAGGCTTTCGAGGGAACTATCACCTGGGCGATAAAAACAGACCTGACCGATCCGACGCAAAAAGCATCGATGGAAAAACTGCAGCAACAGATGAATGATCCTGCCAAACAGGATGAAATGAAAAAAATGCAGGAACGAATGAATAGTCCTGAAATGAAGACGATGATGGAGAAAAATCCGCAGATGAAAGCCCAAATGGAAAATATGATGAAGATGATGCAGGGCGGCGGCCTCACTTCCCTACTTCCAAAAAGTTTTACGCTGAAAGCAAAAGGTAATAATACGTTGACTAAAATGGATGGTGGCGTGGCACCAATGGAAATATTGTTTCTTCAGGATAAAGGCACTTCGTATATGCTTGACCGAAAGGCAAAAACATATTCCGTGCTGCCTGCCAGTACTACGGGCGGAAGCCGCGACAGCTTGCGTGCCAAAGTGACTAAAACCGGCGAAACGATGAAAGTCCTGAACTATAACTGTACGAAATATATTGTAGCCTTGTCAACAACTAAAGGGACCCTCAATCAGATCTTCTGGACGACTACTGAAATCAAAGGACTCGATATGAAAAGGTTCACAAAACAAAACACGGGCAACAACGGCCAGGCAATGTATTATGACGGCCTGGCAGGTATCGCGTTGAGAATTGAGATGGTGACCGCGCAAATGAACATGGTTATGGAAGTAAGCGAAATTAAAAGAGAAACACTGCCAGCAGCGGATTTTAGCATACCGGCTGATTTTAAAGAAACAAAAAATCCGTACGTTAAATAGGTGGATTAAAGTTTTTTTTCTAAAATAAATTATTAATAAATTATTGGTTAAGCCATTCATTGCATCGACGTGTATGGCGGGTTACATCTATTTTTTTGCTAAAAATTGTTTTGACCAGGCGTATTAATTTTTTTAATGCTAACTAAAATTTTTGAGCGGGGCTGGTTTTAAAAATTTCCTTAAATTGCATCAAAAGAAAATTATGCCAGGTCCAAAGCCAGAAATAGATCCGCAACCAACACAGCCAACACAACCACCTGTAATCAGAATTAGTAGCCTTGATTAGACGTAACAGTTCATTTTAAGATTGAGCTGGTACCAGGTATAAACTTTCTTCAGCATTGGTTTAGTGTGCGCCAATTCAAATCTATTCCTTCTTTTATCCGCTGCAAGTGGCAGTTTCAGGATGGTTCACTTGTGTGCCTGAACGATAACCCATCTTCTGGCATGTTGGTTTTCGGGTACTAGCATGCAGTTTACTGTTTCACAATTTTTATTCGCTCAGTTTTACCGCCACCATCCACCTGCAGCCAGTACATGCCGGCAGGTTGGTTAGCGATGCTGATGGTCCTGGAGTAGTTGCCGGATGATTGCTGCCACTGTTCCCTTAGTATTATTTTTCCCGCGATATCAATCAGCTTTATTTCAATCAGGCGGTTCGCAGACGCATAGCCACTCAGCGTACATTCACTCTTCACAGGGTTGGGATAAACGGCCAGCCGATCTTTGTCATTGCCGTCGCGAATGGTGATAGTGGGAGCGTACTTAACGGAACCCTGCAGTGTAGTTAGTTTAATTCGGTAATAGAGGGTACCCTGCCGCGATTCCGGCGCATCGTCGGTGGCAGAATAGTTAGCTTTTGCCGGTACCGCAGTCACCTGGCCAATACCAGTAAAATCTATCCTGTTTGCTGAACGCTGAATATCAAAATATTTAGCATTGCCCGGGTCGGCCGTCTCCCATTTTAATGCCACACCAGTTGTATTACGTACACCAGTAAGCGCAATTCCGTGCAGCGGCAGTGCGGCCTGGGTGGCCGTTGCCATGGTTCTTACCAGCAAACTGATATAGGCAGACTGGGTGTAGATACCGGCCTCGGTGATTTCCCAGGAGTTTTCATTGTAGCTGCCATTCCAGCCCGTATTCCACTCACGAAAGCTTTTTTGGGCCGGCTGTCCGCCAGGCGGATTAATGGCCGGGACTGAAAAGTTTTTATTTGGTCCACCTGGCAGGTAGCCGGGGGGTGGTCCGTACAACGATTCAAAAACATTATCCCACGGCGTACCATCGCCGAACCAGCTATGGTAAAATTCGTTTACACTGCTGTCTGCCCCAAAAGCATACATATTAGTCAGCATTACTTTTCCCATTGGGTTAACGCCATGAAACCAATGCAGGTAAGCGGATCCTATTTCTTTGTATAAAGCAGCATTTGCAGGGTTGATATTAAATGTAGCAAAATCAAAATTATCCATGCCTGCACTGGCTTTTGTTTCATTACTCCCCCAGGTATACTGATCATCGGGCATGGATGAACGGTACAAATCTGTCTGGCTGTTATAATCGTTAATACTCATCACGCCATTCTGCCCCGCTTTACTGGTGAGAATATTGTTCTTTACCGCGGGTGTTGCGCCTGGCAAGGTTGTGTAACGCAGCAGCGCCCGCTGCACCGGCTGATAATACGGACCCCACCATGAAAAGCCAATTGGCCTTGCATTGCCATACTGCGCATCAAATACGGTACGGTAAGCAATATTGCCGGTGGCTTCATACAAATAGGCGGCTGCGGTAACCACCAGTTCTTTTTGCGCAGATTCGTCTGCGTCTGCATCACCCGATACAATATTCTGATCATCACAGGATGTTTCAAAAACTGAAAAATTATTGGTGGTCACCGCTGCCCGGTTCCATGCATCGGTAGCCCTGGTAAGCAAATCGTTTCCATAGGTTGTCATGGCTGCATTGCCCAATGATTTATAAACAATGGATGCCAGCGCAAAATTGGCTGCGCCTGTTAATGTTGCGGAAGTACATTCCGGTACGTAATACCGCGGGTTGTGGTCGGAACTGGGCGGAGAGGCGGCATTATAGTTGTCAGCACCAACTTTTAGGAACAAGCCATGGGTACCTGTTGCATCCTGCATACGGGTGAGCCAGTCGAGTTCGTATTTTACTTCATCCAGCAGATCAGGAATCCCATTACCCGATTCAGGAATATTGTAATCATCCGTAAAATAAACGGGATGCATGCGGTAGGTTTCCAGCAGGTTGCAGATGGGTACGATCGTGAAAGTGGTGTATTTATTACAGTCACCGGCGTCAAACCATCCACCGTGCAGATCCCTGGCCGTTGCCGCATTCGTTTTATCCCATCGTGAACGCGCTGCATAGTCCTGGTTGGGTCCGCCAAAAGCAGCCGCGTCCTGCCACCTGGCATCGGTGTAGGGCGGTTGTTTCGCAAAATTGACACGTTGGTAATAATACATGCGCACCGCTTGTTTCAGCACATTGTTGTACACGTTGGCATTGATTTCGAAACGATAGGAGGCCACGTTGTTGGCAAGGTCGAAAACATAGTAAGACCCGGGCGTAACCACGGTACTGAAATCAAACCACCATCCTTTATCACCGCTTTGGGCTTGTGTTGCGCCCGCTTTCCAGCTAACCAATGTGCCCGTAAAAACAACCGCATCACTCGTCCAGTTGCGCACCTGGTATTGGTTGGGTCCAACACCTGGCGAAAATGATTCTGCGGCATTGTACCCGGTTTGCGGGTCCACAATAACGGCTACTTTTTTATCATCCGGCAAATAGCCAAACTGGTCAATTTTAATATGTTTAGAGAAAGAGCCGGGCGGCCTAGCGGCGGACAATAAAAAACTGAATATTGCCAGAACTATCAGGCTATAGCGTATACTCATAAAGCAGTTTTATTTTTGGTGGGAGTCTTAGTATGAAACGGCAGGGGATTGCCATATGGCAAAAAACATGCCACCTAAAATCTAATTTTGGGACGAAAATCTTTGAAAGCAGGTACTCATTGCGGAGTCCATCCAAAACAACGGGAAGCTGCAAAGAATGCGGGAAGTTTTACAAATAGCGTAATTTCAGGACACAATAATAATTAAACATGGCAAGCTCTTCACTCCTTGGTACAGACGAATTACCATCCGTTGTACCAACCTCCGATGAAAAAACAATGGCGCTGATCGCACACATTGTTACACTGGTGTCCAATTTTATAGCACCGTTGATTATCTACTTTGTAAAAAAAGATGAATCGTCTTTTGTGGCAGCACATGCAAAAGAGTCGCTTAATTTTCAGATTACCATACTCATTATTGCAGTGATCCTGGTACTAAGCATCGTCGGCATTTTGCTTTTATGGCTGGTAGGCATTTATGCATTTGTGCTGGTAATTATCGCCACTATCAGGGCTAGTGAGGGAAAGCTGTACCGGTACCCGTTCTGTATCCGGTTTATAAAATAGTATTTCGTGACGCGGTCCGCTGCGCGGTTGAATTAAACGTATCAAAAGTCTTTGTCCATCCATTGCAATGCCCACCAGGTTTGGGTACCGAAATAATAATTGAGTACTTCGGGCATTACGTTTAAACCGTTTTCACTATTGGTAAAATAAACAATGCTGTTATTTTTTTCAGGGAAGGCCATAAAAAAGCATTTGAAATCACCATTGTCGCCCCAGTGCCAGATAGCCGTTCCTGGTGTATTCCTTTGTATACCCACGCCCAGTCCCCATGAAATATGACTGGCTGCTTCACTGCGGGGTATATTATTTTTACTGATGCTTACGGTATCACTGATCATCAGCTGCCGGGTCGTTTCGCTCAATCCGTTACCGGTAGCAAGCGCGTGTAAGAAATTGTGGTAGTCACTGGCGGTTGTAAGCAGTGAATAGGCCGCGGCGGTAAAAAAAGGCTCGTTGCGGGCTGTAACGTCACCGTCTTTATTGTGGCCGTATGCACCACTGGTGTCAAATGATCGCTGCCAGAGAAAACTACTGGAAGTCATCTGCAATGGAATAAATACTTCCTGCTGGGCAATTTTCTCCAGCGATTGTTTCCATATACTTTCTACCGCGTATTGCAGGTACATAAATCCTTCACCGGAATACGACCAGCTGCTACCCGGAACAAAACTTGTTTTTAACGGCGACCTGAACCATTGTTTTGCTGTAGGATTCAATACCCAATTCGGAAAGCCCGTTTGGTGATGCAGCACCATACGGGCCGTTATTTTTTGCGCAGCTGTGTCTGCTTTGATGCGGTCGTATTGGTAGTAGTTCCACAAGGGCGTGTCTAATGAAATCATTTTCCTGTCCACCATTTTCAAAACAATATACGCTAGTACAACCTTGCCCAGCGATGCGGCCTGGAAAACAGTGCTGCCGTTCACCTTTCCCGCTTCGTCTGCATTTGATTTGCCGTAATTATAGGCATGCGTTTTATTGTTACTATGCGCCACTATTTGAACACCGGTAACTTTTCCCCTGGCAAAAATGCTGTCCAAAGCTGGTTGTGAAAAACTGCCCATCGGCATTGCTGCAAATGAAAGGTAAAAGAGGATTTTCAGATTTTTATTGATACGTGGGTTCATGCAGCTGGAATTATTTTGCTAAGGTAAGTTAGAATGCCGGCGTATAATTGCTCGTAAACAGCAATCACTGGTAACTTTTTTGCTGTAATTTTTTGATAAAAGTAAGGTCCTCAAATCAAAGGAACCGGTTTTTAACAGGCAGTACTTTTACATTTCCGGATGCAACAGGTATACCCGTCATCAGCGAAATATAATCCCGGTACCAGGTTGTTGATCTGAACAAATGGTAAAAGAAGAATTTATATTTTGCTTGTCAATGGTAAAGCTTTTCGGTATTAAGGAATAGATCTTCAGTTGATATCCCGGCGGCGGTGCTCACGTTGTTCATTTCAGGGTCTTTCCGGAGCTGTCGCATCAGGTGCCGGCTGATAACTTTGTGCCTATCTTTGCACCATGAAAGAAGTAGTGATTATAGCCGCCGTGAGAACCCCGATTGGCAGTTTTGGCGGGTCATTGAAATCCATGTCTGCAACTCAGTTGGGGGCAGCGGCCATCCGCGGAGCGCTGGCCAAAGCGGGTATAGCGCCTGCCCTGGTACAGGATGTGTTAATGGGCTGCGTTATACAGGCCAACCTGGGGCAGGCACCCGCGCGGCAGGCAGCAAAACTGGCAGGTTTACCCAACGAGGTAAATTGTACTACAGTAAATAAAGTTTGTGCCAGTGGCATGAAAGCAATTTCGCAGGCAGCGCAAAGCATTGCCTTGGGGGATGCGGATATTGTAGTGGCCGGTGGCATGGAAAGCATGAGTAATATCCCTTTTTATTCAGAACACCTCCGTTGGGGCAATAAATATGGAAACACTACCATGGTGGATGGGTTGGTGAGAGACGGCCTTACGGATGTATACGATGGTAAAGCCATGGGTTTTGCGGGCGAACTATGTGCCAGCACTTGCGGCATCAGCCGCGAGGAACAGGATGCATTTGCGATAGCGAGTTACAAACGCAGTCAGCTCGCATGGGAAAAAGGCCTGTTTGCCAACGAAGTAATCCCTGTCGAAATTGCGCAACGCAAAGGCGAGCCAGTGGTATTCTCAAAAGACGAAGAACCCTATAATGTGAAGTTTGATAAGATTGCGGGCCTGGCACCGGCGTTTGACAAAGCAGGTACCGTAACTGCAGCCAATGCTTCCACGCTGAATGATGGCGCCGCGGCTTTAGTGCTGATGAGTAAAGAAAAAGCAACTGCGCTGGGCCTGCAGCCAATTGCCAGGATACTTTCTTATGCAGATGCAGAACAGGCACCGGAATGGTTTACTACCAGTCCCAGCATTGCTGTACCGAAGGCGGTTGCCAAGGCAGGGTTGCAGATGGATGACATCAGCTATTGGGAACTCAACGAAGCATTCGCCGTGGTTGGCATCGAAAACAGCCGCCGCATGAAACTGGACCCCTCCAAAGTAAATGTGCACGGCGGCGCAGTGAGTATGGGGCATCCATTGGGTGCGAGTGGAGCAAGAATTATTGTAACATTGATAAACGTTTTGAAAGCCAACAATGCAAAATACGGCGCAGCAGGAATATGCAATGGAGGTGGCGGCGCCAGCGCCATGGTAATTGAAAATATCGTTTAGTCGTTTTTCAAACGTCGCTACATTCATCGCTGCAACAGCAAGTCATATTTTAATCCCCGGTTATTAGACAGCAATAAGGCTGCCCCTTTGCCTCCTTTTTAAGGTAAAATATTGCCGGCCCATATGCATGGTTTCCCTGGTGTAACCGCGGGTTCGGCCAACGCGTGAATAAAACAAAATTCCCAGTCAATCCAGTCAATCTTAAATTATTATTTTCACCACTTACGAGGTTGGCCCGTGTATAAACTTCCGCGTATTGATGGGCTAAAAAATAGTTAGAAAATTGACTCGCAGCACAATAAAATATAATCTTTATACTCCTTGCAGCATTTAGCGGCCAGATCTATATTTGACGCATCAGTTATTTTAACCCTCATATCCCTGAACATGAAAAAAAAATTATTTATTGTTACCGTACTTTCATTTATTGGTGCTACAGGTTTTTCGCAAAGTTTTATGCATGGCGCCGGTTTGAATATTTTTGTAGCCACTGCAGCCGGCGGTAAAGCAGCCGTTAATGGCGGTATTACCTATTCGCCACGGTTTAATTTTATAGAACAGGATAACATGTCAGTGTCGGTGGGCATTCCGTTTACCATTGGCGTTTCCGGCAGCTACAGTTCCAACTATAACAGCCAGTATGGTAGTAATTCAAGCAACACGATTAGTGTAATTTTCAATGCACCGTTGCTGATCAACCTGAACATGGGCGCTGGTGCAACAAAAGAAACAGAAAGCCGGTTTGGTTATTTTGTCGGGGCGGGTTTTGGATATCACCACGGCAGCTATAACTTATCTGATATTGTATACGACGAGCCCGTGGCAACCAAATTTAGCACAACGGGACCTGTGGGTAATGCAGGTATGCGTTTTGCCGTTGGGCGCGGTGCGCACAATGTAGAAGTAAGGTTTCAGTACATGAAAGGCCTTAACGATGTAAAACCCAATATATTCAGTGTAGGTGCGGCATTTAATTTCTAAATCTGCTTGTTGAATAAACAATAAACGCTTCCGGAACGGGGCATTTTTTATTTCGCACTGAATTATTAGCTTGCAGCATGAATGTTACAGTACGCTATGCTGCGGAAGAGGATTCGGAAAATATAGCCAGGTTAAGCAGGCAAACTTTTTACGACACGTTTGCTTCGTTCAATAAGAAGCAAGACATGGACAAGTTCATGGAAGGGTGTTTTAGCATGACGGCATTGATTGAAGAATGCAGTGCAACGGAAAATACATTCCTGGTGGCTTTTATAAATGAGGAAATGGTTGGATATGCAAAGTTGTCAAACAGCAGCAATCCGCCGGAATTGGAAAACATGGAAGCGATTGAAATAAGCCGTATCTACGCCGCACAAAAATCAATTGGTCGTGGCGTTGGTCAGGCGCTGATGGAGGCATGCATCGGGATCGCAAAAGAAAAAAATAAGCAAGTTGTGTGGCTGGGTGTGTGGGAAGAAAATAAACGTGCCATCACGTTCTACCAGAAGTTTGGATTCGAAAGATTTAGTGCCCATGATTTTGTGCTGGGGGATGATGTGCAGACTGACTGGCTGATGAAGAAAATCATCTGATGCTGCGGTACCAATGCATCAAGCCAACGAATGGTTTTATGCAATACGCAGGTTAGGGAGTCTTTGTTGCTGCCGGATGCTGTTAATAATTTTTACGGCATGCTCCCGGGAATTCTCAATAAATAGCCTGTGGGTGTTCATGCCACCGCAGATTACACCCGCGAGAAAAATATTTTTGATATTGGTTTGATGGGTCGCTTCATCAATGATAGGGCAGTGGATCGCATCGTCTGATAGGTTGATGCCAATATTCCGGAGAAACTGCAAATTTGGCTGGTAGCCGGTGGTGGCAATCACCCAGTCGTTTTGTAGCGTTACCAACCCATCCGGCGTCATAATATCTACTTCCTTTTCCCTGATTTCTTTCACAGACGAATTATAATACGCTTTTATGGATCCTTCCTGGATACGATTGATAATATCTGGCCTGACCCAATATTTCACCCGGGCGCCAATATCGTCTTTACGGATTACCATGGTCACTTCGGCGCCTTTGCGCCATGTTTCCAGTGCAGCGTCTACAGAAGAGTTTTGCGCGCCCACTACCAATACCTTCTGAAAAGCGTATGGGTGGGGTTCCTTATAGTAATGGGTAACTTTTGGCAGGTCTTCACCCGGCACCCGTAACATATAAGGAATATCATAAAAGCCAGTAGCGATAATGATGTTGCCACCGGTATATTGACTTTTATCAGTTGTAACCTTAAATACAATTGCTTCGTCATTGGCAGGGGTTGACTGGTCAACTGCTTGCACCGTTTCGTAGAGCCGTATATTGAGTGAATAGGAGGTGGCCACCCGGCGGTAGTATTCCAGTGCTTCCGCCCTCGTTGGTTTTGGATTGCCCGACACAAAGGGAACGTCACCGATTTCCAATCGCTCAGACGTGGAAAAAAAACTCATGTTGGAAGGGTAGTTATAAATGGAATTGACCAGACTGCCTTTTTCCAATACGATATAATCCAGGTTTGCTTTTTTTGCTTCCAATGCGCAGGCCAGGCCGATGGGACCGCCGCCAATGATAATTATTGTATAGTGCGTTATTGTATCCAAACGGTTGCTTTACTGCAAATGTAGTGCAAACGGGCTGCTTGCCTGGAGATGGCCCGCATCCCGGCCCGTCCTGTAGACAAAAACCGTTGGCAAACACCTATTTTTGATAAAGACATTCACACAAAACAATGACATGGCTACCATTAACAGGACGGTTGTAACACTCGATGAATTTACGATTCAGCAGTTGCGGCAATTTCCAAACGCCACGGGAGAACTTAGTAGCTTGCTCCGCAATATAGGGCTGGCCGCCAAGCGGGTAAATGTGGAAGTAAATAAAGCGGGCCTGGTAGATATCCTGGGCGATGCGGGCTCCGTGAATGTGCAGGGTGAAGAAGTGAAAAAATTAGATCTGTTTGCCAATAACCAGTTTATCCGTGTGCTGCAACAAGGCATTAGCTGCGCCGGTATCGCCAGTGAAGAATTGGACGATTTTGTTGCGTTTGACGATGAGGTAAGCAATCAATCAAAATATGTTTGCATGTTTGATCCGCTGGACGGCAGTGGTAATATTGATGTAAATATTTCCATTGGCACTATTTTCGGCGTTTACAGAAGGGTTTCGGCTAAGGGGACGCCGGTTACAAAGGCAGATTTCTTACAGTCCGGCAAAAACCAGGTAGCAGCGGGATACGTGGTATACGGATCGTCCACCATGCTGGTATATGCTACGCGGCGCGGCGTAAATGGTTTTACGCTGGATCCGTCCATCGGCGAATACTGCATGAGTCATCCCAACATTCAGTGCCCGCCTTCCGGGAAAATTTATTCGGTTAACCATGGCAATTTTTTCAGGTACCACAATGGCATTCAGCAATATATTAATGTATGCCAAAAGAAAGAAGCGGCTACCGGCGGTCCATATACGCAGCGGTATATTGGCAGTATGGTGTCCGATGTACACCGCAACCTGCTCAAAGGTGGTATTTTCATGTATCCCGGAACTATTGAAAAGCCAAAAGGAAAACTGCGCCTGATGTATGAATGTAACCCATTCGCTTTTATTGCGGAAGTGGCTGGCGGAAAAGCGACAGATGGCAGGCAGCGTATACTGGATATTGTGCCTGCTGAACTGCACCAGCGTACTCCTTTGTTTATTGGCAGTAAAGAAATGATGGAAGAGCTGGACGGGTACTTGAAAAATGACAAATTGTTCAATGCCTGATTTTTCGGACCTGTTTCAGCATCACAATTCCCTGCCCGTTATATCCGAATTCAAAATATTTATTTTTAACCGGTCAAACATTACGCCTGCCATCACACTTATGATAATAATAGATTTTGAAGACAAATATGCAGCCGCATTTAAACAGCTTAATCTGGAATGGCTGCAGCAATACCAACTTACGGAAGCACATGACCTGGAAATCCTAAATAACCCGGAAGGCACTATTATTGCGCCGGGCGGCTGTATTTTCCTGGCCATGGAGGATGGAGTTGTTGCCGGCTGCGCAGGATTGATGAAAGTAACGGATGACGAATACGAGCTGGTAAAAATGACCGTAGCGCCTGCTTTCCAGGGGCGTGGTTTCAGCAAATTGCTGCTGGCGCAATGCCTGGAAGCAGCAAAACAACGCGGAGCAAAAACTATTTCCCTGCTGTCTAACCACCAATTGGAAACGGCCATTCATTTATATAAACGATTTGGTTTTATACATGTGCCCGTAGGTAAGTCACACTTTGAGCTGGCGGATGTAAAAATGATATTGCAGATACCCGCAGAATAAAACCAGGAAATTTCGCTTTTATTTTTGTTTTACCCGCCTGCCCGGATTGAATTTTTACAGGATTGAACAGGTAACTTCGCGTGAACGGGTTGCAGGCGGGCTACTGCCGAGAAAACAACCTGCAAAAAATATGAGTTTGCTGAACCAGTTTAAACGGGTAAAATGTTTTGCCTTTGACGTTGATGGTGTTTTAACGGATGGATCCATGCTTTTACTCGATGACGGACAAATGGCCAGGAGCATGAACACCAAAGATGGTTATGCGTTGCAGCTGGCGATTAAAAAAGGATACCAGATTATTGTTATTTCGGGCGGTGGCGCGGAAGGTGTACGGATGCGATTAAACAAACTGGGTATTTCAGAAGTCCATTTCCAGGCAGTGAATAAAAAAGAGGTGCTCGATGTTTTTCTTAATGCAAACAATATTGCCATCGACCAGGTATTGTTTATGGGGGATGATATACCAGACTATGTAGCGATGAAATCAGCAGGATTACCGTGCTGCCCTGCAGATGCAGTGGCGGAAATTAAAAGTGTTTCGCGGTATATTGCTGCCTTGCCAGGGGGAAGGGGCTGCGTACGCGAAGTGATTGAAAAAGTATTAAAATTAAACGGGCACTGGGATGCGGACACGACCATTGCCAGCAAATAGGTGACCCGTTTTGATACTTGCACCCCGATAGTTAACTTGATTATAGAATTACCTCTTCCATGAAATTAACAGCCGCTTTTTTCCGGTTAATACGCTGGCCCAATTTATTCTTTATCGTACTCACCCAATTTCTCTTCTATAGTTGTATAATCCTTCCTGCTTATTATACAGCCAATACAGAAGGCGCCTGGTTTTTATCATGGCCATTATTCTGGTGGTTGACGCTGGCATCTGTATTTATTGCTGCGGCCGGTTATATCATCAATGATTATTTCGATCTGGACATTGACCAGGTAAACAAGCCGGCCAATATTATTGTGCAGAAAATTATAAAACGACGCTGGGCTATTTTCTGGCACATGGGTTTGTCACTCGCGGGCGTACTGCTTACATTTATTGTAAGCTGGAAAATTGGTAACTGGATGATCGGCCCATTTAACCTCGTTGCCGTATTCCTGCTGCTTTTTTATTCAACAACTTTCAAAAAGAAATTTCTTATCGGTAACGTTATTATCTCCCTCCTCACTGCATGGGTGGTTTTTGTATTGTACATCAGTGAACTGGATTTTGTGGCATTTACCCGTGAGCAGGCATACCAGCTGGCAATGACTAAAATTTTTAAATTAGCGGTCTTGTACGGTGGCTTTGCTTTTATTATTTCACTCGTACGTGAAGTGATAAAAGATATGGAAGACATAAAAGGCGATGAAAAATTCGGTTGCCGCACCATGCCGGTGGTATGGGGCATCCCTGCTTCAAAGGTTTTTGCAGGTGTATGGCTGATTGTGCTGATAATTGCCGTGCTGGTCTTATTTGTTTACGCGCTGTTGATTGGTTGGTTTGTTGCTGCGTTGTTTGTTTTTGTGCTGGTTGTGGTGCCTTTGACGATGATTTTAAAAAAACTGTATGGCGCCGTTACTACCCGTCAATTTCATTCCATCAGTACCTTAATCAAATTAGTAATGCTCACCGGCATCCTTTCAATGATATTTTTTAAATGGCATTTATAATGGAAAGAATCGTGCTCGCCTCTCAATCGCCGCGCAGGAAGCAACTGCTTGAATGGGCAGAAGTGCCGTTTGATGTGGTAGTTAAGGAAACCGACGAACACTACCCGGCTGATTTAGCCGTAGCCGATATTCCGGTCTACATCGCCCGAAACAAGGCGCTGGCTGTAAAGCAGGACTTGCGTCAACACAGGACGATACTGGCTGCCGATACGGTCGTGGTGCTGGACGACCAAATCATCGGTAAACCGAAAGACCGGGCCCACGCAATTGAGATACTGCATGCGCTTTCCGGCCGGCGCCACCAGGTAATCACCGGCGTGGTCATTCTTGCAAAAGACAAGGAAATTTTTTTCGCGGATATTACCGAAGTGTCTTTTCATCTCCTGAGTACAGCGCAGATTATTTTTTATGTTGACAAATACAAGCCCTACGACAAGGCCGGCGCCTATGCCATCCAGGAGTGGATTGGCGTAACCGGCATACAATCTGTGCAGGGCGATTTTTATAATGTGATGGGTTTACCAGTCAGCAGGGTAGTGCAGGCACTCACTAACCTGGAATCTTAGCGGTTTTCCCCAACCCGGCGTTTAATACCAGGTGAGCTACCGGTTAAAACAACAACTCTTTAAGTGTAAAAAACAGCAAAAGAACCGGCGCGTTTTTTTAGCATTGCAATGGTATTTGTAATGATTGCCTGTGGCGATTACTTACAGGTTTTAGCCATCGTCCATATTCCTTAATATTAATTTCCATGACTGAACGGCTTCTCCAGTTTATCTGGCAGTTTCAGTATTTCAACAGGCGTGATCTGTTTGTCGCCGACGGCGCACCACTGCAAATCATTGCGCCTGGTAAATTCAATACCAACCAGGGGCCTGATTTTTTAGAGGCGAGCATCAAAGTTGATAATACCGTGCTGGTGGGGAATATTGAATTGCACCTGCGCACGTCTGACTGGAATAAACACGGGCATCATACCGATCGAAATTACAAGAATGTGATCCTGCATGTGGTTTGGCAGAATGATGAAATCAACCAGCCTGCTGCAGTTCCGTTGCTGGATCTGCAGCACCGCATTTCTGCGCTTCTCCTTCGCCAGTACGATGGATGGATGCAGCAATCATCTTTTATTCCCTGCGCAGCTGTGGTGGCAGATGCCAGCGAACTGGTATGGACAGCCTGGAAAGATCGCCTGCTGGCGGAAAGGATTCAAAGAAAGTGCGGTTATGTATTAGCGTTACTGGAAACCAACCGCTATCATTGGGAAGAAACCTGCTGGCAGTTGCTGGCAAAAAATTTTGGCGCGCAGGTAAATGCGGAGGCCTTTGAGGGTATCGCCCGGTCGTTGCCGCTGTCGGTGCTTGCCAGGCACAAAAACCAGGTGACGGTGTTGGAGGCGTTGCTGCTTGGACAGGCAGGCTTGTTGGAGGAGAAATTTACCGATGATTATGCGTTGCTTTTGCAAAGAGAATATCGTTTTCACCGGCATAAATACAAACTGTCAAAACCGCCGGTACCCGTTTATTTTCTTCGGATGCGGCCTGCAGCTTTTCCCAGTATCCGGCTAGCACAGCTCGCCATGTTAGTGCACCGCGCGGGACATTTCTTTGCGGTAATAAAAGAAGCAGGTTCCATAGAAGTCATCGAGCAGCTACTGGACGTAGCGGCAAATGATTACTGGCATTACCACTATAAGCCGGGTGAACCTGCTGCTTATAGCGTTAAGCAACTGGGCCGCAGCATGGTCAATAATATAATCATCAATACGATTGCACCGATGGTATTTGCTTTTGGCGCTTATCACAACGAGCAGCTGATGAAAGACAAAGCGTTGCAATGGCTGGCAGATACAAGTCCGGAAAAAAATACCATTACCGATGGCTGGCGGAAGCTGGGCATCAGCAATCAGCATGCATCGCACAGCCAGGCGCTTATTGAATTAAAAACACAATACTGCGATGAAAAAAAATGCCTGGACTGCGCCGTGGGGAACGCGCTGCTGAAACGAAATTTGTAAAAGCTTTCGTAACTGGTGGTTTTCGAAGGATGAGCAACTTTCAGAATGGGTGATCAGGTAAGCTGCCATCAAATGCATACAACGGCCTCAGCGTTGTTTTTCTCCAAGTTCTTTTTCCAGTACAAGGAATTCCAGTGGCTGCCTCGGTGTGCCAAAGGCAGGGTCGGAAGGAAAAGGCTGGGTTTCGCCTGTTTTTTTATAACCATGTCTTTCGTACCAGGCAATGAGGTTGAAGCGGACCGAAATGACCGTCATCCGGATAGAATAAACATTTGCCTGTTGTACATACGCTTCTGCTGCCAGCAATAATTGACCGCCGATGCCCCCTGCCTGCAGTTGCGGATCAACCGTTAGCATACCCAAATAGAAGCTGCGCTGTTGTTTTTCCAGGAACATACAACCTGTAATTGTACCATCCTGCGCACGTGCAGTAAGCATCACTGCGTCCTGCTTTTGCAGTAGCAGCAGCAAAGATGCTGGGTCTGTCCGGATGCCGTCCAGCAGGTCGGCCTCGGTTGTCCAGCCTTTTTTTGAAGTTTCGCCGCGGTAGGCACTGTTGATTAATGTGTTGAGTGCGGGGATATCAGCGGTGGTTGCCGGCATTATCGTCATGGTAAAATGTTTTTTTCAGGCTGCTAATGTAGGTAGCCTGGGTGTGTGTTTCGTGCATGCAAAATATAAAAGAAGTAACTTTAGGGAGCCTTTTTAATCGGCTTCCCCATGGATATACTGAAGTTGCTGCGCGATGAATTTACTGGTTTTTTTGGCATCAATCATTGGCTGGAAATGTATCACAACAATGACTACAGCAGCTTGTTTACCCTCGACGGTTTCCGGGGTGCTGTTGGTCCGCTTATTCCGCTGATATTGCTCATTGAAATAGCCCGCGCGCTATTGTACAAAAAATTCAAGATAGAAGAATACCGTGTCACTTTTTTCATTTTTGTTTTTAACCGGGTGGTATCCAGGTTTATTTCAATTGCGGCCGTGGGCTTTTGTATTGCCTTATTTAGCCCGTTTGCTATTTTCACCACCAGTTTTACCTGGTACTGGTTGATTTATGGTTATATCGTTTGGGAGCTGGCGCATTTTGTGTATCATTTTCTTGGTCATAAAGTGCGGTTGTTCTGGTGCCTCCATTCTACGCACCATGCACCGGAACAGATGAACCTGTCTGTTACCTATGCTCATTTTTTCCTGGAGGCGCCTTATGCAGATGTTATCCGTACCACCATCTGTATAATGCTCGGAATAAACGCACCACTGTTGTTTCTTATCATGTTTATAGATGGCACCTGGGGCGCATTTATACACGTGGGAGAAAACATAATAAAAGATGGTCGGTTGGGTTTTCTGAATAAAATAGTTTTAACGCCTTCCCACCACCGGGTGCACCATGCAAAAAACCCGTTGTACATGGACACTAACTTTTGTAACCTGCTTAATATCTGGGACAAAGTGTTCAAGACTTTCCAGTATGAAAAAAAAGACGAACCCCCGGTGTATGGTATTACGAGAAAAATGAATCCGCGCAATTTCTGGGATGTTTATTTTGGCGAAGCTGCGGCCCTCGGCCGCGATATCTGGCACGCACCCGGCTTAAAAAATAAATTCCTCTATATTTTTATGCCGCCCGGCTGGAGCCATACCGGCCACCACCAAACGGCCAAAACCGTACGCGATGCGTTTTTGAATAAAAATCCTGGTTCCGTTTCGTAATACGGGAGCGGTTACGTGGTTCGTGGCAAACAAACCGGCGCTAACCCCCGGCACGCTGCCCACTGTGCTGCCGCTGAACGGAGCGTCGCAACGGACGTTCCATCGAAGTACAGCCGCCGGCAGCAAAAGCAATTCATCGTCTAATGCGAGCACACAATTGAAAACGCCAGCTGCCTATTTTCATACACTGTTTTCCCGTTCGTTCTGCGCGTCCCAAAAATACTGCACATCGGTTTGTACGTCGGGATGAATGCTTTTCATTACAGGACAATTATCGCCAACGCGCTGTAAAATTGTTCTGTCTTTTTCGTTAAGTATCAATGCACCCGGGAAGTTGATAATGATATCAATTTTTCCAACGCGGCGCGGATCGCTCAGCATGTGTTTCTGAACCTGGAGCGTAGTGCCATCTAAATTAACGCCCAAATCCATCGCTTTGATGCCCATGGTGGTAACAATGCAGGTACCCAACGATACACAAAGCAAATCCGTAGGGGAAAAACGCTCACCTTTGCCACGGTTATCGGTTGGTGCATCTGTTTCAATTACTGATCCGCTTTGGTTATGCGTGGCACTGCAACGCAGCTGACCGGTGTAAATAATCGTAGCTGTCATTTCGATAAAATGTTAAATAAGCGGTTGAAGGATTATTTTTGTCTAAATTTACGTTAATAGATTAAACAACAAAGTTGTGAAGAAAATATTAATTGTTGCTACGTTTTCATTCATTGCATTCGCTATACATGCCCAGAACAATCCTTCGCCACGGCCTAACGGCACACTGGACCGCAAAGCCGAAAAAAGGCAACGAATGAATGCCCTGCTGAAACTGGAAGAAGAAGGTGATCCCGCATTTAAAAAGCAAAACATATTTGGTATTAAACTGGCCACGGACGGTTACGGTATTTCTTTTGAGAAAGGGAAATACAAAACGCCCCGGAAGACCTTGCTGTACCAGTTTGAGCTGAATGAAAAAAAGCATCCCAAAGAACAGAAACTTGCGGTGGGTCAGCAGAACGGTTTCGGTCAGGTTAATTCAGTGGTTTGGGGCAAGACCAATAATTTCTACCAGTTTAAATTTGGCCTCGGCCAGCAATACCTGATTGGCGGCAAGGCCAATAAAAGTGGGGTGGCTGTGTCGGCTATCTATGCAGGCGGTGTTTCGGTTGGATTGGCAAAGCCCTACCTCCTCGATTTGGAAAATGTTGCTACCGGTGAGCAGGTGCGGAAAAGATTTAGTGATACCTCCGACGGCAATTCTTATAATTTGCTGGGCGCCTCAGGTTTTACCCATGGTTGGGGAGACGTAAAAATAAAACCAGGCGTACATGCAAAAGTAGCCATGCGGTTCGATTACGGCCGTTTCAATGAAACGGTAGCTGCTATAGAAGCCGGGCTGAATGCAGAGTTTTATTTTAATAAGGTAGAACAGCTGCTCTATAACAATCCCAAAGGTTTTTTCTTCAATGCATACATTACCATCCTCTTCGGCAGGCGAAAATAGCCATTGCTATTTCCGCAACGTATTGCAAAGCGTGCGCAGTTACGCATAATACGAATTCGCCCATTCGGCCCCTTAAGGCCTTTGTGCGCAGCATGAACTATTTTTGCGCAGCGTCGTTATTCAAGGGGTTGGTTTTGCGATTGCGGCATTTGCTGATTACTTTTACAAATCAATGCTGGTTAGTCAATACAACCAACCAGTGCACCCGAAAAGAACCATTATGCAGGAATTACCCATTGTTTCAACCATTCAGGAGACAGAATCAAAAATAAAAAAGCCCAGCTGGTTACGGGTAAAACTGCCCACTGGCGAAAGTTACCGTCATGTGCGCAACCTGGTAGACACCCATAAATTACATACCATTTGCGAAAGCGGCAATTGCCCGAATATGGGTGAATGCTGGGGAGCAGGAACGGCCACTTTTATGATATTGGGAAATACCTGCACGCGGAGCTGCGGTTTTTGTGCTGTAGCTACCGGTCGGCCCGATCCCATTGATTGGGATGAGCCGCAACGGGTAGCAGAAGCCATCCACCTGATGAAAGTAAAACATGCGGTTATTACCTCCGTAGACCGCGATGAAATAAAAGACGGTGGCTCCATTATCTGGTTCAACACCATTAATGCCGTAAAGCAGCTAAACCCCGATACTACTTTAGAAACCCTCATACCCGATTTTAAAGGCGAGAAAGAAAACATTCAGCGAATCATAGATGCCGCGCCGGACGTGGTATCCCATAATATTGAAACAGTGGAAAGGCTTACCCGCCAGGTGCGTATACAGGCAAAATACTGGCGCAGTATGGAAGTCATCCGTACATTAAAAGCCGGCGGAATGCGTACCAAGAGCGGTATAATGTTGGGGCTGGGCGAGGAAAAAGATGAGGTGGTTCAGACCTTAAGGGATTTGGCAGAGAATGGCTGCGATGTAGTTACCATCGGTCAGTACCTGCAACCTACTAAGAAACACCTGGCAGTCCACCGTTTTGTACACCCCGATGAATTTGCGGAATACCGGGAGATTGGCTACGGCCTCGGTTTAGATTATGTGGAGAGCGGTCCGCTGGTAAGGTCCTCTTACCACAGCGAAAAACACGTAATAGCCGGTTATGGTAAAGATAAGTGGTTAAAGGAAAAAGAAATGATGGCAGAGTAGTAATGCTGATCCACCGCTGGCGGTTAGCTGTGCTGAAAGGCCATCTCCCCAATTAAATATGATATTTTTTTGGCCGGTTCCGACCGGCTTTTTTGTGCCAAATATTTTTTCCATAGCGATTGTCTAACAATTAAAACTTCGTTCACCATACCCCAGATATGGTGTTTTTTCCAGCAACATTTAATACGATAGGGGATTCAGTCAAATCTTTTTTAGACAGCCACATATTATACTTTTTAGGTAATACGAAATTCTACGATTTCCCAATCGTTCATTTACGACATTTTGCAACCGGCTGTTTATCAGCATTAATTGTATTTTACTTGTTAATTTAATTCAATGCGTACACGATAAATTATTTTAATCCGTTTTTAAACCTGTTCCTTCGTTCACCGTCTTAAAAGCCTTATTAACTAAAAAACACCACCCTCATGTACGCTAAGAAAATCTCCATTTTTATTGCCGCTTCGGTAATAAGTTCATCACTTTTATTTACTTCCTGTAAGAAAGATGCTTCAAAGGATTCCGATGTTGAATCTGCAGAAAACAGTTCTTTGGCAGAAGCCAGTTTTGATGATGTAGCAACCATATCAGACCAGGCTGCATTGGGTGGAAGCGTAAATATGCGTGTTGCCGGCGATGCCTCAGCCAGCAGGGAAGAAGGTTCACTGGGTTCGGGTTGTGCAAGCGTTACTTTTGACACCGTAACGGTGCCACATCTTATTACCATTGATTTTGGTGCGGCCAATTGTGTTTGTAATGATGGCAGAACGCGCCGCGGTAAAATATTGGTTGGCTATTCAGGCAGGTATAAAGATGCAGGAACTGTAATAAACATTTCCTTCAACAACTACTTTGTAAATGATAACCAGCTTACCGGTACAAAGAAGATTACCAACCAGGGATTAAATGCCGCAGGCAACCTGGTATATAAAATAGAAGTAGATGGCTCAGTTGTAAAAGCAAACGGTGCCGGTACCATTACCTGGGTATCTACGCGCCAGCGTGAGTGGACAGCTGGTGCAAGCACACCATTGGTACTGAGCGATGATGCCTATTCTATAACCGGTACAGCAACAGGTACCAACGCATCCGGTAAATCGTACTCCTTTACCATTACTTCACCCATTGTACGCAAAATGTCTTGTCATTATATTGAAAGCGGTGTGATTGACATTACACCAGAAGGCAAGCCAACCCGTACCCTGGATTACGGAAGTACAGGTTGTGATGCCAATGCAACAGTTACAATACTGGGATATTCTTTCCCGATAACTTTAAGATAATACGTACGCCTTGTTGATTGAACGCCGCTGCTTTTTAGCAGTGGCGTTTTTTAATTACCTCAAGTATTGTGGCAGTTGGGGAACTGAGCAACTGTCCGCCCGAAACTGAAGCTAGATTTATATTTCAAAGTGGGTGTTAAGAACTAGTGCCGACAAATTACCTCCGCCTGATATCCAGCCCGGATATGCGCTGATGCTGATTGTTCTTCCGTCCAGTCCCAATTGCAGCAATACTTTTGTTGGCAGTAGTTGTTTGGTATGGGTCCGTTATACTTTCGGTTGCTCTTGTGGGAATTTCGAAATGTCCATAAAGAAAATTTCCCAGGTGTGGCCATCGAAATCCTCTATCGTTCGCTGTTGCATAAATCCATAATCTTTCATTTCTGTGGGTTCTGTTCCACCTGCGTTTAAACCATTAGTCATCAGTTTATTCACTGCCTCTATGTTGTCCATGGATAATGAAAAAAGACCCGCTAAAGTTGTTTTAGTATCTGCAATTGGTTTCGTTGCAAATGAAGAAAATTTTTCATGAGTCAAGAGCATTACAAAAATGCTTTCACTCCAAACCATACATTTTCCTTTGTCATCAGAGAATTGTGGGTTGTTAGAAAATCCTAATGCAGTGTAAAATTCCGTTGACTTTTCAAGGTC
The DNA here is from genome assembly GCA_039919885.1 of Chitinophagaceae bacterium. Classification (GTDB taxonomy): domain Bacteria; phylum Bacteroidota; class Bacteroidia; order Chitinophagales; family Chitinophagaceae; genus JACMLD01. The sequence continues at coordinate 57,558 of JBDSEV010000075.1, forward strand.
CGTAACCGCTAGATTTATAAATATTTGCTTGCTCATATTTTATTCGTTTAAGTCCCAAATTTAGAAAATTTTTAAATAGATGAACTTTCCCCAGCAACTACCGCCAACATTTTTCTGCGCGGTTTACACCGGCCATTTTTGCGATCGCTATTTCCTGGTTACTGCTTATTTAACGAGTTTTTTGCGAAAATGAATCTTTGCAAAAATGCAGACTTATTAGTACCATTTTTTGCAAATGGCTGTTTATCAGACTGTTAGATATTCTATCTGTTAAATTAAGCGAACACATGCACCAAAAAATATTTTAATCCGTTTGTAAACGTATTCCACGTCTTGAAAGGCTTGCTAACTAAAAAACACCATCCTATGTACCCTAAGAAAATTTCCATGTTGATTGCCGTTGTGGTAATCAGTTCTTCTCTTTTGTTTACTTCCTGTAAAAAAGAGGCTGCTAAAGATTCAGATACCGAATCCGCCGAAGACTATAACACGGCGGAATCCAGCTTTAACGACGTCACAACTATTGCTGACCAGGCTGCATTAACTGGAAGCGTTAACATGCGTGTTGCAGGTGATGCTGCTAATAATCGCGCAGATGGTTCCCTGGGTTCCGCGTGTTCAACCGTTACCGTCGACACAGTAAGTATACCCCATCTTATTAGCGTTGATTTTGGTACAGCCAATTGTATGTGTAATGATGGCAAAAACCGACGTGGTAAAATTACGCTAAGCTATATTGGCCGTTATAAAGACGCTGGTACTGCGATAGCAGTTTCATTCAACAATTATTTTGTGAATAACAACCAGCTCACAGGCACCGAAACGATTACCAACCTGGGTCTTAATAATGCCGGTAACCCTGCATATAAAATTGAAACAAAAGGGACTATTAAAGAAGCAAATGGTGCATGGACCTTTACCTGGGAATCTAGCCGTAAGCGTGAATGGACGGCGGGTGCCAGCACCCCGTTGGTACAGGGCGATGATGCCTATTCATTAACTGGCAGTTCTAGCGGCGTCAACCGTGAAGGTAAAGCGTTTACCCTTAATATATCAGCCCCCCTGGTACGCAAAATGTCCTGCAATTGGCTTGAAAGTGGACGCGTAGACCTAACACCGGAAGGGCTGGCAGTGCGTACGGTTGACTTCGGAAATGGCAATTGTGATAATAAAGCAACCCTTACCATTAACGGTAATGTTTTCACGTTTTCTATGAATTAATAATAATTTTTCCCCCGGTATTTAGCAAGCACCGCTGTACTGTACAGTGGGCGTTTTTTAATGGTGGCTAAGTAAGCATTCAGTGCGCCCAGCCTTCAAAATTTAAATTTTAAAAAAAGCGGCTTATTCTTACATTACATTTCGATGTATAAAGCCACCACTGTTTTGAAAACTGCTGTTTATTTATCGTTGTTTTGTTGCTGGGGTATTTCACTGCTCGCCCAAAAAAAGAACGCATCATTCCAGTTGCATATTCAGCAGGCAGTTTCTGCTATTCGTATTGATGGCGTAGCCGATGAGCAGGCATGGAGAAATGCTGACTCTACCGGTCATTTTTTTATGGTGCTGCCCATGGATACCAGCCTGGCCCAGGTGCATACGGTTGTAAAAATGACTTATGATGCACGCAATCTGTACATGGTGGCCATTTGTTACAACGAAAGACCCGGCCCCTATATGGTGGAATCGCTGCGACGGGATTTCTCCTTTGTAAAAAATGATAATTTCTTATTGTTTATGGATCCGTTTGATGATAAAACAAACGGGTTTTCATTTGGAGCGAACGCCGCAGGGGCGCAATGGGATGGCACCATGTATGATGGTGGTAAAGTAGATCTTAGCTGGGATAATAAATGGGAGTCTGTGGTGAAAAACTATCCAGATAAATGGGTGTTTGAAGCAGCCATCCCATTTAAAAGTATCCGTTATAAAAAAGGTATTACCCAGTGGGGGATCAATTTTAGCAGGAATGATTTAAAATCTACTGAAAAATCAAGCTGGACACCTGTACCAAGACAGTTTCCTACTGCCTCACTGGCCTATACCGGCACCCTGGTTTGGGACAAAGCACCGCCGGATGCAGGGATGAATGTATCGGTTATACCATACCTGCTCACCGGGGTTTCCAAAGACTATGAAAATAAGTTATCCTCCACCTTTCAAAAACAGGCTGGCGTAGATGCAAAGATCGCCATTACCACTTCTTTGAACCTCGACCTGACTGTGAACCCTGATTTCTCCCAGGTGGACGTAGATAAACAGGTTACCAACCTCAACCGCTACGAATTGTTTTTCCCGGAAAAACGCCAGTTCTTCCTGGAGAACGGCGACCAGTTTTCCAATTTCGGTTATGCGTCCTTGCGGCCATTTTTTTCCAGGCGCATCGGGCTGAATACGCATATTGACGCAGGCGCCCGGCTGAGCGGAAAACTTGATAAGAATTGGCGCATCGGCGTAATGGATATACAAACAAGGGCAAACAGTAGCCTGGCTTTGCCGGCGCAGAATTTTGCGGTGGTGGCGCTGCAGCGCAAGGTGTTTGCGCGTTCTAATATCGGGTTTATTTTTATTGACAAGGAATCTGTCAACTACCGGGCGGACAGTAGCGCCGGAAAACCCATGTATTCAAAGTATGATCGCAACTTTGGCCTTGAGTACAACCTGGCTTCTGCAAATAACTTGTGGACGGGAAAGCTGATGATGCTGAAATCATTCAATGCCAACAGTCATGGCAGCGACCTTGTGCAGGCGGGTCACCTGCAATACGCCAGCCGCAAATGGAATATACTAACACAGTATGAATACGTGGGAAGCAATTACTCAGCAGAAGTCGGGTATGTACCCAGACGCGGCTACATCAAATTAAATCCGCAGGTAATCTATAATTTTTTTCCAAAGTCTGGCAAAGTGCTCAGTCATGGCCCGCAACTCGGCGGCATTTATTTTTATAACACCGGGTTTCATGCTACTGATAACGAGACAGTATTTTCTTACCTGGTAACCTTGCGTAACCGGAGTACCATTACCGCCGTGCTCATGAATGATTATGTAAAATTGCTACAGCCTTTTGATCCCACCAATTCAGGCAAGGACTCGCTGCATACGGGAAGTACGCACAATTGGAATACCGCAGGGCTGGACCTTGTTTCAAAACCACAGCAATTGCTCACGTACACGCTCTCCGGCAGGTACGGTGGCTATTACGCGAACGGTAAAAAATGGAGTTTTGCAGGCGATATCGGTTACCGCTTTCAGCCCTATGTGAGCATTGTTATGAGTGCAACTTTTAACGCTTTGCAGCTGCCAGCGCAGTGGGGCAATACTAATTTCTGGTTGATTGGCCCGCGCATCGACGCCACCCTCACCAACAAATTTTTTATTACCGCCTTTTTTCAATACAACGAACAGTTAAAGAATATGAACCTGAATACGCGTGTGCAATGGCGTTATAAGCCTGCATCTGATTTATTCCTGGTGTATACTGACAATTATTACCCTGCACCACTGAATGTACGCAACCGGGCTTTTGTATTGAAATGGACGTATTGGTGGAACCTTTGAGTTGGTTCAGTAATTGCTGCAGGATTTTTATTTTTGCTTAAACTTTTTGTTGAATGAACCAATATGTAATTATAGCAAGAGACGGCACGGATGAGGATGCGCCGCGCCGCCGGATGGACATTCGCCCGGTACACCTGGCTGGCGCCGCTAAACTGAAAGCCAGCAACAACTTTGTCAGCGGTGGTGCAATGCTGAATGAGGAGGGCCAGATGGAAGGTTCCGTAATGATTGTGCAATTTGAAACGGAGGATCAATTCCAAAAGTGGTATGCTGCCGAGCCCTATATCACCGGCGGCGTTTGGAAAAATATTGAACTTAAGCGTTTTAAAGTAGCCAATGTCTGAGCAATGCCTGGTCATAGCGCCAGTTTACGTGCTGGCAGCATCATGCCGCAGAATTGGGATTTCAGTCATTGGCCGCCCTGCTGCATTAAGCAACTATTTTACCCAATAGTCCAGTACCAGTACTTTGTCTAAGTATGGCCCGAGTATTTTTCCAAATGCCTTATGATCAGGGTGGGGCAGATAGATAGCCCTGTCCTGCTCACTGCTAAAAGTTACAAAAAAGCAGTGCGTAAAACCTTCGTTGAGGTTCTCCGGGCTGTTGTTGGTACCCCATTCCAACGATTTTATCTCCTTTATTTTTGAAGGCAGCGCAAGAAAAGCATCCTGCACCTTTTTGATATCCACGGCTGCAGTACCGTCTTTAAATTTAAATAATACAACGTGCCGGAGTGTTGCAGGTGCAGGATCGGCGTGATGTGCGTTGGCAAAACTGGTAACAAAAACGGTGAGCAAAAACAGCGCGAAGATCTTTTTCATGTACTTTATTTTATATCCTACAAGATAGGAAACTTACCGCTTCAACAAGCGCGCCATCGCGTGCTGCGTCCTGTTCAAATTTGCCTCCGGGGCCTTACCTTTGCGCCCCGATATGAAGTACAGTACCGAGATTAGTAAGCGCCGCACATTTGCCATCATTTCCCACCCGGATGCGGGTAAAACAACGCTTACCGAGAAGCTGCTGTTGTTTGGCGGTGCCATACAAACGGCTGGTGCCGTAAAAAGCAATAAGATCAAGAAGCATGCAACCAGCGACTTCATGGAGATTGAGCGCCAGCGCGGCATCTCCGTGGCCACCAGTGTGATGACCTTTGAATACAATAACACACTGATTAACCTGCTGGATACGCCTGGCCACAAAGACTTTGCAGAAGATACCTATAGAACGCTTACCGCGGTTGACAGCGTCATCCTGGTAATTGATAGCGTGAATGGGGTAGAAGCGCAGACGCGCCGCCTGATGGAAGTGTGCCGGATGCGCGCCACACCGGTAATTGTTTTCATCAATAAAATGGACAGGGATGGAAAAAACCGTTTTGATCTGCTGGAGGAAATCGAAAAGGAGCTGAACCTGCCTTTGCACCCCATGGCCTGGCCCATCAATAGTGGTAAAGATTTTAAAGGTGTTTACAACCTGGCAGATAAAAAACTGGTGTTGTTTGCCGCCAATACAAAAGGCAATGACGAAGATGTATTGGAAATTACCGACCTGTCACTTCCTGTATTGGATGCAAGACTGGGCGAACGGGACGCTGCTTCATTGCGCGATGATGTGGAACTGGTAGACGGTGTGAATGGAGAACTGAACGTGGCTGACTACCGTGCTGGTAAAATTGCGCCGGTTTTCTTCGGCAGTGCCGTCAACAATTTTGGTGTAAAAGAAATGCTGGATACATTTATCCGCATTGCACCAGAGCCCCAATGCAGGGCTACTACCACCCGGGAAATTTGCCCGGACGACAGCAAGCTCAGCGGATTTATTTTTAAAATACATGCCAACCTGGATCCCAAGCACCGCGACCGCATTGCTTTTATGCGTATCTGCGCGGGTAAGTTTGAACGAAACAAATATTATCACCATGTGCGGCTTGACAAAGCAATCCGCTTCAGCAACCCGTATAGTTTTTTGGCGAGAAGCAAAGATGTGATTGAAGAAGCTTTCCCCGGGGATGTAGTTGGATTGTTTGATACCGGTAATTTTAAAATCGGGGACACACTTACGGAAGGAGAAAACTTTTATTTTACCGGGATACCGTCTTTTTCGCCGGAGATTTTTAAGGAGGTGGTGAACAAAGACCCAATGAAAACAAAGCAACTGGAAAAAGGATTGTTGCAGTTGACCGACGAAGGGGTAGCACAGTTGTTTACCCAGTTTGGCGGCAACAAAAAAATAATCGGTTGTGTAGGAGAGTTGCAGTTTGAAGTAATACAGTATCGCTTACTCCATGAATATACCGCATTAGTAGACTTCAGGCCGATGCCGTTTTATAAAGCCTGCTGGCTCACTTGTGATGACGACAGTAAGTTGCAGGACTTTGCCCGCTTTAAACAAGCCAATATTGCAGAAGACAAAGACGGGCACATGGTATACCTCGCACAAAGCGAATGGTTCCTAAATACGGAACGTACCAATAACCCGGATATCACGTTTCATTTTACGTCTGAGATACACAAAGAAATGAAATAATTCATTTGCCGTGCGTACGCCGTTACCGCCGGTTGTTATGCAATTTACCAGTCAGCACCGTGCACCGTGCATCGTGCACTGAATGATAATACAACACCGGCACTCAATAATCCTGGTTTTCTTCTTAACGCTTGCTATACGCCGGTATAGTTTTGCGGCGTTATTTTTTTCAATTCTTTTTTAATAGTCGCAGCAACCTGTAAACCTTCTACAAACGCGTGAATGCTTTCTTTGTTAATAGTGCCATTTCCCCTTGTGAGGTCTTTAAGCGCTTCATAGGGATTTGGATAATTCTCACGCCTCAGTATAGTCTGAATAGCTTCGGCAACTACCGCCCAGTTATTTTCCAAATCATCGTCCAGTTTCTTTTCATTCAAAACCAATTTTGACAAACCTTTTTCAATAGATTTTAGCGCAATGATAATGTGCGCAAATGGCACACCGATGTTTCTTAACACGGTAGAATCGGTGAGGTCGCGCTGCAACCTGGAAACCGGTAATTTAGCCGCCAGGTGTTCCAGGAGGGCATTGGCAACGCCCAGGTTGCCTTCCGCATTTTCAAAATCGATGGGGTTTACTTTGTGCGGCATGGCAGATGATCCTACTTCGCCTTTTTTAATTTTTTGTTTGAAATAGTCAATTGACACATAGCTCCAGATATCGCGGCTGAAATCTACCAGGATATTGTTAATGCGTTTCATGGCGTCAAAATGTGCGGCCAGGTTATCATAATGTTCAATCTGCGTGGTGAACTGCTGCCGGCCAAGGCCCAGTCTTTTTTCGACAAACTGGTTACCGAGTGCAATCCAGTCTTTTTTAGGAAACGCGACATGGTGCGCATTAAAATTACCCGTGGCACCACCAAATTTGGCCGTAAAAGGAATATTGATAAACTGGTCGACCTGGTTCTGCAACCGCTCCACAAAAACCATAATTTCTTTACCAAGGCGGGTAGGACTTGCGGGTTGTCCGTGGGTACGGGCCAACATAGGCACCTGCATCCACTGCTCCGCAAGAATACCCAGTTCTCTATTTAGGTTTAGTACCGCCGGCAGGTATTCGCATTCCACGGCGTGTTTCCAAAGTAAGGGAACAGCGGTATTGTTGATATCCTGCGAGGTTAAACCGAAATGCACCCACTCCTTTTCATTTTCCAGTCCCAGCGCGTCCAGTTTTGCTTTAATAAAATACTCTACCGCTTTTACATCATGATTGGTTGTCTTTTCAATGTTTTTAATTTCAATGGCGTCCTCAAGCGAAAAAGTAGTTGCCATTTCCTGCAGGCTTTTTCTTGCTTTTGCAGACAAATCAAAAAACTTTTTGTCGGCCAAAAAAAGGTAATATTCAACCTCTACCAACAACCGGTATTTAATTAAAGCAAATTCCGAGAAATAGTCCGCCAGGTGTTGTACCTGTCTGCGGTAGCGGCCATCTACAGGCGATAGAGCGGTAAGAGCATTGAGTTCCATTCAGCTTGGTTAAGTATTAGTTCAGGTGACTTATATTTGTGCCCAAAATTAAACCAATTCTGGTTAACATTAGTGATATTATGCGGTGATAGGTAACCGGTATGCGGGTTATCCCCTGCATTAAAAATAGTATCCCCAAATAGCCAGGCAGACTGAACGATGGGCAAAATAAAATGTGGTGCGGTGAGTTACCTGAATACAAAACCATTGGTATACGGTTTTCAGCAAGGTATGCTGCATGATAAAATAGAAATGATAGCAGATTATCCTGCCAGCATTGCGGCCATGCTGCTGAATGACGAAATCGATCTGGGGCTGGTTCCGGTGGCCATTATTCCTGCATTAAAAGAATACCATATTATTGGCAACTATTGCATTGGCGCAGATGGGGAAGTAGCGTCTGTTTGTCTTTTTAGCGACGTGCCCATTGAATCAGTGACCGAGGTGTTACTGGATTACCAGAGCCGGACTTCGGTTCGCCTCGCAAAAATATTATTGAAGGAGTACTGGAAAGTAAATCCACTGCTAACCGATGCCAAAGCTGATTTCCGGCAACACATAAAAGGCAGCACTGCCGGACTGGTAATTGGCGATCGGGCCTTCGAACAGAGAAAGGTATCGCCTTTTGTTTATGACCTGGGCAGCGCATGGAAAGACCTCACCGGCCTGCCGTTTGTATTTGCGGCCTGGATAAGCAACAAAAAACTGGACGATGATTTTATAGCTGCGTTCAATACAGCTACCGGCGCTGGCATGCTGGCAATTGACGAAATTGTAGCGCAAGTTCCCTATCCGTTATTCGACTTAAAAAAGTATTTCACGCAGTACATCAGTTACACACTGGATGAAAGAAAACTCAAGGGATTGAATTTATTCCTGGAGAAACTGGCTGCTCTGGGTTTTTAATATACGGATTCAACACAATGGCGTTAAGACTGGCGTGCGATGGATTGCCATCGTACACCCAGCTTTGGAAAGCAACGGTCAAGGTACCCACGTTTTCCAACTTTTACTTTTTCCGGCGGTGCTACGGCAATTTATTCCGCTCGGGCGGTTTCGGTTTTAAATACTGATCCAAAAAGGCCAGCGTACGTTTTGAGGTAGTGACCTGGTTTTCTTTTTTAGCAAATCCGTGTCCTTCGTTGGGAAATAAGACATACTCAACCGGCACTCCATTCTTTTTTACGCCTGCGGCAATTTCATCGCTTTCTGCCTGAAGTACCCTAACATCATTTGCTCCCTGGAATACGAGCAACGGTTTGGTTATCTTTTGATAGTTATACAGGGGTGAAATATTTTTTAACCGGATACTGTCAGCTGTATTGGGGTCACCCATTTCATCATACAATGCTTTTTTACCGGCCTCCCAATAAGCTGGAATGCTGCGCAATGTGCGCAACCAGTTGGCGACACCAAACAAATCTACCCCCACTTTAAATTCATCCGGATGGAAGGCAAGCGCGCCGAGTACCATGCATCCGCCATAACTACCGCCTTCTATGCCAATGGCAGTGCTGTCAATATAATCCAGTTTCGACAGCCATTTTTTACCCCAAATGCAATCTTTTAAATCACCGTTGCTATGATCCTGGTTATCCATTTTATAGAATGTTTTTCCATACCCACTACTGCCGCGGTTGTTTACTGCCAGTATTGCATAGCCATGGTTGACCAAATACTGGATGGAATTGCTGTACCCAACGCGGCTCTGCCCACCCGGTCCGCCATGCACCCAAACCAGCGCCGGAGATTTTTTTTCTTTACTTGCTTGTAACGGCCGATAGTAAATGGCCGGAATTTCCTGCCCATCGAAAGAAGGAAAACGGACGACCATTGCTTTTACGAGATCGTTTTGATCGATTGCAGGATTCAGTGTGGACGTGAGCACTTTCAACGCTTTTTTTTCGATATTATAAACATATAAGTTAGGCGGGCTGGTACTGCTGCCCACGGTCAGCAATAGGTTTTTCTCAGTAGGAGAAATAACTACGTTTAATACATCGCCATCTTTGATGTTGGGAAAACTGACAGGCTGGTTGGTCGCATGATCAAATAGCAACACCTTGTTTTTTCCGTCCTCATTAATGAACACCGTATGGTACCGCTCATTTTCGCTGAGGTTCATATTTACAACATCCCATTTGTCCTCGTATAACTTAGCTGCTTTGCCATCGGCCATGTTGTATTTTACGAGGTAACTGAATTCGTTTTCGTCATTGGTGACATAATACAACAGGCTGTCGTTTTTTTCGAAAGCGGCGGCATTCCAGGTAGCTTCATTGTCGTTGCTGATACGTTTCAGCTGTTTGTTCTTGCGATCATAAACATAAAGATCGTTTTTATCCGTGGTAGCTTCTTTTGTAAGGGCCACATAGCGTTCCGACCTGCTGATGAGAGAAGGATAATAGCCGGAATCATTCTGGAAAAACATTTCCGGTTTCCAGGTGGCCGTATCGAGTTTCCATACATCAAAATACCTGGGATTGCGCCTGTTGCTGATTACAAACATAGATTTTTTGTCGTCGCTCCATCCATAAAAACTACTGGTACTTTTCGGCCAGGGCGTAACATCTTTTGCTGCAGTGTCTCCCTTCGTCATTAGGTATATGTGATTATTTTCATCGCCCCCCTTGTCAGCGGAATAAAGAAATTTACTGGTGCCTGGCAGGTAATCAACCGAATACAAAGATTCTTTGGTGGAGGTAGTGAGCGCAACAGAAGCGGTATCAGCAATATTCACTTCATAAATGTTGTAAACACCTGTCTTGTTATTATGGAGCAGGATGCTGGATTCATCGGCGTTAAAACCGGGTGAACCTACGGACTGGTTGTTGAACAAGTCTTCAACAGCAAATTCTTTTGGAATCCGGGCGATGGTATCGGGCGGCGGGGAAACTTGTCCGCATGACGCCAGCGTATAAACTAAAAGGCAGGCATAGGTAATGTGCTTAATCATATACGTTTCATTTCGAGGTTTACTTTAGTTGGGGATGCTGCAGGCCGTTTTATTGCGAGACAGGGTCAGCATATGTTGAGGGCACCGCAATCAGTGCCTACGTTGCCGCAAACGCATCCTGCAATAAATATAAGGACAAAGCCGCAATAAAAAGTGGCGTTGTATATCCCACATGTCCATCCCTGCTGCTAGTTGTATAAAAAGGAATATTTATGGAATATAGGTTGGCGGTTGTTCGCTTTTATAATTATTGTTTTGAAAAACGAATTTTTCACCTGCGGATGATTATATTCTTTATCAACAATATATATTTTTTTATTAACAGGTTTACTTCCCCTGAGATGCCCGCAAAATATACGGGGGGAAAAAATAACAGGCAAAAAACGGTTGTCCTGATAAAGGCATCCGCAAAAATATTGGAGATAAAAGGAATATAATAGCTGATTAACCCGGCGGCAGCTGCAAACAAAATTGCCAGCAAATCTTTTACAGTGTAGGGCTGCAACCCAAATTTTATCCATAAAAAGCCGAAACGCATGGCATTGTAAAAGCTGATGGCAATAAGGGTAGAGTAGGCAGCGCCCATCAGGCCATAACGGGAAATCAGGATGTAATTGAGGGGAAGCGCAATAATGGTGTAAATAACATTCGTAGTAAAATCGACTTTCCAGTAGTTGGAGGTGGCGATAATTTGGGCATTGGCACCCGTGCCGAGGTCGATGAGTTTGCTGATACCCAGGAAGAAAACGACCATTTCAATTCCCTGGTAATCCTTGCCCAGGAAAATAGCCAGGTTGTGTACGTTTAGCAATACGAGGCAAAACATTGTCAGCCCGATTATCAGCAGGTTCGCTACACTTTTTGTATAGATATTGCTGATGCTTTTCATGTTTTTATTTTTCCAGGATTCAGCCAGCACGGGTATGCTGATAGAAGTTATGCTTCGCTGTGGTATCTCCATCAGCGTAACAACATAGGTTGCAATGGTAAAAATGGCCGTGTCTGTGAGGCCTTTTTCTGATTTTGAACTGATGATAAACGTATCAGCCGTCCTGGACAATAAATTGAGGAATTGCGCACCAAAAACAAAAAGTCCGAAACTTATCATTTTCGATTTCAGTCGCATGGTAAGTACGCTGATAGAAGTATTAAAATTAAAATCACCTGTTTTTCGCAATATGAAAAAAAGTGCGATAGTAGGCAGTAAGTAGGAAAGCGCAAATAGTATAAGGAATTGTTTGAAAGCAATAACATTAAATATCAGCAGTATCAGCAGCACGGTAAATAAAATGCGCGGTACCATTTCCCGCAGGGCATTGGAAATTACCCCTTTTTTTAGCGACCAGCTAAAGCTTTCCAACCACAGATAAAGCAGGTAAAACAAGGAGAATGGATATACGAGATAGCTGTATTCAACAAAAAGTGGCGATTTTGAACTGAATTTCTGAATAATAACGCCCCTGAAAATATAGCCGGTCGTGCACATGATGATAAAACCTACTCCGCAAACCAAAATGGTTATGAATGGAAGTTCATTTTTTTTGGTGGGCAGGTGGCTTTTATAAAAAGGGAAAAACTTATACACCACCGGCAGCGAGCCAAGCGTGCAAAGGGTTGCCAGCGTAATGGCGAGGTCTGTGATCAGCCGTGTAAGGCCGAGTTGCTCAGTGGTGAGTAATTTGGGCGCCAGCACCAATAAATTAAAAGCGCCTATAGCAAAGCCAATTGAAATGCCTATGGTAGAACGAATACTTTGTTTCTGAATAATGCCCATTGACGGTTACTATAAAAAATAAAAATACAAGATAAACGATTGAAAAGGGTCAAAATAAAGGGATTGTTGACTGTCCGTTTATTTTTGAATAAGAAATGACTTAATCTGTTAATTTTGGCAAGTTATCAATGGATATTTAATACATATGAAAGTAGTCATTTTTGCGGGTGGCCTGGGAACCCGAATTTCCGAAGAAACTGATACCCGCCCTAAACCGATGGTAGAGATAGGAGGGAAACCAATTTTATGGCATATAATGAAGATTTATAATCATTACGGTTTTAATGAATTTGTTATCTGCCTGGGCTACAAAGGATATGTGATCAAGGAATATTTTATGAATTACTTCCTGCACAACGCCGACCTGACCATTGATGTTGCCAGCAATAAGACGGAAATTCATGGTGCCAGTACAGAAGCGTTCAAAGTGACCCTGGTAGAAACAGGCGCCAATACAAAAACTGCGGGACGCCTGCAGCAGGTCAAAAAATACGTCGGCAACGAAGATTTTATGCTTACGTACGGCGATGGAGTAGCAGATATTGACATCCCGGCATTGCTGGATTTTCATAAAAAACACAAAAAAATAGCTACCGTTACTGCGGTACAGCTGGAAGCTCGTTTTGGGGGTATGGACCTGTCAGCAGCCGGTGATGTGGTGGCCTTCCGCGAAAAGGTAAAAGACGAAAGCAAGTGGATAAACGCGGGTTTTTTTGTACTTAGTCCGAAAGTATTCGATTACCTGCAAGGTGATATGAGTAATACTATGTGGGAAGATACGCCATTGGAAAAACTTACGGAAGACAAGCAATTATCCGCCTACCGGCACCCGGGCTTCTGGAAGCCAATGGATGCATTGCGCGATAGAATTGAGCTGGAAGCACTCTGGCAGAATAATCAGGCAAAATGGAAAAAGTGGTGAACCTGCTGCAATTACAAAAATACTATAAAGGAAAAAAGGTGTTCCTGACTGGTCATACCGGTTTTAAAGGGGCTTGGCTAACCGCAATTTTGCATACCCTGGGGGCTACCGTTAAAGGGTATGCGCTTGCGCCTGAATACAAAGGCGGTTTGTTTGATTTGCTTCAGCCGCTTTATCCACCGCAAAGTATCATTGCAGACATCCGGGACAAAGCAAAGCTGTTGAACGAGCTCGCAAATTTCCAACCCGATTTTATTTTTCACCTTGCTGCACAGCCGCTGGTACGGCGCTCCTTCAGCATACCGGCTGAAACTTTTGAAGTGAATGCAATTGGTACGGCAAATTTGCTGGAGGCCTTGAGGCAACTACCGGGAAAATGCACCAGCATTGTAATTACCACCGATAAAGTATACGAAAACAAGGAGCAGCAGCGGTTATTCAAGGAAAGCGACCGGCTGGGGGGCTACGATCCCTATAGCGCCAGCAAGGCTTGTACAGAACTGGTGGTGAGTTCTTTCCGCAATTCTTTTTTTAATGCTGCACAATATGCAACGCATAAAAAAACCATCGCCAGCGCACGCGCCGGAAATGTAATTGGTGGTGGCGACTGGAGCACGGACAGGATTGTGCCGGACATTGTTCGCTCATTGGCAAGCGATCGCAGCATTGCTGTCCGAAACCCCGGTGCCGTGCGCCCGTGGCAGCATGTATTGGAACCATTAACAGGATACCTCTTGCTGGGTGGTCTTCTGCAGGAGAACCCGGCCGCCTATTCAGCAGCGTATAATTTCGGCCCGCTTCCAGGTGATCACCTCACCGTTAAAGAATTGGTTTTACAGAGCATTCAAACATGGGGAAGTGGAACATGGGAAGATATATCTGACAACACCCAACCACATGAAGCCACGCTGCTACAACTGGATATAGCATTGGCTTTTCAGGAGCTGGAATGGACGCCTAAGTTAAATGCCGCGGATGCTATCAAGTGGACGCTCGACTGGTACAGGCAACCAGTGGAAAAGCAGGCAGCATATAGTTTTCAGCAAATTCAAAATTACCTGGCACTATGATATTTACAAAAACGCCGCTGGCCGGCAGTTATGTAATTGACCTGGAACCCGTCACCGATAGCAGGGGATGGTTTGCACGTACCTGGTGTAAAGAGGAGTTTGAGAACATCGGCCACAATAAGGAATGGGTGCAGCTAAACCATTCGTTCACCACAAAAAAGGGCGCGCTGCGCGGGATGCATTACCAACTGCCACCATTTTCAGAGATTAAAATGGTGCGTTGTATTGCCGGTGCTGTGTATGATGTGATCATTGATTTGCGTTCGGGCTCTGACAGTTTTTTGCAATGGTTCGGAACCGAGCTCTCCGCGAAAAATAAAAAAATGATGTATATACCGGCTGGGTTTGCGCACGGTTTTCAGACGCTTACGGAAGATTGCGAATTACTCTATCACCATAGCGAACTGTATACGCCAGGGTCAGAATCCGGCATCCTGTACAACGATGCGATGGTTGGGATTGACTGGCCCCTGTTGCCCACAGAATTGTCTGTCAGGGACCAAAAGCACCAGCCCCTTACGGCCGGTTTCAAAGGCATTAAAACGGCATAATTATCGCCAGTCAACAGGGCGGTTAACAAATACTCATAAAGAATGAAATGTAGATTTTGCAAAACGGAACTCAGCAATGTTTTTATAGATTTGATTAATTCACCTGCTTCCAATTCTTTTCTATTACCGGCAGCGTTGAATGAACGGGAAACATTTTATCCGTTGAAAGTATATACCTGCCACCAGTGTTTCCTGGTGCAGGTAGATGAGTACAAAAAATCCGACGCCATCTTCAACAGCGACTATGTTTATTTTTCCTCGTATTCAACCAGCTGGCTGAAACATGCAAAAGCCTATACGGAGATGATGACCAAACGTTTTGGCTACCATGCCCAATCGCTGGTGGTGGAAATCGCTTCCAACGATGGCTACCTGCTGCAATATTTTAAAGAACAAAAGGTTCCAGTACTGGGTATTGAACCAACTTCTAATACCGCTGAAGTGGCAGTGGCAAAAGGAATCGAAACAATCGTGGATTTTTTTGGTGTAAAACTGGCAAAAAAACTGGCTGCGGAAAACCGGAAAGCGGATTTACTACTGGGTAATAACGTGCTGGCCCATGTTCCGGACATTGTTGATTTTGTTGGGGGCATGAAGCATCTACTAAAGGCAAATGGCGTTGTGACGATGGAATTCCCCCACCTTATGCAGTTGGTGGACAATAACCAGTTTGATACCATTTACCACGAGCATTTCTCTTACCTTTCTTTTACCACTGTGCAGCAAATTTTTGCATCACAGGGATTGGAACTGTTTGATGTGGAGGAGATACCTACCCATGGAGGGTCGCTTCGCATCTACGCTAAACACAAAGAAGATAAGACCAAAATTATTACGGACAAAGTAGCGGGCTTGCTTGCAAAAGAAGCTGCCAAAGGCATGAGCGGCCTGGCTTATTACGATAACTTTCAACAAAAAGCGTTGCAGGTAAAATATGATTTAACAGCATTTTTAATTGAGAAAAAAAGAGCGGGCAAAAAAGTGGCTGCTTATGGTGCGGCCGCCAAAGGAAATACACTCCTTAACTACTGTGGCATTAAAAGCGACCTAATTGATTTTGTAGTAGACGCCAACCCGCATAAACAAAATAAATACATGCCTGCCAGCCATATACCCGTGGTAACTGAACAGCACCTGAAAGAGGAACAGCCTGATTTTGTAATCATATTGCCCTGGAATTTACGCGAAGAGATTACGGAACAGCTTGCTTATATCAAAAACTGGGGTGGTCAATTTGTAGTTCCTATTCCTGCAGTGCAAATTATCTGATATGCAAAAAATATTGGTTACAGGTGCAACCGGTTTTGTAGGCAACTATGTTACCGAGGCATTGTTGAAAGACAATTATGAAGTGATTGCCAGTTCCGCCAACGAGGAAAAGGCCCGATCTTTTTCCTGGTTTCCGAAAGTCAGGTATATCCCGTTTGACCTGGCTTCATTTGATAATGGAATAGACTGTTTTGCATACTTTGACCGGCCGGATGCCGTGATACATCTTGCCTGGGAAGGCCTGCCCAATTACAAGGCAGCCTTTCACTACGAGGTGAACCTGCCGCGGCATTTTTCTTTTTTGGAGAACATGCTGCAGCATGGTCTGCGCAGCCTCTCGGTAACCGGTACTTGTTTTGAATATGGCATGCACGAAGGCATGTTGTCTGAGGATATGAAACCCGACCCGGCGAACGCGTACGCGATGGCGAAAGATTCGCTGCGGGATCTGATAGAAGGTTTGCGTAAAGCAAGCAATTTTGATTTTAAATGGATTAGGCTGTTTTATATGTATGGCAGGGGACAACATCCAAATTCGTTACTTTCGCAATTGCAAAAGGCGCTGGATGACAACGAAACGGTTTTTAACATGAGCGGCGGCGCGCAGGTGCGGGACTACCTGCCTGTTGAAACGGTAGCGGAGTACATTGTTACCATCGCCGTGCAGCAAAAAATAACGGGTATTGTAAATTGTTGCAGTGCACAGCCTGTATCAGTAAGGCAGCTGGTTGAAAATTACCTTGAGGAAAGGCAAGCATCCATTCACCTGAACCTGGGTCACTATCCTTACGCGGATTATGAGCCGATGTCATTTTGGGGCGATGATAGTAAATTAAATAAAATATTAGCAGTAAAATAAACGGAACGAAGTACTAAAAAAACAAAATACTGGTATGCATATTCGTAAAAGAACTTCGTGCAGGGTTTGTGGATCCACCTCGCTTACACCTGTTATTGATTTGGGGCCGCAATATTTACAAGGGTCTTTTGTGAAGCCCGGAAAGGAAATGCCTTCACAACGTAAAATTAATTGTTCATTGGTCAGGTGCAATCCCCAGATCGATGAAAATGCCTGCGGTTTACTGCAAATGGAACATAGCGTGCCATCTGAAATTTTGTATGCAGCATACTGGTACCGCAGCGGCACAAACGCTACTATGCGCAACCACCTTAAAGGGATTGTCGACACCTCGCTTGGCCTTCTTAAAAAAAATAACAGTAACGTGCTGGATATTGGTTGTAATGATGGTACGCTGTTAAATTTTTACCCCGCCAATGTTGAAAAATTTGGTTGCGATCCCAGTGACGTAGCACAGGAAGTAAAAGGTGCCAAAGTAGTACAGGATATTTTTCCGTCGGCTGAATTGAATGATGTAATGAAGGGTAAAAAAATGGATATCATTACATCCATTGCCATGTTTTACGACCTGGAAAATCCCGTAGAATTTGTACGGAACATCAAACAGTATTTGTCGCCTGAGGGAATCTGGGTTTTCGAGATGAGTTATATGCCGCACATGCTGGAATTAGACAGTTATGATACAATTTGTCATGAACACCTGGAGTTTTACAGTCTTGCTGTTCTGGAGAAAATTGTGTCAATGGCGGGAATGAAAATCTTTAAAATTTCTTTCAACGATATCAACGGTGGCAGCATTCGTTGTTATGCTACCCATAAAGAGAGCGGCCTGTATTACAACAAAGAAGATCACCAGTTAATGAACGAGGTGAGACAGAAAGAATTTGATCTCGAACTGGATACAGACAAACCGTATGTCGCTTTCCAGTACCGCATAGAGAAAGTGAAAAATGATTTGCACAACTTGCTGGTAAGGCTGAAAAAAGAAGGTAAAAAAGTGCATGTATACGGGGCATCTACCAAGGGAAACACCATATTGCAGTGGTGTGATATCAATAGTATGCTGGTGGAATTTGCCGCAGAGCGCAATCCTGATAAGTATGGTGCTTACACGCTTGGTACCAATATACCCATTATCAGTGAAGCGGAAAGCCGCGCAATGAACCCGGATTACTATTTAGTGCTGCCCTGGCATTTCAAAGAAGAATTTTTAGACAGGGAAAAAGATGCGTTGGAAAAAGGAACCGGGTTTATATTTCCAATACCAACCATAGACATTTATAAAAAATAGTATAGAAGTAATACCTGCCTAAGTATGAATATAAAAAGGTTTGCGGGCAAAATAAAAAAAGGCCTGCATATTGTCGGTTTAAAAGGTAAGGTCAGTTACTCGCAGGCAGGCGAGGACATGATTGTGCAATATCTTTTTGACAGCTTGCGCATAGCAAAACCCAGCTACCTGGAGATTGGCACCAATCAGCCGCTGGTATGCAACAATACCTACAGCCTATACCTCAGAGGAGGCTACGGTGTGTGTATTGAACCGGATAAAAATATGATAAAGCTGATTAAAAGAAAACGACCGGGCGACATCGTGTTAAATATCGGCATTGGCTTAACAGAAAGCCCTGCCGCAACATTTTATTTGTTTCCATCAAAAGTAAATGGCTGGAGTACCTTTTCCGAAGAAGAGGCACTCATCCGTAAAAACGCAACCGGCATCGGGTATAACACCGTGGAGGTTCCGCTAAAACCGGTTAATACGGTTATCGCGGAATATTTTAGTCCTTATCCAAATTTTATTTCGCTCGATGTAGAAGGGCTGGACCTTGACATTCTGAAGTCGATTGATTTTGAGAAATACCAGCCAGAAGTAATATGTGCTGAGACGGTCACCTTTGGCTACCTTGATAATAACGAGGAAAAAATAAACAGCATCAGTGAATTTATTCATTCCAAAGGATATGTCACCTATGCAGATACACACATCAATACCATTTACTGCAGGGCCGATGCATTTAATAAAGTCAATAAATGAATGCAATTATTTTTGGTTCCAGGGGACAGGATGGTTTTTACCTGAACCGTTTGCTGGCCGATAAAAATATACGGGTAATACCTGTTGACAAAGATGAAAATAAAGCAACATCGAAAATCAACAGTTTTGAAGAGGTGTGTAAACTCGTGAAAGAAAGTCAGCCCCTATATATTTTTCACTTCGCTGCTAATTCAACCACCCAGCATGCTGCATGGCAAAAGAACCACGAAACAATCAGCACGGGAACATTGCATATCCTGGAAGCGGTAAAACTTTTTTCCCCTTCAACAAAAGTGTTTCTTTCGGGCAGTGGACTTCAGTTTAAGAATACCGGTCTACCCATCAGCGAGACTGATCCATTTGACGCATCCAGCATGTACGCGGTAAGTCGAATTCATACTGTATATGCCGCGCGATACTACCGAAGCCTTGGCTTGAAAGTTTATGTTGGGTATTTTTTTAATCACGACAGTCCTTACAGAACAGAACGCCATGTTAACAAGAAAATCATTGCGGTAGTAAAAAGAATAGCGGTGGGAAGTAATGAAAAGTTAGAGATTGGCGATCTTACTGTACAAAAAGAGTTTGGGTTCGCAGGAGATATTGTGAAAGCGGTATTGTCGTTAGTGGAACAGGATAGTGTGTATGAATCGGTTATCGGAACCGGTGTAGCCCATAGCATTGGCGATTGGGTTGATACCTGCTTTTCGCTGCAAGGCCTGGACTGGCGGCAACATGTGGTGCCATTGCCAGGATTTCATGCGGAATATAAAATACTGGTTTCCGATCCTGTAACTATTTTTTCCACCGGTTGGCGGCCGACCGTTGATATACAAGAGCTTGCAAAAATGATGCAATTACAATGAAAAAAAAGACAGTACTCATTCTTACACTCAATGACTACATTATATATCAGCCAAGCATCCTGAATTTGTACGATTATCTCCAGGAGTATTTCGATGTGACCGTGGTGTCATTCAAGCCAGCATCGGGCACTAAGAAGAAAGACGAACTTAGAAACATCCGGTACCTGAAAACAAATTTTTTTCTGAAGCAATTTTTCCAGAAAACAGATTTCATTGTTGGTACTGCTGTAAAATATATCAGGAAAATGATGCCCTCCGTTGAATACAATTATTTGTATTACAATAAATATCTTCCGCACGTGTTGAAATCAGCGGTAAAAAAGGAGCGGCTGAATGCAGATATTATTATTGCGACAGATTTCCCCGCGCTTCATGCCGTGCAGAAAATATATGGTAGTGTTCATTTTCTGTCGCTTGAGATTGAGAACAACAGCAATCCGATTCATAAGAAAATTGACAGGACCAAAGTGAAGTCGGTACTCATTCAAAGTAAAGAACGCTATACTTATTTATTTCCCGGGATGGACCTTCCTGTTTTTTATATTCAGAATGCACCGGTTTTCCGGGAAGATAGTATTACGAATTATGAACGGAAGGATTTTATATGGTCCGGTGCAATGGATAGGCGGATGGCAATTTTTGACTGTCTTGACTTTTTCAAAGCATATCCTCAATACAGGATTGTAATAAAGGGGGCGGCAGAGCGAAAAGTCCTCGTACGAATCAAAGAGGATTACGCAGATTTAATTAAACAGGACCGCATTAAAATAGACCAAGCTTACCTTCCGGTATCTTCTTTCCTGGATTATTTATCGCATTTTAAATTCGGGTTTACATTTTACGCATGGGATGTAGTAAGAAGCAGTTTCAATTATGCGACCGCTCCTTCAGGCAAATTATTCATGAACCTTGCTGCGGGTGTGCCGGTAATAGCCGTAAATATTCCTGGTTTTAAATTGATTGATGAGTTTCATGCGGGGGTGTTGATTGACGATTTTCAACCTGCCACGATATATGCGGCGATGAAAAAAATTGAAGCTGATTACGAAGGATACCGGCAAGGCTGTTATGCCGCAGCCAGGCATTTTAGTTTCGATAAACGGGTAGCGCCCTACATTGAATTCCTGTTGAAGGAACCCACTGCTGTGCAATCCTGATAACTATAGTAATTATTGATGACAGCTTATGCCTGCTAACAGATTTTCTATCATACTGCCTGTCCGCAACGGCGGAACCTATGTGAAGGAATGCGTGCACAGTATTCTTGCCCAAACCTATCCCCATTTTAACCTGTTGGTATTGGACAATTGCAGTACGGATGGCACTACAGAATGGATAAACAGCCTGGGAGATCCGCGCATCGTGGTTTATCCTGCCGAGAAATCCCTGAATATAGAACAGAACTGGGCAAGAATCCTGGATGTTCCCAAAAATGAATTTATGACCTGTATCGGGCACGACGATGTATTGCTGCCCGGCTACCTGGAAGAAATTAATTCCCTCATTAGAAAACACCCGGGCGCCAGTTTGTACCAAACGCATTTTAATTTTATCGACGCTAAAGGAGATAAGATCAGGAATTGTTTGCCAATGGCAGGGGTTGAGTTTGCGCCGGTTTTCCTCGAGAAATTACTGACCCGCGGCATTGATGTAAATGGAACTGGTTTTATGACGCGTTCAAGAGATTATGTAATTGCTGGTGGGATACCGCCGTTTCCCAATTTAATTTTTGCAGACTTTGCATTGTGGCTCGATTTAACGCGCATGGGTTATAAGGCCACCTCCTTGCAAAACTGTTTTTCTTACCGCCTTCACCAGAGCATGACAGCCACTACTTCACCCGAGCGTTTCAGTGCCGCCTTTGAAATTTTTATTGGCTACCTGCGTGCCCTCCGCGACCGGGATCCTTCACTGGGTGAGGTGATTAATGACCATGCTGCCGCTATTCTTTCTTACTACTGCCGATCGTTTTCGCACAAATTATTGCGTACGCCGCTTAGCCAACGACATGGATTGACCGTGGCGAACTGGATTGGCAAATGCAACACGTATGCCCAGCAATTAGGGCTGGCATCTTTTAACGGGTCTGCACTGCCTGGCGTACAACTGGCCGGCGCCATTGACAGCAATGCCATTGCCCGCGGCTTGTTTTTGCTGTTTAAAAAGCTGTACGCAAAACCAATCTGGTCTGATAAATAATGGATAACTGGTCGCTGTTAATTAAGATCCCGATACCCGCCATTAAGGAGTGTTTTTCTATCGAAGTTGGTCAGGCGTTTTCCAGTTTCAGCCACACTTTTACTTTGTATAAAAACGGACCCACCGGACTGCTCAGTATATAATGCAACGTTTTTAATCTTGCCTGCCACACAGCCAGTTTAACCGAATGTCCCAGGTGTTTTTCATAGACTTTTTTCCCTTCGGCAATGGCCTGTAAATAATTGGTAGAAGTAATGCCGCCCGGAGCAAACACGACCAGGGGTTTGTCAATAAAAAAAAATGGCACCGCGCTAATCCGGCATACAAAATCATAGTCCATGGCATTGCGCAGGGAGGTGTCGTACAAACCATATTGCTGGTGCAAATCCATTTTTATAAACATGCTCTGGTGGCTGAGGCTGCGCATTCCGCGGTACAATTTTTCTGTGTCGAAAGGTTTGCCAATAATAACCCATTGTCCGCCCCGCTGTATACGGTATTTTCCATGGAGCCAGCCAATTTCCGGATGCGAATGAAAAGCATTTGTGACGGTTTGCAGTACGGTTTCATCAAAATAATAATCCGCAGCGTTTAGCATGTTAACAATGTTACCGGAAGCGTTCTGCACGCCTTTATTAAAGGCATCTGCTATGCCATCGTCTTTTTCGGAGATCCATTTTCGGTAAACGGGTTGGGGCTGACTGGCGAGGTAATCCCTGATGTCAGTTGTTGATGAACCGTCAATTATCCAGTGTTCAAAAGGCAGCAGCATTTGCCTGTCCACGGAAGTACAGGTAGTCTTCAGCTCTTCCAGGTTGTTAAAGCAAATGGTAATGATGGAAATTTTTACTTCCATTTACAAATGAATGAATGCTGCCGCTTTTTTTGCAATATTGCCCCAATAAAATTTTTTATAAAATGACGCGGGTACGGCGGTTTTCGCCGACTGAAAAGCACGAATGATTTCTGCCGAAAATTCATTCCAGTCGTCATTGTCTGTAATGCGAAGTAATTCGCCGGCATCTTCTTTTGTTACGCCAATACTTCCATTTATTGTAGACACGGAAGTAGTTCCATACCCCAATGCCTCCACCAGTTTTGTTTTTATGCCGCCGCCGTCAATAACAGGATTGATAAAGATATCTGCGCCTTTAAAATACGCTGTTATATCGTCTGCGAAACCAGCATAAATGATATTTTTTCCGATAAAATCTTTCAGTTCATTCATAACCGCTGGTAAACCACGACCACATATTATTATTTTGTAGGCAAATCCTGTTGACATGAGGATAGGGTTTATCTTTTCCAGGATGTTTTTTAGTGCGCTCAGGTTCGGTGGATAGTCCAGCGTACCATTGAACAATAAAATTGCTTCTGTATCGGCAATTGCATGTTGGTGCTGCAACGCGGTTCTGCAGCGCAATCGTTCTGCGGTGGAAGGCGGAGTATCCCATTCAATGCCATAGGTGATGGTAGTGCATGCAGCAGGGGACAGTTTAAATTTTCGTATTGCCAGGGCCCGATCATCGTCCTGTATAAAAAAATTATAATTGGCGGCACGGTGTACCATTTTCTCATATTGCCATAAGACAGGCCACCACCATTTACCCAGCGTCTTCCAGCGCAGGGCTTCTATGTTGTGCGAGTGAACGGCGAGTTGGACGCCTGTTAACCATTTCAGCATAATGCCCAACCATCCATAGTAGGGATGTTCCAGCAGGAGGATCGTAATGTGCTGTTGCTTTATTATTTTTCTAATGATAAAAATATACAGTGGGTTGATGTAGCGGAACGGGGATCCACTCAATATATTCATCAGTGTATAGCCTTTTGCCTGACCGGGATCGTTGTCTTTTACAGAAATACATAACAAACTGGTTTCTTTTGCCAGGTATTCATTAAAGAGTGCGATGCCCTTTTGTCCACCAACCTTCGCAGGAAATATTTTATACGGAACGATGGTTAGAATAGCAGCCATAGATCAAATAAAAACAGCCATGCGATTGAGGCGATTAAAAAATCAATTATTAAGCTATTGATGAATTTTTCTTTTTACGCAGGGCATAAACCAACCCGCCAATCAGCATCAGGTAAAGCAGGATGGACGACCACATCGAAAATTTATCACTAATTGCTACGGTTTTGGGTTCAAACCTGAATTCAATGGCATGTTCACCGGCAGGTACCGGCATGCCACGGAGTACATAATTGACCCGGCAATAATCCGTTTTCTTTCCATCAATATAGGCATCCCAACCATATGGATAGTATACCTCGCTGAACACCGCAAACTGAGGTTTGGAAGCACTGCTTTTATACGTGATTTTATCATTGAGGTTCTCCAGCATTTTAATGGAAGCAGCGGAATCAAACACCGGTTCGGCTCCCGCTATTTGCTGATAACGGATATCTATCACCGCACTATCTTTTGTATTGAGCGTCGTCAGTTGCTTCATCTCATCATCGGCGTTTTTGGCCAGGCTGAACCCTTTTACAAACCAGCAATTACCCAGCGCATCCGGGTTAATTTGCGCATCAGGCTGACCGTTTGCCGGGTTCTGCACAATGAAGTATTTCGCATTGAGCATATTGAACACATTCATATTCCCTTTTGATAACTGGTGGGAAATGATATCCTGGTACAACCCAAGTTTTGCGGGGCTGTAACCACCAATAGAATTAAAATAATAAGAGATGGTGGAACCAGCAAAATCTGCCTGGTCGTACACACGCACATTGTTATGATTGGGATCCGCCTTAATTTTTTCAATAGCCGGATTGGTATTAAATGTCGCATCAACAGCGGCTTCGTCCGTAAAATTTTTGTGATTGAGGTAACGGGATGCCACGGATAATACATCAGCGCAGCTAAGAATAATAATACCCGCCAGTACGTATACAGCCTTTATTTTATTTTTTACATAGAGATACAAGAGGCCTGCGGCCAAAGCTATAAAAAGAAAAGACCGCAACAAATCTCCGCCAAACAGTGATGAACGATCTTTATGCAGTGCGCTTACAATGGATCTGCCAAAATCGTCTGCTTGTTGCTGTACCTGCGGGGTGGCAGCCTGGCCTTTTGCTAATTGCTGCACCATCATGCCGGACAGGCCCTGCTTCAGATCTTTTTCTCCCGGTGCTGCATAATCGAAAGTAAAATACAAAACGACCAGTATTGCAAAAAGTCCGGCAGTTATATAAAGCGCTGTTTTCAATTTTTTCCACAATTCAATTTTGTTGGTATCCGTAACAAACTGCTGCAATGTCAATGCCGCCAGTACAGGCACTGTCAACTGCGGAATAACAAGTGCCATGGAAGGCGCGCGGAATTTATTGAAAAACGGGAGGTGTTCAAAAAGGAAGTAATTAAAAAATTCCAGGTTTTTTCCCCATGCGAGTAAGACGCCGAATATAGTGGCCGCTATCAACCACCATTTGTGCCAACTTTCCAGGTACACCAGTCCGAAAATAAAAAGAAAACAAATGATCGCTCCCAGGTACACGGGCCCGGCGGTAGGTTGTTGTTCACCCCAGTACGGCGACAATCCGATCTGGTTGATATAATCGAGCGCCTGGTCTTCAGGCGCGCCGGCTTTTTCACTGAACGTTTTTGCAAGGTCACCGGATGCGCTGAATTCCGTGCGGTATTCGCCATTAATATAAGTGCGGTTGCTGCCGCCATATATACGGGGTACCATAAATGTAAACGTCTCGGCTTTGCCTACGCTGTAAGAGAATGCATAGTCTTTGTCGAGCCCACCCGCGGTTTTATTTTTTGCGTTACTGGTATCAGTTAATTCCGACCTTCCGCCGCGCATCGTTTCTCCGGTGAATTCTTTCATCGGAAAAAGATTGATGGCACATACGCCCATGGCAATTATTCCTGAAACTGCGGCAAGGCCGGTCGCTTTCACCGCATGTGAAACTTCCTTGTTTCGGAAAGCATGTATAAAATAAGCGAAGCTCAATGCGAGCGCGGTGAGCATCGTATAATAAGTTACCTGGATATGGTTTTGGAAAATGATCATGGAGGTAAAGAGCGTCATCAATATGGTTCCCGCCACGTATCGTTTTTGGAAAAGCAATATCAGCGAGCCAATGACGGCAGGCGCGTAGGCAATACAAATCATCTGCGTATCGTGTCCCACCGAAATGATGATGGCATCAAATGTTGAGTATGCATAACACAGTCCTCCCATTACGCCAATCCAGGGATTGATTTTTAATACTACCAGGAGAAAGTAGGCCATGATACAGGCAAGGAAAAAATAATTGATGGGTTTGGGCAAACCCAGCGTGAGGATGGTATGAATATAGCCAATCGAAATCCGGTTGGGTGTTTCGTAGGCTATCAGGTAAGCCGGCATTCCGCTGAACATGCTGTTGGTCCAATAAGGCATCCGCCCGTATTTTTCCTTGAATTCAAAAGACTGCTGCGCCATACCTTTCCATCCCTGGTTGTCGTGTTGTTCCACTACTTTTCCCTGCAATGCAGGCGAACAGTAAATAACGGATACAAAAAGGAAAACGAACACCGCGATAATATGTGGCAGTAGTTTTTTGAAAAAAGCTGAATTCATAGAACGACTTTGATTATTCACCGCAAAATAATGGTATTTTATGCAGAAATATCGATTTTTGGCTGCTCCAATTGCGCTGCCAATTACCTTTGCGGCTACCCCTCACAAAGAGATTCTTATTCCGTAGCGGAACGGGGAACAGCAGTATAAGAAAGCGGTTCATAAAACAAAGCATTTAAATGGTATGAAAGTAGCCTACAAGACATTCAACCTGCCTTTCAAGTATCCTTTTACAATTTCAAAGGGAACCAAAACACATCAGCCAACTTTTGTGGCAGAACTTGATTTTAACGGACTCAAGGGTTATGGGGAAGCACCAGCCATCACCTATTATAATATTCCGGTGGAAAAAATGGTAGCTGACCTTGAATCCAAAAAAACGCTTGTTGAAAAATATGCATTGATTGATCCGGAACGGTACTGGCATTACCTGCATCATTTATTTCCACAAAACCCTTTTTTGGTTTGTGCGCTCGACATGGCAGCATGGGATATCATCGGAAAGCTGCGGCAAATGCCCCTTTACCAGTATTGGGAAGGTGATTTTACAAACGCGCCGGTTACCGATTACACCATCGGCATTGATACGATAGAAAAGATGGTGGAAAAGTTAAAGGCAACACCCTGGCCTGTCTATAAAATTAAGCTGGGCACGAAAGAAGATATTGCCATCATCCGCGAATTGCGAAAGCATACGGATGCGGTATTCCGGGTAGACGCCAATGCCGGCTGGCAACTGCAAGAAGCGCTTGAAATTATACCGGTGTTAAAAGAATTGGGAGTGGAACTGGTAGAACAGCCGCTGGCGAAAGATGATTGGGATGGTATGAAAATATTATATGAAAAATCTGTGTTGCCGCTGTTTGCGGATGAGTCCTGTGTATCTGAGCAGGATGTAAACAAATGCGCGCAACATTTTCATGGCATCAACATAAAACTCACAAAATGCAGTGGTATTACACCTGCCAGGAGAATGATATCCGGGGCGAGGGAATTGAATCTGCAAGTAATGATTGGTTGTATGAACGAAACAACCATTGGTTCGGCAGCCATTGCACACCTTGCACCGCTGGCGGATTACGTTGATATGGATGGTCCGTTATTGCTTGCCGAAGACATTGCTACAGGACTTACCTATGATTTTGGTCGTTATACGTTGAGCGGTGAACCTGGCCTGGGGATAAAAATTGCAAATTAAAAATTTAAAAGGTAAAAGTAAAAATGTTCGCGGCAATTGAACGCAGTCCCTGGGCCACTGATTTAATTAATGGCTTTTAAATTTTATTTTCAGCATTACCATTTAAATCGCAAAGTGAGTACAAATGGTCGTTTAATGCAGCAATGATTTTGTGAGAAAATATCCACCCCCAATTACCAGCAGCGGCATAGCGATCGCCAGCAAAATAATTGTCCAGCGAAAACTACCGAAATAAGTTAGCAGTCGTGCATTTGCAGGAGCGTCGGCATCGTACGCAATCACTGCCTGGTCGCCCACCACCCAGCCCGCAGGAGAAGTGGATACCTCGGGCCGGTAAATAATCTCCTTTCTAAGCGCCGTGGTAAATGAAAAAACAGGTTTGTAGGTATTTCCATCTGAACTGCCAAGGGTTTCAATAGCAACAACTGTGGCAGTGGCACGTTCGCTGGATTTTAAAAATCTCAGCGATTTTTTTAGTGTATGCATTGAAAAGGCGAGCAATGTTATTCCAGCGGCCAACAGAATATTGTATACCATGCGTGTAAGGTTTTAGCATTTTAGATTGCTGAAATATAGGTTGTATCATCGAATTGGCGTTCGAAAATCAATTCACAGACTATTTACTACACTCCATACACAAAAAGACACCGTTGGTGCAGTCGGGCCATGCCCGTTGGGCACTCGTTTGTAATTTAGATAAATTATTCACTAGGATACAATTGGATTAAACGGGCCCCATTTCTATGGAGCCCTCTTTTTTGGCGTTGTCGTTCCGGAAAACTGCTAAAACCCATAAAAATTGCGGGATAAGAACTGTAACCAGGTCCCGGAAACTGCGTCTGATATACTATAACAAAGCAGTGTACAATAATAATCAGAAAAAGCTAAAAATAATTTTTATGAAACACAAATACATCACCCTGCAGATTTTAATTGCGGCCAAGATGAACAGGAAAAACAATGCCGTTAAACAAGTTGCTAAACCAGGCGCTGCAACTCATTTCATTCTATAATCCTGC
The DNA here is from genome assembly GCA_039919885.1 of Chitinophagaceae bacterium. Classification (GTDB taxonomy): domain Bacteria; phylum Bacteroidota; class Bacteroidia; order Chitinophagales; family Chitinophagaceae; genus JACMLD01. The sequence goes on from JBDSEV010000075.1 coordinate 86,418, forward strand.
CCAACTGAAGATGACTAAAGAAGGCCTGTTCCGAATAGCCTGCTTTATCCAATCAATCACACCCGTTTTAAAGCCATCCCGTAAGATGGTTTTTTTATTTGCCCGATTCTTCCAGCAAACTGTCCAGCAGAAAGCCGATCTTTTCCACCAATTTTTCGTCGGGCTCCCTGCCGTGTTGTGGTTTGTGAGAAACTATCCAACCGTCATTTGAACGTTGCAATGCAAAACGGAAATATTCAAAATAGTATACCTTGTAAATAGGTTTCCGTGCTTCGCTGTCTCCCTCTATCACCCACACATTGGTTCTCAATCCGTCGATAGTTTCATTGTAGCTGTAATAAAAACGGTTGGGATCGAGCCCTATCAGGTGGGCAATATCAAAACGAATGCCTTTGGCATAGGGGATAGCTGTTATTCCACTTCCATACACATTGCCATCATCTTCCAGCATAAATTCATCTTCAAATCCATCACTAAACGCAACAAGAAATATGGTTTTTACAGGGTGGTCAATTTCTTCCAGCACCGAAGCGATGGCGGAATGTCCATTAACTACTACCTGGAATTGAACTGCCGGCTGAAATTTCATTTTAGCAAAGTTTAGCCAAATTTACTAACTAATTTAGCTTTGCCCAAATTAAAAACAGTTTAGCTAAAAACGCGTTTTAAAGTGCTATAGATTATTCACTAAAAAATAATGTCTTATACCAGTGTGTTATTTATTTGCCGGGGGATTTGTTTTATCGCGCGCTGCTTTGAATTCTGATCCGGCCTTCCATTGCGGCATCTTTTCTTCGAATGCCAGCCGGCGGCCTACCGCAAAAAGAATTTTCAGATCATGCACCCCCGCGTCCATTGTCCAGGTAGCCGCATCGTACTCGTCCGAAGGCCGGTGGTAATGCTTTTCGCTGTAATCATTCTGAATTTTTTTTCCATAGGCCGTATCTTTTCCCGCAACGTCTATGCCCGTTTCCGTGTACAGCGCGGGAATTCCTGCCTTTGCAAAATTGAAATGATCGGAACGATAATAGTATCCTGCTTCCGGGTGTGTTTCAAACGATACATAACTACTGTCTTTTTCAGCGGCTTCTTTTAGATAATCTTCCAGGTCTGATTGCCCGGCACCCACCACCACAATATCTTTGTTTCTGCCGAAAGGGCCCACTCCATCAATATTAATATTTGCCACCGTATTTTTGGCAGGGTAAACCGGGTTCTCTGCATAATACGCCGAACCCAGTAAGCCCTGCTCCTCCGCCGTTACGGCAAGAAAAACAATACTGCGTTCCGGCTTTGTTTTCATTTGTTTGAATGCGCGCGCAAGTTCCAGCAGGCCGGCGATGCCAGACGCATTGTCCAGCGCGCCATTATAGATAGAGTCTCCCTTTTCATCGGGCGTGCCGATGCCAAGGTGATCCCAATGCGCCGAATAAATAATTACCTGTTCCGGATGTTTTGATCCCTTTATCATGCCAATTACATTGCTTGATTTGTTGTAATCAGCTTTCACTTCCATTGAAGTTGACAACTGCAGATTCAAAGGCACTGCTTTAAAACCAGGCTTGTTCGCTTTCGATAATAGACTGGAATCGTACCCGGCGGCAGTAAATAATTTATTGGCGATTTGCTCCGGCACCCATCCAATTACATCACAATTTTTAACGGGGTTGTTGCGGTTGTCCAGTTGAAGCCTTGACGTATTAAAATTATTTTGCTGCACCGCAAAAGGATAGCTGGCTGCGGCTGTGTTGTGAATAATTAAACAACCCTTTGCGCCCTGTCGTGCCGCTTCTTCAAACTTATAGGTCCACCTGCCGTAATAGGTCATTTCCTTTCCTTTGAAAAGCGAAGTATCACCGGCCCAAAAACCGGGATCATTTACCATTACCAGCACCACCTTGCCTTTTACATCAAGCCCTTCATAATCGTTCCATTTGTATTCCGGCGCCACTACTCCGTAGCCTGCGAAAACCAGCTCCGCTTTATCCAACTGTTCGTGTGCCTCCGGTTTATCCGTCCAGATAATATAATCGTCAAAAGCTCTGAGTGTAAAATTTCCATTCTTACCACTCACCTGCATTTGCGGTGCGGCCGTTGCAAGAATGTTTACCATGGGCACTTCCTGCAAGTAACCCGCGCCATTGCCGGGTTCCAGTCCTGCCGCGGCGAATTGTTGTTGCAGCCAGGCGACGGTTTTTGTTTCTCCTGCAGTAAACGGTTTCCTTCCCATGAATGAGTCGGCAGACAATGCGGCAATATGCAACCTAAGGCTGTCTGCATTTATAGCGTGGCTCCCATCCACGTCGTTGCTGAATTTTGCTGATGGGTTGCAGGAAGCAAAAAGAAGTGCAGTTATGACAACAAGGAACAAAATTCGTTTATACATATGGAAATATTTTTTTAACAACCCTGTATTATTGATATTGGTGCAGATCATTCAATTATCATCCAAAAATCCCTTGGATACAATCGCGATAATTTAGTGTCTGCGCCTTCTTTCGATTGTAAGTAACTTTCGTAAGCAGTCAGCTGCTTTTCGTTCCCAATAACCAGGTAGGAGCCGCCAGGGACGTCTTTTATTTTGATTCCGTAGCCGGGAAGAATTTTTTCGTACACGGCATTCTTCCGTTTGTAAACTGCTTCCATCAAATCCGGATCTTTTCTTAACTGCAATATACCCTTCCGAAACCTGCGCACCACTGCTGGTGTAAGGCCGTCTGCAAAATCAGCTGCCATTGCCTCACCGCGGTACTCATATTCTCCTGCTGCACGGTTGGCACTTAATGCGAGTGCGATGACATATTCACTCATAGCAGCATCATCGGGTGTTTTCTTTATCTCGTCTATAACGAAGGAAAGCGTTTGTGGCAGCAGGGGTGTGCGTTCCGCATAATATACTATCAGCCCGCTGGCAGGCGATGCGCTGGCGCCCGTACTGTAAGACAATCCTGCACCGGTAGTCTTTGTGTAAACGCTTTGTTGACCGGCACCTGCAAATAATTGAGCGGCGAGGAATTGCAGCAGTTTCTCTTTGCTGCTGTCCCGATAGCTGGTGAGGGAAGCCCAGTTCATAAATACGCCCGTTGCGGAGTTCTGGTTCACCAAACCTGAAAAAATGATTTTATCTTTTGTACCAGTACGCTGGTGATAGCGGTCTGCTACCAGGTTTGCAACTGAATATTTTACAGGTGACTGCTTGCCTGTTAACAAACCGGAAAGGAGTGCAGCAGTGTTTTTTGCAAGCGATTGCTGTACCGCAGTGGAACCGATTAGGAATATTCGCGCGTTGTCCCTGTGCATAATGGTTTTTCTTACCATCTCCAGATCAGCGAGGGTTTTTTCCGGATGCTGCAGTAAATCGTGTTTCATTTCCTTACACAGGTATTGCCAGTCTGGAGCAAGGGATTCGTCAGGAATCGCTGTTATTGATTGTTCCAGGTCTTTCGCCGCTTCGTGGATGGTTGTCTTTGCTGCGGCAGATAATGTTGCATACCCGGCGTAAATGGTTGCCGCGCCCGAAATCGCCTGGTGGGCTGCACTATCATTACCTGCGGTTAGAAAAGATAGTAATTTTTTAAGGTCATCCCTGGAGCTTTCTACGCCTGCTATCAGGTCAAGAAATTTTGCAGCGGATGCCCGATCGGCTTCATCACCCGCATCCATCAACATCCATCGCAGCCGTTGTACATTGTGCGTACGCGTTAGAAACGACCCGGTTGCCAATGCCAGTTTGTTGTTTTGGGCGCGGTAAGCCCGGCCAGGATCCTGTACCCAGGTTTCTTCCGGATCCTGCATGGTTTTACGAAGTGTGCTTAACGTTTGATTAACCAGGTCACGGATACGCGGAAGGTTTGCGGTTGCCAGGTAGGGATATTGAACGACTGAATTTATCCAATCAACGCCGTTGGCTGATTCCTTTGCATTGTTGCCGGCGGATTTTATTACAAGTTCCGACCTTCCCGTTTGATTATTGTTACTGTAATAGGCGGTAAGGCTTAAGATCTGCTTTCGCTGCAATTGAATCATGTCTTCAAAGGTGGTTGCCTTGCCGTCTTTAAGTAAGCCTGTTTGGGTGATCAGGTCAGGAAGCATCGCCAGGTACAACAGTTTATCCTCCGGCACTTTATCCAGTTTCAGGGCAAGGCCCAGCGTGGCACCGGTCATATTGTTGAACGTGGATGCTACAACCGGAACCTTATTCACGGTGAGCATTGACTTGAAGTCCAGCTGATCATCCAGTGTGAGCGGCGGGTTATCAATAAATTTTATTGCATTGCCCTTTTCTCCTTTTTCCAGCTGCAGGGTATTGGCGTCGTACGAGGATTTGTATTTTTTAATAACATCCTGGTCGTCCATTGCGCCATATTCTTTTTTAAGCCGCGCGATCTCATCAACAGCCCTTATTTTGGCAGCACTATCCTGCTGTTGTAATAAGTACGTATTGGGTTTTGCCAGTACTGTAAACGGCGAATCATTGAACAGCTTCCAGCTAGAAAAATAATGTCCCCAGAAATTTTTGCCCGTTGTTAGCAGTGAATCAACGGCTGCAAACTCCGGAACCATAACAATCGATTTTTTGAAGCTGCTAATCTTTTTCATTTCTTCCAATTGCTGGTACCACGCATCCCCGGTATTGCGCCCGCCAAAAAGGGGTGGGGTATTGGTAAATTTCGCAAGGGAGCGGCGAAAGTCTATCAGGTTGTTTTTAAAACGGTTGTTAAATTCCTGCAGTGCTGCAGAACCCGATGGGAAAGCTGCAATCTTTTTTAATTCGTCCTGTATCTTTTTCCACACAACGGTTGCCTTGTCAGCTGTCAGATTAGCGGGATTTACATCAGTTAAACCAATAAAAACGGGTTGGCCCGCGTGGTTGTCTGCATAGCTAAATACCCCTTGTGCATCCATGTTTATTTCGCGTGTCTTTCCGTCAATAAATTTTTTGTACAAATTGGTGCTGGCATCACCTGCAAAGCTGTTGAGGAAAACCGTCAGCAGGAGGTCGTCCTTTGCGCTGAGGGATAACTGTGCGGGGTATGAAAACATCATTATCCCGGGGTCGTTTTCGCTGGCAGAAGGATATTCTACCACAGCTGTTGTTGCGGCCGCGGTTGGATGGGGTGGGGGCATTGTGTTGTCAACAACGGGTTCCGTGTCGCGGGGTTGCAACCTGTTAAGAATCGAATTCATCGTCTCAAGCGTAGTATCCAACGGTAAATTCTTTGGCAACGCTGTGATGGCACCCATGTTATTAAGGTGGTAATTTTTGTCGTGGAATTTTTTTATGTCCGCAGCGTTTAACGAACGGATTGCTTCGGGCAGGCCCCCCGCGTTGAGTGCAAGCGGATGCCCGTCTCCGTAAAGCATCTTTTGTATCTTGTCGAAACTCTGCGAATAGACATTGTTCATACTTGTTTTCATCTCATTATAGACGGAACCTTTTTCTTCCAGCCGCAGTAGCTTCGTAGCTGCATCTTCTGCTACGCCCCAGTTGCGTACTTCGCGGTGCACTTCTTCGTCGGTATAATCAGGGTGCAGCAGGGCATCCAGGTAACTTTCAAAAAGCTGGTAGAAAACATCAGAACCGGCGTTTGTATAAAAATCATATGCGGTAAAAATCTGGCTTGTAAAAGCATTTGAAATGGTGAGCGACATGCCCTCGCGCGTATTGAGGTCATGCCCTTTGTTTCCCTTTGTTATCATTAAATGTTCCTGTGTATGCGGCTCGCCTTTATCGGAGACGGGCAATGTGTTGACCCAGATAAAAGTCTGCGGTACCGATTCTATCTGCAGCAGATCAAACGTAAAACCCGTACGGTTGTGTATAAAGAGCGCACCCATGGGCAGGCCGGCATCATTGAGGTAAACAGCGCGGGCGGTAAAACCGCTGATTTGCTGATTGTCTTTTAGTGATTGCAGGGTGGGGGCAGGTTGCGCAGCTATCGAAGCAATAATAACCAGGTGAAGCCATACAAGGAGCATGCAGGGGAGCAATTTCATAGCAGAATTTATAATAGTGGTGAATGCTTAAAGATAACGGATCATTACTATTATGGGCAATTTTGCAGGAAAACTGCCAATTGTTTTTTTGAGCTGGTGATGGTTAATTCAAGTTGGTTGCAGGTGTAGCAATGCTGAATATTCTTAAAAGATTAAAACAATAACACCGCATGGAAACGCGAATGAGGGGAAGCCGGTTTACACTTCGATCATTTTCAATGTTTGCTGGTCTATAGCTCCTTTGAAAAATTTATCCAATACCTGTTGGAAAACAGGATTGGTTTCCGGTACCAGTGCAAATAGTGTTATGGAAGATTGCAATTTCATGTCGTCGGGTGTTGCAAACACCGCTGTTGGATGATTTGTTTCAAGTTGCAACAATGCATTGGAAATGCGCAGCAGGTTGGGGCCAAGGATGGGGTGATGCAAAAACGCAGCGGCTTCTTGCAGACCGCGGATGGCATATTGTTTTGAGGTGTGGCTACTGCCCAGTCCCGCTAGCTGCGGAAATATCCACCACATCCAGTGGCTTGTTTTTTTTCCTTTCCTAATCTCAGCTAGTGCGGTATCATAACTGCGGCGATGCGCATCGACAAATCGCTGTAAATTAAACCCATCCTGCATGCTCAATCATTTAGGTGCAATTTACGTTACCGGGCAACAGCAAGAACTGCTACAGCTATTTTCTGTTTGGATTGGAGTGTGTACAATAGATCAAGTTTTCAAAAAATAGCAGCATCAACCATACCAGTAAAGATAAAGCTGTAACTTTTGCACAATTGACGGGTTGCTGCCCTGCATTTAACCAAAAATAAAAATGCACAAATGAAAAAATTAATAGCTCTACTGTTATCGATAACCTTCTTTTTAATGGGTTGCAACAATGCACCCCAAAAAGAAACGCAAATTACGCCTGCCGGTTTGTACAATGAACCGCACCGCCCGCAAGTTCATTTTTCGCCCAAAGAAAAATGGATGAATGATCCCAATGGCCTGGTTTTTTACGCGGGCCAGTACCACCTATTTTTTCAATATTATCCGGATAGCACCGTATGGGGTCCGATGCATTGGGGACATGCCACCAGCACTGATATGATTAGCTGGAAAGAACAGCCCATTGCGCTGTACCCGGATAGCCTGGGCTATATTTTTTCCGGCAGCGCGGTCGTTGATTCCGCCAATACGTCGGGTCTTGGTAAAGATGCCGTGGTACCACTTGTTGCCATTTTCACTCACCACAACGCGGCGGGTGAAAAAAGCGGAAGCAAAACCTACCAGAACCAGAGCCTTGCTTACAGCCTGGACAGCGGTAAAACCTGGCAGAAATATGCCGGCAATCCAGTGTTAAAAAATCCAGGCATTACAGATTTTCGGGACCCCAAAGTCAGCTGGTATCCGGCAGAAAAAAAATGGATTATGACGCTGGCAACCAAAGATTGCATTAGTTTCTATTCATCACCGAATTTGAAAAACTGGGTGAAAGAAAGTGAGTTTGGTGAAACGTTGGGCGCGCATGGCGGTGTTTGGGAATGTCCTGATTTGTTTCCAATGGAATACGAAGGCAAAACCATTTGGGTGTTGCTGGTGAGCATTAATCCGGGCGGACCAGGTGGCGGATCGGCCACACAATATTTTACCGGTAATTTTGATGGCAAAACATTTACGCCTTTTCAAACAGCTACCCGCTGGATTGATTACGGCTCGGATAATTACGCGGGTGTTACCTGGAGCAATACCGGGAAGCGAAAAATTTTTCTTGGCTGGATGAGCAATTGGCTTTACGCCAACGTGGTGCCCACGGAGAAATGGCGCAGCGCGATGACGGTTCCCCGGGAACTGAAACTGGAAAAAGTTGCTGGTAACTACGTGCTGGCATCTTACCCGGTAAAGGAAATGGATAAATTGCAGGAAGATAAAAGAATAATTAATGATATAGACGGAAAAAATTATGATCTTAGCAAAGAGGTGGGCCAAATTACCGGCCCGGTACAATTGCACTTTGTTGCACCGCAGCTTAACAGTTTCAACATTGTCTTTGCCAACAGCAAAGGTGAACAATTGATTGCTGGCTACGACCAGGCAAAGAACGAATATTATATTGACCGATCTAAAGCAGGCGATGCAAAATTCGATGCCCGATTCGCCGCAAGGCATACAGGACCGCGGCTAAGCACCAGCAAGGACTTGTTACTCACCATCGTACTGGACAACGCATCCATTGAAATGTTTGCTGATAATGGACTCACCACCATGACCGATATTTTTTTTCCATCGGAAATTTTTTCAACGGTGAAAATAAATTCGCCATCGGACTTTCCCATTCAGCAACTGGAATTTAGTAAATTGAAACGCAGCTGATAATAACGCCCGGCAATTTTACACCATGGTATCAAAAATAGAAAGTATGCAGTTGGTTTTCCGGTTTTGTATGTGTTCCATGGTTGCGTTCGCTGCTGTTCCGCAGCATTCGATGGCGCAACCGGCAGTCAACGCGGTTATTGCCGGCGACTTTGCAGACCCTTCTATCATTCGGAAAGGAAACCTTTATTATGCGGTAGGCACCTCGTCCGAATGGGCACCGCATTTTCCGATTTATGTTTCCGGCAACAGGACAGATTGGAAGCAAACCGGCTATGTATTTGACAAAGCGCCTTCGTGGACGGCCGGTTCATTCTGGGCACCCGAATATTATTTTCATAACAATACGTATTTTATTTACTATACCGCAAGACGAAAGACAGACAACGTATCCTGTATTGGCGTGGCAACGTCTGCATACCCCGACAAGGGGTTTACAGACCATGGTGTAATTGTAGCTTATGGAAAAGAAGCCATAGACGCTTTTGTATTTGAGGATGAGGGCCGCTTGTACATTACATTTAAAGCATATGGTTTAGACGAAAGGCCAATAGAAATTTTGGGAAGCGCGTTGTCTGAAGATGGCCTGCAGTTAGCAGGTAGCATCTTCTCTCTTTTTAAAGACGAACAAAGGATTGGATTGGAAGGGCAGAGTATAAGGAAGCACGATGGCTATTACTACCTGTTTTATGCCGCGGGAAATTGCTGCGGGATTAACTGCGATTACAATGTACGTGTAGCCAGGTCACGCAGACTGGAAGGACCATACGAACAGTATCCGGTCAACCCGGTATTGCAGGAAAACAAAGAATGGAAATGTTCGGGGCATGGTACATTCGTTAATGCACCCAATGGCAAAGTCTATTACCTGCACCATGCCTATAACAAGGTATCAGGTGTTTTTACCGGCAGGCAGGCCCTGCATGCGGAATTAACCTGGCCGCAGAAAAACAGCTGGCCTGTATTTAAAGAAATAACCGCGCATGACGCAAGGCATGGTATCAGCGACGCCTTTGCTACCAGCGCTAGCACTTCCTGGTGGCAATGGGATTTTAAGAATGCCGTTCCTGTTACAAAACAATCCAGCGGCCATTTTTATTTATCGGGCAGCTTTGATACTGCCAACAAAACTGGCATCGTGGTGGCCGTTCGCCCGGCAGCATTGGCTTTTACTGCCAGCACTACTGTGGCCAACCATAATGATGCAGTAAAAGGGTTGGCGTATTATGGCGATGTAAGTGCAGCAACCGGTATTGGCATGCTGGGTGATTCTGTTATCGTTTGGGTAGTTAAAGATGGAACGCGCAACATACGCGCAAGTAAGTACCTGCCAGGACTGACTAAAGTTGATTTGAAAATTCAAACACAACCAGACAGCAGCTGTCATTTTTTTTATAAAAAGCCCGACGCTACAAATTGGATAGAATTGACAACCGGGCATGCAATAAACGCTGGTTTTTTACCGCAGTGGGACAGGAGTCCAAGAATCGGTCTTCACATTAAAGGTAGCCCGGCTGATACCGCGGTATTTTCTTCTTTTCAATTGAATTATTAAAAAAGACAATGTTTAATTTTTGCTTTTCAGTTTTTTACTGATCGTCAATTTCAGTTTTACCTTACCGTCTTCACGATTTACAGCGCGTAACCAAACACTGGCACCGGTTTTTGCCTTTATGCCTTTATTGAGGGGCTCGTCTGTTGCGGTAAAGCTATTATCGTTCAGGTTACTGAGGGGAACTTGAATGAGCAGGTCGGTATTCCTTTTTGCCGTACCATAATTACCTTCCAGGAAAAGACGGAATGCACTACTCTGGATCTCCATACGGTTTATGAATATGTCTTCGCCATTTATAATGAACTTGTCCTTTAATTCAGCAAACTGCACATTTTGCATATCCCTGTTTTTAAAAACAAACGATTTTAAATTATTCAGTGGCTCAAAATTTTGCAGTACGGCCTGCTTCAGCCGAAAATTCATGGTTCCTTTTAAACTTGCCGGCACTAATTTTCCACTGCTGTTGATACCAACCCGGAGTGATGCAACAGTAGAGAACCTGCCACGCAGGTTTTCATGCGTAAGCGCATCCTGACCAAAATTGTCGAAAGCAAAAAGTAATTTTTTTACATCCGTGTCATCGATCTTAATATTGAACTGCGCGTCGTGAATACTGTTGGGCGCGAGTACAACACGCCCGCTGGTGGAGATACTACCGCCCGCTATGTTCAGGAAGATGTTACTAAGTTCCCAGTATTGTTCTTCAAACCTAACCGTTGCCTGCAGGTTAGTGGCTTTAAGGTTATTATGTTTTAACCCTGCTGCTTGTATATTAAGGCCAATGGTACTGTTTTCCAGCATCGCATCGATTGTACGGGATGCCGCTGCAAAACTGCCGGAAGGTCTTTTGCCGGATCCACGTTTTTTTTTCTGACCAAAAAGCGTGGTAAAATCGTCCAGGTTTACAAAAGGCGAACGCACAAAACAGTCAATTACGGTTGGCTGCGAGTTATCCCCGCCTGCAAATTTTCGCCTGATATTAGTACCCCGCAAGTCCACCTCAAATTTATTATCCTGGTAATTGCAGGTAAAGCCTTTCATGTTGAGACTATCTTTATAGAGTGCCACCATGCCATTACAATTGGTAAAATTAAAGCTGCGTGGTACGTAGGTGATGGACGCGTTTTTGATGGCCATGGTTCCTTCCATCTCATTTAGTATTGATTTGCCATCGCCCACTGGTCCATTAAACCATAGGTTGAAATCGGCTTCGCCATTTTTAAAAACAATATCCTGCAAGGCAAGTTTGTCGTCCAGGTCGCTAAGTTTGCTGTTGGATAGGATATGGAATTGAAGGCGTGGAGAATCCAGGTTCGTCAAACTCGTATTATTTGCCGTAAACGGGATACCATTCCATTCGGCAGAAAAGCTTGATAAGCTGATACGGGAATTACTATCAACATGATCGGCATTTGGGTCAACAGTATTCATGAAATTCCCTGTAAAACTAGAATGCGCCAGTTGAATAGCATTTGTCAATACTGTAGTATTCCTGGTATGCCAGTTAATGTTAATGGCGGGTTCACGTGCAGGCAGGAGCGATCCTTCAATTGTTCCGCTTGCATCCAGTGGTTCGCTTACATTCACCAGGTCCAGTTTTTTTCTTATGTGGCGGGATAAAATGGCCCTGGCATTGGTGTAAGGCACTTGTTTTGTGCTAAACTCAATCCGGAAACGGGGATTGATTTTTTCAAAACAAAACTGTCCGCCCAGTTCAAAAAGATGCTTATTAATTTGGATTTTCGACTCGCGAAATGAGATTGTTTTTGCGGCTGCGTGGTACTGAATCGACCAGGTACCCGATAGTACCTGGTTTTCCAGAAAGGCGCCTTTGGAAAGGTCGAAGCCCAATCCCTTTTTCATGGTTATTTTTTCGGACATCCGTATCTGGAGGGAATCGCCATCGGGTTCAATCCGTGCTGTAAGTTCATTGATTACAAATGAAATTTCTTTTTCTTTCACCTTATCCTCCACCGTAATCACCATATTCTTTATCCTCACCGCCTCAATGGAAATACTATTACCTGCTCCGGCGCGCTTCACCGTATCCGCAGGTTTTCGCATTTCCAATAAATACTGATTGCTATACCCCGTACTGTCAGTAAACATGTGAAAAATGCCGTTTTCAATAAAAATATTCTCGACTGTTTTTGTCCGGCTTAGCAACCGCAGCAAACCGAAAGATGATGAAAGCGTTTCAGCTGCTACCAGCGGTTTATTGTAGATACTGTCCACCAGCAGAAAGCCGTTGAGCCGGAAACTAATGGACGGAAAATTTTTCCATACACTGATATCAAGGTCACTAATGGATACTTTGCCGCTAAACCTTGCGGATAGCTCCGTGGTTATATAGGCAATCACTTGTTTTTTTTGGGAATTGATATAAATACCTGCAATCAGCAGCAGCAATAAATACAAGCCGGCTATACCACCCACTATCCAGCCGGCTATTTTAAAAACTTTTTTTGTTAATGGCATCAGCAATAGGTTTCACAAATGGTGCCACCGATTCGGGCTGAGATACAGTAGTCCTATTTAGGGCTTTCGTCCTGAACGACCTGTTCTACCTTATCGATGGCTTTTTCGAGTTTTCTTGACTGCTTTTTAGCTTCTTCATCGCCCAGCAGCAGGCCCCAGGGTTGAAGGGAAGGTACCCGGTCGAAGATGATTTTCAGCACGGCTACTACTGGCACCGACAAAAACATTCCGGGAATTCCCCATATCATTTCACCGATAACCACACCCACAACGGTTACCAGCGCGTTAATTCTCACTTTGGAGCCTACAATAAGTGGCAACAATACATTGCTGTCAACAAGGTGTATCACCAACAGGACGACAATCACCAGCACAATTTTACTGGCTGCAGCGGCTGTGGCAAATGTTACCAGCGTACTGATAAGCAAAGCCGTAAAAATACCTACATACGGTACCAGGTTAAAAAGGCCCGTAATAATACCCAGCAAAATGGCATATTTGACGCCCATTATGGAAAAAGCAATGGATACAGCGGTAGCTACAATGGCCATCTCAAGTAACAAACCGATAATGTATTTGCGAATAATGTATTGAACCTGTTCCACAATGTCCGTTACTACGGCCGCATTTTCCTCCAGGAACACGGCCAGGAAAAATTTCATTATCAACGAACGGTACACCAGGAACAGAAAAGTATAAATAAAAGTAAACACGAGGAAGAGCACCATTGATGAAAGCGAAACAAGCGTTGCACCAAGCACAACGGTGCCAGAGTCCAGGAGCTTGCCTGTGGCGGTGTGCACATAATTTAATTGTTTCAGTGCATCTACATGAAATTTTTTGGAAACCCAGTCCTGCAATGCGTTTATTGAGTTGCCCATCTGTTCTTTAAAAACCGGCCAGTCGCTGCTTAAACCAGAAATTTCTGAGCCGACCATGTACAACAATAATCCGATAGCAGACAACAATAGCAAAACCGATAACATACATGCCATACTGCGCGGTAATCGGCATTTTATTTCCAGCCACCGCGCAAACGGTAGCAACAGAATTGCAAAAAGTGATGAAAAAATAAGTGGAGAAAGCAATTCTTTGCCAGCAATCACCAAATACCCTATGCAAAGCAGGCTCACCAAAACTGCTGCCAGCCTGATATTAAATGGTTGCCTGATAAACCGGTTGTACATACCCATCAATTAAAATTAAGAAAGGTATTCCGATAAATATGCCTGCTTACAACATCGATATTTTTTCGGGAGAATTAACAGGTGAAATAAACTGCCTGGTGCTGTTCCATCCGCATGTCTTTGAGCGGGTTGGCACTTGCCGCGCGATACGTTTGCTAGGAAATGGTTATTAAGCCCGCTGTCAGCAGCAAACCAAAACAGCCGAATGCAATGCCGACGCTGAAATAAAACGGTCGGCAAAATTCTGCAGGGTTAAATATCCGTCATAAACCCGGGGGGTATGGAACTGTAACCCCGTTATGAACAACGATTAAACATTGGCGGGGCGCGGTAAACACCTTTTTCCGGCCAATGATGTTGGCAACAAGAAACTTTCTTTGCCAGCAGATATTAATAATCAGCAACCCGCCAGTTTACATAAATTTTTTTAAAAACATTGCTTATGTAATGAAAAAATATATAGTTTGCGCCAAAAGTCACCTAAATCTATTACTATGAGCAGACATGGAGCCCTATATCAGGACATCGTTCCTTTTACTTCCCGTTATTACGACAAGGGAAAATTCGGAAGAATTTTCCCTTCATTACCCCCATTTGCGCAAGACACCCCAAAAGTGAGAGAGGCACTTAAAGACATAGGCAAGAAAGGTGGCATTATGGATGCTAAAGATGATCTTACTCAATCGCCGATTGACTTAATTACCAACCCTGCGTTGCAGATTGGCAACGCAAACTCGCCCGTTATGTCCGCCGGTGCAACATTTTTGGGCCAATTTATTGATCATGATATTACGTTTGATCCAACATCAAGTCTAGAGCGGCAGGCAGATCCAGAATTTATCGAAAACTTTAGAACACCCAGCCTGGCATTAGATAATGTGTATGGTAGCGGCCCCGGAGCATCTCCTCACCTTTATGACCAATCTGACGGGCAAGGTATAAAGATGCTGTTAGAGCCATTGGGTGTTCAGGGAAAAGAAGGCATTGATAAGTTTGACCTGCCACGTAATTCGCAAAACACAGCATTGATTGGTGATCCACGAAATGATGAAAACCTCATAGTATCTCAAATGCAGGTAGTGTTTTTACGTTTTCACAATATTCTGGTTGATGCAATAAGATTGAAATACCCTACTAAGTCAGCGGCCGTAGTTTTTACAGAAGCGCAGGAGCAGGTTCGCTGGCATTATCAATGGATTATTTTACACGAATTTTTACCCCTGCTTTGTGGTGAGGAGGTGGTAAAAGACATCATCGAAAACGGACGCAAGTTTTATGACTGGCATAATCAACCTTACATACCTGTTGAGTTTTCGGTAGCGGCATACCGTTTTGGACATAGTCAGGTTCGACCATCCTATCGCGCCAATTTTGGGATTAGTAACCAGCCCTCACCTGCTCCGTTCTTTGCGGATATATTCGACTTCGCGGCAGATGCATTAAGTCCCGATCCAAACGACTTACGCGGCGGTAAACGGGCACCGCGCAGGTTTATCGACTGGCATACGTTCTGGAATCTGGGTGATGGAAGCGTACGGCCAAATAAAACAATAGACACCAAACTTTCTTCTCCGCTTTTTCAGCTACCAGGTTTTGCTTCCGCCGATGTTATTTCGCTTGCTTCGCGTAACCTGTTGCGCAGTCTTACTTTCAGTCTGCCATCTGGCCAACGTGTGGCCCATGCCATGCGTTTAGATCCTTTAACTAGCGATTCATTTGAAGATCTAAAACACTATAAAGTAAACTTCGAAAATAGCACACCATTGTGGTTTTACATTTTAAAAGAAGCAGAAGTGCAGCAAATGGGACTTAAGCTAGGCCAAGTAGGTGGCCGTATTGTAGCCGAAGTTTTAATAGGTTTACTGGAAGGCGATAACACCTCATTTCTGTATCAAAATCCGTTTTGGAAACCCACTTTACCATGCTGGGAATCCTATAGAAACCATAAACATTTTACTTTCGCAGATTTGGTCAGAATCGCAGAAGGAAAAGTGCCGGTGACACTTTAAGTAATAACTAATTCTGAAGTCATGACGCAGGATTAATAATGGTAAAAAAGTAATTTTAAAATAGCAGCGAATTCAATTTTGCTGCTATTTTTTTCGAGCGCCGCACATGGAGATCAGCTATAGCGGTCGTTATTATACTTCCAATTTGGCAGTGCCTGCAATTTATAATTGGCAAGGGCAGGACGGTCAAAAAAAATAAAACAGGTATTTATCTTTGAATGCACCCGCAGTGTCGCAAACACCCTTGTAATTTGTCCTGGTTGCACCCCGCCGGTTACAGAATTTCTTTTAATTTCAATCATAAAAAGCAACATGAAAATCGTAAAAGTGCAATATACCACTACGCTTGCCTATGCCGCCAGGAACCAGGAAAACATTCGTCAGGTAGTGAAGGAACTAAAAGCCCTCAGGCATTCGGGCATCAGGTATAATACTTACCTGCTGGCCGATGGAAAAACATTTGTACATTTTGATCAGTTTGAGAATGAAGCTGCGCACGAAGTATTGCAATCGCTTGAATCGTTCAAAAAATTTAATGCTGAGTTATCAGCCAGTCCGTTTGAAGCGGCGCCGGTTTTGGATTTGCTTAACCTCGTGGGATCTACCGAAAATTTTTTCTGACAGGTTCATTCGCAATTATTTTTTCTCATACAACAGAAAATGCTGAATGGGTAGCATTTCTTCCTGTTGGGACAAGCGGAAACCGTTTGCGCCGAGTTCCCGGTTTAATTGTGCTACAGTGGTTTTATGAATTGTTTTGATGGGTATCGACGGGTCTTCGCCCCGGTACTCAATAAATAATATTTTCCCGTTTGGTTTGAGTGCCTTGCCCAGCGCCTGTAGCATTTCCGCAGGAAACTCCAGCTCATGGTATACATCTACCATGATGGCAAGGTCGATGCTGTTGTTGGGTAAATTGGGCGATTGGGTCGCGCCTTTTATCACTTCAACCACGCTGTCTTTCAACGCTGCTTTTTTTGTATTCAGCAGGCGGATGAATGCATCCTGCACTTCCACCGCATACACTTTGCCCCGCGGCACCTTGCCCGCCAGCCGAAAACTGTAATAGCCGGTGCCCGCTCCTATATCGGCTACCACGGCATCGGCACCCAGTTGGATTGTTCTGATGGCCAGTGCGGTATTTTCCTCCCGCTGCCGTTCATTGCGCTCCAGCCAGTCGCCTCCTCCCGCATCCATGATCCGGGCTATCTCACGTCCAAAATAGAACTTGCCCGTACCGTCTGGCGATGCTTTGCTTTGGCTATATCCGGTCACCTCCGCGTTGCAACCGGCGTTACAAGTACAAATAAGAAAAAAAATGGCTGCAAGTGCTGTTTTCATGGTGGCGCGTTGTACGCTGTATAATACCTGGAACCATAAATTGTTTGGTGAAACCGCGGTAAGCAAATGTTGCTACCAGCGCGCAAAAAGCCGCGACGAACAGCAGTTCAACATTTTAAACCAAAACAACCGTTCGCCATCTTATATATATTGAATCACTTTTAAAAATTACAATTATGAAAAAGATTTTTACATTATTATTCGCAGTAGGCATGGTAACCATCGCTTCTGCACAATCCGGCCGTTTTGAGCATGGCAAACAGGCTGCAGGATATGCTTCTAATACTAAAGTAACCTTGCACCAGATTAACAGGGAGTACGATTACAAAATTGCGGCAGTGCGCATGGACAGGCACCTGCGTTCATGGGAGAAGGCTAAACAAATCCAGTTCCTGCAAAAACAGCGCGACGCGGCCATTCGCAACATGCAATTCAATTTTGAAAAAGACAGTCGTTTCTATGGCAGCAACGGCAACAGGAGAAGCAATGCCCACAAATGGTAAAACCCACGCTTTTAATTAATTCAATATGACCGGCCCGCCGGTCATATTTTTTTGCCCGCCAACAAGTCGTATTTCGCCCCGTCTGAGGGACAGCTAATTTTTCGTGTGAACACTATCGATCATCACCCATGGGCCTGGGCATCGAACCATCGATCTGCCATTCTATTTTCCCAAAATGAAAAATACGTTCCCGCAGGTGGAACAAACAATATCCGGCCGCATATCTAAGGAACTCATTTACAACCAATAGCAGACTGGCATTCTGCTGGTAATAAGCACTAACACATACGAACAGTAAACCTCGATTATGAAAACAATCTCTACACTTTTTACCCTGATGATTCTTGCAGCAACCGGTTTTGGGCAGACCACCTATACAATTAACACTTCGGGTACTTATTCAGCCAGTTGCACGAATTGTACCTTCAATATAGCGCCAACTGCTACCTTAACTATTAACCAGGCAGGTTCCTGCAACAATTGCAGTTTCAATGGTGGTAATATAATAGTAGAAAAAACAATTACTTGTCAGCCCTGCTCTTTTAACGGTAACAATATTACAATGACCGACCAGGCGATTAACCCAAATTCAGGTACCACCAGTTTTCAAAATGTAGTGGTTAATGCAAAAGGTGTCAGTTCAATTACTGCTAATACGCCGGTAAACATAACCAACTCGGTTTTCACTTTTAACGGAACTTCTTTCTTTAACAATAACGGCGGTACGCTGGAAGTATCGAACAGTACACTTAATTTTTTCGGCAACGCATCTTTTGTTGCCAACGCCGGGCCAGTTAACCTCAAAAATGCGAGCAAATTAGTAGCAGGTAATGGCCCGGTGGCAAGCCAGGCTTCTATAAAAATAAACGGCCCGGCCCTGAATATCTATGACAATGCTTCTGCAGTGGTTTTGGCCAACAACAATAACTATTATTTTAACTGGAGCAGTTACAATGCTGTCGGCAACAATAAATCATATGCAACAACGTATCCGAACGCACCCAGCACACTTAACTGTGGTGGTGCGGGCCAGCATGCATGTGGTCTGTGGAGTTCACCAACCGTGTATGGTCCTGCAGCGGCCACTGCCGCCGGTATGGCTTCCACTACCGCTTTATTACCAGTGATACTTAGCAATTTTGGAGTTATCATCAGCAATGACGCAATAGTACTTGCATGGTCAACTGCGCAGGAAAGCAGTGCCGCCTACTTTGGCGTAGAACGCAGCGCCAACGGTACCACCTGGCAGAAAATAGGTGAAACAGCTGCAAAAGGAAATACAACTTCAACAACCCGTTATACTTTTACAGACGCATCGCCTTTAAAAAGTCTCGGCTATTACCGGCTTGCCATGGTTGACCAGGACGGTAAAAAAACATTGTCTGAAATAAAAGCGGTTAACGCCTCCCCGGTTAAAGGAATTAGTTTCTATCCCAATCCTGCTGTTGATATCGTAAATGTTTCAATTAACAACAGTGCTTCAGAAACAACTGTTACCCTAATGAACCAGTCGGGCCAGGTGTTGCAGGAACGTAAAGCAGGCGCTAATGAAACCACGGTTAGTTTGCCGGTTCAGCAATACCCGCGTGGCATGTATATCTTAAAAGTAGTTGCAGCAGGTGGTGCGGCGCAGGTTAGTAAACTGATGATTGCACATTAAGCTGCTACAATTCCAACAACCGAATTTTAATAAAAAAGATAAAATTGTATGCCTGCGGATAACGCAGGCATTTTTTTGTTTTAGCGAGAACCGCCAAAACCGCTTCAACACACTAATTGCTGGATCGTAGCATGCAATGTTTTTCCTGCTATGTCCCGGAGTGCGTAGCAAGTCTGTTTGCGCCAATGACACCTGGTCTGCGCAGCATTTTTAACGACTTAAGAAAATTATAAGCCACAGTGAAAAGTTTCATACACAGGTGCTGTACGTGGCCAATGCTTTTACCGCTGCGTACCTGTAGTGTGATTGATTGTGATGCACTTCCTGTAAAAAGCTTTGTGTATGGCTCAACGCCAACTTGATTTTTATACTGATAAATCGCGGGTCATTGTTTGCACAACCGAGCAACCTGTTTTTTAATCGATTATACGCTGATGCGTGATAAGCGGGTATACGCAACATCGGGCTGGCTTTTATGCAAAGGTGGCGCCCGGTTAGGCGCCACCCGGAAGTGATTTATTTTTATTTTCAGGTTGCTGTGATTGCTTACCGTTTACAGGAAGGGTGCATTGTATGCGGCTATTTTAACGTCTCCTGCAGCACTATCCCTGGCAAACCTGCCTGCTGTTCTGGATCATACCGGTCAACCGGGCAATGATCTACGTGGCGCTTTGCATACAGCCATGCGATAGTAATGGCACTGCCAATACAACCATGCCCGTTGTATGAAATTTACAACAATAGCTACCCAGCTGTTTGTAGTAAACAGGCTGAGCATGCAAATAGAAAAAGGAATAGTGCGAAAAGGATAGGAGGATTATAGCAAGTAAGAAGACATGCCGGGAAACTCAAGTTCGTAATCTGCGGCTGCATGTAAAAAGTTCTGCAGCTGGTGCAAATACTGCATGCTGGTAAGGCAAGGAGCAGGGTTTCTCAAACGCAATTTGCCATCCAGGAATTCCCAGTCGAAATTGGTGTTGCCAATTTTCAGGATCCATTGTTCGCGAAGAAAATTCCGGAATCCGCAGATGCGCAACACATCTTCTGATAAGGCGATCGGGTGGATATCACTGCAATCCACTTCCTGCACTACCTCATTCAATTGCGTTTGGTAATCGTTGTTACGGGAGCCGTTTACAGCAACCAGTTCGCGGTTCAGCTCAATTTTACTGTCGTAAATAACAGTATTACTTAAGATCTGCTGTACTGTAATTACCTGTCCGTTGCGTGTTTTGATTTTGTTTCCGAAACGAAGTTCTTTTGTGGGGATCATACAATCTATTTTAAAGTGAATACACGGGTTAAGCCAGGTATTTCATTGGAATAGACTGATTTTAAAAGCGGATGAGAGCACAAGATAATAGGCGACTTTGACAGTTGCAATAGCTGTGCATTTCTTTTAATAGAATTTTTATACTGTATTAAAAACAGTGGTATTGCTAGCCGGTAACATGTTCATATATAGGTGATATCAACATCGTCGCCACGTGTTAAAAAATCATTAACGGCTAATAATCGTACATTAACGATCGCCCGCAGTTATTTTTTTTGGTTGAAAGATGATGAACCTTTTTATGGCTGGCTGCCCCGGTTGTATAGCAATGGTACGCGATTGCTATGACTATGTTATCTACCTGGTCTTTTGTGCGAAGATTTTAGTGAACAATACACACAGACGAACTGTACCTAATATTGGTGAACAATTCTATTCATGCAAGCATCTGTCAGGAACCAATTTTTATCCATACCGGCGCATGGTCGCTGGTTTTTTCCCAACCCCTCACTTCACGATCTACACCGCCGCCTTTGAGTCGTTTCTCAAAATGCTTGCTAAGTAAAAAGTGGTCAATACGCAGACCGGCATCACGGGCGTAGGCATTGCGGAAGTAGTCCCAGAAAGTATAAATTTTTTCACCGGGATACAGGGTTCGTATCGCGTCCGTCCAACCCAGGGCAAGCAGTTTTTTAAATGCAGAGCGCACCTCGGTCCGGAAGAGTGCGTCATTTACCCATCGTTCTGGTTTATATACATCCAGTTCGGTAGGCATTACATTAAAATCCCCGATGAGTATCACGGGAACATCATGGGCGAGTAATTTTTTTGCGTGTGCATTAAGTCGTTTAAACCAATCAAGCTTATAATCAAATTTTGGTCCCGGTGCAGGATTTCCATTGGGCAGGTAAATACAAGCAATCACCATATCTCCAATGATTGCTTCAAGATAACGGCTTTGCAAATCTTCCGGGTCACCAGGCAGTTCGCGCCTTACTTCTTTAATGGGCAACTTGCGGGATAAAATAGCAACGCCGTTCCAACGCTGCTGTCCATGCCAGGTAGCCGAATACCCAGCGTCGATGATTGCCTGTTCCGGAAATTTCTCCTGCGGCGCTTTCAGTTCCTGTAAGCAAACAATGTCTGGCTTTGCTTCCCTTAACCATCTCAGCAACACAGGAAGGCGCCCATTAACGCCATTAACATTATAGGTCGCTATTTTCAATTGTTTCATGAAAGAAAGTTACAGCATTTTAAATGCAGCGCATGCTGGATTCCATGATCAACTGCGCCAAAGGGGTTAAAACAATGAACCTGCATACCGCAAGTTTTGTTAAGCATGGGCAGCGTGTACATCAAGCGTAAGTGGTATGAGATTTTCAGTGTATATTGAAAAAAATTGCTAAAAACTCAGTGTATGAATACGTATGATCAATCAAGGAGAAAATTCTTAAAACAGGCAATGCTGGCTTCTGCTGCAGTTGCGGTTCCTGGCCTTTTAAAAGCAAGGGGTACTGAACAGGTAAAGCTTGCCTGTATCGGCATCGGAAACCGGGGTGCAGAGATAATTCCGGAACTCTACAAAACCGGCCTGGCCAATATTGTGGCATTTTGCGATGTAGACATGGGCGCTCCGCACACGTTAAAAATGTTGCAGCAGTTTCCGGACGTGCCGCGCTTCCAGGACTTCAGGCAAATGTTTGATAAAATGGGTAGCCAGATTGAGGCTGTTTCCATAGCGGTACCCGATTTTTCTCATTTCCCGATAACGATGATGGCCATGGGCCTGGGAAAGCATGTATATGTAGAAAAACCGATGGCACGAACTTTCAATGAAGTGGAGCTGATGATGAAGGCCGCCAAAAAATACAATAAAGTAGTGACCCAAATGGGCAACCAGGGACATTCTGATGCCAATTATTTTCAATTTAAAGCCTGGGTGGATGCGGGCATTATTAAAGATGTGACCGCCATTACGGCCCATATGAATTCTGCGCGGCGCTGGCATGGATGGGACACGCATATTTCTTCGTTTCCTCCCGCGGAAACCGTGCCTTCAACGCTGGACTGGGACATCTGGCAAACAACTACCCAGGGACATACCTATAACAAAAATTTTGTAAACGGGCAATGGCGTTGCTGGTTCGATTTTGGAATGGGCGCACTGGGCGACTGGGGCGCGCACCTTTTGGATACAGCTCACCAGTTTCTTGATCTCGGTCTGCCGTATGAAGTAACGCCACTTAAAACCGATGGTCATAATAAATTCTTTTATCCCATGTCGACCACCCTTTCATTTAAATTTCCGAAAAGAGGCGCGATGCCACCGGTAGAAGTTAAATGGTACGATGGTATTGATAACCTACCGCCCATACCTGCCGGATATGGTGTATCTGGGTTAGATCCCAATATACCGCCACCCAGCAACGGAGCATTGGCACCTGCAAAACTTAATCCGGGCAAGATTATTTACAGTAAAGAACTAACTTTCAAAGGAGGTTCTCATGGCAGTACGCTCTCCATTATACCGGAAGAAAAAGCGAAGGAAATGGCTGCGCGATTGCCGGTAGTGCCGGTTAGTCCGTCAAACCATTGGAAAAATTTTTTACTGGCTTGCAAAGGGGAGGAGCAGACCCGTTCACCGTTTTCCATCGCTGGCCCGTTAAGCCAGGTATTTTGCCTGGGCGTACTTGCTCAATGGACAGGTGAGCCACTTGCTTTTGACCGCGACAAGAAAATAATAACGAATAATAAAATGGCCAACGAATTGCTTGTTGGCCCGCCACCGCGCAAAGGCTGGGAACAATATTACAAAGTGTAGGAGCCGGACCGCAATTGCCCGCGTTCAGGTATTTATTAGCCCGGAGAAAGTTTGATGATCAACCGCTGATTATTTATCAAATTTTCTCCGGGCTAAATTTTTACTATCATTTAAGGTGCGCCCTTAACATCCATGCCATTTTCTCATGCGTTTCTGCAATGCTGGTAATAAAATCGCTGGTAGTAGCGTCATGCAGGTCATCCGCGAAGTGATCAATATTACCTCTTATAAATTCTGTAATGGCTTCATGGTCCGCCAGCAATTCACCAATAAAACCCAGGCTGGTGTTTTTGGCGCCGCTCGCCTCGGTGAGGTGCGTAAGAGACAGAAAGCTTTTCATAGTAGCAGGTGCGTAGTGCCCAATTGAACGGATGCGCTCCGCAACGCTGTCAGCTATCTCCTGTAATTGGCCATACTGGGTTTCAAAAAAAATGTGCATTGCGTGAAAATCAGGCCCTTCAACATTCCAATGCGCGTTCAATGTTTTGGTGTACAGTAAAAATTCATCCGCGAGTAATTTAGTAAGCTCTGCCGCCACTGCTTTTCTGCTTGCATCCGTGAGGCCAATAGCTGGTTTCATATTATTTAATTTGGTGATAAATAGATCCATTTGTCCCTGCAAAGATACCTGATATAGGCTGTCATAAACACCGTGGATGCTGGTGGCGTGGCACCTTTTTTATAACAAATGATAACTAATTGGCAGCCGCTTGTTCCCATTCCCTGCTGATTTACTACGCGTCAGTATTTTTTTTATACGTATCGGCATGCCAGGCTTGGCCAGGTGCAAAACCAGTGATAGTTTCGGAA
Source organism: Chitinophagaceae bacterium (assembly GCA_039919885.1). Taxonomy (GTDB): domain Bacteria; phylum Bacteroidota; class Bacteroidia; order Chitinophagales; family Chitinophagaceae; genus JACMLD01. Next base: position 110,410 of record JBDSEV010000075.1, read on the forward strand.
TGGGACAAGCTTCACCTGCCCGCACCAATTTAAAATCAACTGTATGCAGTTTAAGAATAATGTTATCAATATTTTGTGGGTTCTCATTGGTATAAATACCATCGCACTGATCGTTTTTATTGCCGCCTACTTTGTGCTCAATGCTGGAAAAAACGTGGATTACCAGGAAAAAGGATGGACCTTCATACTTTCCGCGCTTGGCTTGCTGGTAATTTTGCTGGCCGCTGTTCCTTTGCGGTTAAGTCATTCAACCGGCAGTTTGATTGTAGCCGGATTTTTTGCACTGCTACCGCTTTCCATTTTCATTGCTAAAAAATTACCGTCATTTAAAAAACAAAAGACGTTTGCGCAAACCTACTATAAAGATAAACAACAACGATCCATTGCGGAGGCTATTGAAAAGAATGATACAGCATCGCTTGCCCGGCTGATAAAAGGACAGGACCTCAGCGTGCAGGGGACCCGTGTGTGGGACTGGGATGGACTCAATTACCTGCAATTTGCTGTTCGTCTTCGAACCAATCCAATTAGTTTTCCATTTGATGTTGTGGCAAACACCGCTGCAATCCATTTATTGGTCAAAAGCGGGTCGCCAGTGACGCCTGCCTTAGCGGAAGCGTGCCGATATTTACCAGAAGAATTGATTACATTTTTGCTTGACGCCGGGGCGGATCCTAACTGCCGGGGATTTGTTAATCCAAATTCACTGTTGTTTGACTTGATTCAGGACGATGCAATTTCAAACCAAATTAGGATACTCCTTATAAATCGGGGGGCCGATGTTAATGGATTGAGTGACGAAAAATTAACGCCCGTCATGTATGCCGCGCACCAGGCGGGTATCAGGGAATACCGTGCCGGTAATTGGGAGCTTGTACGCTACCTGCTGGAAGAAGCGCATGCAGATTACCGTTATACCAATCCAAAAGGTTTGAACCTGGCAGGTATTATAGCAGACATCAAAAAGAATGCTATTGACCGGCAAATAGTCATGCCACAAAATTTCCATGCCGTAGTGGATTGGCTGAATAAAATGCACGCCGCCCCAGAGCGGTAAGCAAAAGAAAGCATCCAAATTACTTAAAATAGCTGTAGTGCCTGTAGAAGACCAGGCCGATGGACTGTCTGCTAATTGATAATTGCAATTGCCGCGAAAAGCAATCCAACTGCATGCATACCCTTATGTATGACGCTATTTCCTGTCCGTTGACTTGATCGTAAACCATATATTGATTAAAAAGTGATTAACTTCAGTGAAATAAGGTAGCTTGGGCCAAATAACACGTACTAATGTCCTTTTTTATTAAACAATGCCAATGCGTCGAATTTTAATTGCCGATGATCATATCCTGATCCGAAGCGGATTAAGGCAGATTTTAACAAATGAATTTCCTTCCGCAATTATCGAAGAAGCCAGCGATGCAGAAGAACTATTAAAAAAAGTATTATCACAACACTGGGACCTGGTTATAACTGACATTTCCATGCCCGGAAAAAGCGGGTTAGAAATTTTAAAGGAAATAAAACTGTACGATCCCACTATTCCTGTGTTGGTATTGAGCATGTTTCCTGAAGAGCAATACGCCATCAGGGCGCTAACAACAGGTGCCTCTGGTTATCTTAATAAAATGTCTGCCCCGGATGAAATAGTGAAAGCAATCAACCAGATATCGCTCGGAAAAAAATACATTACACCTGGTTTAGCGGAGCAGCTGGCCAATAATCTCCGGAACGATCAGGATAAAGAACTACATGAATCGCTTTCCACACGGGAGTTCGAGATATTCAAATTGTTGGCAAACGGCAAATCAGTATCCGAAATCGCTGAGCAGATATCTTTAAGTCCCTCTACAATCAGCACCTATCGTTCCCGGATAATGGTTAAAATGAATCTGCATACGAATGCTGATTTGATATTTTATTGCATCGGCCACAAGCTGGTTTGAAAAACGCCTGGTTCAAAAAGCCGTAGTTAGTTGGCAACACCAGCATCAATAATTGTTTACTTAGTTAACAGATGATGGGTTATTTTTTTACCGGTGGTAAAGGCGACCTTGCTTTTGTTGCAGCATTTCGATTGAAACTCCATTTTATAATTTGCTTGTTGTACTAAGGTAAACATTCCATGTCCATTTTCAGCATGTCCATGTGGGGTTAGTACCAACCATTTTATGTTGCGTACTAATTTTTGGAACAGATGACCATTGGCAGATTAAAATGCTGGCGGTTTTCTCTACGAAATACCATGGGGTTTGCCGACGTATATTTCAGGCAATTATATTTTCGTTTAATGGAATTTCTACAGACACTTCACAGCCGTTTCCTACGGACGAATTTATCTCCATTTTTCCAAAAAAAAGTTCCGCCCGGCGTTTCATGTTTGCAATACCAATACCGTTTTTTACCGTCAGGGTGTTGAACCCGATGCCATCGTCCGTAATGCTCATTTTTATTTTTTCGTTATGAATGACAACAGTCACTTTTACCATGCTGGCACCCGCATACTTTAAAATATTGCTTAGCTGTTCCTGTAATATCCGGTACAGGTTTAGCTGCAGATCCATACCTATCTTGGTTTTGGTAACTGTTTTATCGAAATACAACGCAAATGTGAATTTGTCATCTGCATTGAAGTCGTTTAGCACCCGTTCAAATGCTTCTTCCATGGTTGATTCAATAAAAAAAGCGGGCGCCAGGCGGTGCGAAAGATTTCTAATTTCCTCAGTTGCAAGCAGAATATAATCTTGCGAGCGGTTGAATAATTCAATTCCGGCAGGTTCCAGCGAACTTTTCAGTAGCCGGAAAGACATCAGGCTGCTGGCCAATATCTGGCAAACATTATCATGCAGCTCAGCGCCAATTTCGTACCGCTCATCTTCCTGGGTTTTTATTATTGCCCGGGAAATTTTACGTTCGTGCTGTATTTTTTCGGTGATATCAATAGCTACTACTGAACGGTAAGAAATGTTGTTAATGAATACTGCATTGCTATATATTTCTACCTCAACCGCTTCGCCGGTTTTTTTAAAATGCCGGTGGCGGCCGCCCAGCACGCAATTGGCTTCGCCTTCTTCACTGCTCATCGCATATTTTTTGCGGCTTTTGTGCCCGGTAGTCAAATCATGAATATTCATTGACAGGAATTCCTCCTCACTATATTCATAACAATCGGTGGCGGCCTTATTTACCTGTAGGCATCGACAAGTTTTCGGATCGTATACCCAGCTCGGCTGGGGACTTAAATAGAACAGGCTGCTGTACCGTTTTTCAGATTCTTTCAGTTCCAGTAATTGCTTACGCCTTTCCATACAATATACAATGCTTTTATAAAGCCCCTGCGCATTGAGATCGTCTTTCAGCAGGTAGTCTGATACACCCAGCGATATAGACGTTACGCTGAACTCAACGTCTGAAAAACCCGTTAAGATGATCACTGGGCAGGATGCCGCAATCGCCAATATTTCGGTAACCAGCTGTTTCCCGCTTTTATCGGGCAAGCTTAGGTCAAGCAATATTGCGTCGAATAGAGTTTTTTCATCAGATAAAATATGTGAAGATTGCATGAAGCTCACGGCATGCGTGATCACCGGTGCGGCAACCTGCTCATTTAAAAAGTCGTGTACCAGCGTGTAGTCGCCGGGATTGTCTTCAATAACCAGTATGCGCAGGCGGCGCTTGTCTTTTATCATCTGACGTTTAGTTTGACTGGTAATTTTACAATAGAAATCCAGAAAGATTCGATTTCAGTGATGAGGGCCAGGAATGCATCTACTTCCACCGGTTTTACGATGTAACAATTTACGTGGTTCTGATAGGATCGGGTGATGTCTCTTTCTAAAGACGAAGTTGTAAGCATAACTACCGGTATATGTTTTAACCCGTTGTTTTCTTTTATAAACTTTAGTACTTCATGCCCATTTTTCCTGGGCAGGTTGATGTCCAGCATCACCATATCCGGTAGCTGTGCACCTGCATACTGTCCCGCTGCCGTCAAAAAGTCAATAGCTTCTTGTCCGTCTTTTACTACGCTGAGCCGTACATATAGTTTCGATGCGGCGAATGCTTCTTTGGTGAGCATAATGTCGCCTTCATTGTCTTCGGCCAGTAAAATGTGAATCGCTTCCATGCTTACCTTTTTTATGCCGATATGGCTTGATTGTTTAATTGTTTGGCAAGTGTAAACAGAAACGTGGTGCCTTTCCCTTCGCTTGATTCCACCCAGATGCGGCCATTCATAGTTTCAACTATTTTTTTACAGATAGCGAGCCCCATGCCGGTGCCTGAATATTCTTCCCGGCTGTGGAGCCGCTGAAATATCACAAAAATTTTTTCAAAATATCCGGATTCGATACCGATGCCATTATCCTGTACTGCAAATTGCCAGCTGTCATCATGCTCAATACAGGTAATGACAATGGCTGGTGCAACACCCGCAGCCCTGTATTTAAAAGCATTGCTTAGTAAATTCTGAAAAACCTGCCGCAGGGGAGTCTCGTACGTATAAATTTCAGGTAATCCGGCAAACGACACAACTGCGCCACATTCTTCTACCTGGGTGCTGTACAATAACAGGATATCATTAATAAGTTTCTGCACGTCTACTTTTTCCGGATCTGTCTGCAACCGGCCCACGCGCGAAAATTCCAGCAAATCCAAAATAATCTGTCGCATTCGTTTTGCCCCATCAACGGCAAAATGGATATACTGTTTGCCTTTTTCATCAAATAACGCGGTATATCTTTTGTCTATTTGTGTAAGAAAGCTTGTTACCATGCGCAGCGGTTCCTGCAAATCATGTGAGGCAACATAAGCAAATTGCTCCAGTTCGGCATTGGAGGTGGCCAGTTCTTTTGCACTTTTTGCTAGGGTAATATTTAATTCATTTAACTGTACCCAGGTTTGTTTGCGCTCGGTCACGTCCCTGAAATACACGGAGAGTCCCAGTTCGGATGGGTACACACTTACTTCATACCATTTATTATCTATTTCATTGTATTCTTCAAAATGAACCACATCGCCACCAGTCATGGCCTCCTGGTATTTAGTATAAGCATCTGAACCTATCCTGTTTGCAAAGACCGTCCATAAGGAAGCACCCAGCAAGACCTCCTTTAGATGCCCGGTTAATCTTTCTGCTTCGTGGTTCCAGTAAGTCACAATCCATTTTTTATCCACGGCAAAAAAAGCATCGCCGATACTTTCAAGTATACTATTCTTTTCCTGGCACGCTTCCAGGTATTCCAGCTCGGTTGTTTTACGTGCGTTGATATCCTGAAAACTACCGTACAATCTCACACATTTTCCATTCTGCCATTCTGCATCTCCCAATACCCGCACCCAGCGTTCATTCTTCTTACTGGTTATCAATATAATTTCCATATCCCAGGAAGTGCCGTGTTCGATGGCCTCCTGCAACGCCCTGGAAATGGCATCCCTGCTAAAGCCCTCTTTGTAATAAGTAATTGCAACATCCAGCTCTATTTTGATATCATGTTCAATCTCATGGATTTGCCTCGTTATAGGTGACCAGTGTAAAATCCTGGTTGCTACGTCCAACTCCCAGTTTCCAATCCGCGCCAGATTGTTTGACCGTTCCAGCAAATCTTCTAATTTTTTCTTTTCAGTAATATCTGAAACCATTGCCAGCGCACCCTGGTATAAGCCATCGTTATTAAATACCGGGTTGCCGGAAATATTCGTCCATATTTGTTTGCCCGTTTTGGTTATGTAACGTACCGTAAGCGCTTCCATTACGCCGGCTTTTGCGCGGTTCATGGATTGAAGTACCGACTGTTTTTCCTGGTCATCCATGAAATAGAGATTCTCCCTGCCGATGATTTCCTCCTTTGGATATTCAAGAATATCGCACATCTTCTGATTAACAAATGTGGTTCTGTTGTTTTCATCCAGTAGCCAAATGCCTTCCTGCGCGGTTTCTACAATCTGACGATAACTAAACTCGCTTTGTTTAAGCGCATCTTCCGCCAGCTTTCGTTTAGTAATATCACGATAGGTAACAATAAAGGCTTTTACACTTTCATCATGAAGCAGGTTGGTGATGGTTACTTCTAACCATATAAAATGCCCTTTTTTATGTAAAATGCGATATTGTCCGGATTTTACAAGACCGGGTTGCGTTGCCACCTCCTGAAAAAACAGCATGCAATAATCTTTGTCATCCGGGTGGGCAACATCAAAAATGTTTTTACCTTTTACCTGTCCAAAAGTGAACCCGGTAATGTATTCGGCAGAGGGGCTTTGGTAAGAAATGGTGGAATCGGTGGTCACCAGCGTAATTCCATCATGTATGTTTTCTATCAGTGCCCTGTAGCGTTTCTCGTTTATAATAATTTCATCGAGAAAAAGTTGGCGTTCTTTTTCCAGCCGGAACTTTTCAAAAGAATTGGTGATGGCGGTGGGGAGCCGTTGCAGCCGGTCTTTTAAAATGTAATCATCTGCGCCACGTTTTATAACATCCACTGCAAATTCTTCCGAAATATTGGCTGTAATTAGAATGAAGGGAATTTTAAGACCGGATTGATCAAGTATTTCCAGCGCGTCATGTGAATTGAAAGAGGGGAGCGCGTGGTCGGACAGAATAACGTCCGGGCGAAATTCCTGGAGTGCTTTAATAAAGGCAATTTTTGTCTCAACGACCAGTTTTTCAAAAACCAGCTGGCTTTTTTTCAGCGCATTATCTACAAGCAACTCATCGCTGCGCAGATCTTCCAGGTGTAGTATTCTTAATTTATTTGCCATGTTACTGACGGTTGCTGATTTAAACCTATAACCTGCCATATCGGAATGGCCGCACAGATTATTTGGGCGTATTATTGACTAACAACCAGTACAAACCCAACTCAGCAATTGTTTTTGAAAAATTGTCGAATCCTACTGGTTTAACAACATAGCTGTTTACGCCCAGACGGTGGCTTTCCAGGATGTCTTTTTCTTCCTTCGAAGAAGTCATCATTACAACGGGTATAAACCTTGTTCTTTCATCAGCCTTAAGAAGTTTTAATACTTCCAGCCCACTTATCTTGGGCATCTTAATATCCAGGAAAATCACTTTCGGTTTGTTTTCGAAGTTTCTTTCTACATATTCACCCCTGCAGAAAATAAAATCCAGGGCCTGGGCGCCATCAATCACGTGCACCAGGTTATTGGCAAGATGGTGTTTTTTGAGTTCCCGGATAGTAAGGATTGCGTCGGATTTATTGTCTTCGACCAGCAGAATTTCAACGTCTTTTGTATGCATAATGGTGCTATAGTAAGCGCTAAATTTAGTTTTTGGGTAACGATATAAAAAAGCAGGCGCCTTCATCCACTTTCCCTTCCGCCCATACTTTGCCTCCGTGTTTGTTAACGATACGCTGAATGATGGCAAGCCCAACACCAGTTCCTTCAAACTCACTGTTACTGTGCAGCCGTTGAAAAACACCAAATAATTTGTCGTAATACCGCATGTCAAAACCGGCACCATTGTCTTTCACATAATAGGTGCAATATTTATCATCCGAATAAGCGCCTATTTCCACTTCCGGTTCCAATTTTTTACCGGTATATTTAAACGCGTTCGATACCAGGTTGATAAAAACCTGTTTTAACATGTTCTTATCGGCCCTAAGATTTTCCAGGTTTTTGAGTGTTATCTTGAAGTTGCGTGCAGGCTCCGCCAGCCGGAGATCTTTGATGATTGAATCAAGCATCTCTTTCATGCCTACCATAACCATTGAAACATTTTGTTTACCAATTTGCGAGAATTCAAGCAGGTTATCAATCAGCTGACCCATGCGCATAGCGTTATTGACGATTTCTTCCATTATTTCCCCCGCAGCAGCATCCAGTTTTTCAACGTAATCTTCCCGGAGTATTTGGGTAAAACCATTAATAGCTCTTAGCGGCGCACGCAAATCGTGGGAAACAGAATAAGAAAAAGATTCGAGTTCCTTGTTGACAGCTTCCAGCTGCGCGGTTCGTTCTATTACTTTTTGTTCAAGACCAATATTGAGTTCATGGATATGAAATTTGGCCATTTTTAATCCGTCGTTTGCAATGAGCAGTTCGGCGGCACGTTTTTCCTTTTCTTTATTTTGAAATGCCAGTTCTTCATTCGCAATAATCAGCTCGGCAGCACGTCGTTCTTTTTCGGCATTCTGAAAAAGCAATTCCTTGTTGGCAACAATCAGTTCCGCCGCCCTGTTTTCCTTTTCCGTGTTCTGGAAAAGCAATTCTTTATTGGCGACAATAAGTTCCGCCGCACGTTTTTCTTTTTCGGCGTTCTGAAATGCGAGTTCTTTATTGGCAATGATCAATTCTGCAGCGCGTTTTTCTTTTTCGGCATTTTGAAAAGCGAGTTCTTTGTTTGCAATGATCAGTTCGGAAGCACGCTTTTCTTTCTCTTCGTTTTGAAACGCAAGTTCCCGCGTAACGGTCACCAGTTCATCTGAATTTTTACGCTGATCCATAATCTAATTTCAAGAAGTTGCTGATGTAATATTCAAATAAACAGGGGTGCAGACCGGAAAAACCAATGCCAGACCGTGGTGAACGGGTAAGGTACCGAAATAGCAGTACAATTTTAGAGATGTTTTAAAATGCAAAACATTTCTTTAGTTAAGCAAGTGTAAACACTTAGTCGCTTACAACAGGTAAGGCGTATTGGTAAACATGAAATTGACAAGTGAGGCGGCATTTTTCAATTGTAATTTTTGCAGAATGTTATGCCGGTGCACCTCCACTGTTTTTACTTTAACGCCGATATTAACGGCAATCTCTTTGGATGAGTGGCCTTCTTTAATGAATTGAACGATTTCTATTTCTCTGTCTGTAAGGGAACTCAGTCGCGGTGAAGCGGGTGTGTCTGCGCCGAGTTGCTGGCCCAATATATACTTGATCTCATCGCACACGTATACCTCACCGTTATGCACCCGCCGCATTGCACTTAGGATTTCGTCTTTTGGTGAATTTTTGGTCACATAGCCACGAGCGCCCATTTTCATCATTTTTTTTGCATACACAGGATCTGAATGAACCGACATGCCAATGACTTTCGATAGTGGCGCAACGCCTTTTAATTTCTGTGTGGCCTCGATGCCGGAGAAAGGAAGTATGTTGATGTCCATTAAAATAATGTCGGGGTGTTGGGCGACAGCTGCGTCGAGTGCTTCCTGGCTGTCACCGCAGATGGCAACCACCTCAAAATCATCTGCAGAATCAATCAGGTAACTAAGTGTTTCACGGAGGAGTTTGTGGTCGTCTGCAATAAGTACGCGGATCTTCTTCATAAATTTGGATTTTTAGCTTATGGTTAATTGTACAAAGGAAATGTAATACCCTAGAAAAATATATAGCTGGATCACTATGTTTTCGTAATGGTTACGCCACAGGAAAGTAGTTGATCGGCTACACCGGGTAGGCAAAAGCGAGGCGGTGAAACATTGGATGGAAGTGTTGCAAAATGTAAAACCAACCTTACAGCAATGTGCTTTTCAAGCGGCATTTGTTCAAGGATTTTCCAGTTATGGTTTGTTTGAACTACGAACAGGATTACTATTCTACGATCTGCAATGACGGTGCTGGTAATGGAAAACAGGTAGCACCAACGCAACCGCGGGACAAACAGCTTGCCTTTAAATATTTATAACGCTGGCGATTCCATTTTCGCTGTATGCCGCGACATAGACCGCCTGAACGGCTAACTTGCACGATGCTGCGCAAAAGATGTTGATGAGCGAAATAGTAAGATTAAAGTGAATTTTTATGTCACTCCAAGGCATCGCCCGGCTGTTCCTGAACGGCTGCTGCATCTCCGGTTCCGCTGTCAGCAGTGCTCATCCTGTTTTGTTTCTTTTGTGCCGGTGTGGGTTTCTGCACCCAGTTATTGCTGTAGGCTTTAAATGCGTCGTTTTGCAGGAACTCAGAAAGTTCAGTAGCGCCATCTACGTATGCTGCTAAAGCTTTGTATGCGGGTGTTTTTTCTTTCTTAAGAATTAGCATGGCGGCGTTGGCACCGGCTTTTACAGCAATTGGCACCCCTCCGCCAAGTTCCGCCCAGTGACCACCGACCAATAAATTTTTTACCGGCGTGTGGTAGGTAGCAACTTTATTCATCATGTTTGGCCGGTTTGGCTTGGTTGCCATCATCGATCCGCCGGTATTGCCGGTATACCGGAAATGGGTAACCGGTGTTGCCACATCATAAAAAAGGATGTGCTTCCTTAAACCGGGTGCAATCTTGTCTTCCACCCGCTGTATCAGTTGTTGTGCAACCGAATCTTTGAGTTCTTTGTATGCCATTCCCCTGATAAAATTGCCATGGTTGTCTTTTTCTGTTCGCCATTCGTTTTCAAACTTCATCTCTGCAGGCATAAACAGCAGGAGTGTGCCGTGGCCGTCTGGCGCCAGCGACTTGTCCCGAAAACTCGGAGCCAGTACAACAATTTCAGTGTGCAACGGGTTACCGCCCGCCTGCTCAAGACGCGGCACCTGGGCACTTGATAAGTGAATTAACTCTTCGTTGAAGCCAAGTGTCTCCACCGGGCAATCCAACGCAATGCTAACCGTAACCGATGAACTGTAAAGTTCAGCCTGTGCAAGGTTCTTTTTTAATTTTTCAGGGATGGGTGTGCGGGCCAATAATTTATTATACAAAGACGGGGCATCAGATGCAGCAATCACATACTTGCTTTCAATTTGGCAAATCTTGCCATTTCGTTCGCAGGAAACGCCATAGGCAGTATTGTTCCGCGTTAGTATTTCTTTCACTTCGCAGCGATAAAAAGTATCCTGTTTGAAATAATGGATCAGGTGTTCCAGCCATTCTGCAATTACCTGCCCGCCACCCTGGGGTGGACTTTGAAAGTCGTTGTTGTATGCCCAACCAATCGGCACGATACACGAGAGGATTTCGGTATCGGCGCTAAAAACCTCTTGCAGCTGCTTGCTTTTAAAATATTTTGCCAGGCCCTTTTTAACCCCTTTCTCACCGGAGAAACGTAAATGAGGGATAAATTTAAATGCAAACCGGATTAAATTTTTTTTTCGAAATAATTTCTCGGTGAAAGTCATTGTTTCTTCGGCGCGGAAAATATTACCAAAATTTTTGAATGCGCCACCAACTTTTTTTGCTGCCAGAAAAAATTTATCGATCCCAGCTGCATCCGCCGGAAACTCTTTTTTCCATTGTTCTTTTAAATCGTCCGGGGTATTGGTAAGAAGGTATTCATAATCATCGCCTTTGAACCGGCGTATCCTTTTTTGGGTAACTGCTTTTGGATAGTCGTTGCCAAGTGCATCAAAAAGTCTGCAAACCATTCCCTCTTTTGAATATTGATTGAGCCAATGAATGGCAGTATCGAACCTGAACGCTTTCCTGGAAAAGCCGGCAAGGTAACCTCCGGGATGCGGTTCTTTTTCCAGCACACAAACTGTTAAGCCTGCTTTACTTAGCAAGGCACCGGCAGTGAGGCCGCCAATTCCGGATCCTATAATCACTACATCATAGCTGGCTTTCGGTTCCTGTCGCTCCATAAAAATTCAACAATTTACTGTACGTGAATATCGCTGCACACAATATTAAAACAGAATTATCGCGGATTGGTATTTTTTTAGGTATTTAAAAAAAGCGTACCGAAATGCGCTGTACAAAACAATAACAGTGGCGGTAAAATCGCAGGCTACGATATAATGATTATAGAGCGGGAGTGGTCGCTGTTTTTTCAATCGGCCTGCCGAAATAAGCGGGGAGAAGCGGGATAAGAAACGAACGGCAGCAGGCAAAAAAAAGCATATTCCGGATTCGCTATGAATCGCCGTTCCGGAATATGCTCGTAAACTTTTATCCCATTGTATTTACATTCATTTTTGAGCCGGGTGCTGAGTCAGCATGGCCGTTCGTAGCCTTTTTGCCGTGCATAAGGTCAGTCAGGCAATCTTTAAGGGATACGCCCAGATCGGTAGTTTTATCAAGTATCCGCTGCCGGGTATCCGACCCTTTTTCCGGGGATAATAAAATACCTGCAATAGCGCCTATTGAAATGCCTGCAATAAAACCGAGAATTGTTTTTGTACCTGTCATAATAGTAAGATTTAAATGAAAATTTAGGTGTTTGTTTTTGACTTTTTTTCCGTCAGTATCAGATAACGATTTTGTAGATAGAGACAATCATTGTGCCAGTGCGGTATTGCTTGGTTAAGCCGGGTTTTATAAGGATCGATTCCGAGTATTTATTTCCCCGGTTTGCAGTACCGCTGTTTTTTAAGACCCAGCCATTGATAAAATTATCCATCCATGCAATAACTTGATTTACTTAGTTTTTGAAGATTTCGGGTGATCCTTAACCTGTCTTCCGAACCGGCATACCACGGTTGGACATACTCTTTTTTGCTGCTGGAAAACTTGGTTTAATTGCCTGATCACACGTGAGAAAACCTATTAGATAGAACGTGCCCCGTGGTCGGTTAAGGTTTTTTAACAGCGGAAATTTTCCATCAGTTCCAGCGGTCAATGCTTGTCTTTCATTGGGAGAATATAAAATAATATGTGAAATTTGCCTTTATTTATCGCATTTTCCCCTCGTAAACGTCTATTTCAACTAGTAATCCCCCTGTGTGAATAACTTTTTAGTTAAATAAGCACACCTTAATTATTTTAGCAGAGGGGTATACCCATCCCCGAAGTATTACTAACAATTAAATTCAATTTAAAATGGCAAAAGCAGTAAAAAAAGCAGCTAAGAAAGCAGCACCTAAAAAAGCAGCACCTAAAAAAGCGGCGAAGAAAGCAGCACCGAAAAAAGCAGCAAAAAAAGCGGCCCCTAAAAAAGCAGCTAAGAAAAAGTCAGCCCGCAAACCTAACGCAGCATTTATGGCGCCCCTCACTTCAAGCCCTGCATTGGCTGAAGTAATTGGTAGCAAACCAATGCCCAGAACAGAAATTATTCGTCAGATCTGGAATTACATCAAAAAGAATAAATTACAGGATCAGAAGAACAAAAGGATGATCAATGCCGACGCAAAACTGAAAGTGTTATTTGCTGGCAAAATGCAAATTTCTATGTTTGATCTTGCAAAAGTAGTAAGCAAGAACGTTAAATAAATCTTGCACCGATTGTATAAGCTGATAAACAGGGATGCTTTCCGAAGTGTCCCTGTTTTGTTTTAAAAACCGGCCCTACCAGGTTGCCTTATTGAAAGACAACCGCAAAAAATATCCTGGAATGCCGCGGATACTGTAATATTTCTAAGTCGGTCTTATTCTTCAACCTCTTGTAACTTTCATTATGCAAAAAAAAACCTTCCTACTGTATGGTGCTAACGGCTACTCCGGCCGGCTTATAGCAAGGTTTGCCCACCAATATGATTTGGCGCCAATACTTGCCGGCAGAAACCAGCAGGTCATTGCTGCGCTGGCGCAGGAATTGTCGCTACCATACAAGATTGTGGATCTTGCAGACGGGCCTGGCCTGGTTGCTGCGCTTCAGGAAGTGTCCCTCGTGGTGCATGCGGCAGGTCCTTATGATCTTACCGCCCGGCAAATGATTGCTGCCTGCATGGAAGCCGGTACGCACTACGTTGATCTCAACGGAGACCTGGAAGTATTTGAAATGATGCAGGGCTACGATAAAGCAGCGAAAGAGAAAAACATAATGGTTTTACCAGGGGCCGGCTTTGATGTGGTACCAACTGATTGCCTTTCGCGCTGGTTAAAAGATCAATTACCAGATGCCAACAAGTTGGAAATCGCTTTTGCTATTATCGGCAGCGGCTTATCGCGCGGCACCTCCATTACAACGCTGCAGAAATTGGGTATGCCCGGCGCACGGCGGGTAAACGGGCAAATTGTTCCGGAGCCTATTGGCACAAGAGGAATGTGGGTGGAATTTCCCTACAACAAACAGCAATCATTTGTAATGAGCATTCCCTGGGGGGATGTAAGTACCGCCTATTTTACAACGGGTATCCCCAATATTGAAACATATACCGGCATCAGCAAAGGCGTCTGGTTATTTTTAAAAATGCAACGATCATTTAACTGGTTATTGCGCACCCGCCTGGTGCACCGCATGATAACGCAAATTATTAACAGCAAATCACCCGGACCGGATGATCAGCGGCGGGACAAAGCAGTTAGCCTCATTCGCGGAAAAGTATTTAATCCGCAGGGGAAATCGATCACGGCTTTTATGCGCTGCCCCGAAGCATATTCGCTAACCGCCCTGTCCGTGTTGTTAATCGCCAGGAAAATATTGGATGGAGATTTTAAACCCGGCTATCAAACGCCTGCCAGTGCCTATGGCGCAGATCTTATTATGGAAATACCGGGCGTATCGCGCGAAATGGGGGAGGGTAATTCGTAAAATGCAGTCACGCATTGAACGCCGGGTGCATTGAAATTACCGCCGCCGGCTGTAAAAAATTCCGGAAGTACTCAATGACGGGAAACCCAACAATTGCCGCAGCAGGCAGTTACCGCTTTTTCCATCTGAATGTTTAAATAACAATTCGATTGCACGGAAAACAAAATACGCAAAGCAGTTTAGCCGTAATCTTGTGCATTGTTAATGAAACAAAATAATGTGAAAGAACAAAATGAGAAGTCGCCACATATTTTAAATGCCTCTTCCAACCTGCTCGGCATTTGCTTCATCGTGCTTACATCGTTAAAACTGCTCAACAAGTCTGAAACAACCGTTATCGATGAAGTAACTGTGGTTGCCATTATTTTATTTATGGCCAGTTGTATACTGTCGTTTTTGTCAATCCGCGGGGTTAATAAAAAAAGTTTTTTCTTTGAAAAATCAGCTGATATTTTATTCCTGGGCGGCCTTTTTTTATTGTTTATAACAACATTATTGTTCTCTTTCAATATCATTAAATAAAAGTAACACCCGTAAAACTTTTAGTCTTGCCGTTCGCCGGCGCTAAAAAAAAGCCTCAGAAGATTAGCGCATCTTTTGAAAGACTGCTAATTTCCTGAGACAATTTCTTGCTGATATTATTATAACCCGGACCTAGTCCTTCGTAATTTTAAATTCAACCCTTCGGTTTATCTGGCGACCATCTGCGGTGCCGTTGTCAGCAATTGGTTTTGTTTCGCCATAACCATGCGATACAATTTTTCCCGCATCAATCCCTTTCGACAATATAAACTCTCTTACTGATTTGGCCCTGTTTTCACTCAACACCTGGTTATGTTCGTCGGACGCATTGGAATCGGTGTGGGCGCTTATCTCAATCTCGATACCAGGGTTTTCTTTTAGCAATGTCACTACGCGTTCCAGTTCAATAATAGATTCGTTGCGCAAATCTGACTTATCGTTGTCGAAGAATACGTTGTTCAACCGCACCACCTGTCCAATCTCAATCGGTGCCAGGTACAAATCTTTGTGTATTTCTTTATAACCGGCTTTCACCAGCGAGTCGAGGTTCAGGTTTTCCGACACTGCGAAGAAATGGTCGGCAGATGCGCGGATGCTGTAATTTTTGTCGTACGGCAATACAATTTTAAAAGCGCCGTCGCCTGCGCCAGATATGCCGCTGCCCGCAACGGCACCATCGGGCAGAGTTTCATACACCAGTGATGCACTAAGCGGTTGTTTTGTTTTTAAATTATATACATTGCCGCTCACCAGTAAAACTGGTTTCGGCCTTTCTTTTTCAAGTAATTTAACGCGTACAATATCGCTTTCACCCAGCGTGTTCAAACTCGTGGTGAGGTAAGCATATTCGCCACCTGCATCCAGCGTGAAAAATGCATCCCAGGTGCTGGTATTAATGGGGCTACCAAGGTTTACCGGGTCACTCCATTTTTGCCAGGTATTGTCCAGTCTTTTGGTCATCCAGATATCATTGTCGCCAATGCCACCTTCACGGTTGCTGCTGAAATAGAGGGTCACACCATCTGCGGCGAGATAGGGGGTCATTTCATTTGTTTCCGGCGCATTGATTTTCTTTCCAAGATTTTTCGGTTCCGTCCACCAACCTTCTTTTGTTAAAAAACAAACATACAAATCATTGTCTGCACTGCCTGCCTCCGGGGTCATGTACAATAGAAGGCTCTGGCCATTGTGTGCCATGGTAGCACCCGACTGACGTCCGCGGTCGTACTTGTTATAGTTTTTAATTTGGAGTGCATTGGGCTCACTCCAGTTGCCGTTTTCTGTTAACGTACACATGCTAACACCCTTGCCGTTAAACGCTCCATTCATAAATGCGCCGCGGATCAGTATGCGGTTATTGTCGGGCGATATCCAGTATACGGCGTTGTATTGCACCGTATTCAGCGGGTAGCCAAGGTGGACTGCCTTGCTCCATTTTCCGGTGCTGTCTCTTTCGGAAAACCAGATGTCCTGTGAGTTGGGTACAGAATTGAATTTTGTATTTCTCGGGCTGTTTTCACAGATAAAAAACAATAAGTTTCCGTCTGCAGAAACGGTTGGCCGAAGTTCTGCAAGGTTGGTGTTTATGCTGCCACCGAGGTTCTCAATTTTGAGAATCGTGGCAGGATTGATAATGTTGTCTTTTTGGGGAATCAGGTCAGCGGCTGTGTCTGTAACTGCTCCGGCAGTATCAGCAAGCTTCACGGAAGTAACGGCAATGTTTGCAGTGTTATTGAGTGAGGGCTGAGCAGCTGCATATTGTATGCACGCGGATAAGATCATAAGGGTAAATACGGGTTTCACGGTGTATGGTTTGCAGCCAAACTAATATAAAAACCTTAGCGCATAAAGCTATTTCCACCAATTTCTATGAAACACCCTATAATTTCGATTAACGAATAGTAAAACTGCGATTAACTGCAGGGAAAACAACGATCTACCCTGTTCAGCTATACCGGTCGTTCCGCCACGGATACGCAGTGTTGGAATAACCCCTCTCTTCCCAGAAGCCCAGTTTGTTTTTAGTCAGAAATTCTATCCGGTGTATCCATTTCGATCCTTTCCAGGCGTACAATTGCGGCGTTATAAGTCGCACAGGGCCGCCATGTTCACGCGGCAGCGGTTGTTCTTCAACGGTATGTACCAGCAATACATCGGGTTTAATGGCTTCCTCCAGCGAGAGGTTGGTAGTATAGTCATCATAGCCGTAGCACATAATATGCGTGGCGTTCTCAAGGGGTTGTACCAATGCAGCAAGATCAAGCATGCGTACACCTTTCCAGTTAACATTCAATTTGGACCAGGTAGTAACACAATGAAAGTCTGAAGTGTCGGCAGCCTGCGGTAAGGCCATAAAGTCTGCCCAGTTCAATGTTACCGGATGGTCTACGGCGCCATCCACCACCAGCTGCCAGTTGTTTAGTTCAACAGCCGGTTGAAGGCCGAGATCCAGCACCGGCCATTTCTGGGTGATGGTTTGTCCAACGGGTAAGTGCGGCATACCATGGCGGTTCAGGTCTCCGGAACCCAGCGGTTTTGCATCGGACACGGAAGGGGTTTGCCGCATTTTTTCTTCAAATCGTGCTTTTAGTTTCATCCTGGCTTCTACCACGCGCTGTAGTTTGTCTGATGCTTCCATGTGTAAAATTTTAATCTTTTTAAATAGCACTAGTGTTTGATGCTGCGCCCCGCCACCCATAACAGGCTATTCATGATGAGTCGGTTCTGTATCTCGTTTTCAAATTGAAATGATAGTTCTTTATTGGTCTTGTGCTCGTAATCAATGTCATTGTGGCCCATATTGAAATACACCATTTTATAATATTTGTTAGTCCAGACAATGGGGTAGTAGCCACTGTGCCAAATTTCATGCAGCCTGGGGCCGGTGCCGAGCGGAAAGCTGGTACTATCCACTGATAAAAGTATTTTGATGGAGTCATTGACGCGCAAATCCCTTTGCCAGCTGTACCATTCATTGGGCGCCGATTTAAACGTACCGGGCAGGTTGGCCATGGCCGGTTGAGAAGGATCTTCCACGCGCAGCACGGCAGGCACAGGCCGCCAGGTATTAGCTTTGTATTCACCCGCTCCAATAAAATCATTGTGGTACCAATCCCAGTTTTGCGGAAACGCAGATGGCGTGAGTGCAAAGCCGGCAAAGTGAAAGCCAAGCCATGCTCCGCCCTTTTCCATGTATTCCTGAAACGCTTTTCTTTGATCGGGCAAGTCCGGACGGGTATCCAGGAAAATAACTACCTGGTAATTGGATAAGAACTTTTGATTGAGGTTGTTCCAGTTATTGGTTGAATCGTATAAGAAATTATATTTTTCGGCCATTGCAGGAAACCATTTGTTTGCTTCATGCACAAAACTGATGTGCGCCTGGTCTTCTTTGGCTGTATAAAACGCAATGACTTTAAATGGTTTGCTTTTTTGTGCGTTGCCTGCACAACAGGTCAATACGGCTATGCAAAGCAAAACAATTTTTAAAGACTGGCGTGCGGTCTGCGGCATACAACAGAGATTACAGTGAAAGAATGTTTTGTATTAAATGATAGTTATCATCACCAGCAGGATGGCCAGCATTTTCCATAGCAGCTCCGATAAATTAAAAAAATGAACAACCTTATATTAATCGGCCAGCGGTTTTACGAGAATGTTTTTGTAATAGACGATGCTTTGGGGGTCATGCCCCTGCAATGCAAAAGTACCGCCCGACAGCATCCGGCCATCCGCACGCGCCGGCGCTTCCGGTTCGGTGTAGTCAACCACCGTCTTATCATTTATTTTGATGGTAATGCGTTTTCCCTGCACTTTAATATATTCCGTAAACCATTCATTGTCCTTTACGTAGACCTCCTTTACATCTTCTATACCATACAGGCTGCCGGTCCGGCGCCAGTCGGTATGAGAATTGTTTACCTGTATTTCATATCCTTTAGATGGCCAGCCGCCCTGCTGGAATGCGCTATGTATATAAATTCCGGAGTTAGCCCCTGGCATCGTTTTTACATCAGCTTTAAATTCAAAATTTTTGAAATTATGTTGCCGGACATCACCGTCATAAAACAAGTGTGCGGTGCTGCCATGCACTATTATCATACCACTGTCTGCAGTAAAAGTGGCAGCGTTGTCACCGACCTTCCAACCCTTGAGCGATTTACCGTCAAACAACGCAATCCACTTACCGGCTGAGTTGGGTGCAGGCATTGCAAACGAAGCGAGTAACACAATAACAACTGCAGCGGACAAATAATTTTTCATCGTGGTATTATTTGATTTGAATGCTTTACTTCATGAAACTACCGATTTTTGTCAACATGCAACCTTGCTGGTATCAAAACCCGGTAGCCAGGGGAGGCTGCGGGTGATATTACCTTGCGCTGGCGTCAAAACTTTCCGGAGACCACTGTTGTAAACCGGTCTGTTGTTATTTGCTATATTTAAAAAAAATATCATGGCTAAAGTTTGGTTTATCACGGGCTGTTCAACAGGTTTCGGACGCGAACTGGCAAAACAGGTATTGCAGCAGGGAGACAAGGTTGCGGTTACAGCGCGCAATATAAAAGACATAGCAGACATCGTTGCTGCTTACCCGGAGACAGCAGTTGCTATCAAACTGGATGTGACCAGTACAGAAGATATCACTGCCGCAGTGGCCCAGGCTATCAAATCTTTTAACCGGATTGACGTGCTGGTAAACAATGCAGGGATCGGTTATTTTGGTGCCATCGAAGAAAGTGAAGAAGCCGAAGTACGGCGCATGTTTGAAATTAACTTCTTCGGACTGGCCAATACCACCCGGGCAATACTGCCGTTGATGCGCAAGCAACGCAGTGGACATATTGTAAACATTTCTTCTATTGGCGGGCTGGTGGCTTTCCCGGCAGTAGGATTTTACAACGCTACCAAATTTGCGGTTACTGGTTATTCCGAGGCGCTGGCCAAGGAAACACAACACCTTGGCATAAAAGTAACAGTAGTGGCACCGAGTGGCTTCCGAACTGACTGGGCTGGCCGGTCTGCCAATAACAGTAAGATTGTAATTGAAGATTATGCAACCACCGCCGGAGCAAATAAAGATACTATCAGGGGCTACAGTGGCAGCCAGCCCGGCGATCCGGTACGTGCCGCTGCGGCCATCATTAAAGCGGTAGCCGCTAAGGACCCGCCGCTGCGTTTATTGCTGGGCGTTGGTGCGCTGAAGGGGGCACGCAACAAAATTGCCGAACAGCAAAAAGATTTTGATACCTGGGAGGCTACAACCGTGGGTGCCGATTCACCAAAAGTATAACGTAAAAATAAAAACCCGTTTCACTGCTGAAACGGGTTTCGGTATCAATTACGTGACGGCCTTATTCTACTTTAGTAATCTTCAGCACGTTGGTAGGCAGGTGCAGGTGAACAGGTGTGCTGCCGGTGCTCACTACGGTATCGCCTGCTTTTATAAACCCACGTTCTTTCAATATTTCTATCTGGTCTTCAATTATCTCGTCCAGGCTGTCTTCTTCTGTGTAATGAAATGCGCGAACGCCCCAACTCAGGCTCAATTGGTTGATAAGGCTGCGTTCTTTGCTAAAAATATGCAGGGGCGCCTTGGGGCGGTAGCTGCTTAATATAAATGCCGTATAGCCACTTTGCGTCATACCGATAATTGCATCGGCATTTACGTCCCGTGCAATCTTACAGGCATTGTAACAAATAGCGTCACTCAGGAAGGAAGGAGAGTGCTGCTGTGGTTTCAAATCGTCTTCACGGTTGTAACGGTATTCGGTGTTTTCCACTTCCATGATGATCTTGCGCATGGTTTCCACCACGAGTGCCGGGTGATTACCCGCCGCCGTTTCACCACTCAGCATCACCGCATCTGCGCCTTCCAGCACCGCGTTGGCTACATCGGTAATTTCACTGCGGTTGGGTTTGGTGCGCTCAATCATACTCTCCATCATCTGCGTTGCTACAATAACCGGTTTACCACGGTGCAGGCATTTGCGCACCAGCTGCCGCTGAATCAATGGAATTTGTTCTACTGGCAATTCAACACCCAGGTCTCCGCGAGCCACCATGATGGCGTCGCTCTCCACAATGATATCGCGGATATTTACCAGTGCTTCGGGTTTTTCTATCTTGGCAATAATTTTTGTTTTGCTTTTCTTTTCATCCAGCTTGCTTCTCAGTATCACGATATCTTTTACGCTGCGCACAAATGATAACGCTACCCAGTCTAATTTTTGTTCAATGATAAATTCAAGATCCGCCAGATCTTTTTCGGTGAGCGCAGGCAGGGAGATTTTGGTATCGGGAAGATTAATCCCTTTCTTGGACGAGATAATACCGCCCAGGATCACTTCCACCTTTACGTCATTGTTCTTGGCAATATCAATCACTTTTACTTCCAGTTTGCCATCATCTATCATGATAACGTTGCCTATTTTCACGTCTTCGTGGAGGTTGGGGTAGGATACATATATCCTGTCCATGGTACCCACCAGCTTTTCATTGGTAAACGTGAGGATGTCACCGGCAACTACCGGAAGGGAATTATTTTCTATTTCGCCAACCCGCAATTTCGGGCCTTGCAAATCGCCCAGTATCGCAATATTGTAGGGCTGTGATATGTTGATATTGCGGATGTGTTCAATAATTTTCAGTTTGTCTTCATGCGTACCATGAGAGAAGTTCAGCCGGAAAACATTCACACCTGCTTTTACCAGGTCAAGTAATTTATCGTATGTGTCGCACGCGGGGCCAACCGTCGCAACAATTTTGGTGCGGTGAAAAGCATGTTCAATGCCAGCTTGTTTATCCAAAGTCTGGTGAAGGTATTTAGAAAGATGTTTTGACATTTGCTTTAATCTGGGTTAGTGATTTAATTTTGAAATTATTATTTATACATGCAACAGCGTGTTGCCAGTTATTTGCAAATCAGCTCGCGAGGATTTTTACAATCCGCATCCACTGGTCGCCGATTTTCTGTTTTGCTTTTACGGCTTTCTCTAACGGGGTGTACAATATCTTATTGTTTTGTATTCCTACCATAACATTGTAACGGCCTTCTAACAACGTTTCCACTGCATGATACCCCATGCGGCTGGCAATCAGGCGGTCTAAACAGCTCGGTGAACCGCCCCGTTGTATATGACCAAGTATACAAACCCGCACGTCTGCATTGGGCAGGCGTTCTTTTATCACTTTACTAACTTCTTCGGCGCCACCAAATCCATCGCCTTCCGCTACCACAATCATATTTACTAATTTCCTGCGCTTTTCTTTTTCCAGTAAAGAAGCAACAACCAGTTCTATATCCGTTTTACGCTCGGGGATAAGAATGTGTTCGGCACCAGTTGCAATACCACTGTGCAGTGCAATATACCCCGCATCCCTGCCCATCACTTCAATTACAAAAAGACGGTCGTGTGCGTCTGCGGTATCACGTATTTTGTCAATGGCCTCTACAGCCGTGTTCACAGCTGTGTCGAACCCAATGGTAAAATCAGTGCCTGCAATGTCTTTATCAATCGTACCGGGCAACCCGATACAGGGAATATCAAAGTCCTGGCTAAATTTCAACGCCCCTTTAAAAGAACCATCACCACCAATGATCACCAGCGCATTGATGCCTCTTTTTTTAAGATTGTTGTATGCTTTCTGTCTTCCTTCCAGCTCAAAGAAATCTTTGCAGCGGGCGGTCTTTAGAATTGTTCCGCCTCTCTGTATTATATTGGCCACAGAGCGTGACTCCAGTTTTACAATATCATCTTCTATCATACCACTATAACCCCTCATTACCCCATACATCTCTAATCCATGGTAAAGGCCGGTACGTACTACTGCGCGGATGGCTGCATTCATACCCGGGGAATCACCCCCTGAGGTCAGCACGCCAATACTGGTGATTTTCTTTTGCTCGCTCATTAATTACAAGAGTCCGTTTTTTTTTAAAAAATTTCAAACATACGGCAGCAAATGTTCAAATTTTTCTATCTATTGATAAGCTAAGTCCCAAAAATAGGGATTTGATCGCATACAGCAAGGTTCGGCGAAAGCTATAATTATTTTGTAAATCATTCCGGATTTTCATAGGCTGGCCAGCATGTCCCGCACATGAAAATATTCATTCATATTCTTCCTCTTAATAAAGTCACTGCTGACCGCCGCAATCAGAACGAGCCTGGCAAAGTTTTTCTTTAACGATGGCCCAACCTATTTTTGCGCAGCGGCCGCCTTTGATGTCGTCCATAAAACAATGAAAAAAATTTTAATTACTGGCGCCAACGGATTTTTGGGGCAACACCTGGTGCGCTTGTTGTCAGCCAACGGATATGAAGTGGTAGCGGTAGCGCGGGGCGAAAGCCGCCTGGCGTTTACCACCACCACACCGTTTCGGTATTACGATGCGGATGTTACCAATGACTTTTTGCTAAACAGCATACTTGAAAAAGAAATGCCCCATACGGTAGTGCATGCCGCTGCCGTAACCCAGGCCGATGATTGCCAGTTGAACCAGGAAGCATGTGAAGCTGTAAACGTTCGCGCCACCGCGCAGTTACTGCTAAGCGCAGAAATGTACAGCCGGCATTTCATTTACCTTTCAACCGATTTTGTCTTTGATGGCGCAAAAGGCAATTATTCGGAAGCAGACGCCATGGCCCCGCTGAGCTGGTACGGATTTACTAAAATGCAGGCAGAGGGAATTGTGGAGACCAGCGAAATTCCTTTTACTATTGTACGTACCTGCCTGGTGTATGGTAATACCCGTGCCGGCACCCGACCCAATATCGTAACCTGGGTAAAAGATAGCCTGTCGGCCGGTAAGTCCATTAAATGTGTAAGCGATCAATGGCGCACGCCTACCTATGTGGAAGACCTGGCAAAAGGCATTTTGCTGATTATCGAAAAAGATGCTACGGGCGTTTACCATATTGCCGGAAAAGACCTTCTAACACCTTACGAAATGGCGCTCCAAACCGCCACCTTGTGTCAACTGGATCCATCGTTGATTGAGCAGGTGGATGCGTCCAGTTTTTCACAACCTGCCAAACGACCGCCCGCCACTGGTTTTGATATCAGTAAGGCAAGGCGTGAACTTGGGTTTGAACCGGTTGCCTTTGCAGAGGGTTTACAAAAAATGCTGGCGGACAACTGATCACCATGGCCGGCACAGAGCGTTATTGTCCGTGCCGCGTAACTGCCAGCCGGTGCATGTATGGTAAAAGAACTGGTGCGCAGCCATAAGAAAATCTACAGTACATTACAGCCACTCAAATTGCTTCGTGCAACCCCTTGAAAGCAGTTAATACAATAAACAAAATCAGCATGTACAAAAGTTATTTCTTCGTTTGTCTTATGGTGAGCTGCTTTTTGCAGCAGGTGACCGCGCAGGACAGTGCCGCGGTAATTCCGCTCTGGAGCGACGGTGCGCCGGGGTTCGAAAATAAAAAAAATATTCCCGAACAGGCGAAAGAATGGTGGATAAGAAGCATCCATAATCCTTCACTGGTTATTTACCCTGCACCGGCCGGCATTGCTACGGGCGTGGCGGTAGTGGTTTGCCCGGGCGGTGGTTTCCGCAGCCTTGTATTCAACGCGGAAGGCAAAGACGCCGCAACTTACCTCAATGGCCTCGGCATTACCGCTTTTGTTTTGAAGTACCGGTTGTTCAGGGCAGATTCTATGCTATATACGGAAGAAAATGCAAAACAGGATATTTTTCGCGCCATACGACTGGTGCGAAGTCGTGCCAAAGAATACAACATTGATACGGCGAGGATAGGGGTAATGGGATTCTCTGCCGGCGGCGAAGTAGCGGGTTGGGTGGCCTATCATCCACAGGAAAGCCATGCCCCAAAGCCCGATGCAGTAGATGCCTTGTCGGCGCGTCCATCTTTTCAAATCTTAATTTATCCGGGCCCGTTGGCTGTACCGGAAACAGTAACCGCAACGGCACCGCGCACTTTTATGTTGGTAGCGAATGACGATGCATGTTGTTCTGAGCCGGTTATTAAATTATTACAAATGCACCGCAAAGCAAAAGTGCCCGTGGAAGTGCATATCTATTCGGTAGGCGACCATGGGTTTAATATGGGTAAAAGATCCAACTTCAATAGTTTAAAAACATGGCCCGACCGCCTGACCGATTGGATAAAGGACAGCGGCATCCTGAAATAGGGATCCGAATAATGCGCCTGGCGGTATGCATCCACGCGGTCTATAGGCCCAGGCTTGTTTAAAATCGAAATTTCAATGGTCTGAATCTATCCCTCTCTAAAAAAGTAATACAGCATGCAGCAAATCATTCATATGGCACTGGTTGTGGAAGATTACGATGAAGCGATTGCTTTTTATACAGAAAAAATTGGCTTTGAACTGCTGGAAGACACGGTACTGAGCCAAACCAAACGTTGGGTACTCGTTAAACCAAAAGGAGCAGCAGGCGCCGCACTCTTGCTGGCAAAAGCTGCCACGGACGAACAACGAAGTTTTGTGGGTAACCAGGCCGGTGGCCGCGTATTTTTATTTTTGCAGACGGATGATTTCTGGAAAGACTACAGCAGTTTCCTGGCGGCAGGAATTGTTTTTGTGAAGGAGCCGGTTGCCGAAGCATACGGAACCGTGGCGGTGTTCAAAGACCTGTATGGCAATCTGTGGGATCTAATTGGCAGAAAATAAACCTACGACACTTTGCTCAGCTGGTTACTTCCGCGTGTACAACCAGGCCCACCATATCAGTACCAGCTGAAGGGGTAGCCGCAGCACCATCAGCCATTTTGTTGGTTTGTTGTAATTGAAATAATTCATCATCATCTGAACATTCGCCGGAAACACCAGGATCAGCAAAACAATGATACCCCAGGCTGCCAGCATGCGCGAGCTTGCAGGCAGCAGCAATATGCCCAGTAATATTTCTGCCGCACCGGTAATGTATACCAGCAGCAGCGGCCATGGCAGCCAGGGCGGCATGATGCGCTCGTATCCCTTTGATTTTAAAAAATGCATAGCGCCAGCCGCGATATACAATATAGCCATGATATAAACCGGTACAATTTTCATGTACCATGAATGTAAGCAATAAGGCAGATCTACGAGCGCACACCGCCATGTTTATTGCACACATCCAGGCGGGTAAAAATGTTTTTTTACTGCGCGATGGCTGCTGCGCGGTGATAGATCGTTCCTTCATGAAAGTACTGTAGCAGGCTAACGTCCGCTGCATCAATCCTATCTTTTGATGGACGACTAATTATCAATAATTTTGCGCCTAAATCAGTTTTCATTTTGAGCGCCACGGTTTTTTTAATTACGCCTCCGTTTACCCAATTAAATACGCCTTACCCCGCCACGGCTTATCTAAAAGGATTTCTGAATACAAAAAATATCAGCACATTCCAGGCCGACCTTGGCATTGAAGTTATCCTTGCACTTTTCAGTAAACAAGGTCTTAGTAAGGTTTTTGAACAGGTTGATCAGGCCGTAACCATGTCCGCCAATGCAACGCGCATTTTTTCGCTGCGCGAAGACTACATACGGACCATCGACCCCGTAATCCTGTTCCTGCAGGGCGGCAATCCCACCCTGGCCCACCTGGTTGCAAAAAGAGATTTTTTACCGGAAGCCGCGCGTTTTCAGCAATCGGATGATCTAGCCTGGGCCTTTGGCACCATGGGCAATCAGGACCTGGCTAAGCATTTGGCAACCATGTACCTGGAAGATTTATCTGATTTTATTAAAGAGGTGGTGGATGCGCATTTTGGCTTTAGCCGTTACGCAGAAAAACTCGGCCGTTCTGCCACCAGCTTTACTGAATTGTACACAACACTACAGCAACCACCAACCTACATAGACGGGTTGCTGCTGGATATTTTGCGGAAACACATGGCATCTGTTCAACCCGGCCTGGTAGCCATATCGGTTCCTTTCCCCGGCAATTTATACAGCGCGCTTCGCTGTGCGCAATTTATTAAACGGCATTATCCGGGTACAAAAACAGCAATGGGTGGTGGTTTTGCCAATACCGAGTTGCGATCGCTGACAGATGTGCGGGTATTCGATTTTTTTGATTTTATTACGCTGGATGATGGCGAAGCACCAGTAGAAAACCTGCTGGCCTATATTGACGGGACCATCTCGCGCGACGCGCTTAAACGGACGTTTCTTTTGCAGGACGGCGTGGTTACCTATATAAATAACAAAACTGTCAGGGATTATAAGCAGGGCGAAGTTGGCACCCCCGATTACAGCGATTTTCAGCTTGATAAATATATTTCTGCCATAGAGGTGGTTAACCCCATGCACAGTCTCTGGAGCGATGGCCGCTGGAATAAACTTACAATGGCGCACGGCTGCTATTGGGGAAAATGTACGTTTTGTGATATTTCGCTCGATTATATAAAGTTGTATGAACCCGTTGCCGCCGGTATCCTTTGCGACCGGATGGAAACCATCATTGCCCAAACCGGACAAAACGGTTTTCACTTTGTAGACGAGGCGGCACCACCGGCCCTGATGCGGGCATTGGCCATTGAAATTCTGCGCCGCAAACTGGTGGTAAGCTGGTGGACCAATATAAGATTCGAAAAAAGTTTTACCCGCGACCTTTGCCTGCTGTTAAAAGCCGCCGGCTGCATCGCCGTGTCGGGCGGACTTGAAGTAGCCTCCGACCGCCTGCTTGAATTGATACAGAAAGGGATCACCGTAGCACAGGTTGCCAGGGTAAACCAGCATTTTACCGCGGCCGGTATTATGGTGCACGCCTACCTGATGTATGGTTTTCCAACGCAGACAGCGCAGGAAACGATTGACGCGCTGGACATGGTGCGCCAGATGTTTAAAGCTGGTATTTTGCAATCGGCCTTTTGGCACCAGTTTACCATGACCGCCCACAGCCCCGTAGGACTGGAACCTGAAAAGTTCGGTGTTCAGCGGCAGGATGCAATTACCGGCAGCTTTGCCAACAATGATCTTGAACACCTTGATCCTACCGGTGCCGATCACCCGCTTTTTGCCTATGGATTAAAGAAATCATTACATAACTATATGCATGGAATGTGTTTTGATGACCCATTGCAAAAATGGTTTGATTTTAAAACACCAAAAACGAAAATTGCACCTGACTATATTTCTACGGCATTAAAAGAAGTGGAATTGCGGGCTTATAAGCCGGAAGCAAAAATTGTCTGGATAGGCGCAGCACCGACGACCGAATATTTTGTTCAGTCTAAAAATGGCCAGCAGCGCGAGATGGCGACCCTGCAATTCACCACAAAAAAAGATATGCAAAAAATTCAGTTGGCGGCTCCCCAGGGCAAATGGCTGTCGGAGCTGCTGGCACAACTTTCCGTTTCTCTTACAAAGACAACCACCCTGCAAGAAATCAGGCGCAGTTATGAATCCGCTTTACTGGAGGATTTTGAACTATTCTGGGACAATAAGCCGGTTAGCACGCTGTATAAAATCGGCCTCCTGCGTTTGTAACAAGGTGCAGGTGAGCCTTAACCTGCATTTCTATCCATTCACCGAATAAAAATATCCGCAAATCGAATTAATTTAATTTACGCACCGTCGTTGTGCATCTTTACACCAGCAAGAACGAAATATCCAAATCCCCTGAAACGCTCACATCCTAATCCTGTAAAAAACCGACCCATCCAAATCCTGTAAAAGTCAACAAATCCAAATCCAGTAAAAAAATCATTTTATCCGTATCCCGCAAAACCACCTCCTGTCCATTGAAAGCCATCAAATCCTGTCATCCAACGTAAAACCATATTTTGTCCGTCCATTGTCCATATCCTGTAAAAGCCCGCATCCTACTCAGAAAACCTATCTCCTTCGTACAACATTTTTTTCTGAGCTTATAAAAAAGAGCTGTCTAACCATGGCTCTTTTTCATTTTAAACCTGCTGTTGGTTATTTCGATGCGCTCTTCATCATTCAAAAGCAGGTGCTCAATTACCAAATTCAATGTTCGTCTTTCTCATCTGCCAGCACATTTTCGATGCGCCTGTCTGGAAGGAACCAGATGGCCGCCACAATAACATAAAGAAAAAGACCCGCCCAATTATTGATGAAAGTAACGGCTACGCCCATGCTGCAAATAATAACAGATAATTTTCCCTTTTTATCTTTTCCAATTGCGCGGGAAATAGGCGCATCCGGCCCATGTAACCGGACCAGGAAATGTGCCAGTATACCATAGGCCACACCCGCCATCACCAATACCATTCCATACAAAGCAACCGGCCAGGTGGCAAAATGATTTTCGCCCATCCAACCGGTAACAAATGGAACCATCGACAACCAGAAAAGCAAGTGCACATTTGCCCATAAGACCTTGCCATTTATTTGCCGCGCGGCATGCATCATATGGTGGTGATTGTTCCAGTAGATTGCTACATAGATAAAACTAATCACATAACTGGTAAAGACCGGCAGCAACGGCCCGAGCGAAGCCAGCGTATCGCCGTGCGGCACTTTCATTTCCAGTACCATAATAGTGATGATGATGGCGATAACCCCATCACTGAATGCTTCCATCCTTCCTTTGCTCATAAATTGATTTTATAAGATGATCAGAACTGCAATATAATGGAAGGACAAGAAAAATCCACGACGGTCTGTTCGGCATCAACAACGTGAACATGTTGCCAGTTAGCATACACCACACGCTGTTGCGCGCAGTAGCTCCGCAAGCCACCACCGCTGCATGCTTTTGTGCGCCAGCTAATAGGATGGACTGAAATGAAAGAAAACTTTTTGTCAGCTTTTTGTGTTTTACTTTTACAGGCAAATAAAAAATTGATGGCATACAGCTCGCTGGAAGCGTCTTTACTTGATTTAGAAAAAAACGGGCAGTTGGTCCGCGTAAAAGAAGAAGTGGATCCCTACCTCGAAATGGCGGCTATCCATTTGCGGGTGCACGAAGCCGGCGGTCCTGCTTTATTATTTGAGCGCGTGAAGGGCAGCCAGTTTCGCGCAGCATCTAATATTTTCGGCACCCTGGAAAGAAGCAAATTTCTTTTCCGCGACAGCCTTTCCCTTGTACAGCAATTGATCGATTTAAAAAATAACCCGGCAAAAGCTTTCCGCCATCCGCTGCAACATGCCGGTGCTGCCCTGGCGGCTATAAAAGCATTCCCACTAAAAAATCCCTTCAGCAAACCGGTACTGGCGCAACAGATTCAAATCAGTGATATACCGCTGGTACACCATTGGCCGAAGGATGGCGGCGCTTTTGTAACGCTGCCGCAAGTATATACCGAAGACACGGACAAACCTGGCATCATGCAAGCCAACCTGGGCATGTACCGCATTCAGCTTTCCGGGAACGATTATATTTTAAATGAAGAAGTGGGCCTCCATTACCAGCTCCACCGCGGAATTGGCGTGCACCAGGCAAAAGCAAATGCCAAAGGACAGCCATTGAAAGTGAGCGTTTTTGCAGGCGGCCCGCCGGCACACAGTGTTGCGGCCGTAATGCCTTTGCCGGAAGGTATCAGTGAAATGACTTTTGCAGGGGTGCTGGGTGGCAGGCGTTTCAGGTATTGTTATGAGGATGGCTTTTGCATCAGTACCGATGCTGATTTTGTTATCTGTGGTGAGGTGCATCCCCAGCAGAACAAACCCGAAGGACCGTTTGGCGACCACCTCGGTTATTACAGTTTACAGCATCCTTTTCCGGTAATGAAAGTGCATAAAGTATATGCGAAGAAAAATGCGATATGGCCGTTTACGGTAGTAGGCCGTCCGCCGCAGGAAGATACCAGTTTTGGGCAGCTGATCCACGAAATTGCGGGTGATGCGCTGCAGGCAGAAATTCCCGGCTTAAAAGAAGTGCACGCCGTGGATGCCGCCGGCGTACATCCCTTACTTCTGGCAATCGGCAGCGAGCGTTACACACCTTACATGCCCACCAAGCAGCCGGCCGAAATACTCACCATTGCCAACCATATTTTAGGAACCGGGCAGCTAAGCCTTGCAAAATTTCTATTCATTACCGCGGATGAATCCGGACGGTTGAGTACCCACCATATCCAGGAATATTTTACGCATATACTGGAGCGCATCAACCTGGCAAGGGATTTACATTTTTATACCAATACCACCATTGATACGCTGGATTATTCCGGTGCCGGATTAAACAGTGGCAGCAAATGCGTGCTGGCAGCTTATGGACCGCCTATCAGAACGCTGGCGACTGAAGTTCCTGTTGCATTGCAACAGATCAATGGTTTTGAAAATGCGCAGCTGCTGATGCCCGGCATTGTTGCACTGCAGGCAAAGCCGTTCTCCACACCACAAACCGCTAAACAGGAAATGGAGTTTTTAAATGAACAGTTGCGCACCGCAGGTGAAACCGCGTTGCAGTCGGTTCCGTTTTTAATAGTGTGTGATGATGCCCATTTTGTAACAGCAAACATGCGTAATTTTCTTTGGGTAGTGTTTACCCGCTGCAATCCCTCGCACGACATGTATGGAATTAACAGCTTTACTGAAAATAAACACTGGGGCTGTGGTGGCCCGTTGGTTTTTGATGCGCGTATTAAACCACATCATGCACCAGCCGTAGAAAAAGATCCGGCAACAGAACATAAAATCGACCGGCTGTTTAGTAAAGGCGGGAGTTTGCACCAGCTAGTTGCCGGCATTTGACAGCAAGGGACAGCGCTTGTTAACAATCACAATGAGTAATCGCCGTGATGAATTAAATTACAGCGATTAAAAACCAACCGGTTTAAAAATAAGTTTACAAAAGGCCACGTGTTTTAAAAGAATTGCAATGAAAAAAATACCACTTATTATTTTATTGATCGCTGCAGCCCTTACCTTATCTGCGCAAAAACCAGCAGTTAAGAAAAATAACAAAGAAAAAGCGCAGCCATTTGTACTGGAAAATACATTGCTTTGGGAAATAAGCGGTAATCATCTTTCCAGTCCATCTTATTTATTTGGTACGATGCACTTGCTCTGTGCTGCAGACGCGCAGCTGAGCGATTCACTTCGTTTTGCCATTGCTAAAGCAGCGCAGATTTATTTTGAAATTGACCTGGAAAATATGATGGAAAATGCGCTGGGCATTATGAAGTACATCAACATGAAGGATGGTGTTAAGCTGAGCGACTTGTTAACCGAAGCGGAGTATACCAGGGTGAAAGATTATTTCACCAACAACCGCAGCATGCTGCCCTTTAGCATGATGGAACATTTTAAACCGTATTTTATTACCTCGCTGATAACTGAAAGTAAATTTCCCTGCGCGGAAAAAGACGGAATGGAACAGGTAATCATGAAGGAAGCAAAAAAAGACCAGAAGCCCATCAACGGGCTTGAAACAATCCAGTTTCAGGCCGGCGTGTTCGACAGCATCCCTTATAAACGCCAGGCAAAAGATCTGTTGAAAATGATCGACAGTTCCGGCGTTGCAGGAGATAGCACCGATGCGCAACTGGCGGACGTATACCGGAAACAGGATCTGAACAAAATGCAGGAAATGACAGCAAATGAAGAGGGGATAGGTGAATACCTTGATTTGTTATTGTACAACCGGAATGCCGGATGGGCAAAAAAGATGCCCGCCATTATGCGCGATGCACCCGCGTTGTTTGCGGTGGGTGCCGGTCACCTGGGTGGGGAAAAAGGAGTCATCAGCCTGTTGCGCAAAGCTGGTTTTACAGTGCGGCCCGTAAAACATGTTCCTTCACCCGAAAGCGCCGGTGTGTTGGCGAAAGCAATGATCGTCGGACCAGCGGCATCCCATAATACCATTCAATAACTGCAAAAAGAAAGGCCACCGTTTCGGGCAGCCTTGCTATACATCGTTAATAATCCGCATACCCAGTTTGGCGCCGGGTGGCGGATTTTTTTTTATTGGTTGATTAATATCTTTCCAGTCCGCTGAAAAAGAAGTCGCCTTCAATTTTTGCATTATCGTCACTATCGCTGCCATGTACCGCGTTTTCTCCGAGGGACGTAGCAAACAGCTTGCGGATGGTATTGGCTTCGGCTTTAGCGGGGTCTGTTGCACCAATCAGTGTGCGAAAATCCGCCACTGCGTTGTCTTTTTCAAGGATGGCCGCATAAATTGGACCACTGCTCATGAATGCTACCAGTTCGCCATAGAACGGGCGCGCTGCATGCACGGCGTAGAATTCGCCGGCTCTTTCAGCTGTTAAGCGCGTCAGCTTGAGTGCCACAATCCGGTAACCTTCTTTTACTATCCTGTCTAAAATGGCGCCACCGTGCCCCGCGCGGAACGCATCTGGCTTTACCATGGTAAATGTTCTGTTGCTCATACTATCTTTTCTTTTGGGTGGCAAAACTAAGCCGAATGGACTAAACAATCCGCATAAACACACATAAATCTGGCTGCAAATGTCAATTAAACGCCCGCAGCCGGTAATTATCGAAGCAACAATAACAAATAACCTGTAAAAACACCTAAAAACTATGCTTTTGAAACTGCAAAGTTTAATTACCTTCGCCACCGTTTTATGAAACCTATTGCCGAAATATTTCCTTTACTGAAAACTGGTGCTAAGCAGGTAGTGATAACCATGCACCAGAAACCCGATCCGGATGCCATGGGGTCGTCGCTGGGCCTGTATCATTTGCTGACTGGCCTTGGACATTCCGTTACCGTTATCTCGCCCACCAACTGGCCTAATTTCCTGAACTGGATGCCAGGTTGTAATAAGGTCATCGATTTTGATTATAAAAAAGCCGAGGCAACCGCCGTTTTACAAAAAGCAGAATGGCTGTTTTGTCTGGATTTTAATACACTATCCCGCGCAAAACACATGGCGCCGGTTATCCAGGACCTGTCATGTGTAAAGATCCTGATTGATCATCATCAGCAGCCGGAGGAATCAGCTTTCACTTACGGCATCAGCAATACCGCCAAAAGTTCTACATCTGAAATGGTGTATGATTTTATTGTTGACAGCGGCCACCGCGATACGGTAAATATTGCGATTGCGGAATGCCTGTATGCAGGTGTGATCGGAGACACGGGTTCTTTTCGTTTTCCGGCAGCAACAAGCAGTGTGCATACAATGGTGGCGCACCTGAAAGAAACCGGGTTTAGTCATACCCAGGTACACGAAAACATTTACGATAATTTCCTGGAGAACCGATTGCGCTTTATTGGCATGGCGCTGCTCCACCGTATGGAAATTATATATGAATACAATACGGCTATTATCGCTATCCAGAAGGCAGACCTGCTGAAATTTGACATCAGGACCGGCGATACGGAAGGATTGGTGAACTACCCGCTTACCATACAGGGCATTAAACTGGCGGCCATTGTTATTGACCGTGATGAGGAACGGAAATGGAGCTTTCGCAGCAAAGGGGAATTTGATACCAATACGTTCGCCCGTAAATATTTTAATGGCGGCGGACATTACAATGCATCAGGTGGCAAGAGCAGCGATTCACTGGAGAAGACCGTGCAGCAATTTAAACAGGCAATTAAGGAAAACGCATCTTTATTACAATAACAATCAATCATGAAAAAACAAGCAATTTATTTTTTAGTAGTAGTATTAGCATCGGCGCTGGCCTTTGCTTCATGCAAAAACAATGTGGATTACAAGAAAACGAAGAGTGGTGTGATGTATAAAATCTTCGGTAATGGAAAAGATTCCGTGGTAAAGACCGGTAATATCATGAAGATCAACTTCACTATTAAAATAGGTAGTTCTGATTCTGTATTGCAAACCTCTGTTGGCAAGTTGCCGTTGTTTGTACCTATTGAAGGCAGTGTGCCTGCAGACGCTTATTCGCCGCTGGAAGTTTTCAGCATGTTGCGTAAAGGAGACAGTGCAGTAATTGTGCAGATGGTGGATACGCTGCTGAAAAAAAATCCAGGTGGACAAATGCCGCCGTTCTTTAAAAAAGGCGACAAACTTATTACCATTGTTAAGGTATTGGATGTGTTTGGCTCGCAGGAACTGGCGTCCAAAGACAGGGAAGCAGAAACGGAAAAAGAGAAAGTGCGCATGGACAAGGAAGTGGAAGAAGACCTGGTAAAAGCCAATACCGATATGGCGGCGTGGCTGGCAACAAAAAAAATAGAAGCAGTAAAAACGGGCAAGGGTACCTATGTTGTAGTAAAAGACCCTGGCACAGGGATGCAGGCCGCAACCGGCAAATATGTAACAGTGCGTTATGAAGGCAAAACACTATCGAATGGCGAAATATTTCAGTCAACCCTTGACCCTAAAGCGCCGCCCTTCACTTTCAAAATAGGCACGGTAGGACCAGGTGGTGCAATACCAGGATGGGATGAAGGATTGCCATTATTCAAAAAAGGCGGCAAGGGAACCCTTTACATTCCAGGACCGCTGGCTTATGGTAAAAATCCGCCACAAGGCTCAGTTTTTAAACCAAACGAAGCGCTGATATTTGATATCGTTGTAGTGGACGTGAGCGATACACAGCCAGCTCCTCCGCAACAGCAACAACAGCAGCAGATGCCACCGGAAGTACGGGCGCAAATGGAAAAACAAATGAGGGAGCAACAACAACAAGAGCAAAAAAAACCAGGTAACTAATTACGTTATATCAATAAACAAACCCGTTCATTACCTGAACGGGTTTTTTTATTGATATCCTATGGCTTGCAAGGATAAACGCGCGTTCCTTATTTGCTACGCGTTTTGGTAGGCACAAAAAAGCGTCACTGCTTCTACTGCTTCTTTTACGTCGTGCACGCGCAGGATCGTGGCGCCATTTTGCAAGGCCAGTGTGTTCAGAACCGTGGTGCCATTCAATGCATTGCTTGCTGTAGTGCCGAGTGTTTTATAAATAGTCGCCTTGCGCGAAAGTCCGGCCAATATCGGTCTGTCAACTATTTGCAACACCTGTAGTTGTTTTAGCAGCCGGAGATTCTGATCAGTGGTTTTTGCAAACCCAAACCCAGGATCTATAATAACATCGTGGATGCCGGCTTTTTTGCAATCAGCTGTTTTTTCAATAAAATAGTCCAGTACCTCTTTTACTACATCATCATACTGGGTATGTTGCTGCATTGTTTGCGGCGTACCGCGCATGTGCATGCATACATAGGGCACCTTAAGTCTGGCAACGGTTGTGAGCATGGCGCTATCCATTGACCCGGCGCTGATGTCGTTTACCATCGCGGCGCCTGCGACCACTGCTTCTTCAGCTACCCTTGCATAAAAAGTATCAACAGAGATAATGGCTTCCGGCAGTTCCCGGTGTATGGCGGCGATGTTGGCGATGGTTCTTTGCAATTCTTCCGCCTCCGTAAGCAGCGTGCTGTCCGGGCGCGTGCTTTGTCCGCCAACATCCAGTATGCTGGCTCCATCGTGGAGCATCTGTGTTGCCTGCTCAAGTACCCTGGCAGGGTCTTGCAGGCGGCTGCCGGGGTAAAACGAATCCGGGGTAATGTTAATAATGCCCATCACCAATGGTTTATCGGCTACCAGCAAACGGCCTTTGCAATTGAGTGTAAACATTGGGCTTATATTATTACTTTTGAGCGCTAAAGTTGAGGAATAATTTTCATTAATAACAGATGAGCGATACCAATCAGCAATACGATGCGGTAATAGAAAGCTGCCGCGAGATTTTTATCAGGAAGACGCAGGATTATGGCACTTCCTGGCGCGTGCTCAGGACCATATCCGTAGTAGATCAG
The DNA here is from genome assembly GCA_039919885.1 of Chitinophagaceae bacterium. Taxonomy (GTDB): domain Bacteria; phylum Bacteroidota; class Bacteroidia; order Chitinophagales; family Chitinophagaceae; genus JACMLD01. The sequence continues at coordinate 146,953 of JBDSEV010000075.1, forward strand.
CTTTTCATCAAAGCCAAACGCATCCGGACCATTCAGGAAAACCGTTTGCAGAAGATTGGCGATGATATTGCCTCTGAATTTAAAGGGATTGTGAACTATGCCATTATCGGCAATATACAATTGTCGGCCGCCAAAGACGAAACAGACGCATTACCGGTAGAAACGGTAGCAAAATTATACGCCATTGAAGCGGCAAATGCGAAAGCGCTGATGCATGATAAAAACCATGACTATGGGGAGGCCTGGCGGGATATGAGCCAGGAAAGCTTTACCGATTTAATTCTCTCGAAGCTGCTGCGCATCAAACAGATTATTGCAAATGATGGCAGAACCATTGCCAGCGAAGGAATAGATGCAAATTATTATGACATTCTTAATTATGCTGCTTTTGCACTGATATTAATAGCAGAAGGGAAACATAGTTCCGTGTAGACACGCCCTGCATGACGTCTCCGTATCAATGAACACGATTTTCCGGGCAGACACCATGCATGCTGTCTGTACAGAAATGTATTTTTTTGAATAAACATTTAATATGAAAATACTGATCAATATTGCCAGGATAATTGTTGGGGTTTTATTCATTTGTTCGGGCCTGGTAAAGGCCAACGATCCGCTGGGACTCAGTTACAAAATGCAGGAATTTTTTGAAGTGTGGGGTTGGGATTTCCTGAATGCTTTTACCCTGTCGTTTTCAATCCTAATGATCGCATTTGAAATTATAGCCGGTGTGGCTGTGTTGCTGGGCTGGCGAATGAAACTATTCAGCTGGTTGCTGTTATTGCTGATCATCTTTTTTACATTTCTTACCGGTTACGCCGTTTTATCGGGTAAAATAAGAAGCTGTGGCTGTTTTGGCGACTGTATCCCGCTGACGGCCCTGCAATCGTTTATGAAAGATTTGGTGCTGACCGCCCTCATCGTTTTCATATTTATTTTTCGCAACCAGGTGCAGCCGCTGTTTAGCGCAACAACCAGTGGCCGGATTCTGCTGCTAACGGTGGTGATTTCTTTTGCGCTGCAGGGTTATGTTTTTAAATACCTGCCCATCGTAGACTGCCTGCCGTACAAAGTAGGTAAAAACATCCAGGCCCAAATGAAGATTCCACCGGGTGCCATCCCCGACAGTTCAGTCATTACTTTCGTTTACACTAAGCAAAACCAGCAGGTAGAATTTACGTCTGATAAGTTTCCGGAAGATTTTGACGATTCGCTGTATCATTTTGTAAGACGCTACGATAAACTGGTACGCGCCGGCAACGCAGAGGCGCCCATTAAGGATTTTGTACTTACCAGTCTCAGTGGTACTGACACTACAACGGCTATCCTGGAACAGAAAGGCGCCATGCTGTTTCTTTTTGTAAAAGATGCCATGAACAGCCGGTACGAGCAAAAAGAAAACGAGCAGCTCAGGCAAATTGCAACCTACGCAAAACAACAAAACATACCACTTTATTTAATCACCAACGCCAGGGAAGTTATCAATGAATTTACAGCTGCAACAAAAGACAGCGTTACCACTTTTATGTGTGATGCGGTAGCCATTAAAACTGCTGCAAGGGCCAATCCGACTTTGTATTTAGTACAGGACGGTATTATCAAAAATAAATGGGCGTTTGCAAATTTTGCGAAAGCGTACACGCAATTGGAAAGTTTAAAATAATGATGATTTTTTTATTACGGAGAAAGAAGCGTGTTTTCAGGGACGTGATGTCCGTTTGCACTTTACTTCCGCCCGCGGTGTCTTCACCAACGGAAATAAATAAATAAAAAGAAATGTTTGTTGTTTTCATTCGTCTAATTAATACCAAATACCTGCTGCATTGCTCCGATACATAACAAGAAAAATATTTTACGGGGTGCTGGTCATGGCCGGCGTAGTAGTACTGGTATTTTTCCTGTTCCAGGGTTTTGGCGATCCGTCCAGGTTAATTATGGGACAGCGCGCCGATGCTTCTACCCAGGAAAATATTCGTAAAGAATTATACCTGGATCTTCCTAAATGGAAACAATTTGTTTTTTACCTCAATGATGTTTCACCCCTCAGCGTCTATTCAAAACAGGAAATCCATCAAAAAAAATTAAAAGGATTGTTTATTGGCGGCAATACCAAATTGGTCATTAAAACGCCTTACCTGCGCCGGTCTTACCAGACCAAAAAAGAAGTATGGACCATCCTGATGGAAGCATTGCCCGGTACACTTTTACTAGCAGTGGCCGCGATGTTGTTTGCCGTTGTACTGGGTATTGCGCTGGGTGTACTGGCAGCCGTAAAAAGAGGAACCTGGGTAGATACCTCGGCCATATTCACTGGCATCATCGGCATCTCTGCACCTTCATTTTTTATGGGGATCATTATTGCCTATGTTTTCGGCTTTCTCTTAAGCAGCTATACCGGCCTTCACATGGCGGGCAGCTGGTTCGATCTGGATGAAGTGACCGGAGAACGGCACATTACCCTTTCGCATCTTATATTACCCGCTATCACCCTGGGTATTCGGCCACTGGCCATCATCAGCCAGCTCACCCGTAGTACCATGCTGGATACGTTGAGCCAGGATTATATCAGGACTGCTTATGCAAAGGGATTGAGTAAAGGCAGGGTAATTTGGAAACACGCATTGCGCAATGCGCTGAACCCCGTCATCACTGCCATTACTGGCTGGTTTGCAGAACTGCTTGCAGGCGCTTTCTTTGTTGAGTATATTTTTGGCTGGAAAGGAATCGGTAAAATAACCGTAGATGCGTTGGAAAAACTGGATTTCCCGGTGGTGATGGGTTCCGTATTAGTCTCCTCGGCGTTTTTTATTTTTATTAATATACTTGCAGATCTGTTATACGGGCTGATAGATCCCCGGGTAAGGTTATCCTAGTTGATGATAACTTCCCTGATGACATTCTCCCGCAATGCTTCGTTTACACGCAGCACAATATTTTCTTTCTGGAACATCAGTTCCTGTTTCAGCGGCGCCACTTTGGTGCTGATGTATAATTTATCACCGTAGATCTTGATGCTGTCTGTGTATTTCGCAATGGTCTTGCCCATTAATTTTTCCCATATATCGGTAATCTGCATCGCCTGTATATCGCCTTTCAACTTACTTCCCCGCAGGAATTTTTTCATTGCATCACCAATAGAATATTCACTCATAACGGGGCTAAGGTACAAAAACAATCAGTGAAGCAAAGACTGATTTAAAGGGGGGAAGAGGAGGTACATGAACAGCTGTTACCGGTTAAATCTTCGCCTGCTGTAACACAAGAAATTAATTTTTCAGCTCAATCACCTGGAACGGCTGCTGCAAAGCGGTTAGTGCCATTACCAGTCGGTCCTTGTGGGTATCGGTAATAAATACCTGGCCCTTGTTCTGTACACAAACCCGGTTAAGCAGGTTGCTCATGCGTTGTTCGTCCAGTTTTTCAAAGACATCGTCCAGCAGCAGGAAAGGCGGGTATCCCTTGCTATCTTTTAATATTTCGAACTCGGCCAGCTTCAATGCAAACAAGAGGCTTTTACGCTGGCCCTGCGATGCAATCGATTTAAATGGCTGATCTTTTAATACGAAAGAAAGATCGTCACGGTGTATGCCCTGCGTAGTACGCTGCAGCATGCGGTCCTTTTCTCGGTATTGCTGCAGCAGCAGCGCAAACGAAGCCTGCAGCAACTGGCTTTCATATACAATGTTTACCTGCTCATCTGTACCGGCAATCTGTTCATAAAACGACTGCACCAGCGGAAGCAACCTGCGTAAAAAAATTGTTCGTTGTTCGTATACGTAACTGCCATGGTTCACCAGCTGCTCGTCGTATACATCCAGCAACGACAGATCTGCAGTTCTGGTACCCGCCAATGTTTTGAGGTAGCCGTTCCGTTGCTGTAAAATTTTATTGTAATGCATCAGGTGCTGGAGATATTGCGCATCCAGCTGGCAAAGCAATGCATCGGTGAAGCGGCGCCGTTCTTCACTGGCACCGGTAATTATCTGCACGTCGTCCGGCGCTATGAATACGCAGGGAAATTTACCGATGTGCTGCGCAAATTTTTCATACAATTCCCCGTCCAGCAGAAATTCTTTTCGCCCGGTTTCCCGCAGAATGCAGATGAGCTCCGTTGGTTGTTCCACATGTGCGTCGCCGGCATTGCCACGCAGCAGGTGACCAGCGACCCGAAACCCGCTTGCGCCGTTCAGTACATGCTGCGCATCTGCTTTCCCAAAATAGCTTTTTGTAAAACAGAGGTAGTGAATGGCATCCAGCAGGTTGGTTTTTCCAATGCCGTTATTGCCACAAATACCCACGATACGTTCCGTAAACGTAAAAGAAATTTTTGGATAATTCTTAAAATGAAGAAGCGTGATATCTTTTAATTGCAAGGGCGACATAATAACCCGCAAGATAATAACATCTAAAGATTTGTGCAGGAACGATCCGGCACAGCCTTTTTCCGTATAACAATGCAGTCTTTGATATCTCTTGGCGCCGGTTCCTACTGCGCTAATAGTTTTCTTCCATAAACAATGACCTGTCCGACAAAAACGCCATGCATTCTGCCTCATTCATTTTATTAATAATGCGGTTGTAGGTAATGTTGACTGATGATTGCAGGTTGTCGCTTTCCCGTGAAGAAGTAATGATGCGGGTCTTAAAATCAGTGAGTATCTCCGCTTCGTTTTTTAAAAAATCGTTGATAGCGCCAGGCACATTCCTGGCGGCTGTGAATAAAGTGCTGAGCATGACAATCGTTTCCAATAAATGCTCAAAAAATATGCCTGTGTAATGCAGCCTTCCCTTTGGTGGATAAGTTATTGACATGTAGAAAAGATTGCACGACGCTTCCTCCGCAGTTCGTAGCAACCCTAATTTTTGGGGAATTGAAAATCCCAGCTCCAACCCGCAAAGTTTTGGGTTTTTAAATGGCGCGACAGTAAAAGCAAATTCAAATGGGCCAACTTTAAAAGCAACGCCGGGGAATAATGGCCGTTCATTACAGACAGGCAGTGGGCTGCAGCTTACCTGCGGCAGCCGGGGGATGACAGATTTAAAGTGCTAACAATCAAAATTTCAGGACGGTAAAATGACTGTTTTAAATTAGGTTTTCCCCCTTATCTTTGCCACCTTAAAATTGCAAATAACCGTGGCTACAAAATTCTCAAAAGATACCTACCTGTACTGGTACAAGTTAATGCAGCTGATTCGCCAGTTTGAGCTAATGGCTGAGGAGAAATACAAGATGGATGGAAAGATCCGTGGATTTTTTCATGCCTACATTGGCCAGGAAGCAATTGCGGCGGGTTGCATGACCGCCACCCAACAAATGGATCCATTTATCACCGGCTATCGGGACCATGGTCTTGCCCTCGCAAAAGGTGTGAGTGCCAATAGTTGCATGGCTGAATTGTACGGTAAAGCAACCGGTTGCGCCAAAGGGAAAGGTGGCAGTATGCACTTTTTCGGAAAAGATGTGGCGTTTTTTGGCGGCCATGGTATTGTGGGTGCACAGATTGGAACGGGTGCAGGGTTGGCTTTTGCTGAAAAATATAAAGGAACGGACAATGTAAGCCTGACCTTTTTTGGAGATGGCGCTGCACGCCAGGGAATGGTGAACGAGGTTTTCAATATTGCCATGACCTGGAAGTTACCGGTCGTGTTTATTTGTGAAAATAACAATTACGCAATGGGTACCTCGGTGGAGCGTACCTCTAACGTACATGATATTTATAAACTGGCAGATGCTTTTGAAATGCCGGCCGATTCTATAGATGGCATGAGCTGCGAAGCGGTGCATGAGGCAGTGGCCCGCGCAGTAAAGCGAGCCCGGGAAGGCGGCGGCCCAACTTTGCTGGAAATAAAAACTTATCGATACAAAGGCCATTCTATTTCCGATCCGCAAAAATACCGGACCAAGGAAGAAGTAGAAGAATACAAGGGACGCGACCCCATCGTACAAGTACAGGCTGCAATTCTCAAAAATAAATTTGGCACCCAGGCAGATTTGGATGCCATTAACAAAGAGATAGAAGACGTGGTGGCAGAATCGGTAAAATTCGCCGAAGAAAGTCCATGGCCAAATGACGATGAATTATTAAAGGATGTATATGTTGACCAGAATTATCCGTTCATTGTTGATTAATGCGCTACCCGCCAGCTGATAAATAAAAATTAAATACAGTTCTTATATCATGACAGACAAGACTACGTTACCGGTAACAGACGATAGGGATGCGGTTGAAAGAGTAACCGGATTCTGGTACCAATACAGCAAACAAATTTTGATTGTTAGTGCGGCTATCCTGGCGATTGCCGGTGGAATTGTAGCCTATAATTATTTTATCTCCGGTCCGAACGAAAAAAAATCAGCGGAAGCAATGCGCTACGCGGAAGAATTTTTCAGACAGGATTCTGTAAAACTGGCGCTGGAAGGAGATAACCTCAACCCAGGCTTCCTTAAAATTATCAATAAATACAGCGGTACAAAAGCTGCTAACCTGGCGCATTTCTACGCCGGCAGCTGCTACATGACACTGGGTGATTTTAAAAACGCAGTAACACAGCTGGAAGCATTTTCTACCAGCGAACCATTGGTGAAAGCCAGGGCAAAAGCACTGCTGGGCGATGCTAATTCCGAATTGGGCAAGAAAGAAGAAGCGGTGAAACTATACAAAGAAGCAGGTTCTATTTTTGATAAGGACGATTATTATAGTCCGCAGTACCTGCTTCGTGCAGCTTTGCTCTATGAAAACATGGGTAAGCCGAAAGATGCCATCGAGGTGTACAAGATGATCAAAGAGAAATACCCCCAGTATAAAGAGATCGATATAGACAAATACCTGGGCAGGCTCGGCGATACAGAATAATATTTAACGCATCGCGCGGCAGGTGTAACAAATAATATTTTGAAATAAATATATGGCTGACGTTAGCAACAGTACTTTATTAGCAAACAACACAGGCATCCTACCACAGGATGCCTGTGTTGTTATTGTGCGTACGGAATGGAATGCCCCTATTGTTGATAAACTGGAAGAAGGGTGTACCCGCATGCTGGCTGCGCAGCGCGTAGAAAAAGTACACGTAATTACCGTGCCCGGCGCCTTTGAAATTCCTTTTGGCATAAAAAGTTATTGGCAAACAAGCGGCAATACCGCTAATGCACCGCATGCTTTTATTGCCCTGGGCTGTGTGCTGCGGGGCGGCACCCCGCATTTTGAATACGTATGCAAAGCGGTCACCGATGGCGTGATGCAGCTGAACCTGCAGTTGCCCGTTCCCGTTATATTCGGTGTGCTTACGCTGGATAGCCAACAACAAGCAGATGAAAGAACCGGTGGGATACACGGGCATAAAGGAGAGGAGGCGGGCATCACCGCTGTTAAAATGATGGGCCTGCAACAATCGTTTACGCAATTAAAATAAGCTGCGACTTAATATTCTCATTAACCTTGTTTATCACTTCCTGCCTGATGACTGTACAGTTATTTATACCCTGCTTTGTTGACCAGTTGTACCCGCAAACTGCTTTTAGCATGGTAAAAGTGCTGGAAAAAGCAGGCTGCACTGTTCAGTACAACAGCAACCAGACCTGTTGCGGACAGCCAGCTTTCAACGCGGGATTTTGGGACGATGCCAAACAAGTATGTGGTAAATTCATCAAAGACTTTAGTGGCACGGATTACATTGTTGCACCCAGTGCCAGTTGTGTTGGATTTATAAGAAACTACTATCCAACCTTATTTGATAATTCTTCAATGCACAATGAAGTGAGGGATCTGCAAAAAAGAACATTTGAATTTTCAGATTTCCTCGTAAATGTTTTGCACAAAGAAGATTTTGGCGCGGAATTAAGCGGCAAAGCCACTTACCATGATTCCTGCGCAGCGTTACGTGAATGTAAAATAAAAGACGAGCCCCGCAGGCTATTGCAGCATGTAAAAGGATTGGAACTGGTGGAAATGAATGATGTTGAAACATGCTGCGGTTTTGGCGGCACATTCGCAGTGAAATTTGAATCCATTTCCATCAGCATGGCAGATCAGAAAGTCTCCCATGCACTTGCTACGGGCGCAGCATATATTATTTCAACAGACCTCTCTTGCCTTATGCACCTCGACGGCTATATCCGTCATAAAAATATTCCATTGCAAACCATGCACATTGCAGACGTGCTGGCCGCAAACTTGTAGTGGTATTTTTACGGCTTAACGATTGTAATCGCCACGCAGCAACACACGCACATGAAAATTTCATTATAAAAAAGCCGCTTTGTATTGCCGGTCATATACTTGTTAACTTTGTTGTCCGCAGCCAGGTACAAGTTCACCTTTGTATCTTGTATTGCATTTTAAATTAATTATAAAAGAACAGTATGAAATACATTTATTTAGTAGTTGCGCTGGCATTTTTTGTTGCATGCAACGAGCAGTCAGCCACGCAACCACCTGTTGCGCAGCAGGACAGTACAGCCAAACCGGAGACAACGAATGCATTTACCGGGGTGGATTTCGCCGTGAATAAAGACCTGTCATGCGGTATGCCGCTAACGGCTGGATTGGAAGATACCGCCCATTACAAAGGGAAAATATATGGTTTCTGTTCTGCTGAATGTAAAGCTGATTTTGAAAAAAATGCGGCGGTCTACGTGCAGCAGGCGGCGAAATAGTTACAGCTCAAAAAGTTTGAAAATATTTATTAAGCATTCATCCCCCTTTAAAAAACGCGTAGGGATCACCCGTAAATATAATAAGCCGCCCGTAGCTATACGGGCGGCTTATTGTATTTTTAATTACTTCAATCGATTACGGCTTTATAAACGGCCCTACTATCGCAAGCACTTCTGCTTTTGACAATGGTTCATCAAACGACTCCGTAGCGGCATTGAAACTTATATTTCCTCCAATACCAGGCAATGTAGTAATATCAATGGTTGCCTGTGTTATATTGTCTTCATTTTTATAACTGGCATCCACCGCAGTTCCTATTCCGCCGGTATCCTTACCGGTTATCCATGGCTTCACGTCACCAAAATTATTTGCTTTGCGCATCTGGCGGATATGGGAGGCGTGTCTTGCTTCAACAGAATGAATGTTAAGCGCAGCTGTCAAATAATCTCCACCCTTTACAATTTCTGCCGCCCGGCCTTTGTAAGCCCTTACGCCAGTATCTTCAAATGTTTGCGCAACTGCCAGGAACAGCTGGTAATTGACAAATACATCTTTAAATGGTCCGTTGCCACTTCCACCACCTGCGGAAAAATCAAAAGTTGGTTTTGCCACGGGCGTTCCCCCTGCCGCAGTAACCGCTGATTTCAGATACGCCACGTGCAAAGTTTCATGGCCGGAGATAGTTGCAATTGCACCTGCGGGAGCGCCTGCAGGAACCAGCGCTGTACCTTTCGAAACGGCCGTACTGTAAAATTCTGCTTCCAGGTATTCCAGTGTAAGCGCGTAGTTTAAAATCTCAACCACGGTATCCATTGTGCCTGTTGCACCGCGGGTACCTCCGTATGCTTTTTTAAACATTGACCCAATAGCAATAGGAACGGCTGCCATCGCAATTTTACCGCTCACGCGCGCAAATTCTTTCATTGCGCTGCGACGGGTATCCAATTTGGCGTAAACTTCTGGATCAACTTTTTCTATTTCGCTCAATATATGTTTCAGATTCATAAAATTATTTTTTTGGTGTTTAGTAGATTATGCGGTTGGCAAATGACTAGCGTCGATTTTCGTTTTGATATAAGTTCCGGCAATTGCCAATACTGCTGGTGGGAGTCGGCTTATTTCTAAACCATTTGCGTCTATCACCGTGCTGTCTGCAAAACTGCCATTGCTTATCAAATCGCGTATTAACGCAGCGTGCCTGGCTTCTACTGAAACAATTTTCCCTGCAAGTACAAGATAATCTGGGTTGGTGATTAGTTTACCGGCACCATTATAGGCAGATACACCCAGGTCTTCAAATGCTTTTGCAGTTCCCAGAACACTGTCCCTGCTGGTAAAATCAATTTTAGTGAAATCTACTTCAAGACCCACAATAGCGGATCCCGCCAATGCCTTTTTGAAGAATTCGCGGTGTGCCACTTCATGATCCCTGATATCCGTCAGGAGTGCTTTTTCCGTAGCGGATATATTGGCGTACGGCGTAGCAATTACCTGGATGTAAAACGCTGCTTCCAACTGCTCCAGCGCATAAGCATAATTTAAGATACCTGTATCTCCGCTGCCTAAGTCAACACCATTGTTTCCGGATGATGGGTTGTCGTCTTTTGAGCAGGCCGCGACAACTAATAGTCCAGATGCCAGGCCTGTATATCCAAGGAAATTCCTCCTTGACAATCGTTGGGTACTTGCATTCCCTGCGGCTTTTACCTGGTCTTCCAAAAGATTCTTTTTTGACATAAACTTTGTTTTGATGATGTAAACTGAATGACGAAATACTTAAAATGATTACAGTACAGGGTGGGGTCATCCAGAATTACGAGATTGCGCCCCGGTTAGATTTAGAAAAATTGATAAATACAATTAGGCCGAAAATGCGGGTTCATTCCCCTTGAAAAATCTGGCCAATCGTTCTCTGACGACCCCTTAACCGTTGATTGTCAATATGCTTTAAGGAACGAGCCACGTTAGAACCGTAACCGCGCCGTTTTTTGGCAGTACCACCGTAATAAAAGGAATCTTTATATTTGTGGCCATAAATCACTAGATATTATAAAAAGACGAACTTTAAGAAAAACACCATCTGTATGAGAATTGTAAAAGATATTCTGGTCAGCAAGCCGCAGGCCTTTAATATTGTGCAGACTGGCACACGCGTTATTGATGCACTTACGCTATTAAATTCTGTGAACCTTAGTTACCTGATTGTAATGGATGGCGACACCTACAAAGGAATCTTCTGCGAGCGGGATTATAGTCGCAACGTAATTTTGAAAGGACGTTCCAGCGATACAACGAAAGTGGAAGAAGTGATGACCACTGATTTACCGGTAGTTTCGCTGAATGACAGTGTTGAGTATTGCATGAATTTTATGAATGCAAGCAAGACCCGCTACCTGCTAGCCTATGATGAGGACAAGTTTGCAGGAGTAGTCACCATTCACGATTTGCTTCGGCAAGTGATTGCCAACAAAGAAGATGTGTTTGACAGCGCTGCCAACAGCTTGCTCGACAGCGAAGAGAGCGGCCGGATTTATTAGCGGTAATCAACAGCAAAACTATTTATCAATGCCTTCCCGCAATAAAGGAAAAACCCATCTGTTTCGATGGGTTTTTCCTTTATTGCATATGAACCGTACGTTTTATTACTGTTGCATGCTTTCAGCAGCGCCTTGTTCTCCTTTCATATTCTTTCTCTTAAATAAAGACATATCAATTTTGCCAAAACGGTAGGCTAAATTGAGCCGTATCATCTGCGGATCCCGAAGGCGATTATAATTTTGTACGAAATATTCACTGTAGGAATACTGGTTGCTCACCCGTGTGCGAAAAATATCACTTATGCTTAATGTAGCAGATAAGGCCTTGCTTTTCAGGAATGTTTTTTTAACCGCCAGATCTATTCCCCAGGACGCACTGATGTATCCCTGCGAAGAACTTTGCGCCTGTCCAAAAGCGGGGCCGCCAAATCCCTGGTTGGTATTTATCGGCAGGTTTGTTTTTGATTGGTAAGTAGCTGTTAGCTGCACTGTAAAATCCGACGGCAATTTAAAATTACTATTGAATTTGGCAAACCAGCTCCACAATGCAGCCTGGGAATTGCTATCCGTTTTAATTTGCGAATTGTACACATTTACATTGGTAGAAATATCCCACCATTTGGTCAGGTATTGCTGCGCTGTTACTTCAACACCGGCAGAATAACTTGAATTGGCATTGATATATGTGTTGATTAAATCTTCCGTACCGGTGAGCGGGTTCAGCTCTTTGTCAAGATAGCGGGTAATGAGATTATTGGTTTGCTTATAATAAACGGAACCGAGCAAGGTGTTGTTACCTGCAAAAGTTTTTAGGTAGGAAAGTTCCAGCGATTGCGTGAATTCCGGTACCAACCCGGGATTTCCCTTGCTGATATTGAGTTTGTCAGTATAGTCAATAAACGGAATCAGCTGAAAAAAGTTGGGTCTGTTGATGCGCCGGCTATAGCTCAGTTGTAACTGTTGCTTGTCCTTTAATTGCTGCGTAAGAAATACAGAAGGAAAAAGACTAACCGGGTATTTGTTTTTAAATTTCTCGCCTGTGTTGGTTAAATCGCCGGCATAACTGGAACTTTCTGCACGTAAACCAAGTTTGTAACTAAAATCCTTCAATGCGCTGGAATACGTAACGTAGCCCGCATATACATTGTCGGTGTTTTTATAGTTGCTGGTTGCCGAGGGTATCAATACCGGGTTATTTGAAACATCGAACAGGTAGGTGTTGTTATTATTGGTCCTGCTCCGCAATGCAGCTCTTACACCGGCTTCAATTTTTGTTTTTGGACCGATAGGTTTGGTATAGTCAGTCTGAACCACCAGGTTTTTATCGAAGCCACTGCCCAGTACGCGTTGTAATTCTGAAGCGGCGATTGCTCCGGATGTGTTTGCGAAATAGTGCGTCGCATAGTCGGAAACGTTAGCATTTTTTCCACTGTAATAATTCAGATCAGCCGTGATTTCTTCTCCCGGCTTTGCAAAAAGGTGTTTCATTGCCAGCGCAATGCCCTGACTGTTAAATTCCCTTTTGCTGTTGGATATGCGGTCACTTTTTGCTGAAATTTTGCCCCCATTATAAAGGCTGTCAGTGGCTATATTGATGGTTTCGTATGGCTTAAATTCACCATGCACTTTAAATCCGGTCACAGAAAGCGTTGTCTTATTGGTTACAAAATAATCCAGTCCCAGCTTGCCAAACATAAACCCGCCGTTGGTCTTATTGGCGTTTTGCTGGTTAATAGTAGTCTGTGGCGTATCCTGTAAATTAAGCCTGTCTGTGGTCCCGCTGGTACGGTTTTTCATTTGATTGGCCATCAGGCTGGCTGAAACATTAATTTTATTCTGCCGTACATTAAAGTCGCCGCCACCGTTTATCGCACCGCGTTTATCAACACCGGCACGCAGGTTGCCATTGTACCCTGTTTTACGATTTTTCTTTAGTACGATATTAAGAATGCCGGCACCACCGCCGGAAGCATCATACTTAGCCGATGGGTTGGTAATCACTTCCACGCTTTCGATGGCATCTGACGGTATCTGGTCGAGCGTTAGGGTAGTGGGTCTGCCGTCCACGAATAATTGCGGAGCACTGTTGCGCAGCGTAACATTGCCATCTATGTCTACATTAACGGATGGAACATTTTTCATCACATCCAATGCTGTACCGCCTGCACTCGCAATATTTTTTTCTACGTTGAATATTTTTTTATCGCCATCCAGTCTTACCAATGGCTTATTGGCGGTAATTGTTACGTTGGCCAGTTGGGTAACTGCTGTGGTTAGTTTTATTCTACCCAAATCTTTATCAAACGAGGGAGGAGTCCCGTCGGTCGCTGCAAAAGAAATATTTTGCTCAATCGGTTCGTATCCGCTGATTGATATTTTAAGTTTTAGTGGGGCGGAAACCGGTAACTCCTCAAAATTGAACTCCCCGTTATTTTTTGTGCTGGCGCCTTTCAGCAATATTTCTTTTGTTTTTTTGTTGGCAGCATCGGTCCTGGACTGCATCAACACCACAGAGACATCGCTGAGTGGTCGTCCGGTGCTGTCTGTCACCTTTCCGTATAAATGGCCACCAGGTGCGCCCTGCCCAACCGCGCCCCGGGGAAAACCAGCGGGAGCTTGTGCAAACAACGACGTGAAGGAGATAAGGATGATTAATACTGCAACGACTCTTTTCATATTATTTTTTTTACTCCCACAAAAGTATCGTGCGGCCAACCTGCTTTCGGCTAAATGAGACAACAGGCAAAAATGTTGAGACGAAAACCCCCGGGCATAAAAAAAGGGATGCCAGCGTTAACTAGCATCCCTTTTTTATAGGATCGTTAAAAGGGGTCAGCGAATCGTGTAATTACGTGCTGATCCTGGTTGGCTGCAGTTCCGTGCTTATTTGGGCATATTGAAAATTGCAGGATCGATTGTTTTGTTCACTTCTGCTTTCTTAACGGTTGCGGTTAAAGAAAACTGATCGCCCAGTTTTGTTTCAATGGTATAAGGAATAGCCAACCCGAAATCTGTTTTTTTATAGTCGGAGAAAGCCATGGTAACTTCTACTTCCTGCCCCATCATATTGCCTTTTTTTACCAATTTAGTAATATAATAGGTGGCGGCATCAATATCGAATGTGCTTACAACATTGTCTTTGGAGGTCACTTTTATGGTGAAGCTTTTTGCGTCCTTGCCAAGCAATTCCACTTTATTTCCTTTTGCTGCGTAATCGTACAAAGGCCCGCCAATTTCATATTGTTCCTTACCCTGTTTGTAAATCTCATCGGGCATTTTTTCAGCGCCCGCGCCACCGTTCATTGGATTAATGGCCCATCCGCCCTGTTCGGTAAAACACTGAATCATTTTAGCCCCGTTGAAATCCATCTCGGTTTTTACGCCTTTCCCGTTCAGGATAGTAGTAGTTGCAGGTGCATCATTTCCCATTACCTGTATGGCGGTTTCGGTGTAGAGCGATTTAACCTGGCTAAGTTTTTCCTTTCCGCCAATAGCATCCACATATTTTGCAATTACTTCATCTGCAGTTTGAGCGTGCAAGGCCGCAGTACTAATAAAAAATGCGGACAAGGCGAAACTGGCAATTAATTTTTTCATTGTATGTTATTTGTTTTATTTAACGAATGTATGATTTACTGCAAAAACAATGCTGCACATTATTGCGCGCCCTTACCAGTCAGTTGCCGAATGGCATCCGGATAGGTGTCGCTTACGGGCAATTCAACGGCATCAATAAACACGCTATTTTTCCGGACCGCTGTAATGTGTTTGCCAGAAACGATATAGGATTTATGGATGCGCACAAATACAGCAGCGGGAAGTTCATCTTCCAACGATTTGATGCTCATTCTGGTAATGACAGCTTTTGCAGTACTTTTTAAATGAATTTTTACATAATCTTTAAGTCCTTCAATATAAGTGATATCGTCAAAAATCACTTTCAGCTGACTATAATCCACGTTCACGAAAAAATAACCCGGCCCTGCCGCTACGGGGGACTCTACACGTTTATTTTTTAGCTGGTATAATTCATTTGCCTTATTGCAAGCCTTTATAAAACGTGGCAGGGGCACAGGTTTCACCAGGTAATCGATAACGTCCAGCTCAAATCCTTCCAGCGCATATTTTTCATAGGCAGTCACGAGGATAAACATTGGTTTTGCCTTTAACGTCTGGATAAATTGCAGGCCGGTGAGGCCTGGCATTTGTATATCGAGAAAAATGAGATCGACAGGCTGCTGCTCCAATACGCTCATTGCATCCATCGCATTGTCGCAGGCCGCAACCAGTTGCAGGAAGGGAACTTTGCTGATATTGTCTTCCAGCAATTCCAGTGCAAGGGGTTCATCGTCTATGGCTATGCAGCGTATCATTGTATGTTTCTTTTTTCTAACTGAGGTTTATGTTCAGTGAAGCAACGAACCAGTCGTTCGCTGTTGTAATGGCCAGCGAATGATTTTTCCCGTAGAGCAAATTTAAGCGTCTTTTAACATTTGCAAGTCCGATGCCGGAGGTCTTGTCTTTTATTTCAACAGAAGCAGGATTGTATTTATTGCGGACGGTAAACTGGAGTACATTTTTTTCAGCTTCCAGATCGATGTCTATCTGCGCATCCTGAATCATGCCCGTGCCGTGCTTGAACGCGTTTTCCACAAACGGAATCAGGAGCATTGGTTCCAGCTGGTAGTGATCGTCCATGGTGTGCATGTGCACGTTCACCTGCACTTTTTTTCCAAACCGTTGCTGCTGCAGATCAATATAGCTCTGCAGGTAATCCATTTCTTTTTCTATGGATACCTTTTCTTCGTCTGCTTCATACAGCATGTAGCGCATCAGCGATGACAATTTGATAAGCGACGGCTCCAGCAAATCTGATTGTTTTCTCGCCAGCGACACCATGTTGTTGAGTACGTTGAACATAAAATGGGGGCTCACTTGTGAACGCAGCAGCGACAATTCCGTTTTCAATACAGCATTTTGTTTTTCCTGTTCAAGTTTGTCGTTCTTAACCTTGTCTTTTATCAGTTGGTAAGCAGTACTCAGCGCAAAAATAAAAAGGTAGATAAGGAAGTTAAAAAATACAGTTCTGTTGTTGTAATGGTCGGGTTTAAAAAACAGGGCAACGAGCAGGTACACTTCCGCCAGCAAGGCTATAAAAATAAAAAAGTGTGCCAGCGTAAATTTCCAGTAGCGTTTTTTGTAAATAAAACGAGGTATAAGGATGTATGCGTTCAGGTAAAACAACAATATCCAGGACACATTCATGAGTAACGAAAAATAGAAGCCAGGATCGGCGCCATGGGTTTCTTTGCTGGCCGGAGGCCTTTCATTTTCCGGAGATCGGAGCAGGTAGGGCAAAGAAAAAAGCAATACCCATGCCGCCGCATGCAACGACACGGTTACCCATTTTTTTGTATACCAGGCTGCTTTCATAGCAGCAATTTAGACAGATATCTGCCAAAAAAAGTATAAGCAGCAAAATGTTGCGACAAAGGGGTCTTTTTCTGATACGAAGGATGGTAAAAGTCAAAAGTAAAAAGTAAAAAAGCGACGCGGCCGGAGGAAGTGACAAAAGTCAAAAGTAAAAATTCAAAAGTAAAAAAGCGGCGCGGCGGCGAATAGGCGAAGGAAAAGTAAAAATTCAAAAGTAAAAAAGCAACGCGGCGGGAGGACCTGGCAAAAGTCAAAAGGCAAAATTAAAAAGTAAAAAAGCAACGCGGTGGGGAACTGGCGAAGGAAAAGGAAAAAGCTACGCGGCGGCAAACAAGCGACGCAAAAGTTTTTGACTTTTGACTTTTTAATTAATTCACTGCTTCCCCGGCGGTTCAAAAACAAATTTTACAGCAGCACTTTTTTCTTCGCTGGATGCAAGGCGCACTTCGTATTTTTTTAAGCCGGCGGTTATTACCAGTAAGGCGGTATTGGGCGGAATCGAACCAAGGTTATCGGCGTACATCACCAGTTCGTATGGGGTATTCGGAAAAG
Organism: Chitinophagaceae bacterium; assembly: GCA_039919885.1. Classification (GTDB taxonomy): domain Bacteria; phylum Bacteroidota; class Bacteroidia; order Chitinophagales; family Chitinophagaceae; genus JACMLD01. Next base: position 164,132 of record JBDSEV010000075.1, read on the forward strand.
CATTCAGGGAAATGCTGAGTGGCCTTGCCGTTAACATTTTCCGGTAGAGTAGCAACTTACCATTCAAGAGCACGGTGATGGTGTCGTTGTCAATTTCAGCATTGTCGTAAAAATCCAATTTAATATCGCCTGTGGGAATACTGAAAGTTTTTACCAGCTCCTTGCTTCGCGGTTGCAACCGGAGCTTTTTCTGCAGCGCTTGTAATTCAGGCGTTTGATCAACATCTACGCCGAAATCTGATGTTGCAACTTTTCTAAGTACAATTTTATAGGCAGGACAGGCATTGTTACTGCCATACTCGCGGCCCTTGCATTCTCCACTCAGTATTTCTTCATCGCCGTTTTTGCTCCAACTCAGGTCATAGGTTTTAATACAGGGCACACATGCATCGGGAATACGTGTTTCCAGCAGTGTGTTCTCAACAATAACCATTCGTTTGGTGTTGCTGTTGTACCGGCCAATAAAATCGAGCTTCACATACCTGGAAGTATCATGGTAGTCGTAGGCCTTGCCACTGAGCGTATTGGCGGTGGGTATAAAATTAATTTGTATTTCGATGGTGTATTCCGGGAAACAGCCTCCCGGCGCCTGGGTAAGTTTACCGCGCCATATACCATTTAAATCCTGGCCATTGGTTTTGCAAGCGGTTAGCAGTACCAGTATAAAAAGCAAATTGCGCATCAGCATAAATAAAAATCAAATTATCATTTAGCTGCCAAAGCGCGAGACTAAATAGGATGAGCGGTTGTATTATCCCGGTTGCTCGTATTTAAAAATCACCACTGCATTCTTTTGCTCCGTGGAAGTGATGCGTACTTCATATTGTTTATCGCCCGCTTTTACTACCATCAGCGAGGTGTTGGGCGGAATATCTCCCAGGTTATCTGCCACCATTACCAGTTCGTGGTAATCATTGTTCTCATCCATTTTCAATTTTAGTGTGATGGCAGTAGTGGTAAGCATCTGGTGCGCTATCACCAATTTTTTATCCAAATATACCGACACAGTATCGTGATCAATGGTGCCATTATCATAGATGCTAATGGTAATCTCGTTCGCCTTTACGGAAATGGTCTGCACCACTTCATTCTCCCTGTTTTTCAGCACCAGCGGTATGAATGCTGGTTCTTTCATTTTAAAATCATGGTCTTTCCGGGGCGTCAGTATCTCTGGTGCAACGGGTACTGCCCGGATGTCTTTATTTTTTGCAATTGGTGCCGGTCCGGTTGGCTTTTTTGCGGCATTGTTGCGGGCTGTTGCCGGGCCTTTCGCCAGCGGTGGTTTTTTTGTACCGGGGGTCGTGTTAACAGGTGGTTTCTTTAAACGGGCCATTGGCGGCGTACCCTTTGTTACGGTTTTGCCAGAATCAACAGGCTGATTTTTTTTCGCCAGGGGATTTGATTTTTCCTTTTCCCTCTTGGCTAAAAAAGGCTCTTTGTAAAAGTCTGACGTAACCACCCGGCGCAACAAGACATTTCCCCTGCCGCAAAACGAAGAATCGGTTTCGCGGTAGCTGCTGTATTTGCCTTCCAGGAATTCTTCGTCACCGTTTTTCGTATACTGTAAAAAACAGATCATCCAGCACGCGTAACTGCTGGACGCCATCTTCAACTCCAGCAATTTCAGTTCCTGCAATACCACCTTGCCCGTAACAGGGTTGATGGTACCGCTGGATGCCGCTTTACCATAGAAAGCTGTTTTTTTATAAGAATATGTGACACCATTAAAAGATTTTCCACGCTGGTCTATCTGCACTTCATATTTGTACCGATCCTCCAGGTCGAATAAATTGGTCATCTTATTATCTGCCGCCACAAAATTACCACGCCAGATGCCCGTGAGATCCTGGGAGAAAACAGGTATTGCCAATAAAAAAAACGCCAGGGTAAAGCATGTTCTCATACGTCCAAATTACAATTTCATTGCTCAAAAAAATCATTGCAATTTCACTGAAAACAAAAGGTTTATGTGCCAAGACTTCGTTAAATTTGCGGTTCTTAAAACAGGTTTCCCAACAGCGGGCAATTGCTCAGGAAAAGCCGCACCTTGTTAAACAATTAGGCGTTTACTGCTTTAATGTTTTCGCTGTGTGAAATCAAAGGAATTTAAAATAACGAGATGATAAAGATTACACTGCCGGATGGCGCGGTAAAAGAATATGAAAAAGGAACCACTGCATTGCAGGTGGCGAAATCAATCAGTGAAGGACTGGCGAGAAAAGTACTGGCCGCGCAGGTAAATGGCCAGGTGTGGGATGCTACGCGGCCGATTAATAGCGATGCTTCCTTAAAATTATTGACCTGGGATGATAAAGATGGCAAATCAACTTTTTGGCATTCATCGGCCCACTTAATGGCAGAAGCGGTGGAAAGCATGTTCCCGGGCGTAAAATTCTGGGTAGGTCCGCCGCTCGACAATGGCTATTACTACGATATGGATTTGGGTGGTCGCCAATTAACGGAAGACGATCTCCGTAAATTGGAAGTAAAAATGAATGAACTGGCGAAGCAGGACAACAGCTACCAGCGGAAAGAAATTTCCAAGGCAGATGCGGTAAAATACTTCACTGACAAAGGCGACGAATACAAACTCGATTTACTCGGTAATTTAAAAGACGGTGAGATTACTTTGTATACACAGGGAAATTTTACCGATCTCTGCCGGGGCCCGCATCTCCCTGCAACCGGATCGATTAAAGCTATCAGGCTCACCAATATTTCCGGCGCTTATTGGAAGGGCGACGAAAAAAATAAAATGCTCACCCGTGTGTATGGCATTACCTTTCCTTCCAAAAAAGAATTGGATGAATACCTGCTGATGCTGGAAGAAGCTAAGAAAAGAGATCACCGCAAGCTTGGTAAAGAACTCGGCATTTACACCATGGATGATGATGTTGGCCAGGGACTGATTATGTGGATGCCCAATGGTACCGTAATTATTGAAGAGCTGGAGAAATTGGCGAAAGAAACAGAGCGGGCCGCTGGCTATAAGAGAGTGGTTACGCCGCACATTGCCAAAGAGAGCATGTACATTACCAGTGGTCACCTTCCTTATTACGCAGACAGTATGTACCCGCCCATGGAAGTGGACGGTGAAAAATATTATTTAAAATCGATGAATTGCCCGCATCATCATAAGATATATGCGGCAGAACCAAAAAGTTACCGTGACCTTCCCTACCGCATTGCGGAGTATGGTACGGTTTACCGATACGAGCAGAGTGGAGAATTATTTGGATTGATGCGGGTTCGCTGCCTGCACATGAATGATGCACATATCTACTGTACAAAAGAACAGTTTGCTTCAGAGTTCAGAGCGGTGAACGACATGTACCAGGAATATTTTAAAATATTTGGAATTGACAAGTACGTGATGCGTTTGAGTTTGCATGCGCCCGATAAATTGGGCAAAAAATATGTGAACGAGCCTGAACTGTGGATACAAACGGAAGAGATGGTTCGGCAGGTGCTCATTGAATCCAACATTCCTTACGTGGAAGTGCAGGATGAGGCGGCTTTTTACGGTCCTAAAATTGACGTTCAGATTTATAGTGTCATCGGGCGCGAATTTACGCTGGCCACTAACCAGGTAGATTTCTCGCAGGGGCGGAGTTTTAAACTGGAATATACCAATGCAGAGAATCAGCCGGAGACCCCGTTGATTATTCACCGGGCGCCACTGGGTACCCACGAGCGCTTTATCGGGTTTTTGCTGGAACATTATGCAGGTAAGCTGCCGGTTTGGCTAAGTCCGGTGCAGGTGAAAATTTTGCCAATCAGCGATAAATTTTTGCCTTATGCACAAACTATTTCTGAAAAGCTGAAAAATTCTGATATTCGTGCTGAGGTTGACGATCGGAATGAGAAAATAGGCAAAAAAATAAGGGATACTGAATTAATGAGAGTACCTTATATGCTGGTTGTGGGGGAGAAGGAGATGAATGAGCAGGCTGTGGCGGTGCGCAGGCAGGGCAAAGGTGACGCGGGGGTAAAACCGGTGGAGGAATTTATGGCAGAAATTCTGACAGAAATTAAAGAAAGAAAAGGGGAATAATTTTTGTATTGCTAATACAGATGTGAATGCGGCAGCGGTGATAATGTCTTAAATTCACACTAAGAAAAAACATCACTAATTCTTCAGAAAACGACTTGCTAACAGCAAAAAGCGACCCGTTTCCTGGATATTTTTAAACTAAAATTTGTAAATGGCATTTCCACCAAGGCCCCCGAGGGGCGCTTTCAATCCAAGGTTCAGAAAAGAACAACAACAAGAGCATCGCACCAACCACATGATACGCGTACCACAAGTACGGTTGGTAGGTGAAAACATTGAAGTAGGCGTATATTCTATCCAGGACGCGTTGCGTATGGCAAACGACCAGCAGCTTGACCTGGTAGAAATTTCTCCGCAGGCTGACCCGCCGGTTTGTAAAATAATTGATTACAATAAGTTTTTATACGAGAAGAAGAAGAAGGAAAAGGAGATGAAGGCAAACAGCAAAGTCTCCGAGGTGAAAGAGATCCGTTTTACGCCCAATACGGATGATCATGACTTTGATTTTAAGGCAAAGCACGCAGAGAACTTTTTAAAAGATGGCAATAAGGTGAAAGCATACGTGCAGTTTAAGGGCCGTGCAATTCAGTTTAAAGAACGCGGAGAATTGTTGATTTTGAAATTTGCAGAACGCCTGGCGGAATTCGGCGTACTGGAAAGTTTACCGAAAATGGAAGGGAAGCGTATGCTGGCCATCTGGGCACCCAAAAGCCAGAAGAAAAAAACGGATAAGAATTCAGGACCAAAAGAACCGAGAGAGCCCCGGGAACCGAGAGCGCCACGGCCTGAACGACCAGAGGGTACACCACATGGACCGTTGAAGGTGACGGCCCCACAGGCTGCTGCAACAAGCACCGACGCAGCGCCCGCCGCCGCTGAACCCAAAGCAGAATAGATTTCACAAGTAATTGATATTTAGCAGCAATAGTGATATTGCTGCTTTTTTATTTTAAGATATTGATAAAACCCTGCAGCTGGGTTATATACAGGATCGAACTTCCGGGTGGGGCAGGGGTAAACCCAGCCCCTACGGCGGGGGGTAAACCCAGCCCCTACGGTGCGTACCGTAAATGGGCATCGCATCTGCGGGTAGGAAAGTCACGGGCCAGTTTGCGCTGCGATAATTTAAATGCGAATCATTGGTGCTTTAGGGGTGGCGCTTGTACCACCCAATTTGATTAACACACGATTACAGGCTAAATAAATTGGTCCCGACTGTGAACTTAGCCCCAAACCCCTTACCTTTGCAGCCCATTAAAAGCCTGTAGGATTGGCTTCACCAAAATCTTACTATTGCCCACACGGCCCCATAAGTGTCTTACCTGTGTAAGACCGCCAGCAGGGTAGCATTTAAAACCGCATGTAATATGCCTAAGGTTAAAACAAATTCGAGTGCCAAGAAACGTTTCAAAATAACGGGCACAGGAAAAATCACCTTTCAGAAAGCGTTTAAGCGCCACATCCTCACCAAAAAGTCAACTAAACGTAAAAGAAACATGAGATTAAAAGGTACTGTCAGCCAGGCCAATTTATATTTCGTGAAACGCCTGCTCAGGCTGAAATAAACCGGGCTCCGGATTTTTATCTTTTTACAATTAAACTCATTTAGATATGCCACGTTCAGTAAATTCTGCTGCCTCCAAGCACCGCAGGAAAAAAATATTAAAACAAGCGAAAGGATATTATGGTAAACGTAAAAACGTTTATACCGTTGCAAAGAATATTGTTGAAAAGGGGATGACCTATGCTTACGTTGGACGTAAGCTGAAGAAAAGGGATTACCGTCGTTTATGGATTGCCCGTATCAATGCGGCTGTAAGGGCAGAAGGCCTTACGTATTCTGTATTCATGCACAAACTGAGTGAAAAAGGAATTGAACTTGATCGCAAGGTGCTGGCTGATTTGGCGATGAACAATCCCGCTACCTTTAAAGGCCTGGTGGATTCAGTTAAATAATTTTTCTTTTTATAGCGTCCCGGTTGCAACCCTGTAACCGGGATTTTTTATGCGCAACAGGCATTGCGTACCCGCAGTTGTAAACAGCTGCGCCCCGCCAACGAAAAATTCAATTAACCGGTTCCCATTTTTTGCTGTCCCGATTAAAAGCAAAACGGTAAACTGTTTCCTGTTTTTCTGTAGGGGCTACCAAATTAAAATTGAATTCCATTCCATATACTTCCAGGCTGCCGTCTTTGTTGGTTTTGATGCGCCTTACTTTGTCATCGCCACGCGCGCCGCGCCCGTTGAGTGAAAATTCAAACTGTGCTGGTCCATTAAAATCGCCGTTCTTATCCAGCGCAATTGAAAATACGTCTGCAGTCCGGGCTTTACCAAAAAATAACCTCCGTTCTCCGCTGGTAAAAGCAATGCCCATCCCTAGTACATCCATGCCCGTTAGTTTATTCATTATTTTACCGGTGGCACCATCTACCTGGTAGATACAACCGCGCTCATTATTTCGATCGCTGCCCGCAACACTACTCACGTACAATGATCCGCTCTCACACAGGTACACCATACCAATGATGCCGTAGGGATTTTGATCAGTCAGGCTATCAGGAACCGGCAGCTTTACAAAAGCGGCCATAATGCCCGTTTGACCATCAATTTTATAAATGGTATTCTGCGCCGCAGCTGGATTATTAAGTACGTTAATGAAGGGCGCTGGACTGGTAAAGATGTTTCCCAGGTTGTCCAGTTGTATCGGCGCCAGCCAGCCGGCTTTTTTCCAGCTGCTGTCCTGGTATTTTTTTGTAGTTCCTGCCTGCAGGCGTTGCGGATCAATGGCTTCCAGCAATACCAGGCCCATGGTTTTTTTTTCTGAGGTACTGAAATAGGCATTCTTTGCAGTAAACCCCATGCGGGCAACAAATGGCGGCACCAGCTTGCAGTTGTTATCACTGTACGCTACTTTGCCGTGTTCACCGCAACCCGGCAACAAAAAGAAAATAACAATAGCAAAGAGGATCGGCTTCATGTTAGGATTACTTTACGGGGGTAAAAAGTGGACCGCAAAAACAGGGATAACTGCGGGTGGTATACACGCCGTTTTCCAATACAGATTCCGCCCAGCAATATTCGCGGGCTTTAGCGTTGTCGTTTTTTAACTGCGCTACATACCATAACACCAGTTGCCTGCCGGCCAGATCATCAGGCGCAGGCTCAATATATTTTTCTGGTCCCTGGTGGTAATCGGTATTGCAGCAAGGGCCAATAGTAACCAAATCGGCTTCGCCTTCGTCTTTACCTGCATGGGTGGCTGTCGCGTATACATAGGCATTGTCACCCCTGCCACCGTCACGGAATTGTCCACGCGCGGGTTCCATATAGTAGCCGGCACCATTGTTATCGTTTATTTTATAGGCATATCCCTCCGGCGTATGCGCACTGGCGGGCATGTCCTGCTGCCACTGCTCTTTCGCCCAGTTGCTCCAACCGGTGCCATTCCATGCTGCCATTTGGTTTTGTATACCGGCAAAAGCGATGCGGAATACGGGACGGTAAGTGCCATCGTTGCCGCAACCGCGTCCCAGGCTTGCTGCGGCAACCCTGAAGCGCCCGTCTTTATAAAATTCATAGCGCTGAACATAGTTGTAATTGCAGGGGTTGGGCCACAGTTCGCTTTTAAACGTCTGTTCCAGCACAAAACCTACCGCGGTGTTATTTACTTTCAAAGCGGCTATCACCGGCGGTTCAAATGCTACTACTGCAGCCTGAGAAAAATACGGACAGCCCACTGCATCGCTGTACCCAAACCCGTCGGTGCCTGAATAACTTACATGCCAGTCTACCAGTTTGGCACTTTGCAGCACCTCCCTGCCATTAAATGATACTGCGGCAATGCGCAGTCCGTCACTGCTTGTGAGCATATAATCCAGCGCCCATCCATCTTTCTTTAGATTTGTCTCGAGGTCGCAAAAGCAAGCCGTTATTTTATCATCCTGCAGCTTTCTTTCTGTTATCGGAGACGCAGATCCGGTACTTGTCCACCGGATGCCGGCCAGCCGGTACTCAGTTAAATCTACAATGGCCCATAACGCTTTTTCATCTTTCACAAAAGTAGGTGCCACACAAAGATGGCCGGAACGCTCGCAACGGGTACGGTTAAGCGCAGTTTTAGTGGAAGCCATTAACGCGGCAGCTTCATCCGGCTTTGCACCAAGGGCCTGTTGTACTGCTGCAGAGGATGCCGCAATTTGCACCGCCAGCGTTTTCAGGTATTTCGGGATATCTGGTTGTGTCTGCAGCTGAACGTTGCTGGAAAGTACTTTTTGCTGTTTGATATCCGCAATAGCAATCGTCGCGCTGTTAAGTGCATAATTGTACATTTCTACCCGGAAGCAATCCACCAGCTGATAGTCCCGTTGCAGACCCGCCATATCGCTTAGCCTTGCAGGGTACACCCCAAAAATTTCACAACGGTAAGCTTCGCCGGTTTTGCTGCGCACGGATTGCGTAAAAGTTGCATCGGACAATGCAATTAGTTGTGCAAGCTTTTGCTGGTCGGTCAGCGTGTCCTGGCACAGCAATACAGGGGTGGGCTGTTGCAGCGCGGCTATTGTTTTTTCTGCCAGGGGTTTTAAAAATGCAAAATCTTTGGCGCTGTCTGCGCGAACAATGACGGAGTGCAAAACATCTTCGTCATATTTATTTACCGGTGCGCTGGTATTACTGCCGGGGACATTGCAGGAACAAACGATTGTGAGGCTAAAAAGCAATAACAGCGGTGATAACTTCATCTGGTGAATATATTAGCGCAAAGTAATTATTTTTCGGTGCCTGAATGGCTCTTACGCTCACCTGCGTGGGTTCCCGTTCTTATCAAAACGACTGGCAATGTGTTTTTCGGTTTTAACTACCAACAGTATAGTAGCTATCACCAACGCCAGCGCACCTGCGCCCAGGAATAACCACCAGTAATTATCCATGAAAAAGACAGCGCTCATCAGGCCAATCACCATAAGCGCCATTGCATAATTGATCATCAGCGCCGCTGAAAAAATATTCGCTGCATCAAATGTTTCCCGGGTTTGCAAAGCGGACATAGACCGGTACCCATACCAGTAATTGGGCCATTGGGGGGGGAAACGTTGCATTATTTTACCGCCTAGAAAAAAGATCATGCCTCCCAACAGGGAAGCAGAAGAAAGACAATGTATCAGGAAATTGCCGGTCATTAAGCAGGATACGTTTTCATTTCCCAGGCCAGTGCGCTGGCGCCAAGAATAGCCGCATCGGATTCTTTCAGGTGACTGATAAGAATCTTTACTTTGTTCTGAAAAATCTGGATAAGGTTGGCTTCCATGTTTTCACGGGTAGGTTTTAAAATCAAATCGCCCGCCTTTGTAAGGCCGCCAAACAAAATGATGGCTTCGGGGCTGCTGAACATAACGGCATTGGCCAGTGCAATGCCCAGAATCCTGCCCGTAAACTCATATATCTCCTTGGCCATTTTATCGCCTTTGATAGCTGCTTCGTACACTTTTTTGGAATCCATATCTGCTTCAGGCACTTCGCGCAGCACACTTTCTTCATCTGATCTTTGCAGGAATTCCAGCGCGGTATACCGTACACCAGTAGCCGAAGCATAGCTCTCCAGTGAACCCAGTTTGCCGGTTCCCTGGTGCAGGCGCCCATCTGGTATAATGATGGTATGCCCAAGCTCACCTGCAAAGCCATCATGCCCGTAGATAAGCTGCCCGTTGGCAACAATGCCGCTGCCCACACCGGTGCCCAACGTAATCATAATAAAATCCTTCATGCCTTTTGCCGCGCCATAGGTCATTTCGCCAATAGCTGCCGCGTTGGCATCGTTGGTTAGGGTGGTGGGCAGTTTAAATTTATCTTCCAGCAATTTGGCGAGGGGTATGATTCCTTTCCAGGGTAAATTGGGTGCATATTCTATTGTGCCGGTATAATAGTTTCCATTGGGGGCACCTACGCCAATTCCCTTAATCCTGCCGCTGCCACCTGCTTTTTGAATAAGCACAAACATAGCATCGTGGAGCTCATCAATAAAACTCTCGACGGTAAGGTGTTTTTTGGTAGAAATTTCGCTCGAAAACAGCACATTGCCATCCCGGTCTACGATCCCAAACTTTGTTCCTGTTCCACCGATATCAATGCCTATAACCAATTGCTGTAATGAAGTTGAAGATGCCATGGTCAGTTTCCTCGTAAATATTTAAGTAATAAAAAATCAATGACCGCCTGCAGCAATCTCCGTATCGTAATTGATGCCTTGTTTGGATAATATACCTTTTATCACAAACCCGAAGAACACCAGGTAACCGAAACACAAGGCTGCAATCCAATAAGACTGGTGAATACCTATTACATCGGCCAGTTTACCCTGAATGGGTGGTATGATGCCGCCGCCCAGTATCATCATAATTAAAAAGGCTGAACCCTGCGTAGTGTATTTTCCGAGGCCAGCAATGGATAAGCTGAAAATGGAAGGCCACATAATGGAGCAAACCAATCCACCGCTTAAAAATGCATAAATGGATACGGTGCCTGTAGTCATCAGTCCAATAACCATGGCAATCACACCCAGCAAACTAAAAGTTAGCAGTGTTCTTGCTGGCTTGTCTTTTGTGTAATAAAAAGCAGCAATCTGAATTAAAACACAAACAACATAATAGTACAGCGGTTGCATATCGTATTTAGCCAGCGTATTTATTACAATTAGTATTACAAATGCTGCAAGTGGAACAACAAATTTCAAAATCGATTTTGTTCTTTCGCTAAAATTGAATGCACTGATAGCCCCTGTCCATCTTCCAATCATTAAACTACCCCAATACATACCAATATAAGGAGTGGCTTCGGAAGCGGAGAGGCCGCCGAAAGGTGTTTGACGCAATAATTCACCCAGGTTACTGCCTATCGCAACTTCCGCTCCTACATAGAAAAATATACCCAGCATACCAAGCAGTAACTGTGGGTATTGCATTGCGCCCCATCCGTTGGCATTCTTTTTTGCGCTAAGGTTTGCTACAATCAACCCTACCACCACCACAGCAAATGCACCCAGCAACCAGTTTAAGCGATAAGCTTCCATGGCATGTTTTTCTGCATCTGAAGCATTGGTTAAATCTGTTTTATAACTGCTGAAAACAGGCGCAAACATCATTATCAGCAAACCTGTCATAATTAATAAAGTATACAACGCTTTATTTGCCTTTTCCGTTTTTTCAATCATAATGCCGGATGGCACTTTCTTTGAAAACTGGAACATTGCGGCCGCAGCCATAAACAATGCGCCGACACAGATATATAATACAATGACTTTTGTAAGACTGAGTGCAGCAATTTTCTCGTCTGTTATGGCTGCCGTAGTACCAAAAAGAGCCAGCGCTACTACCAGCGGCCCAATTGCAGTACCAAACGAATTGATACCGCCACCTAAGTTAACACGGCTTGTTCCGGTAGCGGGATCGCCGAGCGCAATGGCAAACGGCTGG